>JAFRST010000043.1 GCA_017427465.1 Clostridiales bacterium | reverse complement strand
CTCGGCTTGAACACCTCGATTATAGGGAAAGGTGACTTCTTTGTATAACTTCTGTCGCGCACCCGCATAGCGGGTGGTTTATTGTCTCGCACGCTTCGTTCCTCGCGTACTCGACGGAGTCACGTCTCCAAGAAATAAAAAGACTGCCCTCAAAGAGCAGTCTTTTTGGTGATTTTTTCTTTGAAAAACGGTTACTTTCCGATGATCGTTACATCAGTTCCGAACCACTTCTCGGAGATTTTAGCCATAGTGCCGTCAGCAGCCATGTCTTCGAGGACCTTCTGTACCTGGTCTCTGAGCTCGGTGTTGCCGAGAAGGAATCCTACGCCGTATTCTTCGGAAGCTACAGCTTCATCAAGGACCTTGAAAGGCTTGCCGGATGTCTGGATCTCATAACGTGCTACGATCTCATCCATTACGATGGCATCAATGCTGCCCATCTCAAGTTCCATAAGTGCATTGAGATAAGTATCCGTCTCGATAAGCTGGCCGAAAGAATTCTTAAGGTCAGCGTTGTCATTAAGAGCAGCCAGTCCTGATGAATCCTTCTGAACAGCTACTGTCTTGCCTGCAAGATCGGAAAGAGACTTGATATCTGAATCATTCTTAACTACAACGACCTGATCGTTGATCATGTATGCGTCAGTCCATGTATACTTGTCTTCTCTTCCGCTGATCGTAAATCCGTTCCAGATGCAGTCGATGTTGCCTGAACCGAGCTCCATATCCTTGGAATCCCAAGCGATAGGCTGAGCTACGAACTCCATACCCATACGGCTTGCAGCTTCCTTGGCAAGATCTAAGTCAAAACCGACATACTCGTTATTTTCATTAACGAATCCCATAGGCGGGAAATCCTGGTCAAAACCTACGATGAACTTCTTAGCCGCAGCGGGATCACCCTGTCCCTCTTCAGACTGAACACTTGTATCAGGACCGTTAGTATCACTCGGATTCTTAACACGGTCCTTGTCGCAAGCCGTAAATACGGCTGCAAAAGTAGCAACTGCCATTACTGAAGCTACTGCCTTCTTAATTAACATAAACACTTTTCCTCCAAAGATATATTCTGACGCATCTTACTTTGTACCGAAGATACGGTCACCTGCATCTCCCAATCCGGGGAGAATGTAAGCATTTTCATTAAGCTCTCTGTCAACGTTACCGACATAGATATCGATGTCGGGATGAGCTTTAGCAAGTCTCTCGATTCCTACGGGAGCTGCGATAATACACATGAACTTGATGTTCTTTCCGCCGTGAGCCTTGATGGAATTGATTGCATCAACAGCTGAACCGCCTGTAGCGAGCATAGGATCAACTACAACGATAAGACGCTGGTCAATGGGATCAGGAAGCTTGCAGTAATAATCGTGAGGTTCATGAGTCTCAGGATCTCTGTAAAGACCGATATGGCCTACCTTAGCAAGAGGTGTAAGGGCCTGAACGCCGGGAACCATGCCGAGACCTGCTCTGAGGATAGGAACGATAGCAAGCTTCTTGCCGTCGATCATGGGAGCCATGGTCTTCTCGAGAGGAGTCTGGACTTCAACGTCTGCCAAAGGAAGATCTCTCAAAGCTTCATAGCCTTCAAGTGTAGCGATCTCTTCTACCAGTTGTCTAAACTCGTAAGTACCGGTCTCGACTTTTCTCAAGAGCGAGATCTTGTGCTTAATAAGCGGATGATCCATAACCTGAACGTTCGCAAAATCCTTGTACTGCATAGATAATCTCCTTTTCACATCCGAAAGTATAAGGCTAAACGCACCTTTTGGACTATTTTAATTTAATGAATTTTTAAGTCAATAAACAAAGCTGCGGCACTTTGAAATTATTACAAACAAATGACAATTTGTATCTTGAATTCCAAATAAGAGTGCTATTATTAACCTAATAATCTATTTTGGGAGGGTCTGTTATGGGTAAATCCGCCGTTCAGGATGGTCCGGTCTATGATGCCAAAACTCTGGGTGCCGGCCGTGTTATTGTTCTTGGTTTCCAACACATGTTTGCCATGTTCGGATCGACTGTCCTCGTTCCTGCTCTCACCGGATTATCGGTGTCAGCCACACTTCTTTTCGCAGGTCTTGGAACACTGCTTTTCCATCTCGTTTCCAAGAGAAAAGTTCCTGCATTCTTAGGTTCATCTTTTGCTTTCCTTGCAGGTTATTTCGCGTTGGCGCCTCATGGTGAGCGCGAGCTTCTTCCTTATGCCTGCTTCGGTGTTGCAATAGCAGGTCTCGTTTATCTGATCCTCGCAGCACTCATCAAATTATTCGGTGTTAACCGTGTAATGAAATTCTTCCCGCCTATCGTTACGGGACCTATCATCGTAGCCATCGGTCTTTGCCTTTCAGGCACGGCCATCAACAGCTGCTCCACAAACTGGATAGTAGCTATAGTTGCAATTCTCATCATCGTTATCTGCAATATCTGGGGCAAGGGCATGGTCAAGATCATCCCTATCCTCCTCGGTGTCGTAGGCGCATGCCTGCTCTGCATCTTCCTCACGGTAATCCAGGGCCAGGCAGTTGACGGTTACTATTGCTTCAACGGCAATTCTTCTTTCCAGCTGTTCTCCGTTGCAAGTATCGAGAACATTAAGAGTGCTCCCTGGATCGGTCTTCCATTCCAGTATCAGGATACTGTCTTCAACATTTTCACAGGCGGAAAAATGAATACAGGCCTCCTCGTTACGGCTATCGTTACGATCGTTCCTATTTCTCTTGCAACGATCGTCGAACACATTGGTGACATTTCAGCTATCTCTTCAACAGTAGGCAAGAACTTCATCAAGGATCCCGGACTTCACAGAACACTTGTCGGTGACGGTCTTGCAACAACATTGGCATCACTCTTTGGTGCTCCTGCCAACACAACATACGGTGAGAACACGGGCGTTCTTACACTCTCCAAGGTTTATGATCCTATGGTAGTAAGACTTGCAGCACTCTTCGCACTCTGCTTCTCCTTCTCTCCTAAGCTCGCAGCATGCATCTCCGCGATCCCGACACCTGTTGTCGGCGGCATCTCACTCGTACTTTACGGAATGATCTCCGCTGTCGGAGTCAGAAACGTTGTCGAGAACAAGATCGATTTCTCCAAAGCCAGAAACGTTATCATTGCTGCCATTATCCTCGTACTCTCAATCGGTGTCACATACAGCGCTGCCGGCGCGATCAACATCCCCATCGGCAAGAAGGTTGTAACATCTGAAGTTCAGTACATCGAGGTCAACGGCGAGAAGGTCTATGCGGACGCAGACGGCAAATTCATGGTAACTTACGATGCGAATGTTCCTGAAGACGTCGAGATCAAGAGCGAGACGGTCGAGAATACTGTGCCTGTCATCGATATCTCCCTTTCAGGTCTTGCCATCGGCTCACTCGTAGGCATCATCCTCAACGCTGCACTGCCGGGAAAGGACTATGTTTTCGAAGACAATCAGCAAGCAGCACAGTCCAAGGAAGGCATTATTCAGGCTGAGCCCGTAAAGAGCCAGAACAAGAAGAAAAAGAAGAAGTAAACACTCTTCTGTAACAGAAATTAACAGGGCTGTCTCACTTCCGTTGAGGCAGCCCTGTAGTTTGCTGTGGTGAAGTTATTCATCAGGACAAACGGCTGTCAGCCACCTGATCCCAGCTGTTGCAAGGAACGAATACCGAGTATTCCTTATCTCCGGTCCACACGCTCGAATTGAACTTATTCCACTTTTGCAGAACAGAGAGTCTCTTCTCATCCGCGGAAGCTTCATCAAACTTGCGGCCCTGGGCTACTATCCATTTATCGATCCTGTCGTGAAGTTCATAAGCTAATCTCTTCATTGATTCAATATCAGATGACTTTAGCGTAATCGCTGTTCTTGTACCGTCTTGTCTGATGCAGCAGACCAAAAGAACAGGTGTTCCGTTATGCAGGAAAGCACTCAGATTGGAGATCGAACCGAAATAAAGGTGTCCTGCAGTAGCTTTTCCGGGCTTTTCCTTAGGTTTGCCTATCAATCCCTTAGAGTATGTATTATGAACGATGAATCTCTGATCGGTAACAACAGCGCTCCAGGATTTTGCAGGAATTCCGTCAAGCCAGAAACATATATCAGATCTTCCTCCGGCAAGAAAATCTCTGCATTCAACTGAATCAGCCTGGAAAATAGCGGGCTGGCCGTCATTGGCAGTCAATGTCACTCTCGCTGCAGCATCCAAAGCAGGAAACGGTCTTATCTCCGCAGAATTTGCATCCATTTGACCAACTATAGGTACTCTCATGGTTCACCTCCGAAAAATAGGATTGTCAGCTCCATTAAGAACTCACTTTATAAAAATATTTTTACACAAGGAAACTCGTTGTCAACAGATAGCAGGATGTCAGACCAAAGCAAGAATGGCTATTCCTACGATCTCTACTACAATTACTACCGCAAGAAGGTAAATAAGCGTTTTGAGTTTAGAAGTTTCCGTTGTCTCGGAAGGGTCTGCCTTCTTCTGCTCGATAGTATCTACTCCGCTCATTGCATCGGCTATGTAATCAGTTGAAGCAGCCGCATCTTCTTCAGCAACATAGACAGGACGGGGTTCTTCTTGCGGAAGAGTCTTTCTGACCTTTTTCCTGACTGCCTCGGTATTTGTCTCGGGGACAAAGATCTTACTCTCGACTTTCTTCGCGCCTGTCTTTACACCTGTCGACTTTGGTCTGATAAAACCACTTAAAAGCTCGCTGTCTTCAAAAGGATTCATGGCGTTTACCGAATTCTCCGTAAACTCCGGAGAATCCGAATCTTTGAGGTAACCCTTATTCTCATTATCGTAGTGGACGTTAACATAGTCGCCCGATTTACGGTTAATGGGAACATTACGATCGGGATTAAGCACTCCCGGCCGCTCATAAAGCGGAGTCTCCTCAACGCTCTTATTGATCAAGCTGTTATCTTCTTCACTCATAACGGCTATTATACCATCTCGGCTGCTTTAACGAACTGATCGTCGTCAATGACAAGCAGTTCCTGACGGATGCAATAATCTACCGCACGCTTTCCGAGCTTGTAGTTATCCGAATCTTCAGGTGCTCTTGTAAAGCCCAACGCCTTGCAAGTCTCTACAATAAGATTGCCATACGGCATTCCGTACTGAGACTTGGCAAGATAGTGCGCAGCGCACGCAGCCTCCTGGACCGGGATATCAGATGCTTTCCTGGGTTTCTCACCTTCTGCGGGTATTCTGTAGAAATCCATGACCTTGCCGATCTCAGTGCCTTCTTTCCAAAGGAAGATAACTTCCGCATCATCATCTTCAGATGCAGGGTCGAGTCTTTGTGTGGTGTATCTGAGATTAGCGCTCCTCTCGATGCTCTTAACCA
Organism: Clostridiales bacterium; assembly: GCA_017427465.1. Classification (GTDB taxonomy): domain Bacteria; phylum Bacillota; class Clostridia; order Saccharofermentanales; family Saccharofermentanaceae; genus Saccharofermentans. The sequence continues at coordinate 114,589 of JAFRST010000043.1, read as the reverse complement.
GATATGCGCAGCGGTCGCGAAGCTTAGGCGTCATCTTATTAAGACCCGCAAGCGTTATCAGTTCTTTAGCAAGAACATCAGAACTTACGGGAGATTCCTGTTCGACGATAGCGACGACATTCGCTTGAAGGAACTTGGTATTCATAGCATCACAGAATTCAGCAGCGCTCATAGTTCTTGGCTTTATGCTCGCAGCCTGATAGATTATCTCCGGACTGCCTTCTGCTATGTCGTCAGTTTTTTTTTGAGTCTGATCTTCTGTTTCTTCCGGTTCTTCTTGAGAAGACGCGCCGTATATGATTACTTCCGGGCCGTCATCTGTATCTCCTGCAGGCTCTTCATTTACAGGCTCCTGTGAAGCTTCATCCGGGGCCGGCTCTTGAGCAGCAGGTGTTTCCTCAGGCTCTTCAGTCTTCTTGGAGTCTTCTATGAGTTCTACCAATTTCTCGAAAACTCCGTCCGGGTTCTCCCACCATTCGAGAGACCAGATCCTTACGATATTCCAGCCGAAGCTTTTGAGCATGGACATCTGTGATATTTCTCTTGAAGTAGTAGTTCCGGAAGCCGCATATACAGGTCCGTCGAGCAAGATACCAAGGCAATATGTGCCTTCCTGATTGGGAGATACAACACCGATATCGATCTTGAAGCCGGATTTTCCGACGCCCTTATCAGTATCGTATCCGATATCCTTGAACCGCTTGCAGATATCATCTGCAATGCCCGTAAACGCCGCATTCCTGTCGATCAGCGGCGTGCCTGAATTATCTGACGAACTGCCTGTTGCGGCAATATCCTGATCCCATACAGTGCTGCCTGCGGCATACTGCAGGAACCTCTTAAATGCCTTAACACCTTCTGAAGATGTATCCGTAAGACGGATCTCTTCAGGTGAGATAGATGAGAATACTTTCATCTCGATTCTTGATCTGGTAACAGCGACGTTAAGTCTTCTCCATCCTCCTTCTCTGTTAAGAGGTCCGAAGTTCATTATGAGCTTTCCTGTCTCATCCTTACCGTATCCGACGGAGAAAAGGATAACGTCACGCTCATCGCCCTGAACGTTCTCTAAGTTCTTGATGAAGACAGGTTCTTCGCTTCCGAATGCCCACTTCTCAAGCACCGGATCCTTGCTCGAGGCGAGATCCAAAAGATCTTCTATAAGTGCCTGCTGTTGGATATTAAATGTGACTACACCGACACTGTACTTGGAAAGCTCAGGATCGTGTGCCCTGGACGTGATCTCATCGATAACAGCCTGGGCTTCGATCTTGTTTGTCCTGGTCTTACCTGAATCAAACGATCCGCCGCAGTCAACTAATGTGACCTTCGACTGCCTGTCATCAGGCGATGGGAACGTAAACAGTCTTCCCTCATAGAAAGACTTATTAGAGAAAGTGATAAGGCTCTCGTGACGGCTCCTGTAGTGCCATTCAAGATACATCTGGGGCATGCTGACAGCAAGGCAGTCATCGAGGATGCTCTCCAGATCATCCGTCTCGTAATTGTCATCACCGTCATCTATCTGCTCGGTAAAGAAAGACGTAGGAGGCATCTGCTTAGGATCACCGACGATGACCGCTTCCTTACCTCTTGCGATAACACCTATTGCTTTACATGTAGGAAGCTGCGATGCCTCGTCGAAAACAACGATATCAAACATGCCGCACTTATCGGGATCAAGGAATTGTGCGCATGACAAAGGACTCATGAGAACACAAGGACAGAGCTTCAGGATAAGCTCGCCGATCTGTGAGAACAGGGTTCTGATAGATACGCCCCTGCCGCCGGATTTTATCGCATGCTGCAGAATTCCTAATGCCGAAGATACATTAGCGTCGCGGCTCATATCAGGAAGGTTCTTAGCGATCCTTAAGTAGATCTCCTGTCTTGTGAGCTTTTCGAATTCATCGTTGACCCTGGACAGTTCGCTTATCTTTTTCTCGAAGACAAGTCCGCTGAATGTTCTTAATACCTCAGAGCTGTCAATGATCAGAGTAGTAAGAAGTTTGCTGTAGCCTTTGCGGAACGAACTGATTATTCCGTTGCCGTCTACGGCGCCACTGTCATATGCCTTAACCAGATTAGAGATCTTATAATCGCCGCACCTTGAAGCCATGAGATTGAACTGCATTCTGTCTATTAAATATTCACTGTCATCAAGGAGAGACTGCGCCATCTGCCTCTTAGTCTCAAGCATTGCTGCAGCAGGCTCAAAAGCACCAAACTCAAGTCCGTATACGGCATTAAGCTCATCGTAAGCAGCTTTATAGTTTTGAGCCTTTCCGTTAAAAGCGTTAACGGCATCAGCAAGATATACATCACCGTTGCCGACGAGTTTGCGAAGAGATCCTGTAGGATCAAATGACGCAAACCCGGTAAATACCGCGTGGGATTGCTCGTTAAGAGCTGCAACCGCAGCGAGATCAAAGCCCGGAAAACCTGCTCCTGGATTATAAAGCTCGCCGAGATAACCTCTGACAGATGCTATATAGTTCATCGCATTCTGAACAGAATTCTTGTAATCGGTCAGGAGCTTGAAGTCCTGCTCGAGAGTTTCTTTGCGGCTGCCTTTGAGGTCATAAGCCTTGACCTTCTTATAGACGTTATTCTCTGCCATGCCACGCATCAGTGCGTTCTTGGACTTGGCTGTCATAAGCTCTGCCAAAAGAGCTGCACCGTCAAGGTCAAGGAATGCAGGCTGCCATGAAGCAAGCAGATTATCTCTCTTGGATACAGCATCATTACAACTGGCAATTGCATCCCTTAAAGACAGATATGCGCTCTCCGTGTCATCACAGCAGATGAGGCCCTTGGGAAGATTAAGCCCTTTAAGCTTAACTATAGCAGAACCGCATGCTGAAAGACCTGCTATGCGTCCGATAGTACCGGGCTCACCTGCTATCCTGCAGTTATTGTCTGCCAGGAGTTTTTCGAATCCGTCTACACTTGCAATAAATTCATCGTAAGCCTTGATATAAGCCTCTGTCAGAGAAGGGAGCTTATTCTTAGCGTCCTGGGAATAAGCCGATGACTTGACGAACGGGAGCTTGCCCTGAAGATTGCCGGAAGAAGCGACCAGTTCTCCTAATGAAGACTCGATCTCCTTGATCCTGCCTGCATTCAGTTCATTGATGAAGCCGTCATCGAAGGCTCCGCAGTCAGCGGCAGCCTGATTGGATGCGTAGACATTGATAAGTTCATAAAGTGACATGCCGCATCCACGTTTGATGTGAAGCTCGTTAACATATTTATCAAGGTCATTTCGCTTTGCAGCAATATCCTCTAATGCCTTGTTATAATCGCCGTCACCCTTCGCCTTAAGGCTGACTTCGCTCGCTATCTTGAGCTGGTCAAGCACATAGCTCTTACGCACCTTGTTGGAATGAAGTTCGAGACAGAACGGTGCAATGCCGATCTTTTCAAGGCGCTTATAAACGACATCGAGCGCAGCCTTCTTCTCAGCAGCGAAAAGAACTTTCTTGCCGCTTGCAAGACAGTTGGCGATTATCGATGTAATGGTCTGTGATTTACCTGTTCCCGGAGGGCCGTGCAAAACAAAGCTCGCGCCTTCATCCTTGCCTGCCTGCATTATCGCTGCAAGCTGTGAGCTGTCGGCAACGAGAGGCAGGAACACTTTATCCTCAGGGACTTTTCCCTGCTTGGAAATATCTTCGTAATCCCACTCAAGCTGTCCATTGATCAGGCTCTTTACGATCTTATTTTTCGAGATCTGATCCCTGTGGCTGTGCATGTCGTTCCACATTACGAACTGAGAGAATGAGAACAGTCCAAGAACACAAGACTCGATAACTTCCCAGCCCTTAAGAGTGCTAACTGCTTCCTTGACCTGGTCGAAAACCTTTCTTACATCAACTCCGCTATCATCAGTCGGTAGTTCTTTGCTGAAAGTATCGAACTCGATCTTAAAATCCTGTCTGAGCTTCTCCGAGACGGTAACGTTAAACTGCACATCCTCGTCCCTTCTTCTCATTGTATATTTGATGCCGAACTTCTTAACAAGATCTACGGGGATCAGAAGGATCGGAGCATAGCAGGGCTCCTTCCTGTCCTTCTCATACCACTTCAAAAAACCGCATGCCAGGAACAGCGTGTTGGCGCCGTTCTCTTCCATTGAGGTCTTAGCACCTCTGTAGAGTGTCTTGATATTCTTTTCAAGAACAGCATCGGTAAGCGATGAAATAAGTACGCCCTTATCAAAATTCTTAACGATGACGTCTTTAAATTCTTCTATGTCAGCAATATCAACAATGGAATAATCTTTTGCCGGGATTGCCTTTACCTTCTTTGTCTTCTTCTCGTTTTCAGGTTCTTCTGCTACTGCAGGAGTTTCTTCAGATGTAACAGCCGACGCAGATTCCGGAGCGTTCTCCTGTACAGGCTCTGCTAAAACCTCAGAAGGTGCAGAGCCTTCAGCAGGTAAAGTCAGGGATGCAGTTTCAGCAGCTTCTTCAGGCCTATCTTCGGCCGGCTTAACTGCTTCCGGGAGCTCTTCTGTTGCTTCAGTCTCTTCGGTCAGCTCTTCACTGCCTCTGGACTTGATGGAAAAGCTCTTCTCCTGTGCTATCAGGTCTTCGATATTGGAGCATTCCGGAACAAAGAGTGGAATGCATGAACCTTTTATCCTAAGATTAAGAAGTGAATTACGGGTACTTAAGTCAAGGAGTTTGCGCTCCCAAGTATCGAATTTGACTTTGCTTCGTTCAAGATTAAGTTCACCCATGAGTGATTCCTCCTGATAGCGTTAGTTAGCATTATCAAATTATTATAAACTATTTTTTATTAAATAGCCTCGTAGATTATTTAGAATTAAGCCTTTTGCGGAGTTCTTTATAGTCAGGTACGATCTCTTCTACGATCGTCCAGAAACGGTCCGAATGATTAGGCTCTAAGAAATGCGCAAACTCATGAACGACAACATACCTGATAAGCTCTGTTTCTTTCTCGAAAAGTCTGTAACTGAACTTGAGCTCTCCCCTCTTGGCAAAGCATTCGCCCCAGAAAGACTTGTATTCACCTAAAGTTATCTTCTTAGGCTGCTTTACGCCTTTGCGCTCGAATAAAGGATAAATCTCGTTGCAGTAATCAATGATCACGCTCCTGATGGCAGCGCGTCTCCATTTCTCATAAGTCATGTATTTTGAGCGGTAATCAGAAGGATCTTTGACTTCCAGGGTGATGATGCCGGCTTCAGCGCGGCAGATGTTTTTCGAGCCCTGAACAACCCTGAGAGAATAAGGCTTACCAAGCACATAAAAGATCTCGCCGTCAACATATGAACGTGACAGGCTTTTGCTCTTCTCTTCCGATACCATGGAATCAAGCGACTTAAGAAGGTAGTCCTGCTTGGAGATTATGAACGCAAGAGCTTCCCTTTCTGCAACATAATATGGCAGAGAACAATACAACGTCCCGTCACGTCTGACGCGGACGTTGATATTCCTTACACGTTTGCGTTCGAATTCGATAGTGACTTCCCGGCTGCCGAGAACGATCTTGCGGATGGAAGACATAAGACTCCCTTAAGGATTTGCCTTGATCATCTTATCGAAGTTCTTACCGTTCATGTCATACATGGTGTGACCTAATTCGGCAAGGCGCGACTCGATGTGCTCCTGCTCCTTCGGACGCTTGATCTTAAGCGTCGTTGTCTTGATCATGTCTTCTTCGGAGAAGACGTAATTACGAACTATCTTATACTGAGGCAGCTTGTGGTTTGCCTCATGCATCTTATCGTTAAGGTAAGCTTCGACCTGGCCGTCATCAGGCTCTGTGGAAAGGCCCAGCTCAGCACCGATCACCTTACGGTTGATGAGGAGCTTGGCACAAACATCGATAGCCTCACGCTCATTCTTGTTGCCCCAGACAAATGCCTCAGAGACACCCTTGATCTCGGTGATAACAGCCTCGATCTCCTCAGGGAAGGCTTTCTTGCCGTTGGTCATTACGATCATGGACTTAACACGGCCTGTGATATGGATAGAGCCGGTCTTGTCGATGTAACCCATGTCGCCCGTATGAAACCACCCGTCTTCATCGATGGCTTCCTTGGTAGCTTCCTCATTCTCGTAATAACCGAGCATGATACAATCGGACTTGGTGAGGATCTCGCCGACAGCCTTAGGACCTGTGCCTTCAGCATCGATGGCAACTGTAATACCATTCATAGGGCGGCCGACAGAGCCATGGACATCGCATACTTCGGTCGTAACAGAGATAACAGGAGATGTCTCAGTAAGACCATAACCCATAAAGAACTGGAGACCGAAGTCAGTAAATGCATCGATATATTTCTTGTCGATACCGGCACCGCCGATAACGACCATACGGAAATTTCCGCCGAGCTTATCGAGGATATCCTTGAAGACATTGCGTCTGATATCAAGGCCGCACTTTCTTAGGAATCTGGTAACCGGCCTTGCAACTGCAATGATTTTCTCCTTGCCCGAAGCTTTGATACCTTCTTCGATCTTGGAATAGATATTCTCGAAAAGAAGAGGAACCGATATACAGACATTAGGCTTCCACTCTTCCATATTCTTGACGATATATCTCAAGCCGTCGCACATGCAGATACAGGCGCCGCATGAGGAGATGAAATAATCGCAGGTATTCTCAAACGTGTGGTGCAGAGGAAGGATCGAGAAAGCTCTGTCACCTCTTCTTACGTCAAGCGTCTGAGCGATACTGTAAACGTTGGAAACGATATTGTTATGAGAGAGCAAAACGCCCTTACTCATAGACGTCGTACCTGATGTGAACAGAATGATCTTCGCTTCATTCGGATCTATAGGCGTGTCTTCGAACTTGTTGTCGCCTGCTTCGACCATGAAGTTGCCTTCTTTGATAAGATCGTAGATGTCTTTAAAGCGGTCATCGTCAGGCCAGGTATCATCAGCAGTCTTGCCTGTAAGTCCGTCCTTATAGAAGATGACAAACATCTCCAGCGGGATATCCAGCTCTCCTTTTTTGATCTTCTCCGCAATCGACAACATCATCTTGTGATGCTTGTGATGGTAGAAGATTACACGTGATCTTGATCTTTGAAGCAGCTGGATAAGCTCTTCTTCAGGAAGCGCTCTGTCCAAAGGAACTCCTATAGCGCCTGAAGACAATATTGCATTATAAGAGACAAACCACTCGTAAGCGTTCTCGCCTACTACAGCCAGTCTCTCACCTGCAAAGCTGCTGTTAAGAATGAAAGTTGCAAGACCCTTGATATCTTTGCCGTACTCGAAAAAAGTTCTGTGAACTTCAGACAACTTCGGTGAGCGTCTGAAGATAAAAGCGTCGAGTTCAGAGTATTTGGAGCACGTGCGGACTACCAAATCCCTTAAGTCCGTAAACTTCTCTGCTGTATAAACGGGCGTGCCCTGAACAGGATTCATATTATACCTCCATATTGCGCGTATCCCGCTGTCGCGAAAATACAAGCGCATTTGCAAATATAACATATTTGAGAATAATTTTACAATAATTCGCTAAAATACCTTTTTTGAGTATAATATGTTAGATTTAAGCGAGAACCACTTAAGGAAGTATTTATGTCAGAAGATAAAAATCTTGAAAATAATATAGAGAACACCGGAAATGTTGCTCAGGAATCTGAGTCTAAGATGTCCAAAGCTGAACACCATAAACATCTTGACGAGAAATACCCTACAAAAAGAGGCTTTTGGGACAAAGTAGCCAAGGACGGGTTCCTTCTCCTTACCCATATCCTTTGTGATATGAAATGTATCGGCAGAGAGAATTTCCCTAAAGACAATCCTTATGTCGTGGCTTCCAACCACCAGAGCTATCCGGATGGCGTTCTTATCATTGACTATCTTCCCAAAGGCCACTTCAAATGGATGTGCTGCCTTGCGGCTTCTGACCTTGAGACTAACCACGGCAAATTAGGCCGCCTCATCATGAGAGTAGGAAGAGGCATCGCAGTAGACCGTTACGGCAATCCCGTAAGAGGTCTCATCAAGGCTAAAAAGGAGATCGAGAAAGGCAATATCTGCTTCGTCTTCCCTGAAGGCACCAGATCCCACACCGGCAAACTCGCCGAGATGAAGGACGGCGCTGCTTATCTTGCCATCAAGGCAAACGTCCCCATGGTTCCCGTCTATATCGCAGGTGCATACCAGATCTGGCCCAGAACATCCAAGAAACCCCATCCGCTCAACGGCTTACACCGCCGCAAGATAAGGATCTATGTCGGCGAACCCATGCGCGGCGAGGATTTTGACAATGATGCTCACAAGATGACCGAGGCTCTGTCCAACTGGATGCATAGACAGGAAGATCTGCACTGGGATCCCGAGACAAACTTCGAAGCTAAGTAAAAATTGCATTTATATATTTAAGGCTGTCTCAGATTACTGAGGCAGCCTTTTTTCTTTGCAGGCGCTATTATTCCATTTGTGCCGATTTGGAGACTCCAAGAGGGCAAAATAGTCTCCATTTAGTCTTTTTCCGGCGAAAATGACTTTTTGGAGACTATTTCGGGCTCGAATAGTCTCCATTTCAGTTAAAAATATATTTTCGATTATCTGAATTCGCGAAAACTGGATTTATCAGTTAACACTCACTTATACAGTCCGCCCAAGAACTCTGTCGCAAACTGTATCTTCGTAGGATTGAACACATCCCTGCTCTCATCAGTCGGATAGATGAAGAACGTGTCATCGTAGGTCGACAGCGTTACACAAGGGCCGTATTTTCCGCGATAATCATATTCAGTATGCAGAGATGTCATAGACTTGGCAGGAAATCTCAAAGTCTCGTGTTTTTCAGACCTGTAGTTATCAAACTCCAGGGAGAAACCGCTGTTGTCATGTATGAACCTTCCCACTCCGCAATCAACGAAGTTAACAGCATTAGGAAGAGCCCATATCCTTACGGGGATATCGAGCTTATAGCGTCCTTCCCTGATCTCCTCATGGACAAAGCCTCTCTGCCATTCATACCAGTCAGGGATATGAATCGTCTCACCTGCTTCTGAATGAAGCTGTCCGTATTCATCCATCTCGTATGAATCGCCGCAGTACTTGCAGGTGATCTTGCTGCCTGATGTCGTCATAGCGAAGTCCTTGCCGCATTTTCTGCAGCGGTACAAAGGATAATGCAGGCCTTCTGCTCTCCACTCGTCATCGATAACAATCTTGTTTTCGAGCTGGTACTTATACTCATCGTAAGTAAGCTCCTTTGAGATTCTTCCGAGAATCTCGTCTACGGAAAGCTTATCTATCTCGTCTTTTGTTACTACGCACTTAAGATCAGCGTGCAGCTTCGCGCCTTTGCGTTCCTTGAGGTTCCAAATAGGCTGCTGCAGATAGTTGCCCTGCATGTTGATTGTAACGACAGGGACCTTCAGGAGCTTCGCGAGCTTGGCGACGGAAGGCGTCAGATGAGAGTTGGTACCGACATTGGCATACCTTGCCTCAGGATATATGACCATGACGTCACCGCGCTTGATAACCTTGATAATGTTCTTTATCAGGTGCTGGTCGTTAATGAATTTGCGCGTTCCGAGGCATCCGACCTGGCGGTATATCCACTCACCGAAATTCTCAAAACCCTCGAGCTCGGAAATATAATTTGCCCTGTAAGGCTTTAAAGCCAGCGGAGTTACATAGAAATCCATAAAAGAGTTGTGCGAGCCATAGACAAGGAACGGCGGCTTGATGCCTTCCATGTTGTGCTTGTCGATCTTAAGCTTATAAGGCGACACAATTGCCTTGCACGCGAGCCAAATAAGGGGCAGCATCAGAAGATTCTGCCTCGGTGGTGTCTTTGCCCTGTCGAAAGGCTTCTTATCAGGACCCGCATATGTATCTCTTCTGACATAAGTCTTATGCCCGGTATTTTGCAGAGCAGATAATAAAGCATGCCCGTAAAAAGGAATGAAGCGAACGTAGGCGTCAGCATGAACAGTATCTTGCTATGGATCACGACGCGGATCGGATCGAAGATCAGCAAAGTAAAACCGAAGCCCAATGCCAGACAGACTACGCCGACAATATTAAATCCCTTGGTATATTTGTAAGCGTTATGGCCGGGCAGTTCATACGCGCTCTTTAAATCTATCTTCTGCTTCCTTACCAGGAAGAAATCCACGAAGAGGAGTGCTGCCAAAGGCGCATATACGCATGCACCGATCGTCAGGAAACTTCCGAAGTATTCTGTGATCTTGCCCCATACGCAAAGCAATGCTACATAAAGTCCTAATATCAGGACAAGGACTTTATAGGAGACTTTCTTGAATGTCGATTTGAGCATTACGCCGTAGATATAAGAACCGACGGCCTGTGTTCCGATATTCGCGAATGCTACCAGCAGGAGCGAAGAAAGACCGAGAATCGGAGCTGACAACGTAGCCATCATGAGCGTAGGATCGTCAACCATTGCGCCTGTAACATGCTGCATTGCGATAGCCATGACAGCGCCGACGACTACGAAGAAAGAGCCTGCAGCGCCCTGTCCAAGAACGCCTGCGTAATATCCCGATTTCTCGGATCTGCAAAGACGCGGGACCTCAGCCATACCTCCGACAAGCGTGATAACGAACGCGAAGTTAGCTTCGATGCTTAAGACGTAATTAACCGTCTTGTCCGCATCGCCTGCCAGCTCAGGCTGGTAATTCCAGATGACATCCATAGGGACTGATGTAAAGCCTACGACGACTACCGCTACACCGACAAGGAGAAGGAGCGGGACAAGTATTCTTGTAGTCCATGTGATCGTGCTTACGCCGCGCAGGGCAATGACCGTTCCGACAACTACGCATGAGAGACTTAATATGAGATGTGCCCCGCTAAAGAGTTGTATTCCGAACAGTCCCAGAAGATTTTCCATCGAGTCTGCGAACAGTTCGCAACACACTGCATACCACGGGAAATTGATGACGATTATTACTATGGTTACTATCTTATTTCCCATTGGCCCGAAAACACTTCGAAGCCATATCCATATATCGATACCGTATCTGGTCGACATTATTACCGGGATCTGGTAGATCAGGAGCATAAAGATAGCCGCAAGGAATGCTCCTATCAGGAGTTGCTTGAATCCTACAAGGGTTGCAAGATATGAGCCCTGGGTATAACTCCAGGTGGCGATGCAGTATCCTGACAACACCAGGAGAGCATCTAAAAATCCATATTTTCGCTCTTTGGGCAGAACAGGCAATGTTCCGCAATATACTTCTTTTTCGACTTCTTTATTTACATCATGTTTGCGGCTCATAGGAAGAATCCTCCGATGATTCCAAGCAGGCATACGATCGTTATTACCGCTGCTATGATGTAATCGCGCTTGGTCATGCGCGGGATCTGATTCTCTTTCTCAGCTTTGAGGACTTCTTCGATTCTCGACTCAAGTTCTTTATCCTGTTCCATTTAGTGACTCCGATTAATTTGTTCTATCTAAGAATAATTAAGGGCTGCCTTCCTTGCAAGACAGCCCCTGATCTATCCCTATCCCGAATTTTAATCTTCTATACTTGCGGATGATGCGCAGGAATTGCCGAAAGCGCCTTTCCAGTCGTATTCCATTGCCTTGCCGCCAAGCTTTACCGCGAAAACTATCAATGTGATTATGCCTAAGAAGCATGCCATGAAGAGAGCGATCGCGCCGGTAATCAATAATTTAATATCACCTTTACTCATATTAGTCCTCCCCCAGACCGTAGTTCCATACGTGTCTGTTCCATCTGATGTATGCCTTGAGGCCTTTTCCGTAGTACTTGATTCCGAGTATCAACAAAATAACAAGGAACACTGCCACGAAGATAAGAGTGAGCAACAGGAATATAAATGGAACTATAAACTCTGTTAACTTACCCATGATGAGCGAAGTTACGATAACTCCGATAATTCCGAGATCAACACCAAGGAAGCACAAAGCTGCAATGATTGCTGCAAGGAGTACAAGCCACATACCGACACCGACGAAAATATTGAATACTACCACAAATATCCTGCCTGTGCCGTCACGGCCGTTATCAACCTTCTTGCGCTTTTTCATGATCTGGTTGAACTTGGCGCCGTCCTTAAATTCGTTAGCAAGTTCCTTGGGATCTCCCAAACTCTCGGCGATATCGGCTTCACTTCTGCCTTCACTTACGCCTAAGTCAAAATGCTCTTCAATGGATTGCATGATGTCTTTGACATCGCCGTAGGGCATGTGCCCCAATTCATTGCTGAGCCTGTTAAGATATTCGGTCTTATTCATCGGCTTTTCCTCCCGTTTCTCCTCGCTCAAGTATCGCATTTACTTCCCCGCAGAACTTCAACCATTCCCCGCGGTCAGCATTAAGCTTTCTGCGTCCGGAATCGGTGAGATGATAGTATTTGCGCGGGGGCCCGTTCTGCGATTCTTGCAGGTAAGTTGATACAACACCTTCAGAAGCGAGCTTGCGCAGTATCGGATAAACAGTGCCGTCTGCTACTTCGACTTTGCGTGCGAGGCTACCTGCGAGGTCGTAGCCGTAACTGTCACCCTGTTCCAACAAGGCCAGCACGCACAAATCGAGAATGCCCTTCTTGATTTGGCTGTTCATTGGCAAATCCCCTTTCATTCCGATTTGACTGACGTGGGGCGCCCCTTATTCCTTAGCGCCACCACCGTCACTATCATTTATAGCACACTACTGTTTATTGTTCAATACTAAGTTTTAAACAATTCCTAAGGCGCGAAAAGCTCCTTTTTGAATTCTTTCCAGGCGTGCTGAAAAGCCCTCAATATAGCCTCAAAAACGTTTTGTCGGTTTGATAAAGAATGGTATTATCCTTATTGGAGGATCTTATGCCCGAAGATAATCTTGCAAAGTTTAAACAGATACTTTCGAAGCTCCCTGAAGACAAAAGGAAGCTTCTTTATGAGCGTCTTCATGGTCTTCCCCAAGCAGAGAGAGAACCTTTCATCAATGACTTTGTAAAAAAGTACGATGACAGGAATAAGAAGCAGGAACCAGCCAAGGCCTACCCTGCTTCCAAGCCTTCCGGCTCAGGCAAAAAGCCTGCACCGGGCAAGAAGCCCGTTCCTCAAAAGGGACAGGCTCAACAAGGAAAATCTCCCCAGAGTAAAGCTCCACAGAGTAAAGCACCACAGGGTAAAGTTCCTTCAGGAAAAGCCCCTGCAGGCAAAGCACCGGTCGGAAAAACACCTGCGGGTAAAACGGTTTCCGGCAAAGCCCCCGCTTCTAAGAAGCCCGTTTCAGGCAAACCTGCTCCTCATAACGAAGGCATTAATCACAAGAGGCCCGTAAACGATAAGGGACCGGCTCCCAAGAAAGCACCTGCACCGAAGGAAGCTCTTAAGAAAGAAGCACCTCCGAGGATCGAAGCCACTCACGTTAACGAGCCCGAAGAAGAAGTAAAGAAGCCTGCTAAGAAGAACGCTTCCACGAGCATAATCATCGGTATCCTTACAGCTTTATTTGTTGTAGGAGCTTTGTATATGATCTACATCTTTAATAAAGAAAAGATCGACGGAAAATTCAACCAGATGTTCGGAATGCCCGTAGAAGAAACTTTTGATACTGAAGCTGACCCAGGCATCATCGGACCTGAACCGAGCAATTCTTACCCCACTTCCACGCCTGTTCCTACACCTACTCCCTCACCCGTTCCTATCCCTGATGATCATCCTGATCTGTCAGGTCTTGTCATTGTCATCGATCCGGGTCACCAGGCTGAAGCTGATACTGAACTCGAGGAATCCATTCCCGGTACAACAGCCGAGAAGGAACGTGCATCTCAAGGTGCAATCGGCGTAGTAAGCAAAACAAAAGAGTACGAGCTCACCCTTGAGTACGCGGTCATAATGAAGGAATACTTAGAAGGCTGCGGCGCAAAGGTCATCCTCACAAGAGATACAAATGATATAGACATTTCTAACATCGAGCGCGCAAAGATAGCAACGGATTACAATGCTGATTATTTCTTGAGACTTCATGCAGACAGCGCGCCTGACGAAGATATCAGCGGCGTCAAAGTTTACGTTCCTTCCACAGGAAAGTATTCATCATCTGCTGCTAATGACGGCAAGAAACTGGCTGAAGCCGTAGCATCTTCCATCGGTTCAGCTTCTTTAGGATGCGTCCAGTCCAATATGTACACGGGGCTTAACCACGCGGATTCCATTAAGTCATACCAGCTTGTCGTAGGATATCTTTCCAACGTTTCTGACGATGCTCTGCTCGGTGATCCCGAGACTCCTTACAATACTGCCGTTGCCGTCGCCGAATTCTTTGGCGGCTGACAGTCAAAAATATTGCGCAATTGAAATTTGAAAAAGTTTGTTATAGTAGATTCAGGGTATCTATATTTCATCAACATACAGGAGGTAATTTATGCAAGGTATCGATCCAATGTCAATCAAGGATATGTCCAAGCTCAGGAGTACCAATGAAGCCGATGAGTTTCTTCGCGAAGTAACCGGCCAGAAAGATCAGGATATCAAAGGCGAGTTCCATGCTCTTAAGGAAGTTGAAGATCTTAAGAACATTGTAACCAAGCAGGAATATCTGCTTCACGCCATGTGGATCCTTCTCAAAGATAAGGGCATCACGAATGAGCAGCTCGATAAGGCTTTGAACGAAGCTGTTCTTCTCGAGAAGAAAAAGAACTTCAAGAACACTACCGAATGTCCGAACTGCGGCAAGGGCCTCCAGACTATGGAAAACCTCCCTTTCACTTTAAAGTGTTACTATTGCGGAACTGAAGTAATGGGCAACCCTTACAAGAAGTATGACGGTCTGGATCCTTATAAAACTGATTATCCTGAGAATACAGGTCTCACACCTGAGCCCTATGTCTCAGATGATGAAGCAGACAATCAGGAACTCAAAGAAGCACAGGATGTTATCAGCCAGAGCTTCGAGCCCTACGATGTAACTAAGGACCTGGGTTTCGACGAAGAAACTTGATTTTCGCTTATAAGATTGTATAATCACGCATAAGCTTTATTGCTTCGGCCTAAGTTGTCAGGCCGGAGCAATTATTTTCTGATTCGGGGATGCACTGGTTTCGACGGGGCTTCTGAGGTCGGGAAAGCGGGTGGAGGATCCTCGTTGTGCCTCCTTAAAAAACGGGGAATTGCAAGTAATTGCAGACAACACAGAGCTCGTAGCAGCCTAAGGCTACCGTCCTCCCGCCTATCTTCTCGCGGGAGTGTACGTACACCGAAGACCTCGCCTGAGAGAGGTTAAGCAGGCAGTCCTACCGGTTAAGCTTTGCGCCGGCTAGCGACTTTAATCTTATGAAGCTACTGGAACCGACGCCCGTCGATGGGCCACGCGGGAATAGGAATAATTCATCCGTCGACTGCACCCGGAGATTGTCCCGGAGGAAGAGGTTTCGGACAGGAGTTCGATTCTCCTCATCTCCACCAAGGCGAAAAAATATAACCTCTGTACTTCAAACAGTAATTTGCAAGCGCAAATTAACTCGTACAGAGGTTTTATTTTTTCTTTTCTAATCGTGAAACCAGACCCTACGCACCGGTCAGATCTTTGATCACTTCTCCGGCAATGATAAGTCCGGCCACAGACGGTACGAAGGCCGTACTGCCGGGAATGCTTCTGCGCTTAGAATCAGGTCGTTCTGACTCACAGTCCGCCTGGCTTTCGGTCATATCTTCAACCGGAAGGACCGGCTCTTCTTCTGAATAGACTACTTTAAGATTTTTCACGCCTCTCTTCTTAAGTTCACGGCGCATCACTTTTGCGAGCGGATCCATTTGGGTTTTGTAGATATCCGCAACACGGAACTTAGCAGGATCGAGCTTATTACCTGCTCCCATCGAGCTGATGATCGGGACTCCCGCCTCCCGGCACTGCATTACAAGCTCGATCTTAGCCGTGACCGTATCAATGGCATCGACTACATAATCGTATTTATCAAACGGGAAATCAGATGCATTCTCGGGAAGGAAAAAGCATTTATACGTGTGAACTTCCGCCTCAGGATTTATATCAAGAATGCGCGCCTGCATAACGTCAGTCTTATATTCTCCGACTGTTTTTGTGGTCGCAATGATCTGCCTGTTAATATTCGTCAGGCAGACTTTGTCATCATCTATCAGATCGAGAGCACCGACTCCGCTTCTCGCGAGTGCTTCACACACATATCCGCCGACTCCGCCGATGCCGAATACTGCTACACGGCTTTTAGACAGACGCTCCATAGCGGACTTTCCCAATAAGATCTCTGTTCTCGAAAACTGGTTTAACATATTCCCTGCTCAACTCTTTAGTTTTTCAGATTATATCACTACTGCTCAACCATCCGATTTGACTTAAACGGACAAAAGCAAAATAAACCTCCGTACGAGTTAATTTGCGAAGCAAATTACTGTCTGAAGTACGGAGGTTATATTTTGCTTTTAATCTCTTTCGTCCAGCACTTTCTGCGCTCTGTCCTGGGCGATCTTGATTACCTTGGAAAGATCTTTCTGGTCACAGAAATATGCGGGCATCTCCTCTATAAGGATTATGGTTATGGCCGGATCTTCATACTGCAGCCTCGAGCAGCTTAAGATGATCCTCTCGATATTATCAATATCTGCAGATGTGTACTTCACGCCATTGTTATAGGGTCTTCCGGATGCAAAAGCGCTTTCTGCTCCGCCCTTGTTATAGTAATCGTTTGCTGCTTCACCGCCGCTTCTGAAAGCATTGCGGTTCAGGACGAAATAATCGTTCATGGCTATGTATGTCTGAATCTCATCGGAAAGAAGGATCTTCACAAATTCAGCACAGGCATCAACATTGACAGCATTGGCCGAGATCGCGACAGAGCATTTAGACGAGAACGAAGGACCACGCCCGTCAAGAGAAGGGCCGCCCAGAATCGTCGGATTTTTGACCATGCTGCTTTTTTTCCAATAGAATCCTCCGATACCGTAACAAGTACCAAAATCGGCATAATTGTAAATCTGCCACGGGATGTCATCTGATGAGGTGCTTTCTTCAGGCACGTTGTTTTTTACATAATCAGCAAGCGCTTCAAACTCAGGTCCTGAGAAATCTGCTTTGCCGTCTTTTATGAATTTCTCGTTCATGGAATTAAACAGATCGGCAAAATAGATCGCCTGTCCTGAAACAATAATATCTGTGCCATTCAAAGAGTCTTTTACAAACGACTGATATTCATCAAGCGTAAAACCGACTCCTGAGGCTCCTGCTTCTTTTGCGTCTGTATAGATGCCCGCTATCGAGAAGCTGACAGACAGCTGGTAGAGCGCACCTTCTGTTTTCGAGCCTTCGATAATGTTTGTGAAATAGTTATCGGAATCAAGCTTTTTTACATACGGTGAAAGGTCTACCAGACAGTTCGGACTGTTGAGCTGGCCGTACTTGCTTGTATTCATGAGGATATCGGGGCCTTCGCCGTTGATGATATCCATCGCAAGCGCATTACTCATTGCGGATCTTTCATCAATTAAATACCTGCTCCAATCATCTTCATTCATATAATCCGGGTAAGCAGAACTGTCAAAGATATCAGCCAAGTTATAGCGGTCACAAACCTGGATATAGTACTTATCGTTGTTCTCATTGAATTTTACGATAGCGGCACCTGTATTCTCATCCAGATAATAGTCAAAAAGCTCCAGAATGGTTTTACCCGCGTGCGGATTCTTATCTGCCTTAACAAACTCCACGATCTGGAACGTCCCGGGCTCACTCTGATACATCGATGCCGGTTCTGTCTGACCGATAAAGACCAGCTTATCTGCTGAACACTCTATAAGATCGAAAAAATAACTCTCCACAATTGCCCTGTTCAATCCGCACCAATTGTAATTGAAAACTTCTTCAACAGTCTTGGTCTTCGTATTTATCCTGGAAATGCCGTTTTCTGTTCTGCTGTATGCCAGACCGTCAGTTCCGATAAGCGCCTGACCCAGTGCACTTGTATCGAGCCACTCGTAATCCTTCGCCTTTCCCTCCTTAAGATTATTCGTGGTCAGGTCAAGCTCATAGAAGACATATTCATTATTGACCAAAGCCGGCACCAATGCTGTAGTATCATCCAGCGGCAGAACACTCATAACATAAGTTGTCTTGCCGGGCTCGTTCATATCTATCTTCGAAAATGTGCCGTCCGGTGCTTTGATGTTCAGATAACTGTTGCTTCTGCTGTTCTCGTCCCAATTTGTCTCGGCATCGATAACATAATCACCGACTTTATAGTATTGCGAACTCGAGCCAAGATCTGAAGTAGTCGAAGGTCTGGTATCAAGCAGCTCTCCCGTCAGCAGATCATAGTCTCTTTCCTTTGAGTTTGTCTTTACGGTGATCTTTCCGTCAACATATGTTGCTGTATCAACATGTTCATGTGTGAGCAGCCCCGTATCCAGACCGTTATACAGATCAATGGTATTAACGGTCTCCATTTTTTCTCTGTCGATCACGGCGATAACGCTAAAGTTATAGCTTTCAAAATTATAATTATCCCAGTCGATCTCATCTTCAGGCGGTTCCATATACCTTCCGGAAGAACGCACGACAAGATACTTGTCATCTGAACCGCAGAACTCGTGGTTTACAGACTCTATCTCTTTCTCAGGGTCTGCGCCAGAATCAACATCAATAGTATTGATGTCAAACCAAGGAGTATCTTCAGCGACTACAGTGGCCTTTTTGGCATTCTTTTTCTTACCGCACGATGCTATAGACAGCATCATAGAAGCGAGCAGCAGTACTGCACCTGCTTTGCAGATAAATCTTTTCATAAGCAACTCCTATTAATCCCCAAAAATATAATTGCTTAGGTTACGCTTATGATATTAGCACATTTGTGAGAGATATATCATTATTTGTTTCGCTTAAAAATAGAATACTCAGCCCAGCTGTACTGGGACATATACTCACCCTGATAGGAATTCAGGATCGTACTGTCGCCTTCAAGATACTTGAAATAGTCACATTCAAAGCGCTTAGGGTTAATACCGATCTGTCCACGCTGCTTTACAACAGCATCTTCAGCACCGAGTTCATTCATCGTCTTGGTAAGATCCTGCTTGAGTTTCTTTAAGTAGTCCTGGCGGTCTGTTCCGAAATCATCATCTTCCCAAATCACCGCAATGATCTCGTTATTGGTGCACATTGCGCCTCTTCTGTCGATAAGATAAGCCAGAAGCTCTTTTGTCTTCTTATATCCGAACTTTATCGGTTCGCCATTGTAATAAACTTCAAAATTACCGAAAGTTACAGCCTTTAAGCGTCCCTCTTCAAGGACACTGCCGTATCTTAAGGTCTCCAGGGCCTTCTTGATCTTTTCGGTAGTAACAGGCTTCATGATGTAAGCAGAAGCATAAAGTGAGAAGGCTTCACCGGTGAAATCACCGTAACCTGTAACGAATACGATATTAACCTTCGGATTTATCTCCTGAATTCTCTTTGCCAAAGTTATACCGTCGACATCTCTCATTTCGATATCAAGGAAAGCGATATCACAGCCGTGCCTGCTTACAAAGACCTCAGCATCAGTAGTACTTCTGAATGAATTGATGGTCTCATTCGGAAGATTCTCCTTAACAGCAGCAACAAGAGCTTCTAATGATAACTTCTCATCATCCACAGCTATAATGTTCATTCAACAAGTCTCCTTATTAATCAACAGTGCCTGCAGCTTCATTCAGATCATCATCAGTTTTTACGGCACTCTTCTCTCCAGGCAGTTTAGGGATAGTGATTATCGCGGTGGTGCCCCTGCCTTTCTTTGAGAACAATTCAAGCTTGCCGTTTACCCTCTTCTCGATCCTCAAACGGACATTATCTATTCCGATATGAGAACGCCCGTCATATGCGTGCTTCTTATCCGGATCAAATCCTACACCGTTATCGATAACGTAAATGTAGAAATTATCAAAATCTTCGATGGTACGGATGATCAGCCTGCCGCCGTTCGGGCTCTTAGCAATACCGTGCTTTACTGCATTCTCTGCCAAAGGCTGTACAACAAGCATTGGAACATGGAAATCAGACGGACCGATGTCATACACGAGTTCAAGCTCATCATCAAAACGGAGCTTCTCAAGATCAAGATAATTCTTAACATGTTCGAGTTCCTTGCTGAAAGGAACCAGTTCGTCAGATACAAGCGAATCGATATTAGCCCTCAAGTAACTTGAGAATCTGTCGATCGCAGTCTGGGCAAGCTTCGTATCTTTAGCGCAGAGGTAATAGATTATGTTAAGGACATTAAATACAAAGTGCGGCTGCATCTGCGTAATGACCATATTGAGCTGGAGATTCTCGATTTCTTCCTTTTTCTCGGCTATTACCTTGTTCTGGTTCAAAAGGACCATGTTTTGCTGAAGGACCTTATTGTTAAGTTCTTTCTCCATCAACGAGATCCGCACGTTGTTGGCGATAAAGACGATAATAAGGGAAATTGCCATTCCGATATTAAGAAGTCCTATTGACGGCTTGAGCATGACCTGAAGGATGACAAACAGGAAAGGAATCGTGACATAGAGCAACAGGCTGACGATCTGCCTGGGCATAAGCCTTTTAGAGCACAATATGATCTGAAGGATTACAAGCAGATATAAAATGCCGGACAAAGCAATCGCGACCAGATAGTACGGCTGTCTGTGATAGACATTCTGCTCGTCGATCAGATAGTACCAATGTGTGTACTTTGCAGAAATTATAGCTAGCAGCGCGCAGAAAGCCGCAAAGAAATAAGCAATCAAAGCTAAAACCCTTGCTGCCTTGCCGCTCCGGGAGAGGTATTTGACATAACCTACGAACAAAGCGACCATAAGGTACTGAAGGAGCACTGTGGCCAGTTCCGAAGCCTGGAAAACGATCTTTGCTCAGGGCTCATTGACGCCCTGACTGATTACAACTCCGACATCAAAAGTCAGTGTCGCAGCGCAGATAAACTGCATGGTACACATTACCGAATCAGCTCTGTTATTGATTTTTCTGACCAGAAAAAAATATATACCGATGCCGGAACAGATGAGGATACCCCAGATCTCAAAAGCTGCCAGTAAGTTCTCAATTACCATTGTTCGTGCCTTCCGGTTTGCTCATTTGTGCTACTTCTTCAGGTGTCAAAATTCTTATATCTCTATAAACAAAGCATACAACATCAATGACAAACATTAAAGCACTAATTGCAATCATGACCGGAGTGTACTGGTCGCACATGACTACAGGGGTCGTCATATCTTCAGTCAGGAAGAACGCAAGAACAGACGTGAACAGTATAATGATCTCAATGGCTGTGCCGACATTTAGCCTGATACGGTAGCTTCTGAGCTTGCTCTTGATCTTATTGCCGTATCTTATGACCGCCATAGCATCGGCACCGCTGTATCCGTATCCGGAATAAAGATCTTTAACCTTCTTGGCTGCACCGCTCTGGCTGAATTTGTACTTGGTCTTTCTGAAGGGCAAAACAACGCAGATGCAATAGATAACACATACTACGTTAAGGAAAGCCCATTTGTCAGAACCGAAAGGATGGCCAATTGCGGTGAGTCTGTCGATAATACTAGGAGTCTCGGTATCATTTTTAGGATTATTACCGCCATCCTCACCGCCATTATTGTTAAAGCCGGGAAGGTCTTTAGCATCTACAGGTGTGGCCATACAGAAAACGACGATTCGACCGTTTGTAATCGCAGACTCGCAAGTCGAGAGTGCAATCACCATAGCAGGATTGCCTGATCTTTGGAGTTCGTCCAGAACTGAAACGCCCTCCTGTTCGAACAATTCAAGTGACTCTCTGTCAGAATCGCTTAATTGCCTGTAATAAGACGAATTCGTATAAATATAGTCGATTCTCTCATTTATCGTAAGAGCTTCGATATTATAAACATTCTCATCATAGGCATCGGTCATCATTACAGCGAAAACGTCAAGTCTGTAATATCTGCTGTCAGCATAGAGCCAGCCGCCCAAATGGGAATTGAAATAATCTTCTTTCTTATATTTCTCGAGATCACCGAACATAGCACCGTTATCCATGTGGTGACCGAAGATAACATTATAAGGATCGCTGAAATCCTCAGCATTTTCAGTCTTAAGATAGATCGCACCGGTAATGCTTGTCTTGCCGAAGATATTCTTGGAAGCATATTCCAGGTCATCATCACCCTGAACTACCGGGTAATCGATATTTGTATCATAAATAGTGAGCCAGCCTCTGGAATCCTCATTGACTTCCTTAAGTCTTGCAAAGCTGTCCTCATCGTAGTCAGTACCGCTTCCGTCGCCGTTGCCCTTGCCGTTTCCGTTATTAACATCAACCGGAACGGGCTTATACTGCTTTAACTCAACGGAAGAAAACGCGTGCTGGTTAATGTAGAAAGTATCATAAAGAGAATATGCGGCAAAAAGTATAATGATCACGGCAACAACGGCTACGATAACTCTCATAACCGTCTCGATGATCTTTACTATGCCGCATACAGTTTTCATCTTTTGCCTCTGTTAAAACAAAATGAATTACAAATTGTTACGCCTTATTATTGTTACAACCGTGCCCTTGATCTCTTTGGATGTAACGGTGCCGTAGTAACGGCTGTCTTCCCCGCCTTCTCTTCTGTCTACCAGGATGAAATATTCACCTTCAGGAACTGTCTGCGGGAATTCCTCATAGCCTTCATAACGTGGCGTTGAATAGAAGATCTTCGGATCGATGATCGTATTGCCGTTAACCTTAAGAACTGCATCATCGGTAATCTCTACAGTATCGCCACCCTTTGCGATGACCCTGCCGATATAGATGGTATCATTCTTGTTTATGACTACGACTTCATTAATGTCGATATTCTTGTCCCATCTGAAATAGAAGAGCAAGTCACCATAATCGACTCTCGGTGTCATATCGTTAGAAGGAGCCTTCATGATCCCGAAAACGACTCCGAGCATGAGCCATACGAGTATTATGATTATCAGGATACTCAAGAGTGAGAAATGAAGGGATCTCATCTGGGACTTGGCCTTGCCGATAGTCTTCTGCGTACCGAATGCCGCAGCGTTCTCCTCATTTTTCTTCTCAACCGGATTATTGTTTTCACTCATATAGCTACCTCTTATCGCCCGCCTTGATTTTCTAAAGAAGGTACGGATGCTTCGTCAGCATCCGCACCCCTTAAATTCATTTAACCGATAATCTAAGCAAACCGGATACCTTTTTGAATCAAGCCTGCTCTTCTTTTCTCTTCTTTGTGCTGACAACCATGAATCCGATACCGAATGCCAGGAGGATTACGAACGGAAGCACTGCCATTGCAACACCCGTAGGTGAGATAAGTTCGAATGTGTTGGTGAATGTGACGTCGAAATCGGTTCCGGCAGCGTCAACTGCATTAGAATTGATCTCTACAGCAGCAGCGTCGGTTGACTCATTAAAGTTCAAGAGAACGTCATCATCAGCAGCGATATTAGCGTCTGCACCAGTTGTTGTTACCTTGTAAGTTGCTGTAGCAACATCGTTTGTCTCAACGATATTTACTGTTGTTCCACAAGGGATGCCGGTGTAAGTTACTGTATTGTTGTGAGCAATTGTAGTAGAAACTGTTGCATCCATAGCTGTAGCAGAAGTTGCTGCATAAGAAGCGATAAGGTTGAAGTCACCTGTTACACCAGAAGCCTTAGTAAATGTAAAAGCAAACGGGAAAGCGTGGCTTTCATTAGCCTGGTCATTTACGAGTGTCTTTGTTACAGAAACATTGTATGTGTAGTAAGAATCTGCTGTAAGGCTGTCAGTCTTTACAAAACCTTCTGTCTTAACTGCAGCTTCTACACTTGCATTGTCAGTACCGTCGATATCGTTATTGTTCTCGAACAATACATAACCATAGATCTGATAACCGGTCTCACCTGTTCTAGGATCTCTTACATATACATCAAGATAACGGACTTCTGCAATTGTTCCTTCTGTTACACCATTGGCTGCTTTATCAGAGCATGTCTCTGTAATCTGATAACGGTATACACCTGCGCCTGTGAAAGTAACACTGGAAAGGTCGATAGTGAGATTCTTAGTATTGGAAAAACCGGTTGAGTTAGCCTGAACCTTCTCAGTATTTTCCCACTTAATTTCCGATGTTATTGTGGCACCGGAAGGACCTTCCTTAGTTCTTGCCGATACTCCGTCGGAATCTGTTACAAGTTTATTAGCATCGATTCCTGCAATTGCATAGTTATATGTTACATTCGGAGCATAGACCTCTGTAGTATCAGGATTATAAACCGTAAGTTCCTTCTCGATTACGAGAGTCTTCTCCACCGGATCAGCCGGATTTTTACTTCCAATTACATTTCCGTTTCCCGGAATGTTCTCTGCAGCCAACGAGGCCAGACCCATCGCGGCTACGATAGCAGTGGCAATGAAAATACTTGTCACTTTTCGTATTATGCGTTTCATAGTAGTTTCCTCCTCATTTAAAACTAGTTTTGAGTCGTTTGTTGATTGTTGTATTGGTATCTTTATACCATTCCTTTAGGGACAGAATTGGGACACTTTAAGTATTTTTGAGCAATCAACGCTAAAGTGTCACAATTTATTCATTGTTTTCCGTTAGCTCCTGCCCCCCTTTCCTCTTCCGCTCGTTGTGAACCACAGCACTGGCGAAACATACTGCGGAAGAGCTCATCATGATCATGAAGATCATGCTGCCGTCCTTAACGTCTGTGGGTGCTACGATCGATGCCGCTTTGTTCGTAAATGTAATAGTTGTATTTCCTCTTACTGTTACAAAACCTGTTGAGTTCTCACGGACCGGAGATGATGTGCCGTTTCCGTCAGTGATGGTGTATTCGACTTCGTATTCCACCGTGGTGTTCCTGACTTCCGTAACATTGACCTTCATTCCCTTATAGATCGTGAAGACATTATCTGCGGTTCCGTTCGTTGCGGGAGTCAATGTGAATGTAGCGATACCGGAAGAATCAGTAACGATATCGTCAGAAACATCATCCGGAGTACCATTATTGTTCAATGTGAAGTTAGCTACAGGAGCATCATTATCCTTAACCTGAATGTTGAAAGTGAATGTTGCGCTGTCACCGATAACGGTCTTTTCGACAGTAACATTGACCTTCTGTCTGACATTGGTGCAAAGCACGTACTTGTCAGCTGTTATTCCGGTAAGAGTTGTGCTTGTTCCGACTGCTGCAGTGCTGAGGTGGTCTGCATCTGCACCTGTCTGGAAAACGGTATCGTAATTCTCATCCACGGTCTCTGAGATCTGCAGATTCGCATTTCTAGGGACATAGAGCAATGCCGTCTGGTTATTGACCAGAGTGAACTCCAGCTTACCCTTGGCATTGGTTCCCTGAGTTCCATAAACATTGGACATCTGGATCGGATCGTCGTTGCTGTCAGTCAGAGTTACCGTAAAACCGAAGCTGTTGATACTGTAATCGTCCAAAACAGTCTTTCTGACCGTAACACGCAGCATCTTCGGGTTAACTACAGTAATGATGTAAGTATCAGTAGCGTTATCGTAAGTAACAGTTACCGTATCAGCCGCATCATTAGTAGTAGCCGTAACCCTGTTAACGTCATTGACACGCGCTCCGCCTGCAACTGCAACAGTAACAGGAGCCTGGAGCTTGGTGTAACGGACACCTGCATGGTCAGGCATTGATGTCTCGGTAAGAGTATATTCACCGACATTAACTGTGCCTTCCCAAACAAGGCCTGTGCCTGCAGCTGAGAACTTTGTACCCTCGAAAACACCAGGGAATGTGAAGTTAGCACTATCCAGATAGTTGAAAGGCATGTCGTCATCGACTACGACCAAACGAATATTCTGCGTTCTGAGTTTATTCGTAAAGGTAACCGTTGTATCGTCTTCAACTAAGAACTGGAAGATGGTATCAACATCAGACCGGTCCGTAACAGGAGAATTGTCAGACTTTGTACCGACAGCGGTTGTCTCAAAGCGGTTAAGGTTAGTATCTTCATCACTGAGCACTTCTGTAATGGTCAATGTTGAACCTGTAGGAATACCCTCGATCTTCCACACGCCGCCGTTAGTCTCATCACCGCCACTTACGATGGTCATGGTATTTGGACTAAGAGTGTATGTGCTTGTCTCACCTACCGGAGGAATAACCGTTGCAGTAAACGTGAAGTTCTCAGGATCTACCGTTGCAGGCAGCAACTGCTTGTTGATAGTAACGTCAGCCGTCTTGCGCGTATTAGTAAAGATTACCGTGCCGCCTGCTCTATCATTCGTCCAACTGACAACATTGTTTGGATTTGTCGTTCCGCCAGGCAAAATTGGCTTGTTACTGTCATATAGACCGACAATTTCAGTGTTGGCTACATAATCAGCATCAACTGTTTCGGTAACAGTTACTTGAATCAGATTTACGCCACCATTGTATTGATTGTTATTATTATTCTGCCACCCAACATAGACGACAGAGCCATCCTTAGTGTCATCAGCATTGTACTTCTGCACAGCTACACGCAAGGTAGCCCTATTACCTGAACCACCCGTATTGCGTTCCATACTAATAACTAAATATTGCCCGTTAGAGAGTGTAAATTGTTTTTGCTCATCTATCTTAGTAAAACTACCATAGGTATTTCGTCTATACTCACCTTGTAATCTTACAGTGAAAGTAAAATCCTTACTCTGATTACCTGGAACAGGTACTTCTTTATATACCTTTACTACACCTTCCTGATCATTTGATCCCCAAACGGCAAACAAATGCTTCTCTGTATCAGTACCAAACAAATCATTCAAAACTAAAGTCTGGTTCATTAAACCATTGCTATCAATAGGATACGTAGCCGTAGTAGCAGTAGCGTCTTCATCCCAGCCTTTAAATACTCGTCCGACGCGGACACGGGTTTCCGTAAGATTATATGTTGGTTCATCAATATCAAAAGACGTTTCCCAAGTTGAATCAATAGTATCATTATCGTGAAGAACCAATGTTCTCGGCATTCTCTGGCAAGAGAATGTAACTGTAACTGCTCGGCCCTGAGTATCCTCATATAACTGATCAGTAATAGAATAAGTTTTCGTATTCTTTATATCTGTAACTTCAGCAGGGTCAAATTCACTTGAGCGACCGGCATATGTGCTTGTAACCTTCATTACATAACCATATCCGAGCGTATTAGTACCACTGACAGTAAAGTCCTTACCGGCACCATACGGCATTACAAGACGAGTAGTACCCGGCTGAATCGTAAAACCATTCGGATCAACCGGAGTTCTGGAAAAAGATCCATCAGCCTGATTGACTACGTAAAGAGCATTACTGCTTGTTGTTGAAAGTGATACTGTCAACGGTTGTTCAGTATTGTTTACCAGATCAAGATAAACCATCGGTTCCCAAACAGCGTAAAGTGTATGGTTTTCTCCAGGTGTTACAGCAACTACAGAATCAGCTGCAAATTGAGGAACGAAATCATTGTCATAAGCATCCAGATCAAAACCTATAAGCAAATAACCAGCAGGATGCTTAAAGTATTTTCTTCCCGGCGGATCTAACGGATCACCGTTAGTTTCGTCCTCGCTCAGAGTCGTAGCGTATTTATATAAATAGACCGCAGTATTTGACTGAGTATCGCCAAAAACAATGCTGTTATTATCGGAATCTAAATAGTAGTGACCAGGCCAAGTCCAATCAGGCAATGCGCCAACACTGCTATCCAAAGCTCCATATGCCGTATTCATAGCATCTTTACCGGCATTCAAAGTCAGATTAACAACTTCAGGTCTTCTGTACGCCTCATCCCTGCGCTGATATACAGCCTGCATATGGATAACCATGTTCGCATCAGAGTATCTTGCCTTTACAGTAAGATCCTGACCTGCAGTGTAGTAAACACCGGGTTCCAAAGGTGTATATCTGGGTCTGCCTGCAACAGTCTCAACCTTAACAATCTGCCAACCGAGGAACTGGTAATCTACATATTCAGCATCCTGAGGACCCTTACCGTTTACCATAACGGATGTAGGTTCCTGCATTGCCTGTGTAGTAGCACCATCTGCATATTTGGAAGTTCCATCTAAAGGATCTGTCCAATCCTCAAGATTGGCAGTAATGTAATCGTTATTATCTGCATAATATTCTGTGGTATAGAGAATGCTGTATCCGCCGTCCAAACGCCATTCAGCCATCAAAGTAGTCTCATGGGAGGCCGGCTGAGAGAAATCATAAGGCGTATTCTGGCGGACGCCATTGACGACCTCGTACCATGCGAGGAATACATACTGCTCACCGCTTCTTAATTCACGATACTTCTCTGTTGAAACGTAAGTAGTTTCCCACTGTGCACGAGGCAGAGCAGTCAACTCCGGATCTCTTTCATGGCGAAGGCCTACCTGATAGACATAGTAATCATAGAATGTTGAAAGCGATTCCTCAGTATTCTTTATATAAACAGCATTTCTTGCTTCGGCTCCAAGTTTTCCCTGTCCGCCTTCCAAATTGGATTTGTAAATATATACATAACGATATACATCATTAGGATCCATCTGAGCAGCTTCTGCATCACTTACTTCAACATAATTACGCTCAAGGTTATCGTAACTCTCGATAGTCTGTGTAGCCAAGTTATCGAAATAAGTAGCATAGCCATTGTCATGACCTGAAAGGCCTGTAGCTTCGAGCTTTTCAGGTGTAAACCAACTATTCTCACCGTAATTAATGTGATCGATAACACCGCCGTTAGGATTTACGTTAATGGGATATTCAACCAACGACCATTTAGCATATACAATCTTACCAGGATCAGGCATAGTCTCATTTGCAAAAACGAATGGTACCGTTCCACTTGCATCCTCATACCAGCCGTCGAAAAAGTAATCCTCACTTGGTGCTTCAGGAGCTTCAGTACTACTATATGAGGCAAGACTTTGTTCAAATGGGATGTTGTGGATCTCCTGAGGTGCGGGTTGACTGCCCGAAGGATAGTTGGCAGAGAACGTCAGATCGTAAGTCTTACGCGAATAATAGAAATTAGCAATTCTTGTTCCACCATTAACCTTTTCACCGTCTTCAAATCCGGTATATGCAGGGACTTGCTGCTGATCAAGAGAACCACTGCTGGAACGGGCAGCAAAACTTAACGCTTTGTAATATGTCTTGTTATTTCTCGTTACTAATTCCTTGCCAGAATAATCAACCCCATCAAGCGTTTCCCAATAAATATTATATGTCCACTCATATGGAGTAGATGTTCTGTAGCTGGCAATCAGGAAGTTTCCATCTTCTGAACCCGGGAAACCAAGGATTTTTTCATCCATTTTAGCAACAACACCTTTTACGGTATCATTCTGTCCTGGGCTACCATACGAACCAGCATTGCCCATCAACCACCAGCTGGTAATCGTAAGAGAGTTTACTACCGGGAAATTGCCATAACTAGGCCAAACACTCGAGATTTCTGTGCCATAGTTCGCTTTTATTATGTAGAAATAATATCGATAACCGTTATAGACTTCATCACCCATTAATGACGAATCATAAGTACAAATAGAGGATAATTGAGTCGTACCAGCAGAGCGCCAATTTATAGGATTGGTATCAACTCCATTTATTCGACCACCACCGCTTGTGCAGTAAGCTTGCCATGTTATTGTCGACGGGGGCCCAAATCTATTATTTAATGTAGGAACCTCAAAGTTTCCCGTTTCCGTTCCATTATTATTTACCTGACGTCTGGCGAAGATAAACTTTAGATTATAAGTGACTCGATCATAGTAAACATTTAAGACTGTACCGCCCTGAGGATCAACTTCAGTTGCAGCATCATAATGCCCCAATTTAAAGCCGGTAAAATCCCCATTTGGATTGGTTGTAGCATAATTACGGTCAGCAGCAGTTGTGCTGACAATATAACTATTACCATTTGCTGAATAGTCAAATGCTCTCGAGAAATAAGTATAATAATCGTATGTTTTAGTTGTTGCATCTACATCATCAGTAACCTTCTGCTTCCAGATAACAACCTTATAAGTAGTAGTAGTATTCGGAATCCAATTAGCGAATAATTCCAATTCATCAAGAGCTTCATATGCATAGAGCTCTCCATTTTTGACTTCATATTCTATCTTTGTCGGATCAGAACTGGAATATACAATATAATCATTATTTAATATATATCCGGTTCCATCTGTAATCTGATGACCAGTACCATCAGGACCGGTATACCAACCACCAAAGGTATAACCCTTTCGTTTCGCATCCGGCAAATGTGTTAATGCATATTCATTTTCCTGAGCTTCATCGCTGGTGAATATAAGCTGAGGTCCCAAGAACATCGCACCATTACCGCTCGGTCCGATATTAAAACTAATATAACGAGCCTGAACAAAGAAAGGATAGAGATCAACCGTCTTGGCACCAACTGTAATATAAGTACCATCCTTACCTGGATCAATAATCTCTTCATTATTCATATCAATTGTTCTATACAAAACCCAGTTATCTTCCTGAGCTGTACCGAGGTTTTCTTCCCATCCGATAAATACGACGTGAACGGGATCATTGCTGGGTGCCTGTACGTCACTTATCTTAACTTCAGTCTGATTGCTGTTACCGAGAACGATAAGCTTACGTGCAAGCAAAGTTTCAGCCGTGCCTTCGCTGTGAGCACCGAGGTGGAAGTTTACAAAATAGTAATTGCTGTAGATAGGTGCGAGGTAAACATGAGCGCATCCTTCTGAGTCGATATCTGTAGATGTACCGGAAGCATTACCGACTGTCCAGTTGATAGCTGTAATAGTGCTGCCTGATTTGACGGCGCTAACCGATACAGTCTTATCCAGCTCAACACGTCCGGGATCGTTCAAAGGCCAGCTGTATGTAATGGTACCTGAATAAGTTCCTGTAGAAGGATTAAAAGTAACAATATCAGACTCCATATCAACGGTATACCAACCATAGAAGTATGTGTTCTGAGTGTTCATTGGTGCCTCGATAGATTCGAGCTTGTCACCGTCACGAACGATCATGGAAACCTGCTTGTTGGTAGCCTGGGGATCAGTAGCCTTGTTATTAAATGTATAAGGATTAGAAGTATATTCAAATACTCCGTTATTATTCGTCGGCTGATATTCTTCAGCAACTGGAGCTATGAAGTGGAACTGTACACGGGGAGTTACAACCTCACCGCCCATGTGCTCGATGATGACATAAACGCTGAAGTGCTCTGCTTCGAATTCGACGTTGCCGTCTTTTACGACTGCGTCGATCTTCTCGATGCTCGCATCCTTGATGTCGACAGGCTTACCGCTCTCAGCGAGATCGTCAGGAACATAGATGACCTGAGTCTCATCTTCGGATGCCTTGTTGACTTCATCGGATTCGACAGAGATCTTCAGAGGCTCGACCGGTTGCCACTCGTTACCGTTCTTATCGAAGACCTTAATGTCATAAGCTGCGATTACCTTCACTCCGCTGATCTCGACTTCGACACTCTCAGCTGTAACTCTGACGTCGGAAGGTAAAAGTCCGGATACGAAGAGATCCTCACCCTCAGCCTTGACGGTGCGTTCCTTGAGCTCGATATCTTCCTTGGCGGACTCGGGTTCATCAACAGAAGATTCTGCAGGCTCGTCTATATTAACGTCTGCCTCAGAAGGATCAGTTATATCTTCTTCTGAAGACTCAACAGGAGTCTCTTCAGCAGCAATAACATCAGTAATATCTTCTATTATAAGGGAATCAGCATTTTCAACGCTCTCAGAGTGTTCAGAAGCCTCTTCTTCATCGATCTCATCAGCGAAAACAGACTTAATGGAATTAAAAAATTGACCGGCTTTATCATAAGAAGTAAAGACAGACGCGGTCATCACAGCAACCAGAATAACTGCGATAACCCTTTTAATTAATTTAATTAAGTCTTTACGCTTCATAAATAACGCCCTTTTCATAAGAATTGCCCACTCTTACGCTATGATGATAACAAAGCAATAGGTACAAAACGGGGACAAATTAAATATCTTTTAGAACAAAAATATGTGATCAGAACATTTTTATCAGCAAAACAAAACAGGCCGGTCAAATGACCGGTCTGTTGTCTCATAATCACATTTTTGTGTTCAAAAGAGCTCTCAAAGCCAAAATGTAACAATGTTACACAAACAGGCAATTCCCAAAATTACAAGTTTTGTAACAATGTTACACAACTGTAACAATCACTTTTTGTCCTGATAATTCTTTAGTGCATTAAATGTTTCATCGCTTAAAACATGTTCGATCCGGCAAGCATCTGTTGCTGCCGTCTTCTCATCTACTCCAAGTTTTAGAATCAATTCTTTGAGGACAAATCGCTTCTCTAAGATCTTTTTCGCGATACTCTCGCCTTTTTGTGTCAGCGTGATATATCCCAGCTTATCGATTTTGATATAATCCTCGGATTTCAATTTTCCCATTGCGCGGCTTACGCTCGGCTTTGAGAAGCCCAAGTGATTTGCAACATCAAGTGAACGCACGGGTTCTCCGCTTTGTGAGAGCAAAAGGACTGTCTCAAGATACATTTCACCGGATTCTCTCAAACACATATTTTACCTTCCTATTATCCCGTCTTCTTGCAAGGGAGAAGGGTTGCCGCCTTCATCATGACAGCAACCCTCCCAAGACATGATGTATAAACAGAGGAGAAATCATTTCTTAACGTTAAACGCATTCATCTGCGGATAATCTGCTGCGTTGCCTAATTCTTCCTCGATTCTCAAAAGCTGGTTGTATTTAGCAACTCTCTCAGAACGTGAAGGAGCACCTGTCTTGATTTGGCAAGTGTTAAGAGCAACCGCAAGATCTGCGATCGTTGTATCTTCTGTCTCACCGGATCTGTGAGAAGCGATTGCAGTATAACCGGCCTTATGAGCCATCTTGATAGCTTCAAGGGTCTCAGATACAGAACCGATCTGGTTGAGCTTGATGAGAATGGAGTTGCCGGCACCGAGAGAGATTCCCTTTGAGAGTCTTTCTGTGTTGGTTACGAAAAGGTCATCGCCTACGAGCTGTACCTTGTTGCCGATCTTGGCAGTCATCTTCTGCCAGCCTTCCCAGTCTTCCTCATCAAGACCATCTTCGATGGAGATGATAGGATACTTATCAACAAGAGACTCCCAGTGAGCGATAAGCTCGTCTGATGTGAAATCCTTGCCTGACTTGGGCTGATGATAGAAGCCCTTGCCCTTCTCACTCTTCCACTCGGAAGAAGCGGCATCCATAGCGATCATGAAATCCTTGCCGGGCTCAAAACCTGCAGCCTTGACAGCTTCAAGGATCTTCTCGATAGCAGCTTCGTCACTGTCGAGCTTATTGGGAGCAAAGCCGCCCTCATCGCCTACAGCAGTAACATCGCCCATCTCTTTAATAAGCTTCTTCAATGTGTGGAATACTTCAGCACACCATCTTAAGCCTTCCTTGAATGAAGGAGCGCCAACCGGCATGATCATGAATTCCTGTGTATCAACAGCGCTGTCTGCGTGAGCACCGCCGTTTAAGATGTTCATCATAGGAACAGGTAATTTTGTGCCCTGTACGCCGCCTAAGAATCTGTAGAGCGGGATATCAAGAGCATTTGCTGCTGCTCTTGCTGTTGCAATAGATACAGCAAGGATTGCGTTAGCACCAAGATTGGACTTATCCTTGGTTCCGTCTGCCTCGATCATTGCCTTATCAACAGCATAGATATCTGAAGCATCAAGTCCTGTGATGGCATCGCAGATTACCGTATTGATGTTCTCTACGGCTTTGGAAACACCTTTTCCGAGATATCTTGACTTGTCACCGTCTCTTAATTCCAGAGCCTCGAATTCGCCCGTGGACGCGCCGCTCGGAGCTGTTCCTCTTCCGATTGTACCGTCATAAAGAGTAACTTCAGCTTCAACTGTAGGATTTCCTCTGGAATCGAGGATCTCTCTTCCGTAAACATTTACGATTTCCAAAAAGTTCATGTCATTCTCCTTCATCTCATATGAGATTGTTATTATTTCAGTTCGCTTTTTTCGCTCCCTGATTGGCAACTGCTTTCATTTTCGCCTCAATAGCAGACTGGTCTCCGAGATATCTGTGACTTATTGCCTTGAAGTCGTCACCAAGCTCGTATACGAGCGGTGTTCCCGTAGGAATATTGAGACCTAA
This sequence comes from Clostridiales bacterium, assembly GCA_017427465.1. GTDB lineage: Bacteria > Bacillota > Clostridia > Saccharofermentanales > Saccharofermentanaceae > Saccharofermentans. Next base: position 80,469 of record JAFRST010000043.1, on the reverse strand, counting down.
GATGTCTTCGTCCGAAATGTTATCGAGATACTTGACCAAAGCTCTTAATGAGTTACCGTGTGCTGCAATAAGAACGCTCTTACCCGCACGAATCTCGGGAACGATCGTCTCGAGATAATAAGGAATTACTCTCTCGATCGTTGTCTCGAGGCTCTCTGTCAGTGGCAGGAAATACTTATCGACATATTTATATGTCGGCTGCAATGCGGGATTCCTCTCGTCATCTTCTTCCAATGCCGGCGGTTTAACGTCAAAAGAACGTCTCCAGATCTTTACCTGATCTTCGCCGTATTTCTCAGCTGTCTCAGACTTGTTTAAACCCTGCAGAGCACCATAGTGACGCTCATTGAGTTTCCATGACTTGATCTGAGGAATATATATCTCATCCATCTCATCGAGAACAAGATTAGCCGTATGAATGGCTCTCTTAAGTACTGATGTAAAGCATACATCGAATGAGATTCCTTCTTCCTTAAGAAGTCTTCCGCCGTTCTTTGCTTCTTCCCTTCCGGCATCAGAGAGATCAACATCTGTCCAGCCGGTAAAGAGATTTGCTTTGTTCCATTCGGATTCACCATGTCTTATAAGTACGATTCTGTAACTCATTTTTTCTCCGATTCTGATCAGCTGCCTGATCGAAAATATTAAGATGCGAGTGCTGCGCCTAACTTCTTGCAACTCTCAACGCCGTCAGCGTCAGGTGCATCGTTTACCGTTACGCTCTCGCAAACGAGGTTAGCGCCTGCTGCCTTGCAGCGGTCTTCCCAGTTTCTCATCCACTCGCCTTCGCCCCATCCGAACGAACCGAAGAGTGCGATCTTCTTACCGGAAAGTGAACCTTCAATGCCTGTAAACATAGGATCGAATTCGCTCTCCTCAAGGACTTCATTACCCATTGCAGGACAACCGAATGCGATAGCATCAAACTCAGCTACCTTGTCAGCCGTAAAATCCGAAGGTCCGATGAGGGATACCTCTGCACCCCTCTCCTTCATACCGTCAGCTACTGCATTTGCCATAGCCTCTGTATTGCCTGTACCACTCCAAAAAACAACTGCTGTTTTCATATATATATTTCCTTTCTATGGCGTCAGCACGCCGTTGTTAACTTTTCTATGGTGCATCCTTCCCTAAGCCTTCTGCAGTAGACTGATGTGCACTTGTTATAAAGAGCGAAGCGCTTTTTAGCTTCATCAACATCACCGTAAACTTTCCAGCAGCCGATGCACTTAGAGCCGCATGCGTTGTTATCGATAAAGCCTCTTACATCCTCTGACGGATACCCCAGGAAAAGACCGATCTCATGTGGGAATTCATCAGATTCGAAAAGCTTGCTTACCAGTGCCTTTACGCTTCCTTCAAGATCCTCAGGTTCATAACCTAATTCAGAAAGAAGCTCCCTGACGTCATCTTCCATGAAATACTTTCTAAGTTTCTCCGGACGGTACATATAGACCAGAGAAGGCTTATTGTCAGAACAGACAGGAATGAGGCGAACACCGTAAGGATGGAGTCTGATGTTAAGAGAACGGACATGTTCCAAAGTGTATTCGTTCGTCTGTCCGATACAGTTGAACAGACTGCCTACCTTTATGCCCGCAAGAGTAGGTGCACAATTTCTCACCACCACCTCGTCAAACATCGGAAGATTCCTTTCTAAAAGTTTCCATCAGTTATTCCCAATTTACATCTGTTAGTCTTAACTAACTGACTAAGAATATACCAATTTGTTCGTGAGATGTCAATAAAAGATTTGCTTGAAAACGAAAGTTAATTTCTGTCAGATCAGCAGGATCACCTTACATAGGTTTTCTTGCAACACAATTCTTATATTTCCATAAATTCATCGATAGCTTTAAGAACAGGTTTGGCATACTTTCTCTCACCGAACAGCCACTGTTCATGCTGCATATCGAACGTCCTGATGTCAGGATCACGGAAGTATTTGAGATATCTCTTCAGGTACTTCTCACCCATCTTTTTCGCATAGATGAAATGAGCTGTTGTACCTTCAACATGTATATCGTCTTTTAAGTGAGTCAGAAGATCTGTGTAGTATTCGTTCTTTATCGATCTGACATCGAACTTCGAGAATGCTTCGATAAACGAACTCGCGACCTCGTCACTCATCTCGAAAGAATCTATCAACATCTTCTTTGTCTTCTGCTTTTTCTTCTCGCTCCTGGTTACGCCTGTAAGCAGAGGAGTTACTAAAGCCGCCTGCAGTTTTGCTGCAACAACTCCGCTCTGGTCGAGATCAGAGCTTCCGAAGATACCGTGATCCACATGGACTTTCTCTCGCATTATGAGCTGTCCGACAAATGTCCCTCCAAGAGAAGAACCGAGCGCTCCGTCGATCCTGCTGCCGAAGTTATCGATGATGTATTTTTCTATCTTTTCAGTGACAGTGATCATATCGGGAAATATGAGATCACTTCCGTCAAAACCGTCGTAGTTGACGCAGATCAGATGATACTTCTCTTTAAGATCATCTATGACGTTTAAGAAGTTAGACTGCCAGTCGCAGCTCGTGCCGGGTAAGAGCATAAGTGTCTTTCCCTGCATGTTTCCCATCTCATCGAAAGTCATACGAATAACCCCTTTTTCTTATAAGGCTCAGATACACATCCGAGGAAATCATAGCCCGTATCTTTTATGGTCTTTTCCATAAGATCGGAATCTATCTGTTCATCACTGATAAATGTCGCTTCTTTCTTTGCCTTAGAAACCTTCACTTTCTTAGCTGAAGGAACAGCTTTTCTAATCGCATCACATACGTGTGCTTCGCACATCCCGCACATCATTCCGTCAATCTTAACAGTTGTCTTATACATAACTATTTCCCGTCAGGTTATTTTTTTCTCTTGAGTTCCTTAATATTTTTATCTGTTTTCCTTTATGAGATCTTCCAGCTGACTGCCTGTTTTCTGCCGGATACAAAGTTCTTATAAATGCCTTCCTGACCGATCAGGTCTTCGTGCCTGCCCTTCTGAACTATCTGACCTTTATCGACAACGATGATCTGGTCAGCATGCCTTACGGTCTTTAATCTGTGGGCGATCATGATGATCGTCTTTTCTTTTGTAAGGTTCTCTATAGCTTCTGTGAGTTCCTTCTCATTCTCAGGGTCAACATTAGCTGTAGCCTCATCGAGGATGATTACAGGCGAATCCTTCATGATCGCTCTTGCAATAGCTATCCTTTGCTTCTCACCGCCTGAAAGTGATGCGCCGCCCTCACCAACCAGTGTGTCGTAACCTTCTGGAAGCGCCATGATGAAGTCGTGGCAGGATGCTTTCTTTGCTGCTGCTATTACTTCTTCCATAGAAGCATCAGGCTTTCCGAATCTGATGTTATTCGCGATAGTGTCTTCGAAAAGATAAACTCTCTGGAATACGAAGCTGAAGTTCTCCATAAGAGAGTCAAAACTGTATTCTCTGACATCCCTGCCGCCAAGCGTTACCTTGCCTTCCTGAACGTCCCAGAATCTTGCGATAAGCGATGTTATCGTTGTCTTACCGCCGCCTGAAGGTCCTACGATAGCGGTCGTTGTATTCTCCTTGATATCGAGAGTTACGTTGTCGATTATCTTCCGGTTCTCATAAGCAAAGCTTACGTTCTCAAGGCGGATATCCCTGTTAGCGGGCTTGATGTCTTCACCGTCAATATCCATCTGAGGAAGATCTGTAATATCGTTAGCAAGATCAACACCCTTGCCGATCACCTTCAAAAGCGCCGTATATACGCCTGCTGCATCAAGTGATTCGAATACCATGAACGAGCAAAGGAGCATGGTGATCGTATAGACAAGCTCCATGGTGCCGTTAAGGCAGAAGAATACAGCTGCACCTGCGATAATAACGCCTGTGAGCTTACTTATGAGCATCTGGACTCCTACTGCGGGAATCGCAGCAAGCTCAGCTGTTATATCTGCCTTAACCTTGCGGTCGATTGCTTTTGATACACGTGACGTATTAAGAGCGACGATATTGTAATTACGTATCTCGGCAATTCCCTGAATGAATTCAAGTATTACTCCGACGATATCTTTATCTGAATCGATCTTCTCTCCTGCGACTTTTGCGACACAGTGATTGGTCACTTTATTCCACAAAAAGAACACCGTGATCCCTGCTACCGCTATAAGGCCGATTCTCCAGTCGAAGAAGAACAATCCGATGCCGACAACGATTGTAGTTATGCTTCCCTGCATTACCATCATGATAGCTCTGGTAGCAATGTCACCGACCTGTTCCATAGTATTTGTAGTTACAGATGTGATGTGACCTAAGCTCGTATCATTGAAATATCCCATCGGGAGATATCTTAGATGCTCGGCAATCTCTATTCGCTTACCTGCGCAAGTGTCGTAACCGGCCTCAGTCTCCAACATCTGCGTAAATCTGTTGCTGATCATTTTCGCGACCGTGCTTAAGAGCAAAAGTCCTACGACCAGAAGTATGCTCCCGGTATTGATGTCCTTCTCAACAACTGCTTTGATGGCAAAAAACGCGGCCGGTATCTTCATCGCACCTAAGATTGCCTCCAAAACGCCTAAAGCTACTGCTTTATATAGTTTTTTCCTGTTCCTGCTGTTACAGAAATCAAAGAACTTCTTTATCATCTCAAACATTGAGAGCCTCCTTTCCGCTAATGGCAATTCTTTCTGACTCAGCTTCATCCTTTGCCATACTGTGGGCAGCCCACATATTGCTGTAAAGAGGACAGTTCGCGAGGAGTGTTTCATGTGTGCCGGAAGCTTCGAGATTACCTTTGTTTATAACGAAGATCTTATCCGCATCTACGATGGTTGAGAGTCTGTGTGCGATTACGATCAATGTCTTGCCCTGAACAAGTCTGGCAACGCTTGACTGCACCAGAGCCTCATTCTCAGGATCTGTATAAGCTGTGGCTTCGTCAAGGATAATTACAGGTGCATTCTTGAGCATGGCTCTGGCTATGCAGATCCTCTGACGTTCACCGCCGGAGAGGTGTCCGCCGGCCCCGCCTACAACTGTGTCATAACCGTTCTCAAGCCCTAAGATAAATTCATGACAGCCGCACTTTATTGCTGCATCGATTACTTCCGCGTCAGTTGCGCCCTTTTTACCTAATCTGATATTCTCCTTGATCGAAAGGTCGAAAAGATAGTTGTCCTGGGCTACATATGCGATCTGACTCATATAGTAATCGAGAGGGATATTCTTGATATTTATACCGCCGAATGTGATCTCACCTTCGTTGGGATCCCACAATGAATCAATGAGCCTTGCAACCGTACTCTTACCCGAACCTGAAGGTCCGACAATTGCAGTTACCTCGCCCTGCTTTATATTCATATCAATGCCATGAAGGACTTCCGTATCCTTATACTTAAATCTGACTCCGGAAAGCCTGATGTCGGAACCTGAAGGTTCTTCAGTAAGATATTCAGGTCTGTTCATATCTTCCCTTGATAAGATCTCGGTAACTTCACCGAAGATGGTCTTTATTTTAAGGAAATCATCAGTGTAAGAGAATGCCACGATCAAGGGTGTGATAAGACCTGCAGAAAGAATGACACACATGATGAAATCTTCCGGCATTAAGCTGCCGTTATTTACGAGCAGAAGTCCTACAGGCAGGACACCTAAAAATGTTGCAGGCATAAACTGCATAAATCCCGTCTGCCACCAGATGCATCTTCTCATCCAGTTGATAAAGCAGTCAGCGCCTTCTCTTGCTGCAGTTACGAATTTATCATAAGAGGTCTTTGATTTGCCGAAAGCCTTTATTACTTCAATACCGTTAATGTATTCTACTGCGGTCTCATTGAGTTTCTTGGTCTTCTCAACTGATACTTCATATCCGCCTCTGCTCTTTAACAGCATTCCTGCCGCAAAGAAAACACCGATAACAACGGAAATGAGATTAGCAAGACCCATTCTCCAGTCAACTGTTAAAAGATAAACAAATATTACGACCGGAAGCATGATATTAGCCGTAAATTCCGGAATGATATGAGCTAATGTCGTTTCCATCGAATCAACACGTTCTACGATAATGTTCTTATATGAACCGCTGTTCCCGGCAAGAACAGAACCCAAAGGTATCCTCGTAAGTTTCGCGCAAAGTTCTTTCCTGACGCCCCCCAGGACATGGAATGTTCCCATATGTGAGAGCGATGTCGATAAAGAATGCAGAGTAAGTCTTAACGCCCAGCAGCCTGCCATAAGCAATATCCTGCCGAAGTAGTAATCCCAATCCCTGTTTCCCTGCAAATGATTGGAAACGATATCTGAAATTACAAGATAAGGAGCGAATGCCAGTGCAACCCCAAAGATTGCCAGCACGACGCACCAGCCGAAATAATTGATCTTTCTTCCTGCGAACTCAAAGATCCAGGAAATAGTACTTTTCTTCTTCACTGTGCCCCCCTAAAGAATGAAATTTAACAAAAAGTTAGTCATATCTAACATCGGAATAGATAATAGTTAGTTGTGTCTAACTTGTCAACTCAAACATAATTGATTTTCAAGGGAATCGATGAAAATACACTTTTTTCAAATATCCCCTTGCGCAATTCAAGATGAGATATATAATGTTAGCCATGACTAATTAGTTTTGACTAACATATATAAGTCATTATTTATACAGTTAACTTTTGAAACGGAGATGATAATATTGATGCCTATTACAGTTGCCGACACAGGCGAGGAAATGATCGTCAGGAAAGTCGGAGGGAACTCTGAAGTAAAGCTTCATCTTGAGAACTTAGGTATTGTTCCCGGCGGATTCGTTACCCTTATCGCCGTCAATAACGGAAATGTAATTCTCAAAGTAAAAGAATCCAGAATCGCTCTTAACAAAGATATGGCCATGAAGATCATGGTCTGACGCAGTTTATTAAATAAACAGGAGGAATATATGAAGACACTTAAGGAAGTGAAGGTTGGACAGACCGTTAAGGTCGTTAAGCTCCACGGTGAAGGCGCCGTAAAGCGCAGGATCATGGACATGGGAATCACCAAAGGCGTTGAGATCTATGTCCGCAAGGTTGCTCCTCTGGGTGACCCAGTCGAAGTTAATGTAAGAGGTTACGAGTTATCTCTTCGTAAGAACGATGCCCAAATGATTGAAATCGAGTAAAAATGCGCTGCTCGCTAGGGCTTCCGCGCTTCGCTTGTGCAGAATCGCTCGCAGCACATTTTCACTCTCTGTCAGAACACTAAACCGATAGTTAATGGAGGAAACATATAATAATGGCTAAAGAAATAAAGATCGCATTAGCAGGTAACCCGAACAGCGGTAAGACTACTCTATTCAACGCTCTTACGGGTTCCAATCAGTTCGTCGGTAACTGGCCGGGCGTAACTGTTGAGAAAAAGGAAGGTAAGCTTAAAAAGCATTCAGGTGTTACCATCACAGACCTTCCCGGTATCTATTCCCTGTCACCTTACACACTGGAAGAAGTCGTAGCACGTAACTACTTAATCGATGAAAATCCGGATGTTATCCTTAACATCGTTGACGGTACTAACTTAGAGCGTAACCTCTATCTCACAACACAGCTTACAGAGCTCGGCATTCCTGTAGTAATGGCAGTCAACATGATGGATGTCGTTAATAAAAACGGCGACAAGATCGACCTTGAAATGCTCACAAAGCAGATGGGCTGCAAGGCAGTCGCAATCTCTGCTCTTAAGGGAACCGGCATTATGGAAGCCGCTGAAGAAGCTATCAAGGCAGCAGAAGGAACTAAGACCATACCTCCCCACTCTTTCTCAGGTCCCGTTGAGCACGCATTGGCTCACATTGAAGAAGCAGTGCTTCACGACATGGATCCGGATAAGCAGAGATGGTATGCAATCAAGGTTTTCGAGCGCGATGAGAAAGTAATCGAGAAACTCGGAATCTCAAAAGAAAAACTCGATCATATTGAAAATGACATCAAAGCAGCCGAAACAGAACTTGACGACGATGCGGAATCCATTATCACAAACGAACGCTACGTCTATATCGCTTCCATTATCAAGAGCTGCTATAAAAAGCAGAATAAGGCTAAGCTCTCCACATCAGACAAGATCGATAAGGTCGTAACAAACAGGATTCTCGGTCTGCCGATCTTTGCGGCTGTTATGTTCATTGTTTATTTCATCGCCATGATGACTTTTGGCGCAAATCTGACGGATTGGACTAACGACAACTTATTCGGTGACGGATTCTTCCTTTTCGGTATCGGCCAGAAACAGTACGACGAGGATGTCGATAACTGGGCCGGCGAAGCAGTTTTCATTGACGGTGTAAAAGCAGTTATCGATGAAGCAGCAGATAATGATATTACCGGTGCCGAGAAGCTTCAGGCTGACTTTGAAGATGCTGATTTCGGTGCCTTCGAAGAAGATTACGGATTCTACGCAGATGAATTGATCGATAAGGGCTACGATATCGAAGCTCCTCTTGTCGAATCAGGTGCTTTGGAAGATGGCGAATTTACGACTCCCGGCATGGATGAGACTGAAGGTGCAGTCTTCGTTCCCAGTATCCCTGACCTTGTATCAGGATGGCTTGAGAGCGCAGGCGCAAATGATTTCGTTACAGGCCTTGTCATTGACGGTATCATCGGCGGCGTCGGCGCAGTACTGGGATTCGTTCCTCAGATGCTCGTCCTGTTCTTCCTTCTTGCATTCCTTGAATCCTGCGGATATCTTGCACGTGTAGCTTTCGTACTCGACAGGATCTTCAGAAGATTCGGTCTTTCCGGCAAGTCGTTCATTCCGATGCTTGTAGGTTCGGGCTGCGGCGTTCCCGGTATCATGGCTTCACGTACGATCGAGAATCAGCGTGACCGCAGAATGACTATCATGACAACAACATTTATCCCCTGCGGAGCTAAGCTTCCTATCATCGCATTGATCACAGCGGCTTTGTTCCGTCACTCCTTATGGAGCGGTGCCTGGATTGCTCCGTCTACATATTTTATCGGTGTAGCCGCAGTAATCATCTCGGGAATCATGCTTAAGAAGACAAAGCCCTTCGCAGGCGATCCTGCTCCGTTCGTAATGGAGCTCCCTGCATACCACTGGCCTACAATAGGTAATCTCTTAAGATCAATGTGGGAAAGAGGATGGTCCTTCATTAAGAAAGCAGGAACGATCATTTTGCTCTCTTCCATCGTTGTATGGCTTGGCTCGGTATTCGGCAATACCGGAAGCGGATTCGGATTTGATCCTGATATGGAACTTGAAGCATCCGTTCTTGGTATGATCGGAAGCGGTATTAAGTGGATCTTCGCTCCTCTCGGATTTGCAAATATCAAGGCTACGATCGCTACTATCATGGGCCTTGTTGCTAAGGAAGAAGTTGTCGGCGTATTCGGTGTCCTTGACTTCGAAGGCTTGAACCAGATATCCGGCTTCGCGTTCCTTATCTTCAACCTCCTCTGTGCTCCCTGCTTCGCTGCTATCGGCGCTATCAAGAGAGAGATGAACAGTGCTAAGTGGACATGGTTCGCAATCGGTTATCAGTGTGTATTCGCTTATGCTATTGCACTCCTCGTATATCAGTTCGGTCTCCTTTTCTCAGGTTCCGTAAATGTTATCGGTCTGATCGCTGCTCTCATCGTCCTTGCAGTTCTTATCTACCTCCTTGTAAGGCCTGCGAAGAAACAATTAAAGGTAAAGGCTGCATAATATGATTGACTGGCTTGCTGCAAACTGGGTAAACATATTGGTAATAGCACTTGTTGCTGTCGCTATATTCTTTGCCGCCAGGAGCTTGATAAAAGACAAAAAAGCCGGCAAGAGCTCCTGCGGATGCAACTGCTCTCATTGCGCAATGGCCGGCAAATGTCACAGTCAACATAAATAACGATAAGTATTCATATGCCATAAAATGAATTAGGGGCTGTCTCATTATTGAGGCAGCCTCACTCATTATTGCTTCGTTTTTTCGATATCATAGTGACTGAAATGTTGACTCTTTTGCCCAGATAAGTCACCAAAATAGTCATTTTCTCCTATTTATGACTCAAGTGGTGACTATTTTTCTCAAAAGAGTCACCATTTCGGTCATCAGAGCGTTTGAGACAACCATACCAAATAGCTAACCCAATTAACTCACTATTTCCATAGAAAGCGATTGTAATGGTACAATGCTTAACTGATAATAAAATCATCAACAATTATGGGGAGCAACCTGAATATATATGATCAAAAATGTTGTGCTCGACATGGGAAACGTCCTTCTGGATTTCAATCCGGAGCTGGTCCTTAATACCTTCTGTTCTTCTGATGAGGAGAAGGAAATAATCAATAAAGAACTTTTCAACGGACCCGAGTGGAAGCTCGGTGACAAAGGCGACATCAAGGACAAAGACCGATTCGATCTAGTTAAGACCAGAGTGCCTGAGAAATACCACGAAGCCTTGAAGAACTGTGCCGACAAGTGGGGCATCTGCATGGTGCCTTTGGACGGTGCTAAAGTCTTCTGCGAATGCGTAAAGCAGAACGGATTCGGGATCTATGTCTTATCCAACGCAAGTGACCTGTTCTACGAATATTTCCCTAAATTCTTACCGCTCAGTTTCTTTGACGGAGTCTTCGTATCTTCTGATTACCTCATGCTCAAACCTGACGTTGAAATATATAAGACTTTTCTTGATAAATATGAGCTCAATGCCGATGAATGTCTTTTCGTAGATGACAGAGAGGACAACATCGAAGGCGCGAAAAAAGCCGGAATGAATACGTTCCAATTCATGGGCAATTACGAGGATGTCTTAAAGCACCTGCTCAAGAGCTGATCATTAAAGCACAGCTAAGGCTTCTATGATATTATTACCTGGTAGGCTTTAGTAAAGGACGGGATAATAATGGCAATCATCAAAAGTCATGTTTGCAATATGTGCGGCGGTCTTCTCGATATCGATATCGACCGTCAGATGTATATCTGCCCTTTCTGCGGAGTGACTTTTGACTACGAATATTTCCGTGAAGACAATGTGCTGGAGATCGCTAATAAGTCTCTGAACAGAGCCGAATTCGGAGCTGCCAAAGATGCGTTCGATTTTATTCTTCAGAAGGACCCGCATAATTTCCAGGCTCTCCGCGGTCTTGTTCTATGCCGCTGCAAGTGGAAGAATCTGCGTCCTATGACGGCTTACAGCAAGGTCCATCTGAGAGACGATGATCCCGAACTTATCAGCGCTATCGAAAACAGTTTGCCTCAGAATAAGGAATATTTCGAGAAAATCAGAGATGCCGTCGCTCTGCTTAAGGAATTCAGACGCAAGAGATCCGAGCTTCAAAAGCTCGAAGATGAACGGGTATCTTCTGAGCATCAGTTGGATAAGCTCCGTCTGTCCCAGGAGATAAATTACCGCCGCTTTACCATGACGGTATCGGATCTCTCCGCGAATCTGTTTTCCGATGACCCTAAGGCCTCTGAGGTTGTATTGTTTATTGCACTGCTGATTCTGTTCGGTATCGGATATGCGACCTGGGCATTGGGATGGATGGTCCTTGCGATTGTAGCAACACTGATTGTATTTACCATAGTCGTATATAACATCAAAAAAGCCGTAAACGATAAGGCGCTTCAGGCTGCCATTATCCCGTTAACTAAGAAGATTGAACAACTTAGTGACGCTATAAAAGAAAACAAAGCGGAAAGCACTAAGCTGCTGTTCCGTTATGAGTCAATGGCCAAAGATATCATTAAAAATGAACCGAGGTCGATTGGCGGCTCTGATTCTGACAACAATAAGGAAGATGATGAAGAATGATCATTCGCAAATTTGAAGACAAAGACCTCCCGTCCATGATCTCCATCTGGAACGAGATCGTGGAAGAAGGCATCGCCTTCCCACAGGAAGATACACTTAATGAAGATACTGGGAAGGCATTCTTTGAATCACAGAGCTATACAGGCGTCGCAGAAGATGACGGCAGGATCGTAGGTCTTTACATCCTCCACCCCAACAACGTCGGAAGATGCGGTCATATCTGCAATGCAAGCTATGCCGTGGATTCTAAGGTCCGGGGGCTTCACATCGGCGAAAAACTTGTTCTCGACTGTATGGCACAAGGAGCAAAACTCGGCTATAAGGTCCTGCAGTTCAATGCCGTCGTGGAAAGCAACACTCATGCACGTCACCTTTACGAACGTCTGGGATTCGTGCAGCTCGGAACGATACCGGGCGGCTTCCGCATGAAAGACGGACATTACGAGAATATATGCCCTTACTACCACACACTGTAAACCGCATTTAATAATTTAAGAATATCAAACACTGTATCTTTATCCGGATACAGTGTTTTTGTTATAATGCAAATGTTTATTAATTCCAAAGGAGTATGTTATGGACAAGATTATTGCTTTCATACTCTATTTCGTCGTTGTCCTTACCATCGGTATTTACTTCTTCTTCAAGAGTAAGGGCGGGGACGAGAAAGAGTATTTCCTGGGCGGTCGTCACATGGGTCCTTTCGTTACTGCGATGAGTGCGCAGGCATCGGACATGAGCGGCTGGCTTTTGATGGGTTTCCCCGGAGCCATCTTTGCTCTCGGTATGGGACAGGTTTGGATCGGTATTGGTCTGGCTTTAGGAACAGTAGCCAACTGGATCTTCGTTGCTACAAGGCTCCGCCGTTTTTCCAAGGCTTCCGGTGACTCCATCACACTGCCTCAATATCTCACCAACAGATTCGCAAGCCAGAGTTCCGTATTAAAGGTGGTTTGCGCTATCATCTTCCTGATTAGCTTCACTGTTTATGTAGCTTCCGCATTCGTTGCAGGAAAAACAGTATTCGTTTCTGTAATGCCCTGGTTCGCTGACAAGACGGATCTCGCATTGCTTGTTTTCGCTGTACTGATCCTCCTCTACACATTCCTGGGCGGTTACAAGGCAGTATGCTGGACAGACTTCTTCCAGGGACTCATGATGCTCATCGCACTTCTTGCTGTTCCGATCGTTATGGATGCTGTCGGCCACTTCGATCCTACGCAGTATTCAGAATTCGCTGATAAGGGGATCTCTGCATTCAACACAAATCCTTTCACAGCTTCATGGCAGGATATCGTTACCGGCTTAGGCTGGGGCTTAGGTTACTTCGGTATGCCTCATATCCTGGTCCGCTTCATGTCTATCAACAAACCTTCCCAGGTCAAGAAGTCAGCAGCTGTCGCTATCGTTTGGGTAATCCTTACTCTCGGCGCTGCTATCATCATCGCTTACCTCGGAAGAACTTATATTACTTCTGAAGGAAATGCTATCACACAGACCCTTCTGACTAAGGCTTCGGACGGTTCGGATCTTCGCAAGATGATCTTCGTAGATATCGTATGTGATATCTTCCCGGGATTCATTGCAGGCGTCCTGCTCTCCGCTATCATCGCGGCTGCTATGTCTACGGCTGACTCACAGCTCCTCGTAGCTTCTTCGGCTTTTACGAGCGACATCTACAAGCCTCTTATCCGTAAGGACAAGGCTTCTGATAAGGAGATGCTCTGGATCGGACGTATTGTAGTTATGGTCGTTGCTGTTGTTGCTTTCTTCATCGCAAAAGCTGGTAATGACAACCCGGCTTCGTGGACAAATGACATCATGAACATGGTAGAGAACGCATGGGGATTGTTCGGCGCAGCCTTCGGTCCTGTCATCATTCTCTCGCTGTTCTGGAAGCGCTTTAACTACAAGGGAGCTGTTGCAGGTATCATCGCAGGTGCAGTAGCTGACATCACATGGCTCCTCTGCTACACAACAACGATCCTCCCTGCTGACAAGATTATTTACGATACGAAGATCTATGAGATCGTTCCCGGCTTCATCTGCGGTCTTATCGTAGCTATTGTTGTTACGTTAATAACTAAAGCACCCGGCAAAGAAGTTGAGGCTATCTACGCCAGAGCTACAGATAAGTCGATCGACGACTGATCCGTTTTTTAAACCGTTTTTCCAGGGAGCTGCCAATTAACCGGCAGCTCCTTTTTGTTTTCATTTGATTTTCTTATTTTATTAGTCTAAAATACGCTTCCGACTTTGAATCAATTATTTATTCAGGTATATTGGGCACATGACAGTAAAAAAAGACACGACATTCAGAAAGAAGCTCATCTCGCTGATACTTCCTATGACGCTCCAGAATTTTGTCTGGGCGCTGGTTCCGGTATCAGATGCGATTATGCTCTTAAGCCTCTCACAGGAAGCGATGACATCAGTATCGCTTGCTTCAAAGGTTCCTTTTGTGCTGACGTTGTTTACGCTGTCCATTACTTCGGGTGGTTCAATTCTTGCTGCACAATATTGGGGCAAAGGCGATAAGGAATCCGTAGAAAAGATCTTCGGTTATATGTTTTTACTCTCCCTTCCTATTATGGCAGTCTTTTTCTGCTGCTCGATGTTCATGCCTCAGGGAGTAATCGGCATCTTTACTAATGAACTTGAACTTATAACTAACGCAATACCCTATTTAAGGCTCGCTTCTTTTTCCTATGTCTTTATGACACTTGCATTGATCTTCGAGACACTTCTAAAAAACGTCGGCTTTGTTAAGCAGTGCACGATCGTAAGTATCGTTATCGTTTTTCTTAACATAATACTTAATGCCATATTTATCTTCGGTCTATTTGGTGCACCTGAGATGGGCATTGAAGGCGCAGCTCTCGCAACCTCATTATCCAATTTTGTCGGATTCGTAATGTGCCTTATCTTCCTTCTCAAGCTGACTAAATTCAGACTCAGGATCTCTAATGTATTCCGCGTAGACAAAGAACTCCGCATGAGATTTTCGAAGTATACTCTGCCTTACCTTATGAATCAGATCAGCTGGGGATTCGGGTTCGCGATGATCACGATCATTATGGGACATCTGGGAACTGATGCGGCATCTGCGAATGCTATCGCAGATATCGTTAAGGATCTCGTATCATGCCTCTGCTTTGCTATCGCCGGCGGCAGCGTTATTGTTATCGGTAACGAGCTTGGAGCAGGCAAACTCGAGCTTGCCAAGCAGTATGGTCAGAAGCTTTTTAAGATCACCATTATCTCAGGAATAATACTCGGCTTAATTGCTGCAGCAGCTGCTCCCGTGGTCCTTTATTTCCTTAATCTCACGGAGACTGCCGAGCACTACCTGTTCATCATGCTCATGATGTGCAGCTACTATATTCTCGGAAGATCGATCAACTCCACGCTCATCGGCGGAATCTTCTCTGCCGGCGGAGATACTAAGTTCGGCTTTATCTGTGACTCAGTCACTATGTGGGCATTTATCGTTCCTGTCGGGTTCCTGGCTGCCTTCGTGTTCGACTGGCCCGTAATGGTCGTATACTTCCTGCTCAACCTCGACGAGATCGTTAAGATCCCGGTAGTTATCGCTCACTACCGCAAGTACAAGTGGGTCAGGAACATTATCAACGAAGAACTCTAAGTTCCTCCGGGCGCTGTTTCAACAAATAACTGAAATGGAGACTTTTCGAGGCCAAAACAGTCTCCAAAAAGTCATTTTCGCCGAAAAAAGACTAAATGGAGACTATTTCGCCCTCTTGGAGTCTCCAAATCGCAACAATTGGAAAAACACGTTGAAATAAAAAACGCTGTCCCACTCTACGGAACAGCGTTTTATCTTGCGTAATCGGTCTTTTCGAACGACTCATACAGATCAATGATATCCATCTTGATCGAGATGAATATGCGACCGAGATGCGGATCGAAGTGGTGTCCGAGCTCTGTCTTGATGATATGGAATGCCTCATCGTAGGACATGGCTTCCTTGTAATAACGTCTGCTTACGAGAGCATCGAAAACGTCTGCCAGAGCCATTATCCTTGCTTCGAACGGGATATTCTCGCCTCTTAATCTGTCAGGATAGCCGGTGCCGTTATATTTCTCGTGATGATAGTGCGCAACATTGGTAGCTACTCTTACGAACTCTTTATCGTCAACGTCTTCAAGGACCTTGCTCATTATCTCCGCACCTGCTGAGGCATGCTGCTTCATCTTGTCATACTCATCTTCCGTAAGGCCGGATGTCTTTCTCAGGATAGCATCATCTACCATGATCTTACCGAGGTCGTGGAGAGGAGCAGCGTTGATAACCGCATCCCAGTAGTTCTCGCTCATGTTATAGTCATCAAGCTTCTTCAGGTGATTTACGAAGAGAGCTACGCAGGCAGATGTTCTGTTGATGTGACCGCCTGTGGAGTTGTCACGTGATTCGATCATGGCAGCCATACCGAGGATGGTGGACATCTGCATCGACTTGGCTCTCTTGGCCTGACGCTCAGCCTCACGCTGCAGTGACTCACCCCTGAAGCTCATGGACTCGATCATGTTGTGCTGCTCTGTATCATCGTTGATCTCGACGAGATATCCGGTGACGTGGTTATTTAATCCGAAGTGGATAAAGCTCATCTCGCATACAAGGTGTCTTCTGTCACTGGGGCTTCTGTCATTGATAACGATTGCCTTCTTGAACTTGCCGCTGGTCTTCTTGGACTCATTAGCTTCAGTGGCATTTGCGATGACCCACTTAAGAAGATCCTTGAGGGCGTAATCCTTGGCAATGATCTTGGCATCGATTCTCATATTTGCGATCTCAGGGAAGAACTTCTCTGCCACCGGGTTGCTTCCGACATAACGGAACTTCCTGTCAAATACGAGATAGCCGTAAGTACTTAGCTCATCTATCTTCTCCTGGACACTCAGATTGACGTCATAGATAGTCGCTCTGGTTACTACATAATCGAGCATAAACGAGCAAATAAGATAGAAGAATGGAAGCGGATCATAAAGAAGATTAAAGATACGTCTTGTCAGATAAACAACAACAGCTCCTACCAAAGAACCGAAATAGATGAGCATGAGCCTGAATGAAGCGTTTCTTCTGCCAAGGTATGTAAGGATCGTAAAGAAGGCTACAAGAGCCAGCTCAACGGTCAGTATGATGAACTTGACATAATATGCCGGTCCGGGTTCCTTAATGAGTCTTGAAGGATCGCCCTCTATAAATCTCATTGCCGAATAAAAGAGCGGAGCTCTCTCGGGGATCAATGTTGTTACGAAAACGAGGATATTGATAAGGATCATCGTACCCGTAAACCAGATTGGGACCTTGGAATCAGAATAGTCGATGAGGATATAAACGATCAGGAGCGGCAAAAAGAGGCCGCCGACATAAGTCAGGGAGTTAGCGAGAACAGCCTCGCCCATGGAACTGGAGCATGAGAGAACAAAATAGCCGATATTGCTGATCATGATGCATCCGGAGACTAAAATCTCAAGCGTCTTAGCACCTCGTCTTGAGAAGAGGACGAGTGCAAAAGTAGACAGCATGCTGAGCACCATCACTACAGCCAACAATATCGAATATATACCCATGGTCACCCTAACTACAGATATTTATAAAGCACTAACCAAGATTATTTTACCTCATATTAGAAACAAAGTGTTATTATTTTTCTTAAAAGAAGCAAATCTTGCTGTCCGGCAAGAAGGACAGATGAAAGGATCAGCAATGCTTAAAGACGATGTTCTGAAGCTTTTATCAAGGGAAAACGGTTACTCCTCCGGAGAGGCCATCAGCCGCACGCTGGGTGTTACCAGATCGGCCGTTAATGCCGCAGTCAAATCTCTCAGAGAAGACGGATATGAGATAGAATCCTCTACTAACAAGGGCTATCTCCTTATAAACTGCCATGATATCCTTTCGAAAGGCTCTATAGCTGCCTTCCTGCCCGATGATAAGAGTCCTTTAGTCCACGTTTTCGATTCGGTAGATTCAACCAATAATGTCCTTAAGGATTTATCTTCCAAAGGCGCTCCGTCGGGCACGGTCGTAATCGCTGACCATCAGACCGGCGGCAAAGGCAGACGCGGCAGGAGCTTCACGTCCCCTTCCGGAGTAGGAATCTACCTCTCATATCTTTTAAAGCCTGAGGCAGGGTTCGACAAGATTTCTGACCTTACCAGCTGGACCGCCGTCGCTGTAGCTGACGCCATTAAGAACGCTTATGGCCTTGATTCACAGATCAAGTGGGTCAACGACTTGCTCATGAACAGGAAAAAGATCTGCGGAATCCTCACAGAAGTGTCCGTTGAGGGCGAGAGCGGCTTCATTGACACCTGCATCATCGGAATTGGCGTTAACGTCAATGAGACCTTGAGCGACTTCCCGGCTGAGATTTCCGAGATCGCGACATCGATTTCTTTAGAAAATGACGGCAAGAAGTTCTTCCGTTCCAAGCTCGCTGCGGAAATCATCAGATCCATGGACAAGCTTAGCTCCAACTGGCCTGACGGCTCTTCTTACTATCTGGAGCGTTACCGTGACCTCAATATAACTGTCGGAAGCAAGATCACGGCTTATTCACAGATGCTGGAAAACGGCAAAGGACGCATGGGCACCGCACTTGCCATTAATGATGATTTCTCACTGAAGGTGGAATTTGCCGACGGTTCCGTCTCTTCCTTAAGAAGCGGTGAAGTCAGCGTAAGAGGCCTTTACGGCTATACATAATTCTCAAACACAGATATAATCCTTGATCTGCTTGAACTTCGAGTCGCCTATTCCGGTGACGTTCTTGATATCATCAATCGTCTTAAAAGGCGTGTCCTTCCTGTAATTGACTATTGCTTTGGCTGTCACATCCCCGATCCCGGGCAGGCTCTTGAGCTCCTCTTCTGTTGCTGTATTGATGTTGACCATCAGAGTTGCACTCTGGTCCGTCCCTCCTGATGCGCCGGACTGTGCGCCCCAGACATATACACCTTCCTGCCTGATAATGTCACCGCCCGTGAACCCTTGGGTTATCTCGTCCTCCGAAGGTATGTAGATCGACATATTGCTCTCGATCTGATAAACGAGATTGACGTTGTTTTCTGAAGCTTCTTCGGTAAATCCGCCGGCAGCTTCGATTATCTTATTGAGGATCACGCCCTTGGGGACCTCATAAATGCCCGGATTTTTGACTTCCCCGCAGATATAAACGCTGATCATCTGAATGGCCAGGGATGTTTCACCGGAGGCAGCTGTGTCAGAAGTGATCCCGGTGCCTGATTCATTACTTTCCCGGATGTCTGTGCCGCTTTCTTCTATCTGCACAGTTTTCTTGCTCTTAAAAGCTTGCACCGAGAATTCCCCGTTCCCTTTTAGCACAAGCTTATATAAGGCACTCATGATTATGATCAGAATGAATGCCAAAGGATAAATCATTTTCTTGATCTTGTTAGCCGTGCTTTTCTTTACCATACGAAAAGCATAACACCAAGCTTTGTCGGTTTTTTACGACAAAATACGACAAAACCGACAAGGACTGTCCTTGCCGGTCTTGATTGATCCTAATATCAGTCAGAGATTACTCTTCGTCTTCCCTGCGCTTTGTGGCCCAGAACTTCTCGATATTGTAGTTCTGGCGCTCTTCCCTGCCCATTACGTGAACGACAACGTCTTTATAATCCAAGAGGATCCACTTATCTCCGGAACGGCCTTCAATATGATCCGGAACGATATCAAATTCCTTCTTAAGGACATATTCAACTTCATCAGCCAAAGACTTGATCTGTGTTGTTGAATTACCGCTTGCAAGTACGAAATAATCAGCGAGTACTGTCTTCCCTGTTAAATCTATCGTTTCAATATCAATACCCTTCTTAGAATCAAGAATATCAACGATCTTAGCGGCTAATTCTTTGCTGTCCATTACTTATCTCCTTAGGTTTTTAATAGTTTGATTGTAACACATTAGTGATCAATTGATCATACCGAGCTCTGACATCATTGCCATTGTCACGGGATGCATCTCCCTGCCCTGCGAAATGAATTTATTTCTTACCGCAGCTGCCGTCATGCGCACCGCTTCATCAAGATCGTGCTCAGCAGTTTCTCTTATCGGACCAAGATCCATATAGTTCCTGGAAGGCTCGATCTTATCTGCAAGATATACGATCTTCTCAAGAACGCTCATACCGCCTCTTCCTGTCGTGTGATAGCAGATCGCATCAAGGATCTCTTTGTCTTCAATGCCGAGTTCTTCTTTCGCGAAGGTAGCGCCTGCAGAAGAATGGATGATCTTCTTTTCTGTAAACAGATCACCTGTATATCTTTTCGCCATCTCGAGCTGCTGATCAACAGGAAGCTCTTTTGCGCAATCGTGCAAAGCTCCTGCGATCAAAGCCTTGTCCTTGTCGCATCCGAAGACATCAGCCAGATGAGCGGACAGATAACCGACATTGAGTGTATGAAGAAGCCTCTTGGCTCCGAGATACTTATACATCCATGTGGCATAGTCGAAAAACTGTTTCCTGGCTGTATCGCTTATACCTTCAAGCCTGGTGTTCTCAGTATAAAGAGCGTGCCTTTTTATGAACTCACAAGCCGGCTCAGGGACCAGCGAGAAGTCACCGCTCCTGGTGATCTCGGAAGACGAACAGCAAATGCCGTCGAGTCTGAAGACTTCTACCTTTCCACCGAGATTTTTCCTGATGGAAGCAGCTGCCTTATCAACATCAGTATCATCACCCGGACGCATTGCCGCAAGCAGCGATGCGTATTTCAGTATCTCGCCCGGCTTATACCATGTCTCAAAAGTACCAAGGGTATCAGAGCCCATGATCCAAAAAAATTCATGGTGTTCTTCAGCCTTCTTTTTCTTGACGTCATTTGAGATCAGGAAATCCCTTATGTATTCGTCCGACGTCAATTTGGAAAGAACGACTGCAGTATAGCTGACACCCTCTATTCCGTATTCGATATCGCTGACATAGCAATTCTTGATCCCCAGCCCATCTATAGTCTCCTTCATCATGTAGAGACGGTACGGAGGCGGGAGCTTGTTCGCGTAGAGCTTAAAGTTGTTGCGTACAGACGGTATTACGATCACGCAGTCAATGAACCCGCTCTTTAACGCGGACTTGATCATTGCTATGTGCCCGTTATGGACGGGATCAAACGATCCTCCGTAAATGCCGATCTTCATTTATCAGCCGAGTGTCCTTCCTATGTCGTGACGGAAATGCATGTCCTGGAAGGAGATCTTAGCGACACCTTCATATGCACCGTCAATAGCCTCGTCAAGCGTATCTGCCTCATCGTATACGCAGAGAACGCGTCCGCCGCTAGTAACGAGCTTGCCGTCCTTAAGCGCTGTGCCTGCCTGGAATACGAGCTTGCCGCAGGTGTCGATTCCTGTGATCTCATAGCCCTTGGCATAGCTCTGGGGATATCCGCCGGAAGCCATAACGACAACGCAGGAGCACTTATTCTTCCACTTGAAGTCGATCTGGTCGAGTTTGCCGTCAATTACAGCGTCAACTATATCGAGGAGACTGTTCTCTAAGAGCGGCAGTACTGCCTGTGCCTCAGGATCTCCGAAACGTGCATTATACTCAACAACCTTCGGTCCTTCAGGTGTAAGCATTAAGCCGAAGTAAATAACCCCCTTAAACGGTCTTCCCTCTTTCTTAAGAGCTTCAACAGTAGGTGTGATGATCTCATTCTGGATGCGTGATTTAAGTTCATCCGTCATGTCAGCTCCGGGTGTAACAGCACCCATGCCGCCTGTATTGAGGCCTTCATCATGGTCATAAGCTCTCTTATGGTCTCTGGAAGATACCATCGGAACACAAGTGTTGCCGTCCGAGAAAGCAAGAACTGTAAGTTCGGGCCCTGTCATGCATTCTTCGATAACGATCGTGGAGCCGGCAGAACCGAACTTCTGGTCTTCCATCATATCCTTTACTGCCTGCTTAGCCTCATCGAGGTTCTGGGCGATGATAACACCCTTACCGAGAGCCAATCCGTCACACTTGATAACGATAGGCATAGGCTGGGTCTCGAGGTAAGCTAAAGCTTTCTGTTCATCGTCGAAGATCTCATACTTTGCAGTAGGGATCGAATATTTCTTCATGAGCTGCTTGGAGAAAGCCTTGGAGCCTTCGATGATCGCAGCATTTGCCTTAGGGCCGAAGCTCCTGAGGCCTGCTTCTTCCATCTTATCGACCATACCCATTGCGAGCGGATCGTCGGGAGCAACGAAAACAAGGTCAAACTGCTCTTTTTTCGCATATTCGACCATACCGTCAATATCCGTAGCCTTAATATTTACGCATGTGGCAATAGAAGCGATACCACCGTTACCGGGTGCACAGTAAAGATCCGTTACCCTGGGATCCTGCTTGAGCTTCCAACATATAACATGCTCTCTTCCGCCGCCGCCAACAACAAGAACCTTCATTTAGTGTTCCTCCGAATGATTGAATTAACTTTGATATTTTAGCACATATAACCGGTGCGCAGACTGCTTAATGACATGGTAGATCAGATTTGAGGGTAAAACACCGACCTGGCCTATCAGATTTGAGGGAAAATTTGAGGCTACACCCGCAAGTTCCGCCTCAAATGTCCACCACCAAAAGAAAAGGCTGATATGGATCAGCCTTGTCCGTAGTATGCGTTAGCTCCGTGTTTTCTTAAGTAGTGCTTATCAAGAAGCGTCTGCTGCATGTCCCTGTGCTCAGAATTGAGCGTCAGCGCGTGATAATCCATGAACGCGACCTCTTCCATGACGACTGCGTTGTGGACTGCGTTCATCGGGTCTGTACCCCAGCAGAAAGGACCGTGTGAGAATACGTTAACGGCAGGAACTGCGTCCGGATCGATGTCCTTAAAGGTCTCGACGATGACATTGCCTGTCTCCTTCTCGTACTCGCCCTTGATCTCTTCGTCAGTCATGGGACGTGTGCAGGGAATATCGCCGTAGAAATAGTCGCCCTGGGTAGTTCCCATAGCAGGAATTGCCATACCTGCCTGGGCAAAGCTCGTAGCCCATCTGGAGTGTGTATGGACAACGCCTCCGATATTGGGGAACGCCTTATAAAGGACAAGGTGTGTGGCAGTATCGCTTGAAGGCTTCCACTTGCCTTCTACGACTTTGCCGTCCATATCTACGACAACCATATCATCGGGTGACATACCGTCATAATCAACGCCGGAAGGCTTGATCACTATAAGTCCTTTTTCGCGGTCAATACCGCTGACATTACCCCATGTAAATGTTATAAGTCCGTATTTGGGCAAAAGCAGATTCGCGTCACATACTGTTTTCTTAAGTTCTTCAAGCATTAGCCTAAAACCTCCGTAGCTGTCTTCTCCATAGGCAGAGCCTTGACGTAAGCGGATAAGAACTTTGCAAATCCTTCCACGTCAGATGCCTCAGCCATTATAGTCGAACACTCGGCACCGGCAAATACCTTATTGTCGAGATAATCAGGGAGCGTCTCGCCCTCTGCTTTGTTAAGCATGTAAGCAACGAGAAGAGCCATTCCGTAAGGTCCGCCCTCTCCTGCTGTCTTCATAACGGATACAGGAGCATTGACTGCTGCGCTGAGCATTCTCTGGCCGACTTCGGGAGTCTTGAAGAATCCTCCATGGCCCATAAGCTTGTCGATCTTTACCTGCTCCTGGCTCTGGAGGATATCCATTCCGATCTTAAGTGTGGCAAGAGCTGAATAAAGATGTGTTCTCATGAAGTTTGCGATCGTGAAAGCGCTGTCTGGTGTTCTGGCAAATACAGGTCTGCCTTCATCAAGATCTGTAACGCCTTCACCTGAGAAATAGTTGAAAGACATGAGTCCGCCGCAGTCAGGATCGCCCTCGGAGGCAACCTGGAAAAGCTTGGTGAAAAGATCGCCCTTGCTGAAGGATACGCCCATCAGCGAAGAGAACTCACTGAAGAGATTGACCCATGCGTTGATATCGGATGTGCAGTTGTTGCAGTGAACCATCGCAACAGGTGCGCCGTCAGGCGTCGTGACCATATCGATCTCTCTGTGCACGCCGAGCTCGTGATCGGTTACGATCATGGCGAAGTCGGAAGTACCGGCACTGACATTACCTGTTCTGATACGTACGGCGTTGGTAGCGACCATACCTGTTCCGGCATCACCTTCACAGGGTGCAAGAGGAATACCTGCTTCAAGGTCACCTTCAGGATCGAGGAACCTGGCGCCTTCAGAAGTTAACTTGCCTGCATATGCACCGGCAGAAACGACCTTAGGAAGAAGCCTTCTTAGATCAAGTCCCGTAAGTTCATTGAACTTTTGGACCATGCCCTCGTTGTAGTCGCATGTTGCACTGTCGATCGGGAACATGCCTGATGCCTCGCCGACACCCATTACCTTCTCGCCTGTAAGCTTCCAGTGGATATAACCTGCAAGTGTTGTGAGGAAAGCTACATCCTTAACGTGGCTCTCCTGATTAAGTATAGCCTGATAGAAATGAGCGATGCTCCATCTCTGGGGGATATTGAATCCGAGCAAGTCAGTAAGCTTGGCAGCAGCCTCACCTGTTATCGTGTTGCGCCATGTGCGGAATTCGGCAAGTCTGTTGCCGTCCTTATCAAAAGGAAGATATCCGTGCATCATGGCTGAGATTCCGATACCGCCTAAAGCCGTAAGCTTAACACCGAACTTGCCGAGAACATCAGCCTTCAATGCCGCATAGCACTTCTTAATTCCTGTATGGATCATCTCCTCGGAATATGTCCAGATACCGTTAACGAACTGGTTTTCCCATTCGAAATCTCCGGATGCTACAGGCAGATGATTCTCGTCGATGAGAACAGCCTTGATCCTGGTGGAGCCTAATTCAATACCTAATGCACACTTTTTCAGATCCATGTTAATTACCTTCCCCTTTTGCTAAAAAGCGAATTTGTTTCTTCAGATATTGTAACCCAATTACGGGCTTATTGTCCGAATTATTTCTTCTTATTGTGTCTGCCTGCGAGGACAAGACTCTGAACAAGGAGGAAGATGCAGAGCATGGCGCCTACAGTGATGTTTGTCCACCATGCATCTTCAAGTCCTAACGAAGCAACTACGTTCTTGATGGTTGCGAGCGAGAGGACTCCGAAAAGTGTACCAACGATGTTACCTACACCGCCTGAGAGCAGCGTGCCTCCGATAATTGAAGAAGCAATAGCGTTCATCTCGGCGCCCTGAGCGTGCAGAGGCGAACCTGAGCTTGCATGAAGGAAGAACAGATATCCGCCGATTCCTGCGCAAAGACCGCAGAGGATGTGAGCGATAAATTTAGTGCGCTTTACGTTGATTCCGAGCATGTTGGCGCTCTGGTTGTTGCCGCCTACAGCGTAGAAATTACGTCCGAGCTTAGTCCATCTTAAGAAGCAGAAAAGAAGTATAACGATGACGAGGGCAACGATAACTCCGATCTCAACATAGGCCGGAATATATATACCCTTCTTGTTAACTGATCCAAGGAAAGGAATTGTAACTTCGAATTTGCTCAGAGCGGCAAATGAGGGACTGTTATCTTTGGTAACGCTGATACGGTCACTGCTTATTATCGTGGTAAGACCTTTCGCGAAGAACAAGCCGGCAAGAGTAACGATGAACGGCTGGAACTCGAGATAAGCTACCAGGAAACCCTGAACCGCGCCGAATGCAAGACCGATTCCCAATGCGATAAGCATGGATGTGAAAACATTACCGTTATGATTAACAAGATGTACGGCGCAGGACATGCATACGAGTGATGTGACCTGACCTACAGAGATATCGATACCGCCAGTGATCATGACGAGTGTCATACCGCATGATAATACCAGGAGTGAAGCATTCTCATTGAGGATATTGAAGAACATCTGAGGCTTCGTGAATCCTTTTCCAAGAAATCTGACCGCACTTGCGTACATAACTACGAAAACGATTACCGTAATTATGAGAAGCAGATTTGTATCGGAAAGAGAAGCGCGGCGTCTGAGCTTATTGCCTCCCAAAACATTAGTATTGACTGACATATCAGACACTCTCCTTTCCGGCACCGGCATCTAAGGCAGCTTTAGCCCTTGTTATCCTTGCAGCTTCTCTCCTGCTCTTTCTGTCAGCTAACTTCTTGCGGATGAAAGGCGAAGACATGATGATGAGAAGGATTACTACTATAGCCTTATATGCGGAGATCGCACTTGAGCTTACCTTCATTCTGAACAATGTAGTTGTAAGGAACTGGATAACATAAGCACCCAGAACAGATGCGGTCAGATTGAACTTACCGCCGCCTAAGTTATTACCGCCCAATGCGACTGCAAGGATCGCATCCATTTCGATATTGTTGGCGATAACAGCGTATGTGATCGAAGAAGTACGGGATACTTTGATGAATCCGCAAACGGCTACGCAAACACCGAGGATGATAAAAGTAAGCAGCTTGATCATTTTCGGGTTGATACCGTTAAGTCTTGAAGAAGACGAATTGATACCGACTGACTGTGCATACAGTCTTAAATTGGTGAACTTCAGGACCAAAGCAATAATTCCAAGGCAGATCGCCGTAATGAACACCGGAGTAGGTACCGGGATTCCCGGGATGAAGTTACCGAAGTATCCGAAGCGGACATCGTTGATTGAGATGTTATCGTTGTTGTTGATCCATGCCGCGATCGAGCGTCCGGCTGTAAAAAGAATAAGTGTGGCTACCATCGGCTGTATCTTGAAGCACGCTACAAGAGCACCGTTGAAAGCACCGAACAAAGCAGAGACTACAACACACAGGAGGAACGCACAGATAATAACGACTGCGAATTTTCCGCCGGATATATTCGGAGAAACGCCTTTAACTATTCTTAATACCGTAGAACCTGCGATAGCGATCGTCGCGCCTACGGAAATATCCTGACCGCCTGCAGCGGAAGTTACGAGTGTCATACCGATGGCAAGAAGTGCCAGCTCTGACGCGTTATCGATAATGGTGATCAGGTTTCCCGACAGGATCAGGTTGCCTGCACTGCTCGGTTCAAGAACAACCTTGAAAAAAGATGTTTCAACATGAAGGAAAATATCTGCCGCAATGTTGAACAGGATAAGCAGCAAAAGCGCTGCAAGCGGAATAAACAGCTGATTGCGGACCATCTTTCCGAAGAAGCTTCTGGCAGACTTGCGGGAGCTTATCGCATTTTCGTTAGTTGACATTAGGATTCACCTCCGGCAATTGTTGCCATGATCTTATTTTGATTGAGATCGTCGCCCTTAAGTTCACCGACGACCTTGCCGTCACGCATTACAATGAGACGTGAACAGGTTCTTATCATCTCGTCGATCTCGGAAGAAATAAACGTAACGCTCTTTCCTTCCGCTGCGAGCTTTAACACGAGTTTCTGGATCTCGACCTTTGTACCTACGTCGATACCTCTCGTGGGCTCGTCAAGGATCAGATATACGGGGTTTGCGAGAAGCCATCTGGCAAGGATAACTTTCTGCTGGTTACCGCCTGACAAAGACTTGATCGGCGTATCTGTCGAAGCTGTCTTGATATTCAGGAGCTTGATGTATTCATCTGCAAATGCCTCGGCCTGTGCCTTGGAAAACGGTCTGAAAAATCCCTTCATTACCTGCAGAGCGAGGATAATATTATCTCTTACTGAAAGATCTCCTACGATACCGTCATTCTTACGGTCCTCAGGCAAATAGCTGATGCCGAGCTTCATAGCATCAAGAGGCTTTCTGATCCTTACAGGCTTACCATTCATCATGGTCTTGCCGCCGGCTACTCTGTCAGCACCGAAGATAGCACGTACGCTCTCGGATCTTCCGGATCCCAGAAGACCGGTAAAGCCGTTAACCTCTCCTTTATGTATCTCAAAATCAAACGGCTTGATACCGGTCGTACCGGTAAGATGCTTTGCTTCGTAGACGGGCGTTTCATTAAGGTCGATATTAGCTATATCAGTGTCGCTCTTGATGTCGGCCATGTCGTCAAAATCTTTTCCGAGCATCTTGGATACGAGCTGTACTCTGGGCAGATCTTCTATGATGTATTCACCGACAAGTTTTCCGTCACGCAGAACGGTGATCCGGTCGCATACTTCATAGACCTGCTCTAGGAAATGCGTTACGAAGATAATTCCGACACCCTTCTTCCTGAGATCTCTCATGAGGACGAAAAGCTTCTGTACTTCCTGCTCATCCAGTGAAGAAGTAGGTTCGTCAAGGATAAGGACTTTACATTCCATATCAACTGCACGTGCTATTGCCACCATCTGCTGAACGGCGATAGAGCAATTGCCGAGCTGTTCTTTGGGATTAACAGGGATATCAAGTTCATCAAGGAGTTTGCCTGCTCTCCTGTTAATGTTTCCCCAGTTTGTTAAAGGGCCTTTTGTTCTTCCGATGTACATGTTCTCGGCAACAGTAAGATTAGGACAGAGAGTGATCTCCTGATATACAGTCGCAATGCCTTTATTCTGTGCATCCTGCGGTGATTTGATATGTATCGGCTTTTCTGTGCCTTTCAGCCAGACTGAGCCTGCATCCTTTGGATATACGCCGGTAAGCACTTTGATAAGTGTCGATTTACCTGCACCGTTCTCGCCCATCAGAGCATGGATCTCGCCTTCTCTTAAAGTGAAATCTACATTCTCAAGAGCGCGCACGCCCGGGAAAAATTTGCATATCCCACGCATCTCCAAAACTGCGCCTTCTTCCATGGTCTTCCTCCTAAAATCGTTGCCTTGGTGTTCTTGTTAGCGAAAAGAATGTGCGATGCGATGAGACGCATCGCATCGCACATTCACTGTCAAAAAATCTTCTATTTGGTTTAAAGGTTACTGCTTAATTCGGGTGAGGGACCAAATATCAGATTCCGTAAGTATCAACGTCTTCCTGTGTAATTGTCTTAGCGTCGAAGCCCTTCTCTTCCATGATGACTACCTTTGTCTTAACGCCGTTCTTGATGATGTCGTCGATGTAGGAAGCCTGGAAAGGATTGCACTGACCGTCATAATTCCAGTTGCCTGCGAGGAGCTCTTCAAGTGCCCATGTGTTGCAGTCGAAACCGATGATGATAACGTCCTTGCCTACGCCGTGAGAGATGTTAGCCTTATCGAGAGCAGCTGCTGCGCCCTTAGCCATGTTGTCGTTCTCAGCATAGATAACGTTGAAAGATTCCTTAGAGTCGATAACAGACTGAACGATCTGCTGAGCTGTCTCCTCAGACCAGTCAGCTGTCTGCTGAACTACGATGCTCCAGTTAGCTTCTGCAGCTACCTTCTCGTCCAAAGCGCCGGAACGGCCGATCTGAGCGGATGAACCCATAACGCCCTGGATGTGGATGATCTTGTATTCGTCGAGGTTCTGGGAAGCGAGCCAATCAACTGCCTGCTGGCCTTCCTTAGCCATGTCGGAAACGATGGATGCTTCATAGAGGCTCTCGTCTGCGTCGATTGTTCTGTCGAAGAGGATAACCTTGATGCCGGCCTTCTGTGCCTGCTCAAGAACTCCGTCCCAACCTGATGTACCAGCTGCTGAGATCAAGAGATAGTCAACCTCGTCCTGAATGTACTTCTGAGCCTGTGCGATCTGCTCTTCATTCTTAAGGCTATAGAAGAAATCTGCATCATATCCGTTAGCCTCTGTGAATGTCTTCTTCATGTCTTCAACGTTAGCTGTACGATAACCGGACTCGTTAGGATCGTTGTTGATGATACCGACCTTGATGAGTTCGCCGTCGTTGCCGCCCTGTGTAGCAGGAGCTGCTTCTGTCTCCTTGCTCTCTGTAGGAGCAGCCTGTGTGTTGTCGCCGCCCTTGTTGTCGGAACCGTTGCATGCTGCCAAGCCCATAGTCATAGAAAGAGCGAGAGCACCGGCAAGCAGAGTCTTCATGAATTTTTTCATGTTTCTTACCTCATTTCTCATAATGAATTTCTTGGAACCACAGGCATATCCTGTGCTCTGGCTACACTTAACCATTTTCGATAAAGCCGTTCCACGAATCTCATATGGGGTTTTGCAAATGGTAAATCTGCCTAAATACAGCTTTCGTTTTTCGTGGGATAAAGCGTACAACTTTTATGATACGAGCCGGGTTTATCTGCTTTTTGTTTGATAATTTCCGATAACTTGTCGAAAATTTTCAGAACAGATTTCACAAAACTTAAGAGAGCCTTATTGCATTTTGTAAAAAGGTCCAAATCTTCAAACATAAAATTTTCATCTCCGGTTAAAAAAGACGGTAAATTATCGGCATCGGCTCTATCGAGCCCTTGTGAATCTAAAGATTTTTGCATTTATCGGATATGAAGTTCACATACCACTTTTCTTATAATTTAACTAAGAAATATCAGTTATGAAGGGACTTGCCATGGAAGACAAATACCTCCGGATTGCATACCAGCTTGAGTCTGAACTCCGCCGTATGCGCGCGGCCGGTATTACCAAGCTCGCTTCCGAAGAATCCCTTTGCGCTGATTTCTCATGCAGCAGACAGACGATAAGAGCTGCTCTTAATATCCTTGTTGATAAAGGTCTTATAGTAAAAAAACGCGGAAGCGGATCTTACATAGAGGGCATCGCTTCCAAGCTCCAGGATACTGTCGTATTTATCACCGGCGACAAGTTCGAATATGAGAAACCTGAATTTATCTCACAGTTAAAAGAATATCTTAAAAAGAAAAAATACGATCTCATCTGTTACAGTACGGATCATTCTTTTTCCAAAGAGCATGAAGCTCTGAATAAAGTTTTGGAGAATACGCCTGCCGCGGTCCTGATCGAGCCTACGGCTGATGTCATTCCCAATCCGAATATAGAACTTATAGATAAGATCAGTAAAAAAGGAATACCCGTTGTCTACCTGTACTCTTCATATTCAGAACCCTCTAATGCGATGTGCATAAAAGAAGACGATCTTAACGGCGCCATAAAGCTCGTATCACATCTTAAAGAGTGCGGACATAAAAAGACATGCTGCATCTTCCGCTGCGATGATTCGCGCGGTCTGACGCGGTATAAAGGCTATATCGAAGCGTGCAAAGAATACGGTCTGGCATTTGACGAGCACAGTTCATTCTTCTTCACATCACGTGACCGGAAAAAACTCATTAAAGGAGACGACGATATGCTCCAAAGATTCATCAAAGAGATGGATCCGGAATGTTCAGCCGTAGTCTGCCATAATGACGAGATCGCATTCAGGCTTATTAAATCATTGGAAAAGCGCGGCAGATCCGTACCAAAAGATATTGCAGTAGTAAGCTTTGAGAACAGCTACTTCCCTAAGGATCCGGTAGGCATTACCTCGTTAGGCCACAGTGAGAAAGAACTCACAAAAACTGCCGCAGATACATTGTTATCGGCTATAGATCATAAGCTGATAAAGACTGAACCAGTACGCTGGAATCTTCATGTCAGAAACAGCGGTTGATATCAGTATTCTCTTGAATCAATGAACTCCTGAGTAA
Organism: Clostridiales bacterium; assembly: GCA_017427465.1. Lineage (GTDB taxonomy): Bacteria > Bacillota > Clostridia > Saccharofermentanales > Saccharofermentanaceae > Saccharofermentans. Next base: position 49,239 of record JAFRST010000043.1, on the reverse strand, counting down.
GATCTGTCGAAGTAAATGCCGTTTCTTCAACATAGACATGCTTCGGGATCTCTTCACCGTTACGGTATTTATTGATCAGTTCTTCTACGCCCGGACCATGCAGAGGATTACATTCCACGCAAAGATCGATCTTACCTTCCAGGCAATACTGCAAAGCCCTTTTCGTAGCATCGAAAGATATTATCTTTACCTGACCGTTCTTGCCATATGATATTCCGGCATCTTCCAATGCGCGCATGGCACCGTAAGTCATGTTATCGTTCTCGCTGTATATGACATCTATGTCCTTATCGGTCCTTAAGTAATCGGTAACGACCTCATATGCCTTAGCCTCAGTGAAATCTCCGTAGAGCTGCGCCGCTAATTCCCAGTTATCATGCTGTGAAACAGCAACTTCCAAAGCCTTCGTTCTAAGGAGCTGGGCTGTAGCACCGTATGTTCCCTGAATGTGGAGGATCCTCAGCTTATCATCAGATGATATGCCGGAAGTCTCTTTTTCGAGCCATCTGACAGCCATATTTCCCTGCTCGAGGAAGTCGGAGCCGTAATTTGTAAGATAAAGGTTCTTATCAGCAACAGAAACCGAACGGTCCATGATGATCACCGGGATCCCCGCATCCTGTATCTCCTTGAGGATCGTGTCCCATCCTTCTTCTACGGTAGGCGCGATAATGATACAGTCAACGCCTTCAAGGATGAATGTACGGACCGCCGCGAACTGATTATCCTGACGCTGCTTGGCATTCTCCATGCGGAGTTCGTAACCCTTATCCTCCGTGAAAGTATCAGCCATCGATTTTGTGTTAGCGAGTCTCCAGTCAGATTCGGAACCGACCTGTGAAAAGCCGATCACATAAAGATCCTTATCCTTAGGCTGTTCATTCTTGCCGGAGCAGGAAACGATATTACAGGCCAAAGCCAAACACAAGATAAGACTAAAGAATCGTTTCATTTTCAATGTCCGCCTTTCTCGGGATGCTTAGAATGATCGATGTACCCTCACCGTCTTTGCTGGTAACATCAAAATCGAATCCGTCTCCGTAAAGGAGTTTTAACCTCTTATATGCCGCCACCAGACCGAAGCTGGTAGTATCTTCATTCCTGATCTTTGTCTTAAGGCTCTGAAGCTGTTCTTCATTCATGCCTGCGCCTGTATCTTTAACAGTCAGGAGTATCTTATCACCTTCGGCATTACCGGTAACAGTGATTACTCCCTTGCCACGCTTAGGCTTAAGGCCATGATAGATGGCATTCTCGACAAGAGGCTGCAAGGTAAGCTTCGGGAGTTTACAGCCGTTGATAGAAGGATCCACATCGATCTCATACTCCATAATGTCACGGTAGCGTACTTGCTGGATCTCAAGGTAACTTCTGATATGGTTCGTCTCTTCTTCTATCGTAACGATCTCTTTACCGTCGCTTAAGAAAGAACGGAAATACTGTGAAAGGCTTGTTACCATCTGCTCAGCCTGGTCGTTCTTGCCGCTCTCGATGAGCCATACGATCGCATCCAAAGTATTATAGAGGAAGTGCGGGTTGATCTGCGCCTGTATCAATGAAAGCTCCGTCTCTCTTAAATGAATCTGCTCCTGGCGGTTAAGCTCTATCTGCTTACTGAGTCTTTCCGCCATATCTTCGATACCGAGCGAGAGGAGCGCGAGATTTCTGTCATCCGTCTTGACGGGAGTATGCGCGCTCAAATCACCGTCACCGATAGCTTCAACACGGCTGTTCATCTCAATGATAGGATCGGTAATGCTCCTGCTTAACGCAAATGCCCTCTTAAGAACTGTAGGCGTGATAACAACTATGACCAGGATAACGAATGCGATCTCGGCGATAAGCCAGTAGTCCAGCTGCTTCTGGATGCTCGCAAGCTCTCCTGCCTCATGATAAAGATAAGAATAGAAGTTATCCTCAATGAGCTGTGTAATGCCGTAGATATTAGTCTCGAGCTGGTCCATACGCTCATCGTACTGTTCGGTCTGCTCGATCTGCTTCATGTATTCGCTTAAGTTATCACAGAGCATGAGAACGTTTTTCATCGACTTACGGCTGGCTTCGTTCTTGGTTCTCTCAAGAAGGCTCTCGGCAAGCTCTCTGGCGGAATTAACATCTTCCCACGGTATCTCATCGTTACTGCCCGTAACGTACAGATACATCTTAAGGTCGACTTCTTCTTTGAATTCACGGTTAAAGCCGGAGGCATCCGCGATATTGCCGTTTACCGATGCGAACATGATGTTGCGCGTAAGGACCATCGCCAGCATGATCACAAAGATAAAAGTAATGGGAATAAACATCTGCATGAGCAAACGGGACATCTTGCCCCGGATCGATTCAGACCTGAACAGTTCCCGGATCTTCGTCATTCTTCCTCTGTCTCTCCGTTACGATACTGGCTTGGAGTGCAACCGTGCTTTTTCTTGAAAACGAACGAGAAATACCTGGGATCCTTGTAACCGACTTCGCTTGCGATCTCACCGGATCTCTTATCGGTCTTTCTCAGGAGCTGCCTTGCCTTTTCCATACGCTTCTTGGTAACGTACTCGACGAATGACAGACCGACCTTCTGGCTGAACAGCGCAGACAGGTAATTCGCACTGATGTTGCTTGCTATGGCAACGGAATCAAGCGATATATCCTCATCCGTATAGTGACTGTCTATGTATCTGAGAGCGCTGTCGATGATATCACTGCTCCTCTTCATTGCCTCAGCATCACGGAGAGTGATCGCAGACTTAAGATAATCTACGAATCTGCTTCTGATCTCTTCTATAGCGATATCCATGTCAACAGAAGGCATCAGGAAATTGATATCCGGATCTTCTACTCCGGTCTCTCTAAGTGCCAGTTCGACATTAACTCTGATACTTACGAGCAGATAATATCTGAACAGGAAGTTGTTCTCCATTATCTCAATGCTCGCGATGTATTCTTCGGCAAAAGATTCGACCTCGGCTAATGTGCCGTTTCTTACGAAGTTTCTTATGATCATCGGATCGAGCTTTGATACATCCAATGAATCGAGATCCTTGGCATTAGGAGCATACTGCTCAGTCTTGAAGAACTCCGATGTGAAGATATGCTTCTCAGGGAAAAGATGTCTGTAAGCAAAAGCCCTGTTGGCATCGGCATAACAGCGCGAAAGGCCGCTTAATCTGTTAGTCGGGACGCCTACTGCCGCATACCACTCAAGATCCGAATCAGCCTCTTCGCAGTGCTGCCTGATCATATCGACACAACGGTCACCGAGCTGTGCGAGATCATCCGCATCACCCTTGATAAGGACCGCATAAGAAAGCAGATTACATCTGAAAAGGATGTAATCCGGATACTGCATAAAGTGATTGAACAGGCTCTCCATTACGTTCGCTGCATCATCGGCATATCCGGACTGGTTCGCGTCGCTGATCGTGAAGATAACGAGGTTATAGCCGTTCGCAGTCAGGTTAAGATGAAGCTCATTTGCCTGCTCATAGATCTCCTGGACAGACAGCGAGCCTTCTACGAGCTTCTCGAAAAAAGCCCTGTGAGAGAATCTCTCGAACTTCTTGAATTCCTGCTCATACTTGCTGATGTAGTTCTGCTGCTCTGATTCTTCAGTGATCTTCTGCTTGATGCCTTCCAAAGCCTTGATCATGTCGGCGCGCGTGACAGGCTTTAACAGATACTGTTCAACACCTAATTCGATAGCCTTTCTGGCATACTCGAAGTCGCTGTATCCGCTGATGATGATGATCTTTGTGTTAGGAAGCTCGCTCATGACGATCCTGCAAAGTGACAGGCCGTCCATAAAAGGCATTGTGATATCAGTGATAATCACATCCGGTTTTAATTTGCGGATCATGGGAAGTGCCATCTCACCGTCCGGCGCATCCCCGACGAACTCGAACCCGTACTTTTCCCACGGGATCATATCGCGCAAACCTTCACGCACGATGCTTTCGTCTTCACAAATAAAAACCTTGATGTTATCCATATGCTTTTCGAGGTTCTTGGGAAAGATCCGGGAATTACTTCAGGTAGTGCATCCAGGACTTAGCGCCTGTCTTAGCGACAAGATCGGCAATATCCTTATGCTTAATGCCCTTAACGAGAACAGCCTCGTCTGAAAGGACAGAAGCTTCATAGCCATCAACAGCCTTCGAAGAATCAACTCTGATAACGATATCAGCTTTGATCTCATCGTAAGGAGTGATCTCAACGCTCTCCTTGCTCCAGCTTCTGTTCTCAGCGGGCTTGCCGTCAGTAGCAGCTACTTCAAGGATATCTCCGCATACTGCAGAAGCCGTAGGAAGCGTACCAGCGCCCTGTCCGTAGAACATAGCCTGTCCTAAGCTGTTGCCTTCAACCATGATCGCATTGAACACACCGCAAACGTTATAGAGGAGGTTACTCTTATCAACGAGCGTGGGAGCGACATATACGACCGGCTTGTCGCCTGCTTCATAAAGGGCAATAAGCTTGATGTCGCAGCCGATGGAAGCTGCGAAATCCATATCAGCTGTCGTAACTGCCGAAATACCTTCTGCAGATATTGACTCAGGAGCGATGTAAGCTCCGTCATTAGCGATTGTTGAAAGGATGGATATCTTTCTCTGGGCATCGATGCCTTCGATGTCAGCTGAAGGATTAGCCTCGGCAAAACCGTTAGCCTGAGCCTGCTTTAAGGCAGAATCAAAATCGATTCCCTCATTCTTCATCTGGGAAAGGATGTAGTTAGTCGTACCGTTTACGATGCCTGCGATCTTGGTGATCTTATTGGCTGCAAGGCACTTATAAAGAGGTCTGATGATCGGGATGCCTCCGCCTACAGCAGCCTCGAAGTAATAGCAGCAATTATTCTGATAAGCAATCTCAATAAGCTCGGGACCGTGTGTGGAAACGAGCTCCTTGTTGGACGTTACGACGCTGATACCTGCTGACAAAGCGCGCTTGGTGTACTCATAAGCGATCCTTGCGCCTCCGATGGTCTCTACGGCGATCTTGATGTCACTTGTAAATACCTCATCTGCGTCATGAGTTACGAGATCTGCGAACCTGCTGTCAGGGAAATCCCTGATATCAAGGATGTACTTAACGTTGATCTCCTGTCCGATACGCTTGCTGATAACATCCTTGTTGATGTCTAACGTCTCGGCTACACCCGAGCCGACCGTTCCGAATCCCAGAATTGCGATGTTAATTGCCATTTCTTACTGTTTCCTTTCCTTATTCCCTGCTCAGCACCATGCACTTACGTACGCCTGCGAGCTTAGAAATATCATTGATTATGTCGTCAACTGTGCCGTACATCGATACGGTCTCGATGGAGATCGATATGTCTGCCAGGCCGTTGATCGGAATATTCTGGTTGATAGTCAGAATATTGGCGCGGGATTCCGCGATAGTCCGGATGATCTCCGATAAAATTCCCTGGAAATTTTCAACCGAGAGAAGAAGCGTTACCTTCTTTCCTCTTGCCGCCTCATAGAAAGGCAGTACGGAATCTTTGTACTTGTAGTAAGCACTTCTCGAAAGGCCTGTCTTCCTGACAGCCTCATTTACGGAAGTGGATTCACCGGTATTAAGACGCTGCTTGACTTCCATTACTTTGATGAAAACTTCAGGCAGGACTCTCTTATCGACGAGAAAATATTCGGGGTTGTCCTGGGGCATATTCATGTGTCCTTTCCTCGAGATTTTCGCGATACAGTACTTTCCACGGCGGACATTTGTACGCGCCTGACAATATTAGCACGATTAAGTCCATATTTCAATTAAATATATTTATTAATGACACGAAAAATATTGTTTTACACTACACACGGGCAAAAATGCCCTTCTAGTGTAAAAAAACGGCATTTTCTTACACTACACACGGGTAAAAACAGGCATATAGTGTAAAAAAGCTAAAGAGAACCCGAGGCGCAGGCAGTAAGACAAAGCTTCAGCCGATCTCAGCTCTAAGCCTTTCAGCCATTGCTCTTGAGGCTTTGCCTCTGTGGCTTATGGAGTTCTTCTGCTCTTTGGTCATCTGGGCAGTAGTCATGCCGAATTCAGGGACATAGAAAATAGGATCGTAGCCGAATCCGCCGTCGCCCATGGGCTTCTCGTGCAATACGCCGCACACTTCGCCTCTTACTGTAAATTCAGTGCCGTCAGGTCTTACTACAGCGATGCTGCAGACGAACTTAGCCGTTCTCTCCTCTTCGGGCACATCTTTGAGCATCTCGAAGATCTTGGCAAACTTCTCGGGATATGTGGAATCCTCACCGCAGAACCTGGCAGAATAAATGCCCGGCGCTCCGTCTAACGCATCTATGCAAAGGCCTGAATCATCCGCCATGACGTACGCATTTTGAGCCAATGCGTGCACCGCCCTGGCCTTTATGAGAGCATTCTCTTCAAAAGTCTTGCCGTCTTCTACTATATCAGGGTTAAATCCCTCTTCCTTCATCGTTGAAACGACAAAAGGCGTGTCACTCAATATCTCTGCGATCTCTCTTGCCTTATCCTTGTTTGAAGTAGCAAGAATGAGTTTGAATTCTTTTGTCATATAAGCCTCCATGCTTTCGGATACATATTTTTTGCAGTCTGTCCGTTGATCTTCGCAAATCCTAATGGGAAACTGCCGGTTCCGACGATTATCGTTCCGGATGATTTGAGCCCGTCATCCGGCAGGATCGCTATCGTCTCGCCTCTAAGGTATTTTGTAAGTCTGTCATCGTCCCTGCCAAGTGACAGGTACGAATCATCCCTTATGGCATCTTTGCCCAGTGTCAGTGCTATGCTGTTGGAAGGCTCGAAAACCTTCTTGCCGGACTTCAAAGGCTTCAGATCACCTACGTAAAGACCGGTCTTTACTACCTTAAGTCTTTTAAATATCTTCTCATCAAAAGTCATCTTAAAAAGACCCGTTCCGTGACTTACAAAACGGCCTGTAAGAAGCTCTTCCCTTCCGCCGTCAGACAATACTTCATCAAGCACGCTCAATGCTGCTTCGGCATTCTTATCCTTGCTGCCAACAACATCCCTGATAAGGTATTCTTCAGCAGATCTCAAGTCTTTTTCTTCACCCTTGATAAGATGAACACAGAAGTGGCCGTCACCTTCAGATAAATGAGGCCATATTCTCATGGAGCCCGGCAGGACCGAGTCTTCGCCTGCGTGAGTAACTCCTTCTATCTCAGGATGTGCCTTCACGTGGTATTCGGGATGCCGTGAGATGAACGAAGCTATCTGGCCTTCGTCCTCGTCAAAGCAGAATGTGCATGTGGAATAAACGATGGAACCGCCTTCTTTAAGGCACTTATCAGCCGCCTCAAGAATTGATTCCTGCAAAGGGACACAGACCTTTGGCCCGTAGTTCATATAGCTCTTTGTGGCGCCTTTATCTCTCCGGAACATTCCTTCGCCCGAGCAAGGAGCATCGATAAGTATCTTATCGAAGAATAAAGGAAGTCTGCCCGCGATATTCTCGGGAGTCTCATTAAGGATAACAAGTCCTTCGATTCCGGAACGCTCAATATTGCGTAGCAGAGCCTTGGAACGCTCAAAGCTGATCTCGTTAGCTACAAGAATGCCCCTGCCCCTCATGTCTTCACCAAGTCTGCATGCTTTGCCGCCCGGTGCTGCGCAAAGGTCAAGAACGGTCTCACCCGGTCTGGCAGCCATTACCTGCGCAGGCAGCATGGCTGAAGGCTCCTGAGGATAGTAAACACCCGCGTGATAGAGCGGGTCTTTTCCGCCGGGCTCGTTATTTACATAGTAGCCGCCGCTGCACCATGAGACAGGATTGATTTCCTCGTTCATGTCGGATAAAAGGGCCTTTTCCTGCTCCCGGGAAGAGATTTTCGAGCGCGAGAAACGGATGCCCTTTAATGGCTCCTTATCGAAGCTCTCATAGAATCCCTCCTGCGGTACATACTTGTAACGCGAGAAGAAATCATTCATCTCATTGACAAAGCTCTCAGGGAGTTGCATCTGAAGGCCTCACAGATTAAGGAAGTCCGCGCAGGTATATGCCAGACGCTTAATGACATCGACGTTAAACGGTGATTCGATGCCGGCCTTCTTAATAAGATTCAGGAATGTATCGCTTCCGCCAAGCTGGCAGAGCGTATTGTATTTCTCCAAAGCTTCCTTCATGTCCACTCTTGATTCGTCCCAGAGCTCAAGAGCGCAGATCTGTGAAAGACAATAATCGATATAGTAGAACGGTGTCGTGAAGATGTGATCCTTCTTCATCCATGCGCCGCCCATTGCGTGGAAAGGCGTGTCATTCTCATCGTACTTGATGAAGGGCTGGTATGTCTCTTCAAGCTGCTTCCACGCGGCATGACGCTCTTCGGGTGTCATGTCGGGATTATCGTAAACAATATGCTGGAACTCATCGACCATGCAGCCGTATGGAAGGAATAAGAGTCCTTCTGTCATATGGAGTTCGCAGTACTGGTCTGCCTGCTTGCCGTAGAAGATGTCCATGAAAGGATAAGACATATATTCCATCGATGTCGAATGGATCTCGCAGGTCTCAAGCGTTGGTGATAAGCACTCAACAAAAGGAGATGACTCAGCACCCGACAGGGCAGCATATGCGTGACCGCCCTCATGAACAACTGTAGCTACGTCATCGAAAGTGCCGTTGCCGTTCATGAATATGAAAGGTATGCAGTAGTCTTCAAGATACATGCAGTAACCGCCCGTAGACTTAGAAGGTCTGGACAGGAGATCGGTGTATCCGTGCTCTGACAGGATGTCAAAGAAACTCGGCGTTGCATCAAAGATCTTTCTGAAAAACTTACCTGCCGCATCCTTATATGTATCCTTGTTGATGACAGGTGCCGGATTGCCTTCCGCGAAAAGGCACGGAAGGTCGTGGAACATCAGCTCATCAACCTTAAGTCTATCTTTCTGGAGCTTTCTTATCTGGGTCGTAAGAGGAACGATATATCTCTTGATATTCTCCCTGAATGCGGCTACTTCTTCTCTCGTGTAATCGTAGCGCTCCATACGCTTATATCCGAGCTCGGTAAAGCTCTGATATCCGAGTTTTTTAGCTGCAGCAGTCCTCACTTTAACAAGATCGTCGTAGATCTTGTCGTAGGTCTCTTTACGGGACATATAGTAAGCGTCAAGAGCCTTGCAGGCACTGCGTCTTACATTTCTGTCGGTCGATTCCAGATAGGGTTGGATAAGGCTTAAGTTAAGCGTCTTTTTGCCCAAAATGATCTCCGCTTCGGACTGCTTTTGTGAATATTCGTTCTCGAGCTTGGATTCTTCGGTAAGATCATCTATTACTTCGCTCGAGATGATCTCTTTCTGGTTCTTGGCCTTGCGGAAGATCATGGGGCCGTACTTGACCTTAAGCGTATCAGCGCAGGGACAAGTAAGGAGTCCGGATAATACAGCAGATGAGAGCTCCTGGACTCTTGCGGAGGCCTCATCGAAGAACTCCAGTTCAGTGTTATAGAACTCGTCGGAAGTGTCCAGGTCATGAAGGATCTGGCAAAGCGCATACTGCGTATCAAAAGAGCTTATTGCAAGCTCATATTCGCCAATGGCTTCATCTGCCGCTTCCGATGTCTTTGCAGTCATCAATCTGAGCCTGACGTTCCTTACGGTCTCAGTAAACTTATCAAGATCAGGTCTTGAATACTTAAGTTCTTTAAAATCAGGTACCGAACTGTTAGCTGTGTTATCCACTGTGTTCTGCCTTTCTAGCACTTACATCTTCTCAACTACGCCGATTCCGAGCATATCAAGGCCTGACTTAAGACAGTCAGCGACAGCCTCGCAGAGCTTGAGACGCGCATCTCTGATCTCTTCGTCTTCGACATTGAGTATTCTTGAATTGTTATAGAAACGGTTGAAGTTCCTTGCGATAAGAGCGATCTGGCGTGAGATCATGAATGGCTCATAGCTCTCAGCTGCCTTAACTACCGCATCCTTGAAGTCTGCAAGACTTCTGATAACGGCATATTCATCCTCAGCCGTAAGCTTAGCGGCAGAATCTGTCGAGCCGCCTGCAACGCCTGCATCAGCGGCCTTGCGGAGGATCGACTTGATCCTCGCATATGTGTAGATGAGGTAAGGCGCGGTATCACCCTCGAAGTCCAGCATATCATCCCAGTCAAAGAAGATATCCTTCTCTCTTCCGGCCTTAAGATATGTGTAAGTAACGGCACCGAGACCTACTGTCTCAGATACTTGAGCAATCTGCTCTTCGGTCATGTCACCGCCTCTTAATTCGCTGTTCTTTCTGATGATCTCAGCAGTCTTCTCTGTTGTCTTATCGAGGAAATCATCCAGCTTGATGATATTTCCGGCACGTGTGGAGAATGCCGTGTTGTCCTTGAACTTGAGAAGTCCGAAGCCTACATGTACGCAGTCATCTGCAAAATCATATCCGGCCTTCTTCAATACAGCGAAAACCTGTCTGAAGTGAAGCTGCTGGGGAAGTCCTACAACATAGATATTCTTATAGAAATTGAATTCCTCATGTCTGTAAAGAACAGCCGCAAGGTCTCTTGAAGCATAGATGGTGGTACCGTCGCTCTTTACCACGAGGCACGGAGGAAGTCCTTCGTCGTCAAGCTTAACGACCTTGGCGCCTTCGCTCTCTTCAAGAAGGCCCTTTTCTTCGAGCATCTTAACGACTGCGGGGATCCTTGAAGAATAGAATGACTCGCCGTTATAGTTATCGAACTTGATGCCCATTCTCTTGTATGTCTTCTCGAATACCTCAAGGCTTAAGTCCCTGAAGCGCTTCCAGAGTGCTACCTCTTCAGCTTCACCCTCTTCGAGCTTTCTGAAGTTGTCTCTTGCGGTATCTTCGAGCTCCTTTTCGCGCTCTTCGCTTACCTTGCACTCATCGTGGAACTTTACATAGATCCTGGTGAGTTCGTCTATGGGATTATCCTGCATTGCCTGCTCGTCGCCCCAGAGCCTGTAAGCTGTAATGAGCTTACCGAACTGCGTGCCGTAATCGCCCAGATGATTGAATCTGATGACGTTATAGCCGAGTCTTGAATAGATATTTGAAAGAGAATTACCTAAGATCGTCGTAAAAGCGTGGCCTACGTGGAAAGGCTTGGCAATATTAGGCGAAGAGAACTCGATAATGACGTTCTTGCCCTCACCAATGTTCTTATTGCCATACTGGTCGCCTGCTTCGATGATCTCAGATACGACATTCCTGGCAAGGAGTCCCTTGTCGATCCTGAAGTTGATATAAGGGCCTGCTGTATCAACGGTAACAGCACCGTCAAAGCCCTTGATAAGCTCAGGAGATTCCTTGAGCTCGTTAGCGATCATGGGCGGAGCCTTATGAAGAGTCTTGGCCAGAACGAAGCAAGGAAAAGCATAATCTCCCAGCTCGAGCTTTGGCGGAATCTCGATAAGACCTAATACCTGAGCCTTATCAAGGCCGGTACAATCAGACAAATTTGAAGCGATTAAATCTTTGTAATCCATATGTTCATACTCCTTATAACAAGAAAATATGTTAACACATTTGGCTAACTACTACGAGTAAAACCCGACCAAATATTGAATGATTTGACATTTTTCTTATATATAATAGTGCGGTATAATGCTTTTCGACGCAAAAAAACCTTTTGAGCGAGGGCGGTTTTAATGGACTTTATCTACAAAATGGCTATCGGCTGTGTTGCTGGCTTTGCCATTACAATGATTCTTCTCAGATTCCTTCCGGGCGAGAAGTTGATCTTAGGCCACGACCGCGGCCGTAAGTTTGCCCAGGGCTCAGAGGTCAATATCGGCAAACCGACAGGTGTCGGCTTCTACTTTATCCTGGTATTCCTGATCATTTCGGCTATTATCTGCTTCATCATTGACCCCGTCACTTCTGACAAAGGCTTTTTCGAGAGCGGCAACGCTGTAACAGGTCTGGGCTTAGGTCTTATCGCCGTCCTGGCCGAGATGGTTACAGGCTGGCTCGATGACAGAGCCAAGAATCCCTGGAACGAATACATCAAGGGCGCGCTTGACATCGCAGTATCCCTCATCGCTGCCTTCATCTGCGTGCACTTCTTCGGCACACGCGTCTATATCGCGATCACAGGCACTTACTTCGATATCAACCCCGTGCTCTTCTATATCCTCGCGGTAATTCTCTTCATCGTATCCATCAATGCTACCAATGCCACTGACGGAATCGACGGCCTGTCCGGCACGCTCTCCCTTCTCGGAGTATTCACGACATTCCTTCTCGCATTTATGGCAAACTCTCTTATCGATGACAACGCTATCCTTGTCTCGATCACTTTCATCCCGGCGATCCTTGCCTATCTGCTTTACAATTTCCACCCGTCGAAAATGCTCATGGGCGACGCAGGCTCAAGGTCACTCGGATTCTTCATCGCTTTCTTCGCGATCTACTGCCGGGTTCCGCTCCTTTACTTCATAATCGGACTTCCCTTCCTCTGCGACGGCGGAATCTCGATCCTTAAGATCACAGTCGGAAGACTCACCAAAAAGAAGGTCATTCTCTTCAAGAACATTACCACCCCTCTTCACGATGAGCTCCGCAAGAACAGGAAATTCAGCGTTAAACGTGTCTGGCTGGTATTAGTACTCGCAGCAGGCATGATCGATTTCCTCTATGTTTTTGCAGCAAGCCTGTTAAGGATCCTAGGCGTAGCCTGAGAGACCCAAGGCATTTACATCTCCCTGACATAACGGGTTACCCTGTCATCTAAAACAATTATGGCATCATCGAGCGTCCTGTCACCGGCATAATATGGCGCGAGCTCTTCAAGCACGAACTGTACGATATGATGATCTTCGTAATAGTAGGTAGAGATCGTTGACATGCTGTTTAAGAAACTCTCACGCATTTCATCTGTCGCGGTCTTATCACCGAATGCCTTCTCGGCTCCTCCGGTCTGCATTATAGCGCCGCTCCTTTTCGCCAGAACCAGAGCCTCATATGCATCGTTGTTATGGATCGTCAGGTCATCGATATTCCTGACCATGATCTCCTTATTGGTTACTATCTCCCAAAAGTCGCATTCGGCGGATTCAAAAGCTGCGCCGGAGAAAAGATAATTAATGAACTTTTTGCAGCCTTCCTCAATATCCGTATTAGCAGATACGGATATAGTCTCAAGAGCTTTGAATCTCGGACCGGATGCATCTACGGAAGGCGTTCCGATGATCCTGTAATTTCCATTAGACCTGAAGCAGGCATGTACAAAATCAAGATAATTATCCATTTTCTTGTAATAGCATTCGCCTCTGTTCCTGTTGAAGTCGAGTATATATTCTTGCGGCGCACTGGTCTCATCCTCGTACTTAAACTTATCTTTTGCGTATTCGATAACGGTACGGAACTGGTCTGTTCCGAAGTTAACACTCTCACCTTCGATAGCACTCTTTATATCTATACATGACAGGATAAATGAGTTCCTGTTATAAGACGTCGAGCACGGATAATCATATGGTGAATAACCGTACATATGATCTTTTATCAGCTGGTCGTATTCATCAAAAGTGATCCCGACTGCACCTTCTTTAATTATATCGACATTCGTAACTAGACCTTCTATCTCCAATGTTACAGGCAGAAAATACAGCTTGTCCTCTATCCTTCCGGCTTCGATGATATTGCCGTACTGTTTATCCAGAATTTCACTGTCAAGAAATCCGGTCAAGTCCATAAAGACATCGTCACGCATCGCATAATTCTGCTGGATACTTATGACAAGGTCAGGAGCATCATCACCTCTAATGTCCCGGATCATCTCATATGTTTTCTGGTCATCCTCGCTGACAGCTGCAAGTGTTCTGCCTACTGTGAATCCCGTATTATACTTGCTCCATATTCTGATAATGTATTCATCGTCTGTTTTGTTAAATTCATAGATGGATTTTGACAAATATTCCGACATGCCCGAATTAGGAGGAAGCGCCAGTTCGATTATCTTTTTACCTGCATTAGGATTCTTATCAGCCTTCGAAATCACCGTTATATAATCACGGCGGGAATAATCATCAGTCCCGTAAAACTTAATGTCCATTTCATGGATAATCGTTCTTTCATCATTACAACTTAAGATATCCGAATAAAAGTAATGCTCATCACCAAATCCAGCCTCTCCTGTGGTTACCTGGGAAATAAGCGGATTGTACCAGCTGTTATCGATCACCGTCTCAGGAGTCATTGTGCTGATATCGATCTTCATAATATTTCTGAGAGAATCCATCTTACACATATCACCATCAGCAGTTGCAGAATATTCAGAGAAATTCACCTCGGTATCAACCATCTCCGCAAAAGACTTTTTGCTCTTAAGTGCACCTGTCTGCAAATCGAATTCCACACTTACGTTATCAATATTTTCAAGCCCTGCAGCATACAAGGTATTTGTTGATTCATCTACCGAGAACCCTTCATAAAACTCCCTGATCTTCAATGTCGAACAATCAAGTTCACAGACAAACTCAGAATCCTTGTACAAAAACAGTTGATATCTCTCACGTCCCAGCCGCAAGATCGACAAGGTATACGCTCCGGCACATGAAAAAACGTAAAAAGCAGGCGTATCTTTCATTAATGACTTAGTTCTGATATTAAAGAATTCCTTTAAATTAGTTACCTTTCCGGTCTCAATATCAATATCAATAAATGCCGGGCCTTGAATGTCACCGGACCAAGCATCACCTATCGCATATATAGTTTTTCCTTCAGGATCCGCATGAAAAGTATAGATCTGGCCGACCATGATACCCGACGGATATGAAACATAAGTGCGGTTAACCATATTGCCGTCAAAATCGTATGTATCGATGACTGTTTTCGAGCTGTTCCACGCATCTGTAGAAAAGCAATACAAGTAAAACACTTTGTCATTGCTTGCACCCAGTAAGTACGATGCGCCAATTGAGTCGTTCTGTCCGAGGTCTTGCGACAGTTCGAACCTGCTCGATTCGTACCAGGGATCATCTGCTTTGACTACATTTTTACCTTTCTTACCCGACTTACACGAAGTCAGCACCGGCATCAACATGGCAACAGCCATAACAGCTGAAATTAACTTGATTCTTCTCATAATTAACTCCCCACATTATTCTTATTATCCCAATTTTTATACACAAATATGCACACTACATCTCCCTGACATATTTTGCTGTCCTGTCATTCAGGTACAAGATGACATCGTCAAGCGAACGGTCGCCTGCATAATATGGCGCCAGTTCTTCAGATACAAATTGCACGATCTTCTTATCCTCGTAATAGTATGTTGAGATAGATGACAGGCTGTTTAGAAAACTCTCACACATATCTTCTGTTGCGTACTTATCACCATAAGCCTTTTCCGATCCAGCTGTATCCATTACAGCACCGCTCTCTTTTGACTTTATCAGCAGATCTTCCTCCTCATTATTGCGAAGGAAAAGCGTGTCTACATTTTTGCTCATGATCTCCCTGTTAGTTACGATCTGCCAGAATTCACAATCACCGGAAGCGAATGCGCTGCCTGAGTAAAGGAAATTAATAAACTTTTTGCAGCCGTCAGGAACATCTGTTGTTGCTGATACGGATATAGTCTCAATGGCTTTGAATCTCGGTCCTGATGCATCTACGGAAGGAGTGCCTATGATGACATAATGTCCTTTCTCCCTGTAGCATGCGTGAACAAAATCCAGGAAATCAGCGATCTTGGAGTAATAGCATTCACCTCTGTTCCTGTAGATCTCTTTCATATAATCGTTTTCCGGCATGCTGCTTGCGTCGTCGTATGCGAAGTTTGCCCGCGCATATTCTGCCGCTGCACGGAACTGTTCTGTCCCGAATTCAACACTCTGGCCATCTATGGCACTTTTCGTGTCAATACAAGACAGGAAAAACGAGAGTTTGTTATAGTAATTCGAAAACGGGTAATCGTATGGCGAATATCCGTACATGTCTTCTTCTATAAGTCTGTCAAAGTCTTCAAATGTAATTCCGACAGCATCGTTACCAATCAGGTCTTTATTAGTAACAAGACCTTCAATTTCCAACGTAACCGGCAGGAAGTACAGCTTGCCGTCGATCCTTCCGGCTTCGATAATATTGGCATACTGTTTCTCATATACCTCAGGCTCCAGAAAATCCGACAAGTCCATAAAGACATCATCGCGCATTGCGTAATTATTCTGGATGCCGATTGCAAGATCAGGGGCTTCGTCTCCCTTCAGGTCCTGGATCATCTGATACATTTTCTCGTCATCAACATCGATAATGCTTAAAGACCGCCCGACATTAAATCCGGACTTGTAATTGTCCCATAATCTTATTAAATACTTATCATCCGTCTCGTTAAAAGCATAAATGGATTGTGCAAGATACTCCGTAAGTCCTGTATCAAGAGGCAAAGACAGTTCGATGATCTCTTTGCCGGCATGTGGATTCTTATCTGATTTTGTGAGCACCCTGGCATATTGCTCCGTTTTATATCCGATCATTCCGTACATGGTTGTCTCACTGTCCAGAATGACTGTACGTTCTTCGGAACAGCTGACTATCTGGGAATGATAATACCGCTCGTCTGTTTCAACCATGGTATAACGCGGAGCATACCAGTTAGTATCGATTATTGTCTTAGATGTCATGGTGCTGAAATCGACCATAGAGATGTTTCCGAATGAGTCGATCTTGCAAAGATCGCCTTTATCAGTAGCAATAAACTCAGCAAAGTTTACTTTGTTATCATCTGAAGAAGCCCACGCGCTTTTATTCTTAAGCTTACCGTTTCTCAGATCAAATTCCATAGTAATGATACCGGTCTCTTCACAGCCTACGGCATACAATGAATCAGAAGATACATCTGTTGAAAAACCGTCAAACAAGTACCTGAGACTTATAGTTGACATATCAAGCACTGCTACAAATTCCGTGTTCTTATACAGATACAAGGAATAATCAGCAAAAGCCGAATTGGAAGAATCAAGCACTGCTACCTGATAATCACCTATTGAGGTAATTCCGTATACCGCGCTGCCCGAAGACTTTGCTGCTTCACCGCTGAAAGCGTCTTTAATGTCAGATACCGTTCCGGTCTCTATATCGATCTTTGCAAATGCATGTCCGCGCGAACTGGCGGAATTATAGTAGAGGATTGCACTAATGGTCTTTCCGTCCGGATCGCTGCTCAGTGAATAGATCCTGCTGATATGAAAGCCATCCAGCGCAGGACAAGTGAGCTTACAGCTGCTGATCAGATTACCGTCAAAATCATAGGTATCAAGTATCGTTGTAGTGGTGGCCCACTTGTCACCGGAATAGCAATAAGCGAAATACAATCTGTCACCGCTTGTACATAGCACGGTATCCGCTTCCTGATCTGTCGGTTTGAGATTCTTCTCCAATTTGAACCTGGTGGTCTCATACCAAGGATCATCTGCTTTAACTACATTGCTGCCTTTCTTGCCTGACTTGCAAGACGTCAGCGCCGGCACCATCATGGCAATAACCAGAATGACAGAAATCAGTTTAATCCTTCTCATAATCACATCTCCCTGACATACTTGGCTGTTCTGTCATTTAAGTACCTTATGGCATCATCAAGAGAACGGTCACCGGCATAGTAAGGCGCAAGCTCTTCGACAACAAATTCTGTGATCACGTGATCCTCATAATAGTAAGTTGAAATAGTCGAAAGACTGTTTAGAAAGCTCTCACGCATCTCTTCTGTTGCAGACTTAAAACCGCTTGCCTTTTCAGCAGCGTAAGTCTGCATATATACGCCGCTCCTTTTGTTTTCGACAAAGATCTCATAAAGCTCATTATTGATCTTTGTAAGGTCTTCGATATTCCTTTCCATGATCTCTTTGTTTGTTACTATCTGCCAAAAATCACATTCGGAAGAATCAAAAGCCGCGCCCGAAAAAAGGTAATTAATGAATTTCTTGCATCCTGCTTCCACATCTGTAGTTGCAGATACGGATATCGTCTCAAGTGCTTTGAATCTCGGACCGGATCTATCCACCGATGGCGTTCCGATTAATCTGTAGTTATTCTTTGAGTTGTAGCAGGCGTAAACGAAATTAAGATAATAATCGATCTTTGCATAATAGCATCCGCCCCTGTTCCTGTTCGTGTCGTGTATGAAATCTAAAGGTGAACTGCTTTTATCATCGTACTGGAAATTATCCTTTGCATATTGAACTGCGGTACGGAACTGTTCTGTACCGAATTCGATATTATCACCTTCGATGGCACTTTTCGTATCAACACAAGACAATATAAACGAGAGTTTGTTAAAGTATACCGAGTCCGGATAATCATATGGCGAATAGCCATACATGCTGTCTTCTATCATCTTATCGTATTCATCGAAAGTAATACCTACAGCTCCGTCTTTCAGATAAGACGTATCTGTAACAAGCCCTTCAATCTGAAGAGTTACCGGGAGAAAATAAAGCTTGCCGTCGATCCTTCCGGCTTCGATTATATTGGCAAACTGCTTCTCATAGACCTCGGGCTCCAGGATATCTGACAAGTCCATAAAAACATCATTGCGCATCGCATAATTCTTCTGGATGCCTATCGCAAGGTCAGGAGCATCGTCACCTTTGAGGTCCTGGATCATCTGGTAGACTTTCTCGTCATCCTCATCGATAGTGCCCATAACGGTCCTCATCATATTGTAGCCGGTCTTATACTTGTCCCAGACCCTTATAATGTATTCATCGTCCGTTCTGTTGAATTCGTATATGGACCTTGCCAGATAATCAGAAACGCCTGTATTAAGCGGCAGTGCAAGTTCGATTATCTGTTTGCCGGCATGTGGATTTTTATCCGCCTTATTAAGCACCCTGATATACTCAGAACTTACCGGGTCCATGATTCCGTATAATGCACTCTCATATTCGTACATAACTACTCTGTCTTCGGTACAACTCAGAACCGAGACTCCCTTCGATCTGTCTTCGTTCGGATCCTGTAAGAAAAACGGCGTATACCAGTTAGTATCGACCACCGTCTTTTCAGTCATGGTGCTGACATCGATCTTAGTTATGTTTCCGTATGAATCGATCTTGCATAACTCACCATTACAGGTTGGCACATAATCTGCGAAATTGATCGAATTCTCATCTGATTCCTGAAATACACCTTTGTTCTTAACTCTTCCGCTTCCGATATCGAATTCTATTGTTGTCAGATCAGCTTCTTCATAACCTGTTAAGAACACCGAACCTGAAGATTCGTTGACCGTTAAACTCATGATAACTCTGATGTTTGTACCGGTCATATCCATCTGAGTGATATACTCAGCGCTCTTGAACACTAACAACTGCCAATTAATCATTAATCCGCCATGATAATCACCCATCAATGCCGCGACAGTATAATCACCTGCACTGACTACAGCATAAACACTGCTGTTCTTATTAATGTCTCTTTTTGCTTCATCAGTAAAAAGATCTCTGATATCTGATAACTCGCCGGTTTCCGGATTGATATTGGCAAATACAACACGGCCGTCTGCCGTTAAGGAATTATAATAAAAAATTACTCTGATATTACTCCCGTCAGGTTCAGCATTGGCGGCATAAAAATGCATGATATAATAACCATCCTGACACTTGACTTGCTGCCTTTTAAGAAAATTACCGTCGAAGTCATATATATCGAGAACTGTCCTGGATGAACCCCACCGGTCCTTAGACACACAGTATAAAGAATAGAATCTGTCATTGCTTGTAAATACAGCTGACACGCCTTCTTCTTCATTTTGTTTAACGTCTTTATCAATCTTGAACCTTGTCGATTCATACCACGGATCATCAGCTTTAACAATATTGTTCTTGGATTTGCCGGCACGGCAAGACATAAGCATCGGTGCCAACATAACGATAGCCATAACAATGGCAAAAAACCTTGTTTTTCCCATAAATACCCCCGCAAAACACGGTTCAAATCAGATCAAAATCCTATTGTTCCCCAACAATCGGCATCAAAAATAATTGAATACATTTTCATACTAAATCTCTGATACATCAAATCGGCATCAAATATATTAACATTTTAAATAAGACCTTTTAGAACGGTTCCGCGTTCTTAACGTTTCTGTTTCCGGCAAACGCAACGCACAGGACCTTTGAAGCCCCGGCCTTATAAAGAGCTGCTGCAGCCTCATGCAGCGTGGATCCGGTTGTAGCTACATCATCGGCAACTACTACTGTAAGTCCTGAGACATCCCAGTCATCTCTTACAACGAAAGCATGTGAAACATTTACGGCACGCAATGCTTTATCCGTTATCTCTGACTGGCGCTTTGTATCTCTGATCCTTATAAGACAGTCTTCCACATAAGGAATACCGTTAAGTTTAGCAACAGGATAGGCTATCTCCCCCGCTTGATTAAATCCTCTTTCTTCAAAACGCTTCTTTGATAACGGGACAGGGACAACCAGATCCGCATTTATCTTTTCACCCCGGAGAGCAGAGCCGAGAACACATCCGAAGAACCTGGCCAATTCTATCTTCTTACCGAATTTGATCTTCGGTATTATCTTTTCGACCAAGCCCCTGTATTCAAAAGGCATATAGAGCGCAAGACCCGGGCACGGATCTCCTGTCACAGGATTGGAAAGACAAAGGAACCATCTCCTGTCTTCATCCTGAATATTAAGCAGCGAAATACATTTACCGCAGATATGGAGGTCAGGCACTTGCCCGTAAAGCTTCTTATAAAGTTCATTATAAGATCCGAATCTGTCCTCCGTATCAGAGACACGGCCGCATACTTCGCATCTGTACGGAAGGATAAGATCTATGGCGCCCTTAAGCGTAGCTCTTATCTCATTAACTAAACCGGTATCAACGATGTTCCCCGGCGCTGTCATCATTACTTATTCCTTCGATGGTCAACAGTCTTAAGAAGATCTCTTAAGCATGTCTGCCTGACATCATCTTTTGGGGCATTGAGAAATTTATTAAGCGTTCCTTCGACTTCGACGATAGTGACATTCATCCTGCCCCTTGTTACCGCAGTATAAAGCAGACTCCGCTTATAAAGCAGCGGATTCATCTTGCCTAAAGCTATTATTACCCTGTCGAACTCACATCCCTGCGACTTATGTACCGTGACTGCATAGGCAAGTTCGATATTCTCTAAAAGCTTTCCCTTGTACTCAACGATCTTGCCTTCATCAAACGCGATGCTGACAGAAGAATTCAGCGGATTAATATCGCTTATAACTCCGAGCTCACCATTGAAAATACCCTGCTGGACTTCGCCTGTTACAGGATCGATCCACTCAGTCGAATAGTCGTTCTTATTCTGCATCACACGGTCGCCGACATGAAGCATAAGGCTCTGTCCACGCTTAAGGACCTTCAGCTCATCCTTCACTTCAAGTGCCTGGATCATCTTATTAAGCTGTACAGTGCCCAGAGCGACATTCTCATTCTTGGTAGGTGTAAGGCATATAATATCCTCTTTCATATGCTCCACGATAAGCCGTGAGATAGTCGCGGATGCATCCTCTTCACTCTTGCAGCTGATGATCTCAAAATCATCGCCCATGCTCTTAGGCTCCTTGCCGTTCAGGATAAGGCCGGCATTTGAAGCAATGGTACCGTCATCAGACTGTCTGTGCAAAGCCTCAAGCCTTACCTTCGGGATCGAATTACATTTGATGATGTCCCTCAAAACATCTCCGCAGCCTACAGAGGGAAGCTGGTCAGGATCGCCGACAAGTATTACCGATGTACCCTTAGCCGTTGCCTCCAGAAGATGTCTGAAGAGCATCGTATCGACCATAGACATCTCATCAACAACAATGACACGGCAATCCAAAGGATTATCCTTGCCGTGGACAAAGAGCAGGCTGTTATACTGGCCGGCCCTGTCATCAGGAAGGAGTTCGTCTTCGTCAGCATTTATCGTCCTTCTGACTCCCAAGAGCCTGTGAATTGTAAACGCTTCGTATCCGCTGGCCTCTGACAACTTCTTTGCTGCTCTTCCTGTAGGTGCTGCGAACAGGCAGCTGATCTTATTCCTCCTGAAGTATTCACCGAGAATACCCATTATCGTTGTCTTACCCGTTCCGGGACCGCCGGTAATGACGCTGACGGGGCTGTACATACATAGATAAAGAGCATCGAGCTGTGACTTATCCGGTATGATGCCCAGATCCGAAGCAACTTCAGAAAGTATCCTGTCACTCTCATCCCTGGCAGGCGGATTTATCTTAGTCTTGAGCATCTCGTTGATGCGCCTTTCGATGGCAAGCTCAGACGCAAAATAACTCATGGTGGCAAACCTGGCGTCCTGATCTTCCACATCACAAGCAACACACTTGCCGTCTTCGTACTTATAAATGGCGATCCGTTTATCATCGACCGCAAGCTGTGCCGCCTCCCTGAACACATCCGAGAACTGCTCCGAGGTCAGCTTTGTCTCCCTGACATTAACGTATTCAAGTGCCCTGCGTCTTACATCCTGAGGTATAAGCGCCGTGGATTTAGTCTCCTCATGAAGATACATGCATGCCTGATAAAGAGCAGCCGCGATCCTCTCAGGTGATTCTACGGCCAAACCTTCACCAAGCGCAATCCTGTCCAATAGATCAAAACCTGCTATGCCGTGTCCCATAAGCGTGAACGGAGTCTTCCTGATGCTCTCGCAATCTAATCTTCCGCTGCTCTTCAAGAGTTTTATCTGCGCCTGCGAAAAGCCCATCATCTTTGCTTCAAGCCCCTGCTTAAAGAACTCGATATTCTCCGTGATCTTATCGCAGATCTCCATTGCTCTTGAAGCAGATAAGCCCTTAACCTCTGAAGCAGCCAACTCAGGAGTCTCTGTCAAGACTTTAAGGATCTCCAGACCAAACTTCTCAGCCAAAGCCTCAGATAAGGCCTTGCCCAATCCGCTGACATTATCTGCAAGGAAAGATGCTATAAGCGGTGCATCTCCCGCATCTTCGTCTACACAGATCTTCTTGAGCGTTACCTGGGGTCTGTTATTCCATTCGGTAACTTTACCTGAGATGATATATGTCCCGCCCTCAACGACATCGACCTTGGATTTGCCTGCTACGGTAAATCTGCCGTCACAAAGAAAAGAGACGAAGTTACTCTCTCTTCTGGGACAGAACACCTTTATGCAGGTGACCTTTGCATCCTCGATCTCGGTGCCGATATCTGCTATCGACAAAGACAAGGTCTTTTTGTCTTTGGATTCTTTGCTCATGAACGCTCTTCTTTAAGTAATGCTTTTCAAAATGCTAACAAACATACTATCCGAAAACAATAAGCCCGGCTAAAGTTGAGACTCTAACCGGGCTTAGGAAAAACTAAATGTCCGCTAATCAGATTCCAGCAAGTTTCTTTATCTCTTCAACCTTATCGGTCTTCTCCCAGGGAAGTTCGACATCCGTTCTTCCGAAGTGACCGTAGCTTGCCGTCTTTGCATAGATGGGTCTTCTGAGATCAAGATCCCTGATGATGGCTGCAGGTCTCAGATCGAAGGTCTTATTGACGATTTCAGTGATCTTCTCATCATCGATCTTACCTGTTCCGAATGTATCGACCATTACGGATACCGGCTTAGCAACACCGATGGCATATGCGACCTGAACTTCGCACTCTGAAGCAAGACCTGCCGCAACGATGTTCTTAGCGATATAGCGCATCATGTAGCAAGCGGAACGGTCAACCTTCGTCGGATCCTTACCTGAGAAGCATCCGCCGCCGTGACGTGCAAAACCGCCGTATGTATCAACGATGATCTTTCTGCCCGTAAGTCCGGAGTCACCCTGAGGGCCTCCTACAACGAATCTTCCGGTAGGATTGATATAGATCTTAGTATTCTCATCTATGAGATCTCCGGGGATCACTGCCTTGATAACATTCTCCTTGATGTAATCCTCAAGGAATTCGAGTGTAACGTCTGCACTGTGCTGTGTGGAAATGACAACAGCATCGATCCTCTTAACCTTGTCATTCTCATACTCTACGGTAACCTGTGATTTACCGTCAGGTCTTAAGAAGTCGGCACCTTTCTTACGTACCTCTGTAAGGCGTCTTGTAAGCCTGTGCGCAAGAGCGATAGGCATAGGCATGAACTCAGGGGTGTCATCGTTGGCATATCCGAACATCATGCCCTGGTCACCTGCGCCTGTATCAAGCTCCTTCTCACCGCCGTGACGTGCCTCGTAAGACTCGTTAACACCCATAGCGATATCAGGAGACTGCTCATCGATCGATGTCAGCACAGAGCATGAATGGCTGTCAAAGCCCATCTCACTGGAATTGTAACCGATCTCCTTGACCGTGTTCCTGACGATCGAAGGAATATCAACATAAGCAGATGTCGAGATCTCGCCCATAACGAGCACCATTCCTGTTGTCGTGCATGTCTCACATGCAACGCGCGCGGTGCTGTCCTGCTCTAAGATAGCATCGAGCACAGCGTCAGAGATCTGGTCACAGATCTTATCGGGATGTCCCTCTGTAACCGATTCCGAAGTAAACAGCCAGTTTCCTTTTTTGTTTCTCATAATCTTTCCTTTCTACTCATTGCTTTTACAATGAAAAAAACCTCCCCCGAAAGGAGAAGGCCTGCGCTTAATATAAACGATCCTCATCTTTCAGGTTTCCCTGCCGGAATTGGCACCGCTGCTTTCCGCGGTTGCCGGGCTATTGTAACGGGCCGGTCCCTCTAGCCTCTCTTGATAAGCAATGAATTATAAATTGTAACGACAAGATTGTACTGATACGATCCTGCTTTGTCAATCACGATCAAAAGGTATTTTCCGGCTTGTTTAGCTCGAAAAACTTGGCCGGGCCGGTTCAAAACTCCGATTTGTTAATAATATTAATTTATTTATTATCCGTCCTGAATCAGCTGCGGCAGGCTGTCAGCTTGTCGGTTTTTGTCGTATTTTGTCGCTTTTATCAAGGGACCCGGGGCCTTACAATCCGCCTTAAGAACCAAACTTTTCAAAGGGGGAAAACGATATGGCATTCACAATTAAGATCTACGAGAAAAACGAATACTTATACTCGCTTCTTAAGAAGAGACTTATCAGTTTTTACCCTGATGCTTACATAGTTAATCCCTATCTTGACAGGCAGGATTATGCAGACCGTTTCAGCACATTTACCCGTGTCATATACGATCCTGCGGATATCAACATTTCAGACATACCTCATTCAACCACCTCACCCATTAGGCTTACGGAAGGCAGCGGGATCATCGATTGTTCAAGACTGATACAAATGCTTAAAAATGAAGAAGATTCCCCGGTCGGAATAAGACCAGTTTCAGGTTCGATGTACGCTGTCCTTCCGTTCGTCTATTCGGACGAAAGAGAAAGGTTTATAAGCGAACTGTCTGGAGAATTATCAGGTGCTGACTTCAACATAAGACTTGATTTCACAAGCAAGATCAGAGCAATGTGGAAAGGATCTGTCAGAAGCAATATGACTTCCCTCCTCGAAGCCTGCAGATCCAAGAAGTTTGCTCCGGAAGACATCCTCAAATACTGCAACATGGATGATTACGGATTCCTCACGCCGGGAAGCACGACCAACTGCGATGACATATACGATGCGGGAATAGAGCGATCCAAAACTCTGATATCCCACGCGGCAAACCTGGCACATTCAAACAACCGTCTTGTTAACGTGTTGACAGTAATAGAAGGATTCCGCACCAAAGATCTTCCGGAGCTGCTCTGTTCGTGTGACAAGGTCTCAATCCTTTTGCCGGCGCAGAGTTCCGAAGAAGGTATCGGTGCATCAGAACTTATAACTATGCTGACGCAGACTCTGGGGCGTGAAAGAGTCTATGTATATTATGCAAATAAGCCCTCCGATTCAGACAACCCTGAAGATGACATCGATAACAGGAGGCTGGTCGTATGACAAATGTCAAAAGCAGCCCGGCCGACATCAAGGAACAGATTACATATTGTGTTCTCAATACGATCTCCGGAGAATCAGAACCGTCTGACGAGAAGTTAAGAGAAATCATCTCAGATGTAATTACAGAGAATATCAGTTACAAAATGAGTCTCGACCAAAAGCGTGAGATGGCCCAGTCGGTATTCAATTCGTTAAGGCGTCTTGACGTTATCGAGCCTCTTATGGAGGATCCTTCTATCACGGAGATAATGGTAAACGGTCCGAACAAGATCTTTTATGAAAGGGGCGGAAAGCTATATAAGTCCGATCTGACTTTTCGCGATGAAGAATCACTGAAGACATGCATCTCTTGCTTCTTCGCCAATCAGAACAGACCTCTTAACGAAGCCTATCCGATAGGAGACTTAAGACTTCCTGACGGTTCAAGAGCTAATGCTGTACTGCCGCCGATATCCAGAGAGACTACCGTAACCATCAGAAAGTTCACAGGGATCACGCACGATATAGTCTCACTTATAAGGCAGAACTTCATAAGCGAAGAAGCAGCAAGGTTTCTGGCAGAATGTGTTCGCAATAAAAGAACTATCTTTTTGTGCGGCGGTACCGGCTCAGGCAAAACAACGTTTTTGAATTGCCTTTCCGGTTTTATTCCCAAGAACGAGCGTATCGTAACAATCGAGGATTCAGCCGAACTCAACTTGAAGGGCATAGATAATCTGGTCCGCATGGAAGCAAGACTTCCGGGACCTGACGGATCAGGTGAAGTTAACATAGGCATGATGATAAGAGCATCCCTCCGAATGCGCCCGGACAGGATTATTGTCGGTGAAGTCAGAGGAAAAGAAAGTGCTGACCTGTTGTCATGCCTTACCAGCGGCCACCCGGGTTCCATGAGCACCGGTCACAGCAATTCTTGTCTTGAGATGATGGAGCGATTAACTGCCATGATCATGTCAGGCTCAAGCCTTCCCTACGACGCGATCCTTACACAGGTCTCTATGGGAATAAACATCGTGCTGCACATTATGAGAAGCCGCGAAGGCAAAAGATATATAGATGAGATATGCGAGGTTCTGCCTCCGCAAGATCACGAATACCGACTCAAAACCCTATACAGAAATAAAGGAGGAGAAGAACTTGAACGTATCGCAAGTATTGAAGATATCAAGAGCGCGATGGAATACCGCGCATAAGAAGAACTATTCCTTCTCTTCCTTTCTCATAAAAACTCTCTGGGTATTTCCGTTATTCATAGCAGCGGTATACTTCGCGTCGGGCATGTTCATATCTTCAAAAATCGTAAGGCTGATCCTTGCACTGACACTGAGCTTCCTCCCCTGGAAAGAAGCAATGAAAAAGATCTATTCGAACAACTACAGGCATATGAGAACTCAGATCCTTGTATTGCTCCAGGTCCTCTGCACGAGCGTATCCAGCGGGTACTCTATTGAAAAGTCACTGCTCTTGATAAGACCCGTCATTGAAAAAACATTTGGCAAGCGCTCAATGCTTTTAAAACCTCTTATCAATCTGGAGAATAACTTAAAGCTCCACGTAAGTCTCGAAGAATCTCTTAATACCTTCGCTCAGCAGTTATCTTTTCCGGAGACTGTACCTGTTTTCCACGCGCTGGCTATATCTGGAGAAATCGGCAACAACAGTTTATCGATTCTCAGAAGTTCGTGTCAGATGCTCTCGGAGCTTAACGCGGTTCAAGGCGAGATAGCTGCATCTAACGCCGGTAAGAATGCTGAAGCCGCGATTCTTTGCGCTATGCCGTTCGGAGTAACATTCGCGCTAAATTATATGAGCAGAGAATATCTGGATATGGCCAGGAATACCAGAACAGGATCTACCCTTTTAGCTTTGGCATTCGGTATCTGTATTGTCGCGTGTGCAATGCTGTTCAGATATATGTCTCATGAGCAAGGAAGAAAAGCATATAAATCAGAACTGGCGCAGGCAATATCCTCTGGCAGCAAGATACCGAGAACACCTCTTACCAAGCTGACAAAAAAGATCTTTCCTGCAGGATTCATTACTTCAAGACACGAATTGTTCAATGAGCTTTCCGTTAATCCTGATCTTTCTTACGAGCAGTACCTTAAAAAGCAAATTCTTACCGGAACAGTTTCCCTGCTGTTGGGATCAGCAATACTCATAAGCTTGGGAAAGAACCCTGTATTTGCGATCCTGTTTGCCATAGCTATCGTATTTTTGGGCAGTTATGAGATACGTACTGATGTAGAGCGCAAAAGAGAAGATCTTATGAGTGATATACCGTTATTCTTATGCCTTATATCTACACTTCTCGAATCAGGCATGCAGCTTCCAAAAGCTATATCGATCTGTTCCAAAGCCTTTGGAGAAAACAAGAGCCTGTCACTGGAGATAAAGAATCTTAGAGCCATGATCTTAAGCGGTGTATCTGCAGCTGACGCAGTCGAAAAATTCTCTTTAAGGATTCAGATACCTGAAGCTCAGGCTGCGCTTCTTCTGATAGCCAGATACGGAAGACTAGGAACATCTGAAGTCTTAAACATGCTTAATCTTCAAGCCCAGTCCTGTTGGAACTTATGCAGAAACGCTTCCCGCAAAAGGCAGGAACGCGAAGCACTTGGAATGATCATACCTATGACGCTTGATTTCATCAGTGTTTTGATGGTAGCAATGACACCCGCAATTATCTCACTCGGCATATAAAGGAGGAAAAGACTATGAGAGAACGATCACTACATAGCAAGAAAGGTATGGGAACCGTTGAGATCGTAATCATCATCGCGGTACTCGTTTCATTAGCCCTGATCTTCAGAGCTGGTATCACAGAATATGGTCAGAAGGTAATGAACTTCTGCTTTGACGACTCGAAGATAGCTTCTGCTTTCTGACACTTAATCCTCACGTTTTGACTTTTGAATCTACTTATTAAGGAACACCAGTATGCAAATAAAAAGGGGCCCCTTCGGATATTTCGCCACAGAGAAGTTTGACAGTCCGGATATATTATGCACTTATGCCGAAGAGGTAATTGCCGGCAATAAATCAGACTTCTACCTTACACCGGTTACCGAACAGATTGGAGCCGGAGCAATGTGTTACTTCGAATTTTCAGGCTTTTTATCAATAACCGATGCGGAGTTTTCCGTATTTTCTCCGCAGAGCAAAATCTCCTCACACAAAAAAGAATCCAAAAACATCAGCCTGAGACGCAAAACCGTCGGGGACCTTTTTTATTCTTTCATCAAGCTTCTGGATAATCTCATCTCGCCATCGAGTATTGTGTTAGATCCTGAGATGGTATTCACTGACCCGGAAGGGATAACCATTAAACTTTGTTGCCTTCCGATAAAGAGTAAACCTGACGATCTGTGTATTTCATCTTTAGGTGCATTACGGTTGGAAAGGCTCTTAAGCTGTGATTTCTTCAAAAGTGCGATTACAGATGATGAAAAGAACGCTTTGATTTACAGCGTAAAAGAGAATGATGAAGATATGTTCCTGAAAGCCGTAGATATGATCAGGGGCATTGATGAAGATGCATCAGTTGAATCAGAGAACAAAGATGAAAACTCTTTCTTTGACCGTTTCTTTCCGCAAAAGCTTAAAGCTCTGTCAAAATCAGAAAAGGATCTTATTCTTTCAGGTTTATCCGCACTGATATCAGTTTTCTCATTGATCGGCGGATTGTATCTGACCTGCATCTTTTTGTCCGCACTGTCATTTATCATTCTTGTCAGCGTATTTAAGGCGCAGAGAAAGCACAAAGAAAACATCAGGACCGAGATCACTCAAAAACAATCCAGGCAAAGAAGTTCGATACTGTTTTCAGAAAGTTCTTTCCAATCAGAGAATGACCTGTTCGATAATGCTGAAGAAACCGGTAATAGCGAATCATTTTCTTTCGGAAATTCTGAAAAGATTGTTCAAAAGCCGTATCATCCGCTCACTTCAGGCAAACTGACTTTGACAGGTGATCACAAAGGAATCAATCACGAGTATTCCGTTTATTTAGACGAGACTTACATAGGATCAGATTGTTTTTTGTCAGACATAGTCCTCGATGATCCTTTGGTATCTCCTCTGCACGCGGTTATCAGGCAAAAAAACGGAGTCTTTTATCTGGAACCGGCAAAAGGTACGGGCACGACATATATTGAAGATTCTCCTATAGAGAATGGAAAAGCATATGAGATCAAATCAGGGCAAAAATTAACGGTAGGAAATATCTCATTTCGATTTGCAATTGAAAACATAATGAAATCAAAGACTATTTAGTTAAGGAGGAATAAAAATGAGTACTTATCAATATGCATATTACTTAGGATACAAAAAGGATAATCAGATCTATCCTTTGGGGCCATTTAATGAAGCAGGCAAGCTGAAACCCATAATCAACAGATCTTATGACACACTGCACCGTTTCGATTGTGAAATCGCAGAGGTGACTGACAGTGAGTTTAGTGAAGAACTATACCAAGAGTTTGAATGTGATGGAGATAAAAGGAAGAATAAGAGATACCATGTGCCGCTTAAGAAGATCATGCTTAAAGATCTGCCTGAGGGAAGTTTTATCAGCCGCGGTTTTTTCCCGGTCAATGAAGTTAATGACTACGAGAAATCCGATGGAACTAAGCATTGTTTCTATGACCACAAAACACCTTCAGTCTATGCAGAATTGCTTAAGAATGAGATCCAGCTTGGTAAAAAAACGCGTGAATATGATGAATATGAACAAACAAATTATCACTATGCTACGGACTATATGTTTTATGCTTATCCGGACTACTCAAGCAAATATTATGAATCCTTCTTGATTAAGATGTTTGTCGATGTTTTAAGATTTAACGAAGAAATCCTTGAAAAAGATATAGTGATCTTGGAACAAGAAACAAAAACTAATACAAATACAAATACTAGTACTAATACTAATACTGTTCCTGAGTATTTGCCTTATACTATCTGATTGTTTTTGTTCTTATTTCCTTTCTTCCCTACCATGACTCTCTTTGCAAGCTTATTGTAGGCTTTGACGAAAGGCGGGTTGAGGGCTTTGTCTGCTTCAACAAGTTTTTCTCTGATCGGTATGCTCTGAGGACAATGCTGCTCACACTTTCCGCACTTAATACAGAGCGAAGCATCGCACGGATCTATTCTCAAAGCGATAGTCTGGAAATATTCCAGTCTGCCGGAACGCTTACCCTCGGAATACATGTGGTTATAGCAAGAGAATATACCCGGAATATTTACTCCCTTAGGGCAAGGCATGCAGTATCTGCAGCCGGTGCAGTTAACCTTCGTAGTATCAAGTATTATCTGCTTTATGTTGCTAAGGAATTGGGATTCTTCATCTGTAAAAGAACCCGCCTTTGCTTCACTTGCGATACGGCAGTTCTCTTCTACCATCTCAATGGAATTCATGCCGGACAAAACGCAGGTTACGTCTTCCTGGTTCCAGAGCCAGCGGAATGCCCATTCAGCAGGAGACCAGCCGTGATTATCTTCAGCAATCTTCTGTTTTGCCTTTTCAGGAAGGAGATCTACTAACTTACCTCCTCTTAAGGGCTCCATGATCATTACCGGAATACCCTTCTCGGCTGCAGCATGAACACCTGCTTTTCCTGCCTGAGTATTCTCATCGACATAGTTATACTGGACAAGACACATATCCCAGTCGTAGCTGTTTAAGATCTGAAGGAATTCTTCCGTTGTCCCGTGGAATGAGAAACCTACATGACGGATCTTGCCTTCAGCTTTCTTCTCAGCAATCCATTCCTTGATGCCGAGGGATCCAAGCTTCTCCCACTGGGTATGGTCAGTCATGTGATGCATCAGGTAA
Source organism: Clostridiales bacterium (assembly GCA_017427465.1). Classification (GTDB taxonomy): domain Bacteria; phylum Bacillota; class Clostridia; order Saccharofermentanales; family Saccharofermentanaceae; genus Saccharofermentans. Next base: position 17,533 of record JAFRST010000043.1, on the reverse strand, counting down.
TAATCGATGTAATCCGTTCTTAAGCGCTTTAACTCCTCATCAAAGTACTTATCAAGACCGGCTCTGTTCTTAACCAGATATTGAGGAAGCTTTGTAGCGAGATTTATCTTGTCCCTGATGTTATTCTTTTCGATGATGCGGCCGACAAGTTCTTCACTGCCCGGATAGATATAAGCCGTGTCAAAATAGTTGACACCGAGTTCATACGCGCGCATGAATTCCTTCTCAGCCTTGTCAAAATCCAACTTACCGTTCTTTGAGGAAAACCTCATACATCCGTAGCCTAATACGGATATGCCTTTTCTTGTCTGCATAAAAACCTGCTTACTGCAACCTCGGGATTACCCCGTTAGGGAAATCTGTTTTCTTATAGTTTGCGAGTCTTTCTCTCTGTTCATCAGTGCCATAACGCTCAATGAATTTCATTCTTGCGAGAGCACGCTTTCCTTTGGCTATACTGTCTTCATAGAATACCGGTCTGCCGTTTTTATCATGCTGGGTCTTTATCTCGTCTAAAGCTGCATTATAAGCAGTAATGATCCTTCTAAGACGCATTTTCTCGGGCCACTCGGCAGAATTGCAAACGATAAGAGCAAGCATTCCGCTGATCTCGCAGTATCCTTCAGACAGCATGCAATACTTCGTCTTACCATTGATCGTAAGCGCGCATGCACCCGGCTCTAAGGCGGCGATAAAAGGAGTATGGCCTGACATGAAACCGAACTCACCGTCAATTGTGGGAATTCTTACACTGTCAACCATCCCCTCAAAAAAGTCTTCATAAGGGGTAACGATAAGGAGATTTATCTTGTGGTTAACGTGTTCAGCCATAAACAGTATTAAGGATTGGTCTCTTTATAAGCGCTGATGATGTCATCTAAGCCGCCCTTCATAAAGAAGCACTGCTCAGGGATGTGGTCCAAAGATCCGGAGATCAATTCACCGAATGCTTTTACAGTCTCAGCGACAGGTACATATCTCGGTGCAAAGCCCGTTGAATCAGCTGTAACAAAAAAAGGCTGTGACAGATATCTCTGTACCTTACGGGCACGGGATACCATGATCCTGTCTTTCTCGGAAAGCTCTTCCATACCGAGGATCGCGATAATGTCCTGGAGTTCCTTATAACGCTGGAGCATCTCCTGAACCTTACGAGCGACATGGTAATGCTCTGAGCCGACTACTTCTTCAGTAAGAACTCTTGAAGATGACTCAAGAGGATCAACAGCCGGATAGATACCGAGCTCAACTACACTTCGCGAAAGAACGATATTAGCATCGAGGTGCGCGAATGTAGTTGCAGGAGCAGGGTCAGTGATATCGTCTGCAGGAACGTAAACGGCCTGGATCGATGTGATTGAGCCGTTACGCGTGGAAGTGATCCTCTCCTGAAGCTCGCCGACTTCTCCTGCGAGCGTAGGCTGATAACCTACTGCTGAAGGGATACGTCCTAAGAGCGCGGAAACCTCCGAACCTGCCTGGACGAATCTGTAGATGTTATCGATGAATAAGAGAACATCTCTGTGTTTCTCGTCTCTTAGATATTCAGCCATCGTAAGACCTGTGAGAGGAGCTCTCATTCTGGCACCCGAAGTCTCGTTCATCTGTCCGAATACCATTATGGTCTTATCAAGAACTCCGGAAGCTTTCATCTCGTTCCAGAGGTCGTTACCTTCACGTGAACGCTCACCGACACCGGTAAATACGGAATATCCGCCGTGCTCGCTTGCGATGTTACGGATGAGCTCGAGGATAAGGACTGTCTTACCTACACCGGCACCTCCGAAAAGACCGATCTTACCGCCTCTGGAGAACGGTACCAGGAGGTCTATTACCTTGATTCCCGTCTCGAGCATAGTCTCAGCAGGATACTGTTCCGTAAACGAAGGCGCGGGTCTGTGGATAGGCCACATGGCATCACTTGAGACTTCACCATTGTTATCGATAGGCTGACCGATAGCATTAAAAAGACGGCCTGTGATATTCTCACCTACAGGAACCTTGATGGAAGAACCTAAAGATTCGCATACAAGGCCTCTTGTAAGACCTTCCGTAGCATTAAAGGATACGCATCTTACGATGCCGCTGCCTCTTTGCTGGAGCACTTCGGCATAAACATCGTTGTCACTCTCTACGACTGACTGATCCGAGATCACAGAATCAGAACCGACGGGGATCGAGTTCCTCATGATCCTGATTGCTTCATTGATCTTCGGAATCTCGCCTTTAGCGAATTCGCAGTCGATTACAGGTCCGATTATCTGTACAACCTTGCCATATGCCATACTATATTCCTCACATCTTCTCTGCCTGCTGAGCACCGTTGACGATCTCCGTCAGCTCCGTCGTGATCTTAGCCTGACGGGCACGGTTGCTCATAAGCTCAAGTTTTTTCATCATTTCTTCTGCATTGTCTGTAGCATTCTCCATGGCGGTAAGTCTCGCCGTCTGCTCACTTGCGAAAGCATCGACCATAGCTCCGTAAACCATGGCATTTGTATATGAATCGATGAGGTAGTTGAATACCGCACCTGAATCCGGGAAATATTCAATATCAGAACCTGAGAGTATGGCCATTCCGGCATCATCCAGACTCTCGGGAAGTACTCTTGAGATGGATTTCGTATCGACCGGCAGGAGTCTCAATGCCACAGGCTCCATCTTTACAGAAGACTCCATATGTGTATAAAGAAGATATACTAGATCAAAGTCTCCGTTAAGGAAGCGGTGTCTCATGATCGCACTAACCTGTCTTGCATCGAAGTAAGTGGGCTCAGTGATCGGGAACGAGAAGTCCGAATTAACGTTGTAGCCGTTCTTTATGAGCTTTTCTCTTGCCAGACGTCCGAAAACATTAAGCTCATATGTCGTGGACACATTCTTCTTCGTGTTCTCAAGGATCTTCGCATTAACGTGATCTTCTGTGATCCTTACCATGTTATTGTTGTACGCGCCTGCAAGGCCCTGGTCACCGGAAAGTACGTAATAACCTATCTTCCATGTCTCACCTTCCTGCTTCTGTTCAAGAACGAAGAAAGGGTTATCCAGGTGCTCGTTGTTTCTGATCATTTCCTGCATTGACTCAACGCAGAAGGAGACAAACGGATACATCGATTCGTGGAGAAGCTGCGAGCGGCGCATTTTCGCGCTCGAGACAAGCTGCATGGCATTAGTCATCTGACTGATGTCATTGACGCTCTTCATTCTTTTCTTGATTGCGGAAAAGCTCTCCATAAGATCAGAATTCCTCAGCGTACTCCTCGTGCTCGGCAAGGAATGCCTGCTTGTACTCCTCATAAGCCGAATCAATTTCGGACTTGATCTCGTCTGTCAAAGTCTTGCCGTCGGTAAGTTCTTCGAAAATATTCGGATAGCGCAGCTTGATATCAGCCAGAAGTGACGTATAGAACTCAACAATATCCTCTGTGGCAAGGAAATTAAACTTATCGGTCGTAGCACAATAAAGAAGTATGACTTCAGAAGCCATGGTAAGAGGAGAGAATCTCTCCTGCTTCAATACTTCGTTAAGGACAGTACCACGCTTAATCTGGAGCTGTGTATTCTCGTCCAGGTCAGAACCGAACTGTGAGAAGGATGCCATCTCACGTGCCTGAGCCAAAGAGATTCTCAAAGGTCCTGCGACTTTCTTTACGGCCTTTGTCTGAGCAGCACCGCCTACACGGGATACTGAAAGGCCTACGTTAACAGCAGGTCTCTGGCCTGAGAAGAAAAGCTCAGGTGACAGATAGATCTGACCGTCAGTGATAGAGATTACATTCGTAGGAATATATGCGGAGATATCGTTACCCTGCGTCTCGACGATGGGAAGTGCGGTAATGGATCCGCCGCCCAACTCGTCAGAAAGCTTGGCTGATCTCTCCAAAAGTCTTGAGTGCAGATAGAAAACATCGCCCGGATAAGCTTCTCTTCCCGGAGGTCTTCTGAGGAGCAGCGAGATCGCTCTGTAGGCTTGGGCGTGCTTTGAGAGGTCATCGTAAACGATGAGTACGTCCTTGTGATAGTCATACATGAACTTCTCTGCGATAGCGCAGGCTGCGAAAGGAGCAATGTACTGCATGGCAGCTGACTCCGAAGCGGAAGCTGCTACGATGACCGTATAGTCCATGGCACCGCGCTTTTCGAGAAGGCCTGCTGTCGCAACTATATTAGCCATTTTCTGGCCGATAGGAACATAGACGCAGATAACGTCTTCATTCTTCTGATTGATGATGGCATCCAATGCGATGGATGTCTTACCTGTCTGACGGTCACCGATGATGAGCTCTCTCTGGCCTCTTCCGATAGGAGTAAGGGCATCGATAGCCGTGATTCCGGTAAACAGCGGAGTATCTACAGGAGCTCTCTCGATGATCGTGGGAGCGGGTGATTCGACAGGACGCTCCTCTGTATATCTGATAACGCCCTTGCCGTCGATAGGCTGGCCCAAAGCGTTGACTACTCTTCCCAAAAGACCCATACCTACAGGAACCGAGCATGTCGTCATGGTGCGCTTGCAGCTCATGCTCTCGACTACGGTATCTTCACCTGTAAGAAGGACTACGCCGACCTTCGTCTTTTCGAGGTTCATGGCGATACCTGTAGCGCCTGAAGCAAAATAGATAAGCTCATTTAGCATGCAGTTGCGAAGGCCTGTTACGGAAGCAACACCGTCAGAGACAGATGCTACTTTACCGACCTCGTCCCTGTGCTCCTGGAAAAGGAATGCGTCTTCCACACGCTTGTCGAGTTCTTCATCGGCAAGACCGAAGATCTCTATGTTATCAAGACTGACTTTGTGAGACTCAGGGAACTGCTCGAGAGCTTTTTCCAGATCTTCCTTGACCTTGGACGAAGGGAATTCCTCGTCAAAAGCTGCTTTTGAATCAACGCCTCCGTCAACATAAGTATCGAAAGAACGGGTCTGCTTAATAAATGAACCGATCCTTCCTAACTGTCCTTTGATGGAATAGTCGTATCTGCTTCCCTGATAATATACGATAAAACCGCCGATAAGATCGTCGCGCTGTTCAATAGAAAGACGGTAATCTTCGATCTCATTGATCTCAGCAAACTTGGCGGCAACCCTTACGAGCTTCTCTTCAGGGATATCACCTGCCGTCTCGATCCTTAACGAAGGACCTCTGGACTTTATCTTGTTATCCTTATTGTCAGACGGATTATTACTCACTCTTCTCTACCTCTTTATCGAGGATCTCTTCGGTGTGCTTTGCAGCGGACTTCTTAAGCTCTTCCTTGGAAACCGCATCACCAATGATATGACCTGCGATCTGGACTGACAGATCTGCGATGTCGTCTTTCATGGTCTCGAAAGCATTACGCTTCATTCTTGCAGCGTCATCTTCTGCTCTCTCGATGATATGCTGAGCCTCTTCGTTGGCCTGGTTGATAACCGCCTGGCTCTGCTTCTCGGCACTGGCTTTAGCATCTTCCATGATCTCTGAAGCTTTTCTCTTTGCTTCATCGATAGTCTCTTTGGAAGAATCGACAATTGCCTGAGCTTCTTCCTTGGACTTCTTTGCTGCCTCGAGCTCAGCGTCAAGCGCCTCCTGTCGTCCGTTAATGATCTTCATGACCTTCTTATAGAAGAAGAGCCTGAAGATAATGAATACCAACAGGATATTGAATATGGTAATAACAGCTGTTACAGCGTATCCCGCGAACTGATCCGGCGAGAAAAGGCTTGTCTCAGCTTCTGCTTCCAATAACAGCAGTGTCGCTACATGTGACATATTGCTAATGCTCCCTTATGCAGATTCGATCGCCCTTGCTTACTGGACTGTGAAGATCAAAAGGAATGCAACAACGAGGGAATAAATACCGATCGACTCGATGAATACGATCGAGAGAAGGAGCATTGTCTGGAGCTTGCTTACGATCTCAGGCTGTCTTGCTCCGGCCTCGAGAGCAGTACTTGCTGCCTTGCCCATGGCAAATGTAGAAGCGAAAGCTCCGCAGGAGATGGCGATGGCAGCTGCGATTGCCGCAATTCCTCTTGTCTCCAATGCAGCTATGATGGGCAGTGCTGCTACTAAAATGCTGTTCATATATGTGTCCTCCTAAATAATTATCTGTTTATACTCTTGTTTATCTGATCAAGCTGCTAATTTCTTAGCCTTCTTGGCTTTCTTCTCTTTCTTGAGCATCTCGCGCTCCCCGGCACCTTCGTTGTACTCATGCACCGCTTCGACGTTCTCGCCTATATAAGACATCGTAAGATATGAGAATACGACTGCCTGGATCAATCCGTCCGTGATATCGAACCATAGTCCGGCGATACCCGGCAATATGATCGGAATGGAGATCGATAAGAATTCCATGAAGATGAATGCCGCGAAAACGTTACCGAAAAGTCTCAAAGCAAGCGACAAAGGCTTTACGACATAGTCCAGTAGCTTAAACGGGAGCATAACGACGATCGGTGTCGTAAGTGTTGTCCAGAAGCCCTTGGGACCAACGAACTTGAATGTCATGACGATAACGTAGATGATAGCCGTGATGGCGCAGCCTACAGGGAACGCGATGTTCTTGGCCGGCGGCGGCAGATGGAAATACGAGATCGAGTTGCAGGCCGTGATGACAAGACCGAATGTGAGGATCATGGGAGTGACTTCCTCTGCCTGCTTGCGGTTCATGCCAAAGCTCATTCCGGTATTGATAACAAGCTCTGTAAGTGAAACTACTATAGCCTGACCCCTGGTAAGCTTCATGTCCTTTGAAGGCTTGCCGATCAAAAGGCTCAAAACAATGAGCATGGCAATAGCGGCAATCCAGGTAACAATGACAGCATCGGTAATGAGGACCTTATAATCCCCTACCGTGAAATACATCTTTACCTGCAGGATGGCTTCGCTTATCTCCGCACCGATATCCTTGTGCGAGAACCTCTCGGAAAACTTCTCTACGAATGCCGCAAAGAACTCCGAGAGCCACGAACCAGCCAAAAACAATGCTGTAATCATGTATTTACGCCTATCCCTTCTTTTTGCTATATGACATTTTAAACCTAATTGCACATAATGTCATTAAATATATAATAAATAGCCAAATTGCTGATATTTAAGAAGATTTACGCATATTTTCAGGGACATAAAATAATACTTATTAATTATCCCCGGGACCAAGATCAGCCCCGGGGAAACTCGTTGGGTGTATAAGAGAATCAAAAAGCTGCTTTTACTCTACATCCTGCAACGCAGCGTAGTTTTCTTCTCCGGTACGGATCTTTACGACCTTGCCTACGTTATAGACAAAGATCTTACCGTCACCGATATGTCCTGTATAAAGGACTTCCTTTGCCTTCTCTATAACCTTATCTACAGGGATCTTGGATACAACTACTTCAACCTTGATCTTAGGCAGGAGCGTAGCATCTACCTCGACACCTCTGTACTTCTCTCCTGCACCCTTCTGGATGCCGCAGCCCATAACCTGTGTAACTGTCATACCGGTTACACCGAGATCGTTCATTGCCTTTCTGAGCTTGTCATAACGCGAGAGCTTAGCAATAATAACAACCTTATGCATGCCTGTGTAGAGCTCAGGTGCTACTTCAACCTTAACTGCAGCATTCTTCTGAGCTTCAGAAGCTTCTGCATATTCGGGTGTACCAAGGTCTGTATTCTCATTTTCTTCCATCATAGAGCCTGAAACGTCCATGAGTGAGAAGCCTGAGTAAGCGCTTGCGAGACCATGCTCTGTAACGTCAAGACCTGTGAGCTCTTCTTCCTCAGATGCTCTGAGACCGAAGATAGCCTTGATGATAAGGAATGTGATTGTGATAGTAACTGCTGTCCAAGCTGCTGTAGCGAGCATACCTGTCATCTGGATTCCAAGGAGCTTGAGGCCGCCGCCATAGAACAAACCAACCATTGTGTTGCCTGCTTTATCAGCGATGGCGTAAGCAGGTGCTGTGTCTGTTGCGAAAAGTCCTACTGCGATCGTACCCCAGATACCGTTGAACATATGAACTGCAACTGCACCGACAGGGTCGTCAACTCTTAACTTATTATCAAGGAACCATACGCCAAATACTACGAGTACGCCGGAGACTGCACCGATGATAGTTGCGCCGAGAGCGTCAGTTACGTCACAGGGAGCTGTGATTGCAACGAGTCCTGCGAGTGAAGCGTTCAAACACATGGAAACATCAGGCTTACCGTACTTGATCCATGTGAAGATCATGCAGACAACTGTTGCGATAGCAGGAGCGATTGTTGTTGTTACGAATACAGATCCGAGCTGAGCCATATCTGTGCAGGCAGCACCGTTGAATCCGTACCAGCCAAGCCAGAGGATGAATACGCCGAGAGCGCCCATCGGAATGTTGTGGCCGGGGAATGCATTTACTTTTGTGATCTTACCCTTCTTATCTTTTACGAACTTACCGATACGGGGACCGAGGATTGCAGCACCGATAAGAGCAGAGATACCGCCTACCATATGGATGCAGTTAGATCCTGCGAAATCGTGGAATCCGAGCTGAGCGAGCCAGCCGCCGCCCCATGTCCAGTGAGCTTCTATAGGATAAATGACTGCCGAGATAACTGCAGAATAAACGCAGTAAGATAAGAATCTTGTTCTCTCTGCCATAGCACCGGAAACGATCGTTGCTGTTGTGGCACAGAATACAAGGTTGAATACAAAATTAGACCAATCGAACGTAGCGTAATTTGTGAATATATCGAGGTTCGGGATTCCGACGAGTCCGAAGAGTGCATCTTCGCCCAGGAACAGACCGAAACCGATCGCAACAAATACTACTGTACCGATGCAGAAATCCATGAGGTTCTTCATGATGATGTTGCCTGCGTTCTTTGCTCTAGCAAAGCCGCACTCAACCATTGCGAAACCGGCCTGCATCCAGAAGACCAGTGCCGCGCCAATAAGGAACCAGACGCCAAAGACTTTCTCATCAATCAAGTTGCTGATTAAATTAGTGTCCATAAACTCTCCTCCTTCAAACCATTTCCAAAAGGTATTAAAATTATGTTTCAATGCGTTTTGGATATTGTTATTTGATTTCAAGTGCAATTGTATCGTTAACTCCGGAACAAATAAAATACGAATAGTTTGAGCATAATGATACCTTTTTGCTATGATTTGATTTTTACCGCATCACTGGCAAAAGCCTAAAACCCATTGTTTTAGGCATTCGCAGGAAAAATAAAGCCCCGGGAGATCCGGAGCCTTATAAATTAATCAAATCAAACTGAACGAAAAGCTTTGGTTTATAGTCAAAAAACAGTATTAAAAACTTACTTAAAATGTTTCTCCTCGATCTCTTTAATACCGTTTACGCGTGTTGCATGACGTCCGCTAGCGAATTCTTCCTCGAAGAAAGCATCGATCATGCCCAAAGCTACACCAAGTCCGACAACGCGCTCACCGAATGCCAGGATCTGTGCATCGTTATGCTGCCTGCACATCTTAGCCATGAACTCATTGGTGCACAGAGCGCATCTGATTCCCTTGTACTTGTTGCAGACAAGAGAGATTCCGATACCGGTACCGCAGATAGCGATACCTCTTTCAGCCTTGCCGCTTGAAACATCTTCTGCAACCTTAATGCCTGCATCAACGTAAGAATAAGAGTCTGTTCCGTTCGGAGCGCCGCCGTCAAGGACTTCAAAGCCCTTCTCTTCAAGGTACTTTCTAACCTTCTGTCTCAATTCATAACCTGCGTGGTCTGATGCGATGGATACGATCATTTTTCATTCCTCTTTCCGTAATTAAATATCTTGATGAATATGCTTGAACTTCTTTGAGCCGTCGCAGTAAGGTCCGACGATGTCACCGTTGCCTACCAGCCTGTACTTGTATGAAACCAGTCCTTCAAGACCTACAGGACCTCTGGCGTGGATCTTGGAAGTAGCGATGCCTACCTCTGCACCAAATCCGTAACGGAAACCGTCTGCAAATCTTGTAGAGCAGTTGACGAGAACGCTTCCGGAGTCAACCATGGTCATGAAACGCTCAGCAGTCTCTTTATTCTCGGTGATGATCGCGTCTGTATGGCCTGATCCGTAGTGATTGATGTGGGCGATAGCCTCGTCGACATCCTTAACGATCTTAACGGAGCACTTCATGGCAAGATACTCATGGTGCCATTCCTCAGCCTTTGCAAGACCGAATGTATCAGCTACATAGTCATCGCCGAACAACTCAACGCCTGCATCCTGCATGGTCTTGATGAATTCCGGCAGGAAACTGTCCTTCAGAGCTTCGTTCACAAGGAAAGTCTCTGTAGCATTACATACAGAAACATATTGGGTCTTGGCATCAATAGCAACCTTAACTGCCTTTGCAAGATCTGCGTCTTTGTCAATATATGTGTGGCAGACGCCGTCAGCGTGTCCCAGTACAGCGATATTCGTGTTCTGCATGATGTACTGAACAAACGAATTGGAGCCTCTGGGAATAATGAGGTCGATATATTCATCGAGCTTTAACATATCAGCGATCTCAGAACGGAGCGTCAGGAGATTTAGCCAGCCTTCGGGAAGTCCTGCTTCGATACCAGCCTTGCTGATAACTGAAGCTAAAGCCTTATTGGTGTTGATAGCCTCAGAGCCGCCCTTAAGGAAAACAGCGTTGCCGCTCTTGATGCAAAGAGATGCGATCTGGACTAACGCGTCTGGTCTGCTCTCGAAGATAACACCGATGACACCGATAGGGCATGTAACTCTCGTAAGCTCAAGTCCGTCATCCAGCGTAGTTCTTAAAGTAACCTTGCCGACAGGATCGTTAAGGCCGATAAGACTCTCAATACCTGAGACAACGTCATTAAGCTTGTCTTCATTGAACTTGAGTCTCTTAAGAAGCGGCATATCAAGTCCTGTCTTCTCAGCCTCTTCAAGATCCTGCTTATTGGCAGCGAAAATCTCATCCTTGGAATTCTTCAGTTTAAGGGCAACATTGGCAAGAGCCTTATTCTTAACATCGCTTCCCAAAGAAGCCATGATGTAAGAAGCCTCGCGGGCTGCCTTAGCAATATCATGGAGTTCAGACATATAAGAACCTCCCCATATATTCTTTTCTTACCGCAAAAGTATAACAGAAAACAGAGAGTATTTATTCCTTTTCGAACTCGAAAAATATAAACATTCGATGTGCAAAAATGTTCATAATGTTCAAAACTTTGTTTATAACTATAAAAACAAACACTTTGGTTTTAAAAGTGCCTGAAACCCCTATATCTATTGAATTTGACATTTTGTTACCGTTTGTTGACAAAACAGTTACAAGATGTTAGCCATTTTGTCAAACGCAATGAATTAAGGGGTTTCGCGGCTTTCTGAACCTTTGTTCAGAAACTGGTGTCCACGGGAGAAATACAACAAAAAAATGAAATTAATACTTGACAAGGAATTTTGAGGCAAATCCTAATAAACCTGTAAACATGCGGATTTTACAGTGTTTGCTATATGAGTAAAATGACCGCAAATTTGGTATACTCTCATTTATGAAAATAATAATTACTACATTATTCGGGCTTGAATCCCCCACCAAAGGAGACCTTCTTGACAGAGGTTATGAAAAGGAACGTATCACCGTCAATGACGGCGTGGTTACTTTGGAAGGAGATTACACGGATGTTGCGCGCGCCAACATGTGGATCAAGCACGCTGAGCGCATTTTTATTGAGGTCGGAGAATTTTGTTGCGGGGCCTCCGATGATCCCGATACCAATTTCAATGCTTTTTTCGAAGGCTGCCGCAGTATTAAATGGACAGACTTCATACCTGCCAATTGGGCATTTATCGTCAACGGCTTCTCCAGGAAATCCAAACTTTACGGCATTCCCGCCCTCCAGAAGCTTGCAAAGAAAGCCATCGCCGAGAGCCTTGCGGTATCAAGAGGCTTATCAGCTGATACTGTTATCTCCGAGAACGAAGAGTTCGGAACGGTCAAGATACAGTTCGGCATTGTTAATGACATCTGCCGCTTCATGATAGATACTACCGGCGCAGGCCTTCATAAGCGCGGCTACAGACCGCTTACACACGAAGCGCCTATCAGAGAGACTCTGGCATCCGGCATGATCACATATGCCAAATACCGTCCTTACGGCAACGAAGCCCTCGTAGACCCCTTCTGCGGATCAGGTACGATCGTCATAGAAGCTGCCAGGACTGCCTGTGGCATAGCACCGGGCAGGGACCGCCACTTCGCGTATGAGGATCTCCCCTACATTGGTAAAGCTCCATATAAGACGGCTCTTGAGGAAGCTCTGGATAACGAAGACACAGAGCCTATGGACGATTGCTATTTCTTCGGATCAGACATCGATCCTGCTGCCGTCGAATCAGCTAAACGCAATGCAGAAGCTGCAGGCGTCGGCAAGCACACAAGATTCAGGATCTGTGATGCTGCCAAGATGACGCCTGAATACCTGGAAAAGCTCACTTCCCTCCCCAGACAGCTTGTCATTACCAATCCTCCTTACGGCGGACGTCTCATGACACCTGAGGATGCAGCAAAGATATATAAGCTAATAGACCGCACTTACCTTACAAAAGACGGTTTCTGCAAGAAAGGCTTAAGACTCTCCGTTATTACACCCGAGAACGCCTTCGAAGAAGCTACAGGTCACAGAGCAGATAAGCGTGTTAAGCTCTACAATGGTGCCATCATCTGCACGCTAAGTAATTACTTCAAGTTAGGTGACAAAGGCAATGGTAACCGTTAAGATACCGTTTTTGGACCTCCTTAAGGTCGCTGATTCCGGCCAGGCCTTCAGGATCAAAGTAATAGATGATTCTCATGTCGAGCTTGTCGCCTTCGGAAAATATCTTCAGATAGCAAAAACAGCCAAAGACACGTTCGCATTTTCATGTTCTGATAAAGAATTCAGGAATATATGGAAGCCGTATCTGGATCTCGGCCGTGACTACAAGGCAATCGTAAGATCAATCGACAAGAACGACCAATATCTTTTGGATGCAGCCAGATTCGGTGAAGGCATCAGGATACTTAAGCAGGATGTTTTCGAGACCGTGATAAGCTATATAATCTCGCAAAGGCGCTCTATACCGTCAATAACGACGTCTGTTGAGCGAATCTCAAAGCTCTGCGGCAAAAAGATAATGGCGCCCAAGCTTTCTGAACCTTTCGTAAAGCCTCTGAGTAATGAATATTGTGCCTTTCCCACACCGGAAGAGCTTAATGCCCTTCCCTTCAGCGAGCTCGAGAACACCGGCGTCGGATACAGGGCACCTTATATCGCCAGAGCCGCCGAAGGCTTTGCTTCAGGACTGCTTGATGCTGAATCGTTAGGAAAGCTTTCTGATGACGACCTGTATAAGGCACTGACGGCCATGTACGGCGTAGGAGCGAAGGTTGCTAACTGCATAATGCTTTTCGCGTTTGCAAGGACAGGAAGATTCCCTGTAGACGTATGGATACAGAGAATCGAGGACAAATATTACGGCGGACATTTCGACTGCACGCCTTATCCTGACACCGCCGGAATAATGCAGCAGTTCATGTTCTACTACGAGCGAAGAAAGGTCTGAAAAAACTCTTGATTAAATATAGTTTTGGCACTTGACACCCAAATAATCAAACCTTATAATTACAAGGCTTGCTCAAAAGCGGTATATGCGGCCGTGGCGGAACTGGCAGACGCGCACGTTTGAGGGGCGTGTGGGTAATTCCATACGAGTTCAAGTCTCGTCGGCCGCACCAATTAAAAGGTTGTTCTCATTCGAGGCAACCTTTATTTTTTGAATAACTGCGGATTATCAGCCCAGAGCTACATCCAAAACCATCATGAGCACGAATCCGATACTGAAAGCTATTGTCCCCCAGTTCGAATGCCCTCCTTCGCTCATTTCGGGTATCAGTTCTTCTATTACTACATAGATCATGGCACCGGCAGCAAAAGCCAGCATATACGGAAGCAATGAAGTAACAAGGCTGAATGCAAATATCGTTACCACTGCGGCAGCAGGCTCAACAGCTCCGGATAACACGCCATAGAGAAAGGTCTTCCCTTTTGACATGCCCTCTCCTCTGAGAGGCATCGATACGATCGCACCTTCAGGAAAATTCTGGATCGCGATACCGATCGCAAGAGCCAGTGCTCCTGCAGTATTGATCAGACTGCTTCCAGCAATGATATTGGCATAGACTACGCCGACAGCCATACCTTCAGGGATGTTATGAAGTGTGACAGCCAGTATAAGCTTAGTTGTTCTCTTAAATCCTGACTTCGGACCTTCGCCCTCATGATTCATATGCATATGAGGAGTTATGACATCAAGTAAAAGCAGAAATCCTATACCGGCAAGGAACCCGATGGCCGCAGGAAGAAAAGACAGTTTGCCCATTCCTTCAGCGCTTTCCAAAGCAGGCTGAAGAAGACTCCAAAACGATGCAGCGACCATTACGCCGGCGGCAAAGCCGGTAAGCATGCGCTGAAGATTTTTCGAGATCTCGTCTTTAAGCAGAAAGACCATTGCAGCTCCAAGCGACGTACCTGCAAAGGGGATTAAGATTCCAATAATCGTTTGAATCGTCATATAATCACCTCCGCTTATACTATACGTCATATAGTTAGTTTTAACTAACTTGCAAAATGCACAAGTATCCGTGCCTTGCCGAGCCCGTAATAGTTTATTTGCTTAAGCGGATCCTGTCATATCCGGGAATTAAACCCCGCTGTTAATGCTGCTGATATGGCTGGAGATTATACTTGTCTATATACTCCTGATCGTACTGGTCGACGTAACTGTAATCAGGTTCAATATACCTGAAGTAAATAGTAGTATCCTCATCAAAACGGTAATTCTTGAATGTTCTGGAATTGAATTCTATATTGTAATAATTCGCAGTATTCACGTTCTCAGAGAAGATATATCTCGGGAAAATAGTATCGTAGATACTGATTCCTCCGTGCTGCTCAGTAGGGAAAATATATAATTTGGCATTAGGATAATAGTACGTAGTAAAATCCCATGCATTTGTGAACAGTCCGTTATCCGAATGAATTACCAGAACAAAATTATCATCATAATCGCTACCGTGATATTCCGTAACCTCTTCACAGTACTTCATTATGTATTTCATATGCTGGATATAATTGTTATATTCGCAGGCTTTATGGATCTGGAATAACGAATTGATTCCGAATAAAAGGAATGCCGCGGTAACTATTGCAAGAAAATCTTTACGCAAACCGATCGAATGCTTTTTTAAGAAACCTGCTACAGCCACAAGCATGCTGACTGCAATTACAGGTACGATTACAAGACTTCTCTGCGCAAGGATCAACGGGCTGTAATAGAAGTTGAAAACAATAGCGACTCCGGGAAGCAGGAACGAGAATAGTGCGGTCCCGATACACCACAACGCGATTAAAAGATCATGGAACTTAAGCCTAAATGTGAGAGCGGCTATAAGATAGATCAGGACAACAGCACCGAAAACACCCCAGAACAACGAATCAGAATCAATAAAGAATCCCATGAATGCCTTCATGTATTCGCTTTGCTTTTCAGGAGCAAAAGTCTCACCGTATGAAGTCAGGAATCTGTCATCTCTCTTACCGACAAGAGTGCAGACAAAAAATAACATAGGTGTCAGCGCAGAAGTAAATAAAGCTATCAGATAATTAATATTCTTCTTGCCGGGTCTGTAATACTTGGATTTGCCCTTAATTACGTTTACCGCGTGATAGATCATCATTACCGTAAACAAACCCATAAAGGCTAAGGCAGGCGTATACATAAAAGGCAGCATGCAAGCACTGACCGTCAGCATGCTTAATGTCAATAACGACCTTGTCCTCAATAATCTGAGGTAAAGAGCAACTACTATCATCGCAAATGATACCGGTGTGATCGTCTGCTCGAAAATATAGTAGAACTCATCGATGAAAGGGCAAAAAGCAATAATGAATATAGGGAAAAGACTATACTTTTCATCAATACCAAGCCTTGTTGAAAGCTTACGTAATTCAATAAACAATAATGTAATTCCTATCAGGAATGGTATTGCAAATCCGAGATTCAGCGCAAAGAAATTTCTGCCGAAGATCAATGTCGGAATAGCATTGATAATATACTGTTTGACCGGATAACCTGTAAATCCTTTTCCCGCATAATTCCAATCCGGCTGTTCAAGGGCTTTTAATCCGGCTACAACTTCCTGAGTCGATTCATAGCTCAGATCACTGAAGCCGTAATTACCGATCTGAAAAGCAAAGAAACCAAAGATAAGTACAAATATAAATGGAAGAAGGATCTTTTTTTCGCGCACATCATCAGTAACCTGCTTAACAACAATGAACAAGAAGAAGATAACGAAAAGGATCACTGAGAGCATCCAAAGCCTGGAAGCCAAAACGGAGAAAACACTTTTAAATAAATAAGCCAGAAATTCCAGGATAAAGGTCACAATGCAACCTATCAGGAAAACCGACATCTGCTTCTGCTTCATCTCGCAACATGTAAAATGCGAAAACTTCTTAATAATCGAATTCACCTTAATATTCCCCCTTCACAACACATAGATTATATATTAAAAATCTGTTTTGTCTTTAAATATATTCCCAAAAATGCCGCTCCCCGAAAAACGAAGAGCGGCATAATCAGATCAAATCAATTAGAAAGCATTATTCAATTTTTGTTCTTCTTAATACGATATACGCCAAAGCCGGTAAAGCAAAGAGCAAACAAAAGAACGATAATGCCCGCTACAGTTACAGGACTGATCTGCTCTCCGGTTGCCGGAATCGGTGTCTTACCGGAAGTAGAGTAAGAAGGATCAGCCTTATCTACCATAACGATCGGTGAACCCTTAACTATTACTGTACCGTTGCTATTACAAGAACCGTCAGTATTAAGAACAAAGTAGATAGCATCTGCCGTCAGATAGGCCTTAGGCGTAACTGTCTCTGTCAACTCATACTCACCGGCCTGGAGACCGCTTACTATAGTCCTTGCGTTATCTACCGTATAGAACGAAATAGCCGTATGATCTCCGGAAAGTCTGAAAGATACCGGAACGCCATTCTGAGTAACAACAACGTTAGACAGGTCGTAGTTATCCACGCTTCTTAAAGTAAGCTCGGCCTGGGCGATCTCCTTACCTGCTACATCTTCCTTCGAAAGTTCTACATCAAGACCGGGACCCGGAGGAGTGCCGGTAGGTGTACCAGTGATAACTCCGCCTGAAGGAGTTGCTGTTGTTGTAGGTGTGCTGGTAACAGTCGTAGTCGGCGAACCTGTTGCAGTCGGTGTTGCAGTTGCTGTCGGAGTTGCCGTAGGAGTATCCGTGGCTGTCGGCGTTGCAGTTGCTGTCGGAGTTGCCGTAGGAGTATCCGTAGCTGTCGGCGTTGCAGTTGCCGTCGGAGTTGCCGTAGGAGTATCCGTGGCTGTCGGCGTTGCAGTTGCCGTCGGAGTTGCCGTCGGAGTATCCGTTGCTGTCGGTGTTGCAGTTGCCGTCGGAGTTGCCGTAGAAGTATCCGTGGCTGTCGGTGTTGCAGTTGCCGTCGGAGTTGCCGTAGGAG
>JAFRST010000042.1 GCA_017427465.1 Clostridiales bacterium | reverse complement strand
AATCGCTCAGAAATGGTCCTAATTTACATTTGTGTTATTTTGTGAGGAAGAAGTATTAGATTAGTTTTTCATTCAAGGCAATTAATAAAGATTTGGGCGGATATATTTATGGCTAAGAAGACGACTTTTTTCTGTAAGGAATGCGGATATGAGACATCCGGCTGGATGGGCAAGTGCCCCTCTTGCGGCATGTTCAACACCTTTGTCGAAGCGCCCTCAGAGAAGGCACCCGCTAAGGCTAAGACTGATTCTCCCGCACTTACTGCCAACCAGTATTCATGGACAGATTCTGCAGTTACCGTAAGACTCAGCGAGGCAGGTAAAGAGAATTACATCAGGCATTCGACCGGCATCGAGAGCCTTGATACATTATTTGGCGGAGGCATTACCGAAGGCTCCGTCACTCTGGTCGCAGGCGAACCCGGCATAGGTAAATCCACCATTTTAATGCAGCTCGCCGATTCTTATCAGGCAAAAGGTGACGTCTTATATGTCTCGGGCGAGGAATCCCCCGCCCAGATCGGTATGCGTGCCACAAGACTTAAGATAAAACGCGATATCCTGATCTGCGGTGAGACAAGATTTGAAGCAATCGCAGAACAGATCAAGACGCATAAACCCTGCCTTGCGATCATTGACTCCATCCAGACACTTTATTCCGAACAGGTAGCCGGCACTCCCGGAGGTGTTGCGCAGATAAGAGAAGTCGCTGCAGGCCTTATCAGGATCGCAAAGACAAATAACATAACGATCATCATGGTAGGCCACATCGCCAAGGACGGCTCCATCGCAGGTCCTAAGACCATCGAGCACATGGTCGATACGGTATTGGGATTTGAAGGCGATGCCACAGGCGGATACCGCATCATAAGATCTGCGAAGAACAGATTCGGAAGATCCAATGAGATATGTTTCTTTGAGATGGGCGAGACGGGGCTCATTCCCGTAGACAGCTCCAAAGCTCTTCTTGTTGCAGGAAGGCCTATTAACAGTCCCGGATCGGTCCTCACATCCACACTCGAAGGCAATGACGCATTAACCATTGAGGTGCAGGCGCTTTGCACCGAGAGTGTATATCCCAATCCGCAGAGAATGACATCAGGCCCCGAGCGCGGAAGAGTCCTCATGCTCCTTGCCGTTTGCGAGAAGCTTCTTAAGTTAGGACTCACATCCAAGGATTGCTTTGTTAATGTCATCGGTGGTCTCAAGGTATCAGATCCTGCTACAGATCTCGCGGTATGCATGGCGACAGTCTCTTCGGCACGAGGCGTAAGTGTAAAGCCCAATACCCTGATACTTGGTGAAGTCGGATTATCAGGCGAGATCAGACCTGTATCAAGGATCCTGAAAAGATGCCTTGCTTCCGCCAGACTCGGCATAACTACCGTTGTGCTTCCCGGCAGTTCCAAGGATGCTCTTGAGAAGGAACTCGCCAATGCTTCGGCAGAAGTTTTCGCAGGTAACCCGGTCCCTGAATTCATATATGCAGATAACCTTAAGGAAGCTGTCGATATACTGTTCTCTTAACAGCAAGGAGGTATTCTTATGAACCGCAGATGCTATTTTCTGATACCTGCCGCAGGAAGCGGAACACGTATGGGCACAGGCCAGCCCAAGCTCATGAGAAATGTCGAAGGGAGCCCCGTCATCTTGAGGACTTTGGGCGCAATTACCGATGTCTGCAGGAATAATTATGCGGACATGGATTACAAGATCATCCTTGTCACGACACCTGATCTTATCGATATCCTCAAGGCCATGTGCATGGAGTATTTCCCTGACCTTGATATCGTTTTCACACTCGGCGGCAATACCAGAACGGAGTCCGTTTCTCTGGGACTTAGCATGATCACTGACGCATCAGAAGATGACCTCGTTCTTGTTCACGACGGCGCGCGCTGCCTCGTAACAGCTGACGAGATAACAGCATGCATCGACGGCCTTAGCAATCATGATGTCTGTGCATCCGCCGTGCCGGTAAAGAACACTTTGAAGGAGATCGAAGTAACAGCTTCGGGCGAGATCCTTGTAACCGGCACTCCCGACAGATCGAGATTTTATGAGATACTCACACCCCAGGGCTTCAAATATAAAGACATCAAGATGTGTTATGAGAGAGCGATGTCAGAAGGCACGGTTGCTACCGATGACACAGCACTTGCGACCTCCTGCGGGCTTAATGTTTATCTTACCAAGGGGCTTTATTCGAACCTCAAGATAACGACTCCGGAAGATATTGCGATAGCTTCGGAGATCGTAAGATCCAGAGGAGAGAGCGAACCTTTCCACGACTGATAACAAATAAGCCCGCTTCACATAGCGGGCTTTATGTTTTATATCTCTTTTGCGAAAGTCAGGATGCAGAATACCTGTATTCCTTCACCGCGGCCAAATCCCGTCAGGCCCTCACCTGTCGTGGCTGTGATGCCGACTGACGCTGCGGGTATGCCGAGAAGCTCTCCTACCGATTCTTTCATCTTCGGGATGTGCGGCATGAGCTTCGGGCGGAGGCACTCGATGGGGACCGAGCAGTGAATGATCCTGCCTTCCTTCATGTATTCAAGAGCTTTCTTAAGGTAGACCGTGCTGTCCTTTATTCCCTGCTCAAGGCAGATCTTGTCTGCTTCGCCGCCAAGGATGTTTACGCCGGTAAATCCTGATACAGCATTGGTTATCGCATGCAGGACAACGTCACCGTCACTGTTCGCGTCAATGGGCTTATCAAAAGGAATGCCGATTCCTCCGAGCCTGATGACTGTCTCACCGCAAGGCTCGCCAAATCTGTGGCTGTCCTGTCCTATTGTACTGACCGATACGATATTTACCATATTACTCACCTCATGCCACGCCGTTAGCGGCAAGCCAATCTATTACGTCATTAAGCGTCCAATACTCATATGATACACTGTCGAAAACTTTATCGGCCTGTCCCGCCTTCTTAAGTACGAATTCAGGCACTGCTTCGATATCGTATTTTCCCATCATGTCCGGATACTCCATGGCATCAAGCATCAGTACGGATAATCTGCCGTTATAAGCCTGTGCCAGATCTTCCACGGCAGCCGTTATTGCACCGCTGTCATTATTCATCGAGCTGTAGAAATATATGAGCATCGTATTGCCGGAAGCAAGGATACCGTCAAGATCTGTTATCTTGCGGTACTGGATACCATAAAGCGGGTTGCCGTTGCCGTCATCCTCACCTTCAACGGGCTCATAGACCATGCATATAGCGGGATCGCTGTATGAATAATCTCCGAGATATTTTTCTATTCCGTTGCCTGTTTCATTTGTCTTCTTCGAGCATGAGCACAAGATGACAAAAGTGAACATTATGGTAAGGATTAATGACAGATATCTTTTCACTTCTTTATCAACTCAATTACCATCTCGGTCGTGCCGGCAAGGAGGTCAACGCTTACTTCTTCTGCTTTTCCGCTGTCGACAAGCTTCGTAACATCAGGATCGAGCGGGAGCTTATCCGTTACCTTTGCGCCGATCTCAGCAGCAGACTTCTCGATGGTGGAGCCGTCGCCGTAAAGTCTGATCTCATCACCGCAGTAAGGGCACTTGATGTAGCTCATGTTCTCGACCATTCCGAGCACCGGAACCTTCATCATGGAAGCCATGTTGCGCGCCTTGTTAACGATCATGGATACAAGGTCCTGGCTGGTAGCAACAAGAATGATTCCGTCCAAAGGCATGGACTGGAACAGTGTAAGCGGAACGTCGCCTGTTCCCGGAGGCATATCGATAAGAAGGACATCTAAGGTCTCCCAGTTTGTCTGGCCCCAGAACTGCTTCAAGAGCGAGCTTAAGACGGGACCTCTCCAGATTACCGGAGCTTCCTTGTTCTCGAGAACGAGATTGACGCTGACTGCCTTGATGCCCGTTAAAGTCTCTGCAGGGACTATAAGCTGGTCGTCGGTCGCTCTTAAGTTCTCCGTAAGTCCGAAGGACTGCGGGATCGAAGGTCCTGTGATGTCGGCATCCATGATGCCTACTTTATAGCCTTTTCTGGCGAGCTGGACTGCTAGGACTGATGTTACGAATGATTTGCCTACTCCGCCCTTACCGCTTGCGACACCGATAACGGTCTTGATGGAAGAGCCTGCTGCGAGAGGATCTTTTTGAATACCGTTAGCTGAAGGACATGAGTCCTGAGATGTGCAGCCGTTCTTTGAAGGGCAGGAATCACATGCTGATGACATATTGGTTTCTCCTTACATTTTTTCGCGCTTATTATATATCAATTTTGATTTGCCGCTACCCGGCAAACCAATCTTAGTCTTTTTTTGCTCTCATTACACGGTAACCGCCGTCGATCGACAGTGTCTCGCAGTTGCCGAAAAGCTCTTTTAGCTTGTCCATCGTCGAAGGAGCTCCTTGCTTGCGCTGCAAAACTACATAAAGATATCCGCCCGGATTGAGCCGTTCGAAAGATTGCTCGTAAAAGCCGAATACGGTCTTCTTGCCTGCCCTGACAGGGGGATTAGTGGCTATGATATCAAAGTGTTCTTCTCTTACTCCGAAAAGGATATCGCTCGACATGAATCTGCAGTTCACACCGTTGAGCATGCTGTTCTCCCTGGCGAGCGCTACCGCGCGTGAATTAATGTCCACGCCTGTTACATCAAAAGCCATGAAGCATGACTTGATGACGATGCCTACGATTCCCACGCCGCATCCCAGGTCAACGAAGCGCTCCATTTTGGGGCCTCTTGCCTTGATATCTTTTACGAGCGTGTCGATAAGAAGATTAGTTCCGAAGTCGACTTCATTCCTGGAAAATACGGCCGTATCCGTATAGAACTCAAAGTTGATGCCGTTCATTCTGTACGGTATTACTTTGCGGTCTGAAGGGGTTGTCGGATTGGGGTCAAAATACTGTGTCATGGTAGTTTTCTCTTTAAACCTGTTTTATCAATTATAGCAACGAGTCCTATTCCTAAGACGATCATAACAATAGCTTCGCCGGCGGCAACAGAGAGCATGGAGATTGCAACTGCCTGCCAGGTAACCGTATCCATAAGAAGGAACGGAAGATATCCTCCTACTATAAGTCCGTTTACAAGGATGGGAGACAAAAGTCCGAGCCACTTGTTCTTCTTGCCAATGAGGCAGGACAGTATGCCCGCTATGAGCGTGGCAAGCGTTCCGAAGATAATATCCACCGGTCCCAGATTCTCGGGATTAAGGAGGTTCGCGATAAGGCATCCCAAAGTAACCCCCGGGATCGTTGCCCATGAGAAGATCGGGAATATCGTCATAGCCTCTGCGATCCTTGCCTGTATCATCCCATAAGAGATAGGCGCGAAAATATAAGCCAGCACGACATACAAAGCAGCAATGATGCCGTTGAAAACAACGAATCTTATGAGCTTCTTGTTCTTTTCCTGTCTTGAGATAGTATCGGTCATCTTACATCATTGAACGGATAGTATCGTTTATCTGGGCTATCCTTGTAGTTCTGCTCCAGGGCATGTCAGGAGCCTGGATGAGGCCCTTGGATATGGCTTCGGCGCATGCTTCAAACTCATATACATATCCGTGCAGATAATCCTCTTCATCGGGTATTTCCTCCACGAGGACATCATCCGGTGTATAGAGTGCGATCTTGCGGTAATTGTTGATGTTATTGAACTTGATCTTACCCTTCTCACCGGTAACCACTGCGTCCTTATCCGTGTTTGCGCACATTGTGACGTAGAAGTTGCCGAGGATGCTGCCGTCCTCAGACTCCATAGAATAAGACGTATCCCTGTCTATACCGGAAGAAGTCATTCTGGCAAACACCCTGGACACTTTTATGTCGTTGCCCATAAATGAGAGCGCGAAGTTCGTCGTATACACGCCGAGATCAAGATAGCTTCCGCCGCCCAATACAGGGCTGTTAAGTCTCGGGACATTCTCGATATCGTATCCTAAGTTCGCCGTGACGTACTTAACGGCACCAATCCTGCCTTCACAGATCCATTCGAGAGCTTTCTTATGGAGCGGGAGATAGGATGTCCACATTGCCTCAGCGACGAATACGCCTCTGTTCTTTGCCTCGAAGAAAATGCTGTCGGTCTCAGCCTTGCTCATGGCAAAAGGCTTCTCGATCAGGACGTTCTTATACTCCTTGATGCAAAGGATCGCATGCTCGTAATGGTAAGTGTTGGGTGTTGCGATATAAATAAGGTCGATCTCGTCAGATGCGGCAAGCTTCTCGTAGCCTGTGAAGACCTTCGCGTCAGGACAATGAACCGATGCGAATTTCTTGGCCTTGTTCCTCTCCCTGGAGGCCACGCCTGCTATGACAACTTTCTTGCTGCCCTTCAAACTGTCTGCTACTTTTGCCGCGATCGAACCGCAGCCGAGAATACCTACTCTGAGCATATGCGAACCTCTGATTATTTATATTTTTAAGCAACTTATTCATTGTATTTGGTGCTGTTGTTTGTGTCAATCAAATACATTTAAATCTCACGCAACCGCGTCTTTCATTGCTATAATATCCGTTAAAGTATTAAAAAGGGTTAAGGCTCATGTCATTTAAGCCGCTAGAAAAGGTATCGCCCAGAAAAAGGGGCATAATATATCTTCTGTTATCGTCATTCGCATTTGCCTGCATGGCGTTGTTCATTAACCTCGCAGGAGATATGCCCGTCTTCCAGAAGGCTTTCTTCAGAAACCTCGTCGCGATAATTATGTCCTATACGATCCTTTTCAGGTCACCTGAGAAGTTCAAGATCAAGAAAGCTTCCTTCCCTTATGTGTTCATGAGGGCACTGTTCGGCACGATAAGTGTCATCTGCAACTTCTACGCGATATCTGCCACGAATATGTCTGATGCCATGATGCTCAACAAGCTCTCTCCTTTCTTCGCGATGCTGACTTCGATAATAATCCTCAAAGAGGCTGCAGACGGCTTCCAGTGGGCATGCATCCTCACTGCTATCGCCGGTGCCGTATTCGTCGTAAAACCTTCTTTCCTGTTTGGAAATCTGGGCGTGTCGGGCGATAATCTCTTCCCCCTGGCAATAGCTCTTATCGGCGGCATCTTTGCAGGTATCGCCTATGCCTTCTTAAGAAAAGCAACTGTCAAAGGTGAAAGAGGGATAATCGTAGTCGCATTCTTTTCGACATTCTCATGCATTACCCTTATCCCGTTCATAATCGTTACTTATCAGCCTATAACGTGGATGCAGTTTTTCTACTGCTGCATGACCGGCGTTGCTGCCTGCTTCGGACAGCTGTTCATTACTTCCGCATATTCCGCGTGCCCTGCAAAGGAAATATCGATCTACGATTATTCGACCGTAATCTTTACGGCCCTGTTAGGTCTCATATTCTTGGCCGAGATCCCGGATGTGATAAGCATAAT
Organism: Clostridiales bacterium; assembly: GCA_017427465.1. Taxonomy (GTDB): domain Bacteria; phylum Bacillota; class Clostridia; order Saccharofermentanales; family Saccharofermentanaceae; genus Saccharofermentans. The sequence continues at coordinate 21,155 of JAFRST010000042.1, read as the reverse complement.
CGGATATGTCATAATCATCGGCGCATCCGTCTTGAATTATCTGTATAACAACGGTTACTTCAAATTTAAGAAATCCTGAACGTCCTTTAAGGAAGGCAGAATAACATCTGCTAATCCCTTCATCTCATCATCCGGCTGAATGATATCAGGAACCATGACGGTATAAAGACCTGAAGCCTTACATGCCCTTACTCCGTTAAACGAATCTTCAAACCCAATAGCTTCTTCAGGTTTTACGCCCAACGCATCACAGGCTAGAAGGAAGATCTCAGGATCGGGCTTGGATCTTGTGACCTGGTCACCGCAGACGCATGTATCAAAATATGGGAGAGCGCCAAGCACTTTCATCTGCGAAGTAACTTCCTCTCTTGTTGAGGAAGATGCAATTGCAAGCTTCATGCCTGCATTTTTCATTGATGCCAGGAGCTCTAATGCATGAGGCTTTAACGGAACCAGTCCTTTTTCTGCCAATCCGTTATAGATCTCACGGAGTTCTTTTTCATAGCGGCCTCCGGGCTCGCCGTAGACTCTCTCAAACTCATCTATAGTAGCTTTCTTGTTCTTGCCGATAACGCTGATACCGTATGTCACGATATCTTTAAAGCCGTATTTCTCACCGATCTTTTCCCAACAGAAAAGGACCGTCCTTTCTGAATCGAGGATCAGTCCGTCCATGTCGAAAATTGCTGCTTTAAAAGGCCGGTTGATGCTCTCCATCAGACCTCCATGGTTCCTTCGAAAACCTTGGCGCAGTTACCTGTCATGTAGACAGTATCATCAGTGTAGTTGATGATGAGGTCGCCGCCCTTAAGGATTACCCTGATGTCTTCGCCCTTCTTACAGAAGCCGTTCTCGCACGCTGCAACAACCGTTGCGCATGCGCCGGTTCCGCAAGCCATAGTCTCGCCTGAGCCTCTCTCCCATACTCTCATCTTGAGTGTGTGGTCATCGATGACTTTGACGAACTCCGTGTTGACTCTCTCAGGGAAGATGTCTGTCGAATATTCGAATTTGGGTCCTATCGTATTGAGATCCATAACATCAACAAGATCAGTGAATACAACAGCATGAGGGTTGCCCATGGATACGGCCGTAATATTATATTGATCGCCGTCTATATTTACCGGTACATTGATCGCTGTATCTCCGGGGAGTGTGCACGGGATCTTAGGCGGATATAGTTCTGCCTTGCCCATGTCGACCTTTACTCTTGAAGCGACACCGCCCAAAGTCATGATCTCAAGCGTCTTGATACCGCTCTTTGTCTCGATCTTCATGTGTCTCTTCTTGTGGCCGCGCTCATCGTACATGTACTTGGCAACGCATCTTATGGCGTTACCGCACATCATGCCCTCCGATCCATCTAAGTTAAACATGATCATTCTGCAGTCAGCTACCTTGGAAGGAGCGATAAGGACAATACCGTCACCGCCGACACCGAAGTGTCTGTCACTCATATAGACTGACAAAGATTCAGGTGAAGATACCATGCTCTCCATGCAGTCGATGTAGATATAATCGTTGCCTGCGCCCTGCATCTTGATGAAGTTGATCTTCCTTCTCTTATCACGCATGTTGTTGATATCAACGAGCTCTGTGTTGATCTCTGAGAAGTGGCTCATCAGTGAATCCGCAAGAGCGTCTGCGGTATCGATAGCCGTAAGGCACGGGATACCGAGCATGACTGCTCTTCTTCTGAGCTTAACGGAGTCTCTTGCAGGGAGTCTGCCCTTCGCGGATGTAGAGATGATGTAATTGATCTTGCCGCTCTCGATCAGAGACATCGTGTTGTTCTCATCGGACTCGTGGATCTTCGATACTTCGGAGACTTCCATTCCCGCCTGTCTCAATGCTTCAGCTGTGCCGTGTGTCGCATAGAGCTTGAAGCCCATGAGGTCGAACTTCTTTGCGATCTCGACGATCTCCATCTTGTCGGAATTTCTTACAGTGATGAAGACACCGCCGCGCTTATACATCTTGTAGCCTGCTGCTACAAGGCCCTTATACAGCGCTTCGGAGAGATTTCTTCCGACACCTAATACCTCACCTGTGGACTTCATCTCAGGTCCTAACTGTGTATCAACGTCAGTGAGCTTTTCGAATGAGAATACCGGAACCTTGACTGCGGTATAAGGTGACTGTCTGTAGAAGCCCGTGCCATAGTCCATATCGGCAAGAGGCGTACCGAGGCTTACTTCGATGGCCACGTCTACCATTGGGATGCCTGTAACCTTGCTCATGTAAGGAACTGTTCTTGATGCTCTCGGGTTGACCTCGATCACATAGATTCTGTTGTCCTTAACGATATACTGGATATTTACGATACCTGTTGACTTAAGGCCGTCGCAGAGAGCGATCGTGGTATCTGCAAGCTTCTTGTACATGTCATCGTAGATATGCTTTGCAGGATACATCGCGATAGAGTCACCAGAGTGGATTCCCGCGCGCTCAACGTGCTCCATGAGGCCCGGGATGAGGACATCTTTACCATCGTAGATCGCGTCCACCTCGATCTCCTTGCCCTGGATGTACTTGTCGATGAGGACAGGGTTCTCGATGCCCTGAGCGAGAATGATCCTCATGTACTCGTTAACGTCTTCATCGTTGAAGGCGATGATCATGTTCTGGCCGCCGAGGACGTAAGAAGGTCTTAAGAGCACCGGATATTCAAGTGTGTTGGCAGCCTTCAAAGCTTCTTCGAGAGTAAGTACCGAGAAGCCCTTAGGTCTTGCAATACCGAGTCTTTCAAGGAGCTCGTCGAATCTCTCACGGTCTTCTGCCATGTCGATGGAATCAGCAGATGTACCGATGATGTTGACGTTGTTCTCGGAAAGGGTTTTCGTGAGCTTGATGGCAGTCTGGCCGCCGAATGCTACTATTACGCCGAAAGGCTTTTCCTGATGAACGATATTCATTACGTCTTCAGGTGTCAAAGGCTCGAAATAAAGTCTGTCGCCGGTGTCGAAATCAGTGGATACTGTCTCAGGGTTGTTGTTTACGATGACAACTCTGTATCCCAGATTGCGGAGGGCATGTACGCAATGGACCGCAGCATAGTCGAACTCGATTCCCTGACCGATACGGATCGGGCCTGAACCGAATACGATTACCGTCTGCTTATCCTTATCACCGGCCTTCTCAAAGTCGGCTTCGTTCTCGCCGCCTTCTTCAGGCCTGTTGAATGTTGCATAAAAGTAAGGTGTGTGAGCTTCGAACTCGCCCGCGCAGGTATCAACCATCTTGAATGTAGGCTTGAGCTCATATGTCACGGGCTTTCCCGTGATCCTTGCGATAGCCTTGTCCGTGAAGCCCATCTTCTTTGCCTTTACGTATTCATCGAAAGTAATCTCTCTTCCTGAGATTTCCTTCTCGAATTCGACGAGATTTCTGATCTTTGCGAGGAACCACATATCGATCTTTGTCTCAGCGTTGATCTTCTCGATCTCTACTCCTCTTCTGATCGCCTCAGCAACATAGAAAAGTCTCTCATCTGTAGGAGTTACGCAGCGTTCCATGAGGTCTTCGTCAGCTACTTCTTCCATCTTCTTAAGGTGGAGAGTATCAGCTGAGATCTCTGCGCCTCTTACGGCCTTCATGAGCGCGCTCTCGAACGTATCGGAGATCGCCATAACTTCGCCTGTTGCCTTCATCTGCGTGCCGAGATTTCTCTTAGCGTATACGAACTTGTCAAAAGGCCACTTGGGATACTTGACTGCAACATAGTCCAATGCAGGCTCGAAAGCAGCATATGTATGGCCTGTTACGGCATTGACGATCTCGTGGAGTCTGTAGCCGATCGCGATCTTTGTCGCGACCTTTGCGATTGGATAACCTGTAGCCTTTGATGCGAGAGCCGATGATCTAGAGACTCTCGGGTTAACCTCGATTACAGCATATTCAAATGAGTTCGGATTAAGAGCGAACTGGCAGTTGCAGCCGCCTTCTACTCCCAATGCTTCGATGATGTTAAGTGATGCTGTTCTGAGCATCTGGTATTCTTTGTCAGAAAGCGTTACCGCAGGAGCAATAACTATGGAGTCACCGGTGTGAACACCGACGGGATCTAAGTTCTCCATCGAGCAGACCGTGATAACGTTGCCGTCCTTATCTCTTATGACTTCGAACTCGATCTCTTTCCAGCCTGCTATTCCGCGCTCGATAAGGACCTGGGTGATAGGTGATAAAGCAAGACCGTTTCTTGCGATCTCGTGGAGCTCAGCCTCATCGTTAGCGATACCGCCGCCCGTTCCGCCTAATGTGAATGCAGGTCTTACGATTACCGGATAACCAATCTCTTTTGCAAAATCCATGGCATCTTCAACTGTCGTTACGACCTTTGAAGGAATGCATGGCTGGCCGATCGCCTCCATCGTATCCTTGAACATCTGTCGGTCTTCAGCCTTGTCGATACACTCGGGAGATGAGCCTAAGAGCTTAACGCCGTGTGATTCAAGGAACCCTTCCTTGGCAAGCTGCATGCACAATGTGAGCGCAGTCTGTCCGCCAAGGCCCGAGAGGATAGAGTCCGGTCTTTCTGTCTCGATGATTCTCTTGACTGTTGTAAGCGTGAGAGGTTCAATGTAGATCTTATCTGCCATCGACTTGTCTGTCATGATGGTAGCAGGATTGGAGTTTAAGAGTACGATCTCGATGCCGTCCTCGCGGAGCGCTCTGCAAGCCTGTGTGCCTGCGTAGTCGAACTCTGCTGCCTGGCCGATTACGATAGGACCTGAACCGATAACAAGTACTTTTCTGACAGTTTTATCAAGCGGCATATTAGTTATTCCCCCTTACTTCCATCATGTTTATGAACATATCGAAAAGGAATTCCGTATCCTTAGGTCCTCCGCATGCTTCGGGGTGGAACTGTACCGAGTAAGCGGGCTTGCCCAGATATCTGATTCCTTCATTAGTTCCGTCGTTTACGTTAACAAAGAATTCTTTTGCAACTGCCTGATCGATCGAATCACTCAATACCTGATATCCGTGGTTTTGTGAAGTGATATAGACTCTGCCTGTCTCAAGGTTCTTTACGGGATGGTTAGCGCCTCTGTGTCCGTACTTGAGCTTGGATGTCTTGAAGCCGTGCGCAAGAGCCAGGATCTGATGTCCTAAGCAGATACCCATGATCGGTGTGCCCGAATCCTTTAAAACCTTCATGGTCTCGATCGCCTTTATGTTATCTTCCGGGTCTCCGGGACCGTTGGATAAGAAGATTCCGTCAGGTGCGAGTTCGTTTACCTTTGCTGCGTCTGTGTCAGCCGGAAGGAGATGAACTTCGCATCCCCTCTTGGCGAGCTCTCTTGCGATATTGCTCTTGATACCGAAGTCGAACATAGCTACCTTGAACTTAACTTCGCCTTCAGGTGATACGATCTTCTCTTCAGGTGTCGTAACTTCTTCAACTGGATCTTTGATCCTGTATGCCTTTATCTCATCAAGAGAGAACTCATCGGGACTGTCGCAGATCGCGCCGTTCATCGTTCCTGATTCTCTTAAGCACTTTGTAAGAGCTCTCGTGTCGATTCCCTTAAGTCCCGGGATGCCCTGTTCTTTAAGGAATGTATCCAGGTCCTTTTCGCATCTGAAGTTGGAAGGGACTTCGCAGGCTTCTCTAACGATATAGCCCGACACATTTACTTTCGAGCTTTCCATATCGGGAGTGATTATTCCGTAGTTGCCTATCAGGGGGAATGTCTGGACAACTGCCTGGCCCTTGTAACTCGGATCAGTAAGTGTCTCTAAGTAAGCTGTCATCGCGGTAGTAAATACGATCTCCGAGATGACACTGCCCGAAGCACCCATCGCTTCGCCTTCGTAAACGTTGCCGTTCTCTAAAACAAGATAACGTTTCATATCATCATGCCCCCTTTTATAAAAAAGGCTTTTCCGCTAAAGAGAAAAGCCTTAAAAATCAAATCAATCAAGAAGGATCTTACGCACCATGCTCATCATCTGTTCCTTCTCGATAACATCCTTATGCCTTACTTCAAGCGATGGTAATTCCGCAATAGACTGAGGAAGCTCGAGTCCGCTCTCTTCGGCAAGTTCGGCAATGATATCAGGTATTGCCTTATTATCGGAATAACCTGCTCCTCTTAAAGCGTCCATAACAGCCGGCGCGAACTTGAACGGTGATGCCGTGGAAGCAAATACCGTCTTGCTCTCGTCCCCTGATCTGGTGTGATATCTGCCATAGATGTTAAAGCCTACAGCCGTATGCGGATCGATAACGTGATCCGTACGGTCGTAAACTTCGAGTATCGTCTTAGCTACGCCGGTCTCATCAGCGAATCCGCCGACGAAGAGCCTTTGCAGAGCCTTCAGCGTATCCTTGTCGACACTGTACTTGCCGACTTCAAAAAGATCGTTCATCCATTCATTTACCTTCTGAGGATCCTTGTCCGTAATCTCGAAAAGAAGTCTCTCGAGATTAGAAGAGATAAGAATATCCATTGAAGGTGACGTTGTCTTGAAGAACTCCCTGTTACGGTCATATACACCGCTTGAGAAGAAGTCACAGAGGACCTTATTGCGGTTGGAAGCGCAGATAAGCTTGTGAACCGGGATACCCATCTGCTTAGCAAACCATGCAGCAAGGATATTACCGAAGTTGCCTGTCGGAACAACAATGTTGAACGACTCTGTAAGATCGATCTTGCCCTTTCTCAAGAGTTCTACATATGAATAAACATAATAAGCGATCTGAGGCGCGAGTCTTCCCCAGTTGATGGAGTTAGCAGATGAGAGAAGGACATCGTGTTCATCAAGAGTGATGGCAAATTCCATATCACCGAAGATCTGCTTAACACCTGTCTGGGCATCGTCAAAGCAGCCGTTGACTGCGATTACATGTGTATTTGATCCGCCCGTCGTTGTCATCTGGAGCTTTTGAGCCTCAGATACACCGCCTGTCGGATAGAATACGATGATCTCTGTTCCGGGAAGGTCCTTAAAACCTTCAAGAGCAGCCTTGCCCGTGTCACCCGAAGTAGCCGTAAGGATGCAGATCTTCTTATTTGTACCGGTCTTCCTTGCGGAAGCGGTCATAAGATGAGGCAGGAGCTGGAGCGCTACGTCCTTAAATGCACACGTCGGTCCATGCCAGAGTTCTAAGATGTACTCTCTGTCGTTATACTCATTCATCTGAACGAGCGGGATCGGATTCTCGCCCCACTTGTCTTCGGAATAAGCCTGTCTCGTATATTCAAGAAGCTCTGCTTCTGTAAAGTCTGTAAGGAACTTGGAAAGAACAAAAGCTGAGAGTTCGTAGAACTGCATTGTCTGCATTCTCTCAAGATCTTCTTTTGTAAGCTGGGGAATTGTCTCAGGTACAAAGAGACCGCCGTCAGGAGCGATACCTCTTATGATCGCCTCGCTGGAAGTAAATTTCCCTTCAAATCCTCTTGTGCTTATATAGTTCATTGTTCTTCTCCTTGAGTCGTGGTCTCGGCAGGCGTTGTCTCCGCCAAAGATGCCGTGAGCTGCGTCTCACTTGAACTTGTTGTTGCCTCTGTCTCGCTTTCAGACGCGGAAGTATCCTGTGTCTGCGGCTGTTCAAAGATCGTACCGAAGCTTGATTCATAAGCGCTTACAATGGCCGATACCTCAGGATCGTATCTTTGCTTGCGGAACTCTCCGTACAGGTATTCAAGCCTGTCTTGAGCATCTCCGCCGCTCTCGACCTGTTTTATCAGAGGAATAATACCAAAAATGACAAACAACGTCACTAGTAACAATGACAGAATTACAATGCCTGCGACGACTAAACTTTTCATCCTCTCTCTAGGAGATTTGATATCCTCAATATCTATTGAATCATCAGGGAGCTCATCAGCCACTCCGCCGGAGCGCATCATGATGTCTCTTCTCTCCCTTGCAGATGCCATCTGCGGAGCTTCGGAGGTCTTCTGTGCCTTCGTAAGGATAGGTGCCTGGAAGTTAGCTCTGGCAGCAGGAGAAGATCCCGACGCCATCTGGGCACTCTTGAGTTTACCTGCGATATCAGCGGGCGGCAGGTCAGCCGGAGGATTCTTGATGTCCTCTCTTACCATTCTTAAAGCTTCCTGTGCGATCGTCAGATACTGCTCTGTGCCGAGCACGCCCTGGATAGCGAAAACAAGGCTTCCCTCTGCTCTCTTGAACTGACCTTCTCTTGCGAGGCAAAGACCGAATATCAGTGCGGGGTCACCCCACTTCTGGTACTGGGAGATCAAAGGCTTTAAGAATATCTGTGCAACATCCGTGCCTTCGCCCTGGGAGTTCTGCAATGCTCTGTTGAACTGGCGTACGATACGTGCCTTCTCTTCGTTGCTCACGTCGAAAAGAATGAGACTGGACTCATTGATGGGCTGTATCATCATGCATAAGCTTAAGTAGTCGTGCATTCAATCAATCCTTTCAACGTAGCTCTTATCTGGCCCGTAAGATAAAGCGATCCCGTAGCAAGCAGGATCATGCCGTCTTCGGCAGATTTACCGTAGGCGAGCTTAGTGCCTTCTTCGGCATTTTGGCAGGCCGCCAAATCTTCGGAGATATTATACACAAGTTTGATTTTTCTAGCGAGAATTTCAGCAGGTTCACTCCTCGGATTATCAGGTGTTACGGTAACGGCGCTTTGAATGTTAATGCCGCATGTTTTATAGGCTTCCAGTATCCCGGAGACATCTTTATCTGCCATTACGCCCATTAGAATTCTTACAGGTTTGCCCTTCAATCTTCCTCCGAGCATCTCGTTCATTGTCTCGCCAAGGCTCATAGCGCCCTGGGGATTGTGTCCGCCGTCGATAATTACAACAGGATCGATGCTCAATATCTCTGCCCTGCACTTCCATCTGGCAAGAGAGATGCCATTCCTGACCGCGTCTTCTGACACACCGCATTTTGCGCAAGCTTCTATGGCTGTTATGGCATTTCCTATCTGATGCTTTCCGTTAAGATGAGTGGCGTAAACTTTGTCTTTATATGTGAATTCCATTCTGCCGTCAGGTGTAAACACGGCACTGTCATATGCTTCTTTGCTTCCGCTAAATGTGATGTCGATATTCTTATCAGCAGCACATGCAACAAATGTATCCTTTACGTCCTTCTTCATCTCCTCCGGAAGTATCATGAGATCGGGATCAAAGCATACGGCAGGTGAACCTTCCTTGAATATTCCTGCCTTTTCTCCTGCGATCTCTGATATCGTGTTGCCGAGCACTCCGCAGTGATCAAGTCCGATCGCCGTGATAACTGTTACCAGAGGATTTTTTATCACATTAGTGGAATCGAGCCTTCCGCCAAGTCCGGTCTCGAGGACAGCAACATCGATTCCTTCTTCTGCAAAATACAGGAAGCAGATAGCCGTAATGAGTTCGAACTCAGTTGGCTCATCCGCAAGGCCTTCAGAGACCATCTTGTCTCTGGCCCGTTTGACTAGTGAAGAATACTTTTCGAGCGATTCATTGTCGATCTCACCGTAAGAATCATCAGCGACATATTTCATAAGACCTTCGCGTCCGTCGATCAGTCTGATCCTTTCAGAAAACCGTTCAAGATAAGGCGATGTGAATACACCTACCTTCTTGTTATCTGCTGCCAATATTGACGAGATGAATGTTGCGACAGAACCCTTACCGTTGGTCCCTGCAATATGAACAGACTTGAAGGTGTCCTGCGGATCGCCCAAAAGTCTCATAAGAGTTGAGATACGTTCAAGTCCGGGTTTGATGCCGAATTTAAGTGCTCCTTCTAAAAGCTCCGGCACCTTAGACTCAGGCATTGGCTTCTTCCTTCTCGGGAGAATCTTCTTCCGGTTTTTCTGCCTGTGCGTTGTAATCGACCATATCCTGCTTCTTGAAGACCATGAGCTTGCTCATTACATAATTTGCAATGACAATGAATACGGAATTTATGAGCTTAACGAGATACTCGTAAGTAAAATCAAATGTCTTCGAGAAGATGTGGAATGTCGTCATAGGTGTATCAATGGGCTTGCCCGTGAGCGCAACGCAGCCCCAGATCATAAGTGAATAAAGACCTATCTCAAGGACCAGGAAAGATATTACTCTCGCGCCTGCAAATGACAGAAGTTCTCTTGCGACGTTACCCTTTGATCTGAATACCGTGATTCTGTTGAGGAAGTATGCGACAAGAACTGCAATGATCCAGCAAACTATCTGGTTAATGATGAACTTGAGAGATATCTCCTTGCCGAATACCGTAACAGGCATATCTGCTTTTACGGTCTTATCGAAAATTACATAGCAGACCCAGTTAACAACTGTAGTGATACCGCCGCTTACAAGATACATGAAAAGCTTACGGAACTTTTCCTGCTTCTCCGTAAGACCTTTACCGCCTACAACTAGTGTCTTCAGTTTACCCATATCAATTCCTTTTATACCCTCTTCGGTCTCGGATTTGTCCTGTCGGAGACCAGTCTTCTAATAATATATACGGTGATAGTAATTATGACCGCCTCAATAATAGCAATAACAAGGAAAACGTCAAACAGATAAGAGTACAAAAGCTCAGCTTTTTTGTCCGCAAATCTGTACACATCGATCGAACCGTCTGTTTGGTCAACGCGGTAGAAATCACCATGACCATTCTCATCTGAAAGATAGCAGATAAAATCCTGCTCATTGGTATATCCGGTTAATGACATTGTCTCAGTATTAAGCACAGCCGGTTTGAATTCATCCGGGATAACAATATCGGAAGGCACTGCAGTTACCATAAGGACTTTGGATGACTCGATAAGAGTTATCTCCGGCTCGTACTTGATAACTGTCTTTGCCGCGCTGTTATAGAAATAGAATCCGGGCGCCTGAGAACCGTCAAACAGATACAAAAGAACGCTTGATACACCGTCCTTTGCATACACGGGAACGCTGTATCCGTTTATCGTCCTTGTGGTCAGTATGAATCCTTCGGGAACGCTGATATCTTCAGGGAAATCCATGAAGGTATATGTAGCTCCTGCAAAATCCACTAAAGATGCATTCTCAGGAATATTACTCTCCTTAACGATGACATGGATCGTGTAATGCATCTGGCTGATACCGTCCTGTGCCGTGACATCAACGGTGACAATGTTGTCTCCAATCTCGAGTTGCTGGTTACCTTTTATGTTGATGGCCGCCCAAAGATTTGTCGGAATTACCGTTACCTGGACTTCTCTTACAGAACGCTCAACAGAGCATGTATATTCCGTGATATTCGGATTGAAGTCAGGAGCGATGGATGTACCCTTGACCTTAAGGGATGCGATCGTCGCATTGCTTGACAGCCCGGAACTCCTGATCGGGATCGTGATCCCGCTTCCGATGCTGGCAGTTACATTTTCAGTGGGCGATATAAAGTTGCCGACACTGCTGAGCCAGCAGTTGATCTCTCCGTAACTTGAAGTGGAAAGTCTGATCGCGATAGAGAAAAGGATAACCTGTTCATCAGAAGAAAAAGAAGCAAGTGACGCTTCATCTTCGTCGCTGCCTTCCGTTGTCGTATTTATCTTCTGGTCAGTACCGTTTACTGTCAAAGTTCCATTCGACTGTGTCTCTGTAAAAACGTAATTTGACAGTTCCTTGCCCTGCTCAAAAGATACAAACTCAGCCTTATCAGCATCGTAATTGAATTCAATCGGACCGAACTCGGTAATGTTCGGGAATCTGTTTGCCACGATGTTAATGATTATAATATCTCCGGGACCGACATCCGTAGACTTCGGCACTGCGGAAATAATGATCTCAGAATCTGCCCTGACTATATTTGGATACAGATTTGTAAGACAGAACATAAAAGCAACGACCAGCGCGGCAAATGCCGAGCAGATCTTTAAGACCTTGGTCTTGATGATTCTTCTGTCAGACTCTCTTCTCATGAAGGCAGACTCCCGTATGTTTGCGGCATATTATCGTAGACCGGGATGATGAACTCAAACGCCGCATCTGTCATGCCGATGGCTTCATAGCTTCTGTAATATCTGAGGCCTTCGGAATATGCCATCATTATATTCTGTGCATACTGATGATTGTACCTTTCCGTTCCGTCATTTAACACATCGAACTTTTGAAAGTACAACGTATTCTGTCCCTTCTCGATATATCCTGAAGCGATCCACAATGCTCCGCCGGAGATGGCTTTTTCAACGGATGTCCACGGAAGCAGGAATGAAGCTTCGGTATCAGTTATTTCCTGAGCTTCCCAGTCTCTTCCCCACTGGGCATATTTAGCACCGTTAATTACTGCTCCTCCGGGTTCGGTAGTGGCGTAAGCACCGATGTTGTAGTAGTTGTAATAGCCTTCGAAGCCCGTTACTTCTCCTCTGGACAAAGCAGATTCACCTGAATATCCCATTTCCTGAATGATCCTGCTGGCAAGGAAATAAGGTGATACGCCTGCGTTCTTGCCTGCGTCATAGATAAGCTGGGCGTAATCGTAATTCGCATTATTATCCATGAAAGATCCTTTGATGATCTCCCTTACACCTTCAACAGTATGTACGGAAGGATCAAATCCGAGCATCTCGAACGAGAAGATCTTTTGGGTAGTGAAGAAGTTTCTCGGATCCATGTAGTAGCTTACGACTTCAGTCTTGGCAGCCATCCAGTCCGGTTTATCGTAGACCTGGCTGTTGGACTTAACATAATCAGGATAAGAAGAATACTGCAGGAGGCTTCTGCCTTTGCTGTCCTCTGCTGCCAGAGCAGTATCGAAAGATACTCCTGTGTAGTAAGCGGTAAATATGTAATTAGGCTTAAGGTTGTGCAGGAGCCAGAGTCCGCTGTAATAGCTCTTCGGGAAATCAGACAGCGTGCTCTCGACAAAATTGCCCGCGTCATCACCGTTAAGGAAATAGAACGAATAGTCATCTGAAGTTCCGTCAAAGCTCGTGACCGTGCACGTGATCAAAGTCTCACCTGCCGGGATCGTATATAGCTGTCCCTGTTCAATGACCGTCGACTGGCCGTTGTTGTCAGCCCTGATCGTGATCTGTGCGGAATATCCTTCGAGAGCTGCGCAGCTGAAAGCTATGCTTTTCGAGCCTTCCAGATAATAAGCATAGTCACGGTTAAGATAGTCAAACTTCGGGTAGAGACTGACCTGTTCGGCAGTAGCGGAATCGGAAATATAAAGAGCAGAAAGAGCACCGTTGATCGGGACGATACCGGCCTTCTTCCTCTCGACTTCATAAGTGTTTTTGTTCAGATCGGTGAGCTTGACTTTGTCAGCGCTGCTGTCTCCTGCAACCGCCATGTAAGTGCCGTCAAAATACGCGCATTCCCTGGTCTGGATCATCGTGTAATAAACGTCTTCATCAGTATCGAGACTGTTGCCCGTACGGCTGACACAGATGTAATAGCAGTTGGAAACTCCTGCGATGCCCGTCTCTTCGGAAATAGCCTGGGTATCCTGCTTTGCGCCTCTTAACATTGCATAGGGAATACCGGGATTCTCATTGGTTCCTATGAGTTCTCCCTTTAGACTGTATAGCGATACCTTGATATCAGCAGAGAGCCCGGCGAAATTGATGTAGCAGTTATCATCAGCGCAATCGATTATGTACCACGAATTATTCCTTCCTGCCGGAATATTGGATTCAGCAACGCTTCCGGGAGTGATAGTGAGTTTTTCCGGTATGGTGATCTCACCTCCGGATATAACGGTTCCTCTTCCGTCTGAGCTTCTTAAGAGCGCATAAACTTCATGAGTACCGGGAGCGCAGTCCGCCGTATCCCAAGAGAGTACGAACTCGCGGTAACCGTTTTTCGACGCGTTATCGTCATACTTCAGATAACCGTAAAAAAGCGAACCGTCGACGAAAAAGTCTGTTCTGACTTCATCACCCGTGGCAGTATAAGATCCCGTCGTCTCTTTGATTCCTACAGTATATTGGCCCGGCGCATCGATAGATGTCGCGAGGCTTACGTCAGAAATAACGGAACCCTTGCCCGAAGGATTGCCGGAAGCTTTAAGATCAGAGTCTTCAGACCTGATCGCGTTATCTATCGCGACAACACGAGAATGATCCTTAAGATCATCCACAATGTCAGCTATCTCACCCTGATCCGAACTGCCGTTAATGACATAGCAAAGATCTGATGCGAACTGCTCATCCGATATGTTCTGCAAAAGATATTCGGGGGATGTCATTACGGAGATAACATAATCTCCGCAGCTGATAAGTCCGTCTTCGACGTGAGCTTTTGCTATCTTAACTTCTTCATCGCTGCTGCCGGTAAGAGAAGCTGCACGGACAACGATCTCATCAGCCTTTTTCATTGACCTTCTGTCAGGCTCGCTGATGCCGCTGTCCAGGCTCATGGCCATGAATACAGATGCGGCGATCGTCATAATACCGCCTAGTGCCGCTACTGCAAAATACTCGGGCCGCCTTTTAAACATCAGTTAAGCGTCCCTCCCGGTGATCTTGTCCAACGTATATCCGTATGAAGGGACGAAGTGGTCCATGAAGTAATCTACTTCAGGCATATTCATATCTCTTATGATCTTTCCTGTAGAGACCTTGGCAGCAGAGAATTCGCCGTTACCTGTGCTCTCCTCTCTAAGGCACTTTATATATGCCGCGATCTTGTCAGCTGCCTTAACGAGCTTGTGGATAAGCTTGTCTTCTTCTGTGGTTATCTCAGGAGCAAGAAGATCCATGTATTCTGCTCTCATCGCCTCATCATTGGGCAGGAGCTCAACGAGGCTTGCGGCAGCCTCTGATTCGACTTCCTTGTACGCCTTTGTGATCTCCTTGTTGCGGTACTTAATGGGGGTGGGCAGATCACCTGTTAAAATCTCCGTGCAGTCGTGATACAGAGCATAAGCCTGCACCTTATAAGGATCAGGCAATATTGCGCCCTCATTATCCTTCTCGAACTTGTTGTGAAGGATCGTAAGACAATGCGCAATGACTGCAACATCAAAGCTGTGTTCTTTTATATTCTCCGTTCTGCTGTTGCGCATCAGTGCCCATCTTCCGATGTACTGCATGCGGTCTATCATCGCGAAAAAACCATATTCTTCCATCTTATCCATATCAGTCTCCGTTAACTCTTATACATCTCGTTAAAGCAGCTTACAGCAAACGAATCCGTCATGCCCGCAATGTAATCCGATACATAGATCGGGAGAGGTGTGTCGATGCCTGCTTTGTACTCGGGGTGATTCTTAACGAAACCCGCGAACTGTCTGATCGAAGATGACTTCGAATCTTCAGCCTTTTCTAAATTCTGGACCGCCTCATAGAAAGCGTCGAAAAGTCCCTCGAGCATGACATCGCAATACTTCTCATAAGTCTTGACTTTGCCTGCCGTATAGATCTTCGCGACATTCTCCTTGAGCGTATGTTCCAGCGCATCACCTGCGTGATCACTCATCATGATGCAGCCCTTATCCATGCTGTTCTCGATAACGTCCTGAACAAGGAAATTAATGATCTCTGAATTCGAACTTCCCACTCCGTCTGTTACGACAGGGACATCAAACTCACTGGCTATTACACCTGTTCTTAAAGCGTCTTCGATGTCTCTTCCGACATATGCGATCTTGTCCGCAAATCTTACTACGCAGCCTTCCATGGTTGCGGGGCCTTTGCGGTATTTCTTCGGAATCAGATAAGATAAGTCTTCTTCAGTCTTATCTCTACACGGAAAGAGCTTTCTCTCATCGTAGTATTCACCACAGTGCGAAATGATTCCGTCTCTTACTTCGAATGTGAGATTAAGGCCGTTGTCATCGTTGTGCTTTTCGAGGATATTAAGCACGCGGAGTCCGTTAGATTCATGTTCGAAGTAAAGCTTGGGATCGATTGCCTTGAGCTTCTTGTTAAGTACTCTTTCGCCGCTGTGACCGAAAGGTGTGTGTCCTACATCGTGGCCTAATGCTATCGCCCTGATGAGATCGACATTGAGGTTCAAAGCGCTGCCGATTGTGGATGCGATGTAATCAACATAAATAACATGCTCGAGTCTCGAGCAGATGTGGTCATTAGCGGGATTGAAGAAGACCTGTGTCTTGTGCTTTAAGCGTCTGAATGCCTGAGAATAGATGATCCTTCCCATGTCGCGCTCATAACAGTTCCTGATATCGCCGTCAGCTTCAGGTATTGCTCTGCCTCTTGAATCTGAACACTTCATAGCATTAACGCTCAAGAGCTTGTCTCTCTGATCCTGAAGGATCCTGATCTTGGCTCTTGTCGCCTCGGATATCTTATCTGATTTTCCGATGCTGGCTATACTGTCGGCATAAAGGTCCTGGAAGCTGAGATTATCTGACATACCATGAGTCTCCTTCTAAAACACGATAAATAATTATACTACAAACCGCGTCAGCTGTTCTCGGTAAAACCTCATGCCTTATTGCCCTGTCAGTCCGTTGCCTTCTTAAGACCTGAGGAATTGGCAAGCATATTCTTACGCATTCCGTCGAAATCTATCGTGATGAGCGCGTCTCCTCCGACCGGCTCGACCTTGAGGATGATGCCTTCACCGAATCTCGGATGGATGACCTTCATGCCCTTAATAAGGTCATCCGGACCGAGCTGACCTTCGCGTGAGCCTGCGGGCTTCTCTTTATCCTTCGTGTATTGGGACTTGATAGCGGAAGCAATGGATTTCCTGGACTTCTCCCTGTTGGTCTCGCCATCGGGAACGTTCTTGGGAGTCTCCCTGTTCGCACCCATGAGGTATAGAAGCTCAGGATTGATCTCCTTGATGAATCTCGAAGGCCTGTTGCAGTTAGTCTGACCAAAGAGCATTCTCTGCTTCGTAAGCACGATAAAAAGATTCTTCTTGGCTCTCGTTATCGCAACATACATGAGCCTTCGTTCTTCTTCGGTATCTTCCATGCTCTGTATCGATCTATAGCTTGGGAAAACGCCTTCTTCAAGGCCAATGATGAACACCGCTCCAAACTCAAGGCCTTTGGCGCTGTGTATGGACATGAGCTTGACGAAGTCATCGGAATCATTGAATTCATCACCTTCGGTAAAAAGTGATGCGTTCTCAAGATAAAGTCCCAGAATTCCTTCCGTCGTGTCTGCCGTCGCGGTATCGAAAAAGAAATCCTCATCGACTTCCACAGGCAGTCCGTCGCCGTCATCAATCTCGAGTGTATCCATGTCAACAGGCTCTGCGCGGTGCGCTTTATCGTACTCTGCAGCTTCAGACAAAAGCTCCTTGAGGTTCTCGACCCTGTCGATGATATCGCCCTTCTTCTCACGCTCGGCGGTGATCTCTTCGATTATTCCGGACTCATTCTCGACATAATCCACGAACTGCGCAAAATCCATCACATTCTCTTTGAGCTTATCCCTCATCTCATTGATGAGATCGGTAAAAGCCAGGACCCTCGAGCTGACTCTGACGAGCTCGGGAAAATCAAGCGCGTGCATTGCGCAATCAAACATGCTGATATTGTTCTCTAAAGCATACTGTCTGATCTTCTCGATAGTCGCATCACCGATGCCCCTTCTCGGGACATTGATTATTCTCTCAAATGCGATGTTATCCTTAGTATCATTAATGAGCCTCAGGTAAGCAAGGATATCCTTGATCTCCTTACGGTCGTAGAACCGCATGCCTCCGTAGACTCTGAAAGGAATACCCAGATTGTGGAGCGTAGTCTCCACGTTACGGGACAGGGCGTTCATCCTGTAAAGGACAGCGCAGTCTGAATACTTAAACTTTCCTTTGTCGGCCATCATCTTGATGGTCCTTCCGACAAAATCAGCCTCGCCCGCGCTCGTGTCTGCATTCATGACGATGATCTTCTCACCGTCTGAGCCTTCGGTACGCAGACGCTTGCTCTTACGCTTGGTATTGTTCGCGATTACGCAGTTAGCCGCCTCAAGGATCGTCTTGGTCGAACGGTAATTCTCTTCAAGCTTTATTACCTTAGCTCCCGGGAAATCCTTCTCAAACTTCAGGATAAGCCTTACGTCTGCGCCTCTAAAAGAATAGATAGACTGGTCATCATCGCCTACGACACAAATATTGCCGCTGCCTGACGCAAGCTGCATTACAGCGCGGTATTGCGGCATGTTGGTATCCTGGTACTCATCTACCATGATGTATCTGAACTTGGATCTGTAGAGCTCGCAGATATCGGGATTCTGCTCTAAGAGCTTGACCATATTGATGAGGATGTCATCGAAGTCCATCGCATTATTGGCAAGGAGCTTCTCCTGATATCTCTTATAAACTCTTGCTACGACGCCGTAGTAGTAATCCTTGCCCGCCTGAAGAGCGTACTCCTCTACGCCGATGAACTTATTCTTGGCATTCGAGATCTCGCCCTGTACACTCCTGGGCTTGAACTGGCTGTCGGAGATATCTAATTCCTTCATCGAATCCTTAACGAGCTTTTGCTGGTCGTCAGTGTCGATTATCGAGAAGTTCTGCGAGTATCCCAAAAGCTCGGCGTGGCGCCTTAAGAGCCTTGCGAAGATGCTGTGGAAAGTGCCGCACCAGATATACCTGGAACGGTCACCGACAAGAGATTCGATTCTCTGGCGCATCTCGTTAGCGGCCTTGTTGGTAAACGTGATGGCAAGAATGGAAGAAGGAGCGACATTGTACTTCTTCATCATGTAAGCAATACGGAATGTTATTACTCTGGTCTTACCGGAGCCTGCGCCCGCGAGAATGAGCAGCGGACCGTCAAGATGCGTGACCGCTTCCCTTTGCTCTTTATTAAGTCCCTCGAGCATGCTGTCGGCATCCCGGTCTGTTATCTCTTCCGGTCCCTGACCGTATATGCCCTCGAGCTCCCTGAAAAACTCATCTGAACTGTTGAAAATATCGTCTGACAAAACAAATCTCTCCCTTAATAAATCCGGTCTAGGGAGATTATATCAATAATGGTCATTATTAGCCGTCAAATAATGGGACAATTTTATAATCCTTGCCTTATAGAG
This sequence comes from Clostridiales bacterium, assembly GCA_017427465.1. Classification (GTDB taxonomy): domain Bacteria; phylum Bacillota; class Clostridia; order Saccharofermentanales; family Saccharofermentanaceae; genus Saccharofermentans. The sequence continues at coordinate 2,245 of JAFRST010000042.1, read as the reverse complement.
CCTCCAAAGAGTTTCATTCTTAACATAAAACGATTACTTGATAATTCTATAAGAAAAAGATTTATAATATCTGCGTATGACTAAAAGCGGAAAAAGACATTACAAACTCAGCGGTGCCCAAACAATACTCTTGGGCTTCGTTATACTGATTCTTGCCGGAGCGTTGTTTCTTATGCTTCCCATCTCTTCGAGGTCAGGCGAATGGACAAGCGTTACCGACGCTCTTTTTACCGCTACTTCGGCAAGCTGCGTTACCGGTCTTGTCCTTTATGACACCTGGTCTCACTGGTCCTTGTTCGGACAGTTCATTATCCTCGCATTGATCCAGGTCGGCGGTATGGGTGTAGTTACCATGACCACCGTCTTGAGCAAGCTCGTAGGCAAGAAGCTGGGCCTTCAGGCAAGAACGACGATGCAGGAAGCAGTCTCGGCGCCTAACCTCGGTGAGATCATGAAATATACCAGATTCATATTCCTTGGCTGTATCATTTTCGAAGCTCTGGGCGCAGTTGCGATGTCTCCGGTTTTTATATCCGAGTATGGATTCCTGAAAGGCATCTGGCTCTCGGTCTTCACTTCGATCTCAGCTTTCTGCAATGCCGGATTCGACCTTAACGGTTCACACGGGGAGTTCTCTTCCATGATGCCTTACATGGATAATCCGGTTATCGTCATAACCCTAGTATTGCTCATCCTCACGGGCGGCCTTGGCTTCCTTACATGGATGGATATCAGAAAACACGGATTAAAATTCTACAAATACAGCACGCAGAGCAAGGTCATTATCGTCATGGAGGTAATCCTCGTTCTCGTACCAATGATCTACCTGTGGTTCGGCGAATACGGCGACCTTCCCGCTAACCAGAGATTTCTCGCGTCACTCTTCCAGTCAGTCACTCCGAGAACGGCAGGATTTAACACGACGGACTATAACAATTTCTCTGGAACAGGCGTTGTCATGACGGTGATCCTGATGCTCATCGGCGGCGCACCCGGATCTACCGCGGGCGGTATGAAGATTACGACGGTCACCATCCTCTTCTTAACAATGCTCGCATTCTTCAAGAGAGAGAAGTCACCTGCAGTCTTTAAGCGCAGAATAACCACCGAAGCAATCTACGGTGCTGTTGCAGTATTCATGCTCGACATTATGCTCACAGTCTTAGGCTCCATGTCGATCGCCAAGATCGAGCAAACGGCATTTTTAAAGGCACTTTTCGAGAGCGCCTCGGCAGTCGGTACCGTAGGTCTTTCGATGGGTATCACTCCGGCATTGCATACTGCTTCAAAGTACATATTGATCATCTTGATGTACACGGGACGTGTGGGCGGCCTTACGCTCGTCTTCGCGGCTATCACCAGAAAGTCGACAGGCAACAGGCAGTATCCCGCAGATAACATAGCGGTCGGTTAAACCGGCAGAAAGGAAACAATATATGAAGAGCGTACTCGTAATCGGAATCGGAAGATTCGGCTATCACCTCATCGACCAGCTGAGCAAGGCAGGCGATGAGATCCTCGCGGTAGATTCTTCCGAGGAGAGATTGGAACCCGTCTTGGGAATGGTCACAAGTTCCCTTATAGGTGATGCCACGAACGAGACATTTATTAAGTCTCTGGGCGTTGAGAATTTTGATGTCTGCTTCGTAGCGATCGGAGACAATTTCCAGTCTTCCCTGGAGACGACTTCACTGCTCAAAGAATGCGGAGCCAAATATGTCGTTGCAAGGGCTTCGAGATCTGTCCAGAAGAAGTTCCTTCTGGCTACAGGCGCCGACTCCGTAGTCTTTCCTGAGAAGCAGCTCGCGGAATGGTCTGCAGTACGTTACTGCTCCGCAGATGTTGTTGATTATCTTGATTATCCCGGAGAGTTCTCGATCTTCGAGGTAAAGGTCCCCGAAGAATGGATCGGCAAGAGCCTTGCAGAACTCGGCATCAGAAACAAGTTCCACTTAAATGTCCTGTCGATCAAAAGAGACGGCAAGCCGGTCCTGGAATTCCCTGCTGATTTTGTTTTCGCTGCTGACGACACAGTAACTGTCTTCGGCGCTGACAAGGATCTCAAGAAGCATCTGCATCTCAACTACTGATCCGGATAAATCATCAATCGAGTAGGAGGGGGATTGTAAAATCCCCCGACCTCTCACACCACCGTGCGTACCGTTCGGTACACGGCGGTTCCTTAGTTTTCACGCACTTGCAAATAATAGTCGGTCATGGATATATATCCAAGACTGGCTATTTT
>JAFRST010000041.1 GCA_017427465.1 Clostridiales bacterium | reverse complement strand
GGCTACACCCTCAAATCTGCCCTCAAACCAAAGAGACTTTTTCGAATTTGAGGCTAAATTTGAGGCTACAGCCTCAAGTTCCGCCTCAAGTTCAGCCTCAGAACAACCCAACAACATAAACGACGGTCTCAAAACACCAAATAAAAAAGGTCGCCTCTTTTGAGACGACCTTGTAAGTTCTGTAGTGAATCGAAATAACGATTAACGCTTTGAGAACTGGGAAGCCTTTCTTGCCTTCTTGAGACCCGGCTTCTTTCTTTCCTTCATACGTGCGTCACGTGTGAGGAATCCGCTCTCCTTGAGAACTGCCTTGTAGCTCTCTTCATCAGCTTCAACCAAAGCTCTTGCAATGCCGTGACGGATTGCACCGGCCTGACCGGAGATACCGCCGCCGATAGCCTTAACGATAACGTCGAACTTATCTTCTGTCTGTGTAGCTGCGAGGGGCTGACGAACGATGAGCTTCAGTGTATCGAGACCAAAGTAATCGTCGATGTCCTTGCCGTTGATCGTAATCTTGCCCTTACCGGGAACCAAACGAACGGCTGCTACTGCGTCCTTACGACGGCCTGTGCCGTAATAATATACTTTGCTGCTTGTTTTCTTTGCTGCCATATTCAGTTAGTCCTCCGATTAAAATGTGTGAACTTCAGGCTTCTGAGCTGCCTGCTCGTGCTCGGGGCCGGCATAAACGTGAAGCTTTCTGAACATCTGACGTCCGAGTGAGTTCTTGGGAAGCATGCCCTTAACAGCAAGCTCAACAGCCTTCTCGGGGTTCTTAGCCATCAAAGTACGATAGTCGATCTCCTTCATTCCACCCGGGAAACCGGAGTGATGACGATAGAGCTTATCGTCGAGCTTCTTACCTGTGAGGATGATCTTAGAAGCGTTGATTACGATTACATTATCACCGGTATCAAGGAAAGGAGTGTATGTAGGCTTGTGCTTACCTCTTAAGAGCTTAGCAACCTCTGTAGCCAGACGTCCGAGAACCATGCCCTCAGCGTCGATTACGAGCCATTTCCTTTCTATTGAATCCTTGGTTGCAACATATGTACCCATGTGTCTTTCTCCTTAAATTCATTGAGTCTTCTTATATTCAAATGCCTAATATAAGCAAAAAATACAGGCCTGCTCGATGAGCAAGCCTGCATATAATAACCGCCTATTATTGTTATGTCAACAATTTTCGCGAAAAAACTTTAAGAATTCTCTTAAAATCGTCGGATTTCGCCCTTTTTCGCAATTATTCTCCGTCTGTATAAACGATTTCGGTGATCTCACCCATACCGTTCTCGGCATTGATCCAGAGCTGTGTGTTGCTTGCCTTATAAATAAGGATGAAGTCATCCTCATAGTCAGGCGTACCGAGAGCAGCCTTGGCATCAGCGAAAGAATCGCCTACATGCAAGCCGTTGCAGTCTGTGAGCGAATCAACAATGACGATCGTCTTGATGTACTCGACGCCCTCTGATTTGTAAGCACCGATGGTAAAACCGGGATACATGTAAGCTCTGTCCGTACCCTGTCCTGCGCATGAAGCCTGCTCAAGGAACTCATAGTTCTCACCCAAGACTGCAATTGCAGGTGCGACCTCTGTGCCGGGCATGATCTGGTAGCCGTTGAAGCTGAAGCAGTACTGGCCTTCTGTTGACACGGAAGCACCCTGTGAATTCTCTACAGAGATCTGTGTCTGGCCGCCGCCGAGCTGTGAAGCTGCAACTGTCTCGCCGTTACCGCCGCCCTTGTCACAGCCTGCGAGCAGTGATGCCGCGAGGCATAAACCGATTGTTGCTGAAATGATCTTTTCTTTTTTCATCTTTCTTCTCCTATTATCTTAAATATAGTTTTAGGTATATTCAGGTGTTCCGCCGGCTCTCACCGGTAACATCGAACCGTCGAATTGGTGACGGCTGTCGCGAATCTGTGAGTCAGTCTTCTTAAAATAGACCGACTGATGATTCAGGAACATCGTCGAATCACAATGATACCACTGTCCGTCGAGTTTTACGAGATTCCAGTAGTGTCCGTTGTAAGTCACGGGATATCTTACAACCATCATGTTGGGAATTCCAGCGCAATCCAGAAGCATTTTCGCGCACGCATAAAAACCGTAGCAGTCTCCGCTGTGCTTTGTCAGAGCCTTATAGACCGCTTCTTCATAAGTCTGCGTGCCAAAGACTGACTCGTAATTAACGTTAGAATGGACCCAGTTGAAAATGTTGCTCGCGGTCTCGGTGTCACTCGATCCTCTGAGCTTATCGACAAGGGCATTAGCCGTTCTTAAGATCTCGTTATAGTGAGACGAATCCCAAGCGCCGCCTGCACCCATGACGCTGTCTATGATGTTGGGCTTCTTGATGATGACGTACGCATCCTGTTTGCGGACATTGCCGGCCTTGTCAGCTGCTTTATATGTAATCTTATATACACCTTCCGTTCCGAGTATGACCTCCGAATCATCTACGATGACTCTGGGATCCTCATCGTAGTCATCCTTCCAGGTTACGCCGTCAAAATAGTTGATGGAAGCATCTGCGGAGTCATCGATATTGATATCGTGAATGCCGTAAAAGAGCGGCGCATTGTGGTCGTCTGTTACGTGGAAAGGCACATCGATAACCGTGGAATTGTTGTACCAGTCAGTCACGACTACAGGCACCAGATAATCACCTGTGAGCTGATAATCGGGCACGCCGTCCCTGTATTCGATGGTTGCTATCCCGGACAGATCATAGAGATATCCGACACACTCGGAAGGCTCGGGCCACTTGACTCTCGCATACTGCATCTTGGGAAGAGCGACGCCCTTTGGAGGTGTATGGTCTTCTATCCTGAGGATTACATCTTTCTCAAATGCTTCATCATAGAAAACAGTGAGCTGGTATACCGCAGGAATATTAGTATCTATCCCGGATATATCGGTGACAAAGCGGGCGTCCTTGGGACACTCTATAAAAAAGTCTTCTATCTTTATCTTAGAACCGGCTTCAATCGTAACTTCCCTTACGAGGTTTCTGTTAGCATCCCGTATGGTGAAGACCACCGTTATCACAAGGATAGCAGCAATATACAAGAAAGCAGCGATTCTTCCAATTATCTTATGCATGTCTTTACTTTATTAACTCTTCGGTTAACCTAGTCTTCGGAAGTATCCCCATCTTCCGGAGGATCATCCGGCGCCGTCGGCGGAGCCTCGGTTATCACAGGATCCGGCGGAGCCTCTGTTATGACAGGTGCTTCAGTAATGACCGGAGTCTCGGTGACAGCTGGCGTTGCCGTTATCGCCGGTGTTATCGTTACTGTCGGTGTGCCCGTAACTTCAGGACCGGGCGTAATCGTCGGACCGGGAGTTATCGTGACATCAGGTGTCGGTGTTATCGTAAGTGACGGATCCACTGTAGGCGTCGGCGAAGCGTTAGGATCCGGTGTCGGTTCAGGCGTCGGAGTCGGCGAAGCAAATTCCTTGGAACCGCCTGCACGCTCGGGATAGAGTGAACCGTTAAAGTGATGGTAGCTGTCACTGATCTGGTCATCGGTACACATGAAGTAAACACTCGGATGGCCCCTGAATACCGTAGCATCGCAGTGATACCATTCGCCGTTCAGGTAAACAAGATTCCAGTAATGTCCGTTGCCTGTTACAGGGTATCTCCTGACCATCATGTTGGGGATTCCTGCCTGGTCGAGGAGCATTTTCGCGCAGCAGTAATAGACATAGCAGTCGCCGTTACGTCTGGAGAATCCTCTGTATGCGGCGCTTGTATAAGACTGTGATCCGTATACCGTCTGGTAATAGATGTGGTTGTGTACCCAGTTAAAGATATTTCTCGCTGTTGCGACATCGCTGCCGCCCCAAAGGCCTGACATGATCCTTGCTGCCAAAGAATAAGGATCGCCGGATGAATTTCCGTAGTAGCCGCCGTCTCCGCCGGAACCTTCGGAAGAACTTTCACCCTCAACAGGCAAAGTGACCGTAAGCTTGGCTGTATAAGTGCTCATGTTTCCGACTTTGTCGATGGCCTTGTAATAGACCTCGTAAACGCCGTTCTCAGCGTAATTGACCTGTGAATCATCGACCTTCATGATCGGGAATTCATCGTAATCGTCAACGACGGTAATAGCGTTATAGAAATCCAGTTCATCGGGATTGCCGTTGCTCTCGAGATCGTGAACGCCTCTGATAACAGGCGGAGTCACGTCATCAACGATGTGGAAAGGCACTTCGATTACGGTAGCGTTGTTATACCAGTCCTTAACCACGACAGGGATGAGATAATCGCCCGTCTCGTGAACATCCGGTACGCCGTTCTGATACTCGATCGAAGCGATTCCGGACAGATCGTAGAGATACCCGACGCATTCATATGCTTCAGGCCACTTAACTTTTGTGTAATGCTCCTTCGGAAGCGCAATGCCCCTGGGACCGGTGTGATCCTCTATCCTGAGGACCACATCCTTCTCAAATGCTTCATCGTAGAAGACCGTGAGCTGATAGACGGCGGGTACGTTCGTATCAATGCCTGAGATGTCGGTTACAAACCTTGCATCTTCAGGAAGTTCGTTGAAGAAATCTTCGATCTTGATACGGGAACCGGCTTCAATAGTAACCTCTTTTCGGAGATTCTTATTGGCATCTTTAATGGTGCAGAACACCGTCACCCCAAGGATCGCGGCAATATAGAAGAAGGCACCGATTTTTCCGATCTTTTTAAACATCATTTTTTTATGATAATTCTTTATCTCGAAAAACTCCAACCTTTATTGCCGGAATCTGTCTGAAAAATTTGATTATGTTCCGGCGTTAGGATCGTCCGTAGGTGTAGGAGCCTCTGTATCCGTCGGTGTGGGCGCAACCGTATCCGTAGGTGTGGGCGTAGGCGAATCAACAGCCTGCGTTGTCACCGGTGTGGGCGTGGGCGAATCCACTGCCTGGGTCGTTGACGGAGTAGGTGTCGGAGATACAGATACACTCGGATCTACAGAAGGCGTAGGCGACTCGATAGGTGTGGGAGTCGGCGTCTCAGTAGGTGTCGGTGAAGGCAGATAATCCTTGGATCCTCCCGCACGCATCGGATAGAGCGAGCCGTTGAACTGGTGATATCTGTCGTTGATCTGATCGTCAGTGCACATGAACCAGATGCCCGGGTGGTCGTTGTAACCTTCGGTAGCATCGCAGTGATACCATTCACCGTTGAGCTTTACGAGGAGCCAGTAGTGAATGTTGCCGTTATATCTCGGATAACGGTCGACTCTCATGTTCTCGATACCTGCGATATCGAGGAGCATCTTGCAGCACGCGTAGTAAACGTAGCAGTCACCGTTATGTCTTGTGAATCCTCTGTATGCGGCGTTCTCATATGTACGTGTACCGCTTAAGAGTCTGAACCACAATGTGTTGTGAACCCAGTTGAAGATGTTCCTTGCGGTCTCAACGTCGTTGCTGCCGTAGAGATTTGCCATGACTTTGCGTGCGAGCGCATAAGGATCGCCGTCGCCGACATAATAGTCGCCGTCATTTCCGCCTGAAGACGGAGATGCGTCAGCCGGGAACTTGATCGTAAGATTGACCATGGCTGTGCCGATGTTTCCGGCTTTATCGACAGCCTTATATGTGAGTGTATAAGTACCTGCCGCAGTGTAATCAACAAGTGAATCGTCTATCTTGATAACCGGCTCGGGATCATAATCGTCAGTAACCGTTACGCCTGTGAAGAAGTCCAGACCGTCGGGATTGCCCTCGAGTTCAAGGTCGTGGGCACCTGCAATGACAGGAGCCGTATGGTCATCGATAACAGTAAACGGTACCTGGATAACAGTGCTGTTGCCGTATACGTCAGTAACGAGAACAGGAACGTTATATTCGCCTCCTGCAGTAAATACCGGCTCACCTTCCTGATATTCAACTTTCGCGATTCCGGAAAGGTCGTACAGGTAAGCTACACAGTCAGAAGCTGCAGGCATCTTCCAGTTGAGATAGAGTGTCATGGGGACAGCCTGGCCGGTAGGACCCGTATGGTCTTCGATCCTGACGATGACATCAGCTTCCTTCTTGCCATATCCGATCTTGATCTGGTAAACAGCCGGAACGTTCGTATCGATAACCGAAACATCCGTCAGGAATACAGCATTATCGGGCACTGTATCGAAGAATGCTTCCAGCGTTATCGGACTGCCGGCTTCAATGATTACGTCTGTCTTGATTTGGTCTTTGCCTCCGCATGCTACCAGAATGCCAACCGTGCAGATCGTCACTACGAAGATGCAGATGCAAAGAAGTCTTTTTCTCTTTTCAGTTTCCATTTTCCTTTAATCCCCTGTAATAGTTTTCTAGAATCAGTCCTTGTAAGGGAAGCCCGATAAGATCTTCCCCTGGTAGACGTTGATGTAGCTTTGTACTGATGTTGTTGACCTTGGCGGATATTTGTCTCCCGCAAAGTTATGGTTGGTCGGAGCATTCTTGATCTCCGAATCCGTCATCATGAAGCAGAAATAACCTTTGGACGTATAACCGTCAAAATATTTCTGCGCATCGCAGTGATACCATTCGCCGTTAAGCTTGACCAAAGCCCAATAGTGAATGTTCTCCCATGAATTCTTACGGTCTCTGATAACGCAGAGATTCTCGATACCTTCCACGTCCATCATGGCCTTGCAAACAGCCCATGTGCCGTAGCAGGAAGAATATCTCTTGGTGAAGGTATTGATCGCAGCAACAGCCCAGTTACCGTAAGCAGGTGTGCTCAGGATAAAGCTGATGTTCCTGTGGACCCAGTAGAAGATCTTCATGGTCTTAACGATGTCATTGTCACTCTCGCTTAAGATCGTCGCATTGATCTCTCTTGCCATTCTGTAAGCTTCGTCGATGTAAGCCTGTGTAATAGCAGAGGATTCTTCCGCATTTGCAATAACGATTACGTGAACGGTTACAGTGATCTCTGTTACGTTGCCGACGTCATCTGTTGCTCTGTAGATCAACGGATAATCACCTACACAGCTCAAGTTGACCTGTGTGTTGTCGATCTCAAGTGTCGGGTTCTCAGCGTAATCGTCCTTAACGACGATACCGTCTCTGTATGCGATAGATTCGCTTCCTACCATGACATCGAAATCATGTGTGCCATAGATCTCAGGAGCCTTAGTATCATGCTTAACATAGAAAGGAACCTCTACGACAGAATAGTTGCCGTTCCTGTCAGTAAGCTTAACGCCGATATCAAAGTGGCCGCCCTTTGACAGGTCAGGCTCACCATCGGCATAAGAGCATGTTACTTCCGTAAGATCGAAAATGCTGTCTATAAGAGTCTCCGGTGCAGGAGCCTCTCCGGTATACATCTCAACCGGAACGGGCTTGCCTACAGGTGCCGTGCAGTCAACAACATTAAGGATCGAATGAACTACGTGGCCGCCGCAGTCAATCGCGATGTCATAAGTGGCAAGCATGCCTGTATCGATCGCATCGACATTTGTGATGAACTTTGTGTTCGGCGGGATAGTAGTAAAAAAACAATCGAGCGTGATCGGATGACCATACTCGATAGTTACTTCCGTGAGCACTTCAGAATCAATCTCATTGAGCAGAGCAGTGCGGTAAAAATAGCAGCCTAAAACGCCTAATAAGGCTCCCGAGATAAGAGGCATAACCAAAAATCCCAAAAACCTTATTACGTTGAACTTATACTTTCTTTTACCGATGCGGCTCATGAAGAATTAATACTTCGCCATGTACATGATGTTCGTGATCTTGCCTTCACCGTCTAACAGGAAACGAAGCTCAGAGCTTCCCTTCTCGTAAACGTACATGGCTTCAGTAGTCCAAGAAGGCTCTCCGTATACTGCCTTAATATCATCTGTAGTCTGACCGACATAGACGCCCTCGGCAGTTGTTACAGCGGCATCGTTAACTGCGATTCTGGAGATAACGATACTTCCGGTGAAAGTCTCAACCTGAACGGAACCGCCCTTGAAATCATATTCAGTGGTCATTCCCTGACCTGCGCATGATTCAACCTCATAGATCTCATAATCATCTTCAGAGAACTTGGATTCATCAAATTCTGTGTTAACGATGAGATTAACACCCTTGTAAACGAATACATAGTTCTCGCTCTCAGCCTTGGCATCAACTGTGCCTGCAGGTGTACCGTTGCCGGAGTTCTGCTGCTGGGTGGAGATAACGTTAACGTCAGATGAAACAGGCTCAGGTTCGTTATTGCAAGCTGCAACACTGACGCCTACTATGCTCAAGCTCATGATAAGAGCTGCTGCTTTTGTGAACTTCATTTCTATATTCCTCCATATCTGTTCTGGTGAACACCATATTATAATACACTAAGCCTTTAGCTCACATATTACAAAAATGAGTGAAAATGCCCGTTTTTTTTACTCTAAAATGACAAATATAAATAAAGGGCGCTTTTTCGCGCCCCTAAATCAGTTCTCTATGGCATTCGCGCCGTAACTTCTCAGCTCTCCGTAAGTCTCTATCTCGTAAAGCTGGTCGGCGATCATATCGTTATAGAACTTGATGTCTTTCTCGTATTCTGAAGCAACCTCAGGGACCGTCCTGTAGTCCGTGAGATCGTAATTGTCCACCAGATACTGTCCGAAATACACGCTGAGCTTCTCAGCTCCGTAAAGATTAAGGTGGAAGCCGCCGTCATAAGTGTCCGTGCTCATATCGAGGCCCATGGCATCCGCATGCTCGCAAAAATTGATATATGTCAGTCCGTGCTGCGCGGCATAATTCTCGATATTAATGTCCCACTGCTCATACCAGCCGTATTCGATGGGGGCGCGCACAAGGAGAAGCTCAATATTATTCTCTTCGCAGAGCAGTCTGATCTGGTCGAGATAGTACATGGCATTCTCACCGAATTCCCTTTGCATAAGAGGCATCATCGGCGGGAGCTTGCCCATGGGCTTAACGTCGCAGCGCATGTAATAACCGTTGTGGGAAATGATGTCTTTGCTGAAAACATGCTCGAAATCAGTCTTTGTGAGCTGGTTCCATCTGTCGTGATATCTTAAGACAGGGAAAACATAAGAAGCGAAGGTCTCGCCTTCAGTCATCGATACGTTTATGGCATCGACCTTGTCCTTGGACCATCTCATACCGTCCAAAGTCATTCTGTTGTATGCCTCGTTGCGCGGCACATCGTGCTGCATGTTGTGAATGGACAGCACAACTACCTTGGGCGTCTCAGTCCTTAATACATCCCTCAGGAGATAATAAGACTGGCAGATATACTGCTCGCCTGAGCCTCTGATATAAGAAGAGATGCCGTACTCCTCGTACATCTTGACCGGAGAATAGCTCTCATACGCATCACAGTCACCGAAGAAGATAACGTCGTGAGGCACCTTTTCCTTGTAATACTCTTCGGTAAAGGATCCCTCTATAACGCCTCTCTGGTACTTAGGAATAAGAAGGCGCTGCACAAACCACAATATTGCAACAGACAATACCAGCAGTACGAGCGCGGTAATAATCTTAGCAGATGTTTTGGAACTCTTCTTGGGGCTCTTTGCCATTACATTGCCTTCTTAAGACGGCGGAAGTCACCCAAAGCTTTCCAGCCGATCTTTACGATCTTCTTGATATTGATAGAGTTCTTGCCTCCCTGGCGCGGTCTGAAAGTAACCTCGCGGAAAGCGTGCTCTTCGCCGTAATGAACGAAATATGTAGTCATCATGATGTTCGGCAGGTTGTAATCCTTGTCGAGCTTGGGGAGATACTTTGCTACTGTTTTCGCATTCATAAGACGGAAAGGAGCATTCGCATCCGGGACCTTAACATGGAAATAGCACTTGAGGAGGAAGCATACGACCTTCTCAACGAATGCCCTGGACTTGCCGTCGCCTCTTACGACTCTGTGGCCGAAAATGCCCTTATAACCGTTGCGCATCTGCCAGAAAGTGTCGAATTCTTCAGGCAGTGTCTGTCCGTCGGAGTCAGTCTGGAATATAAAATCCGCACCCTGCTTGATCGCATAATCGTAAAGTGCGATGACCTTGGGACCATGCTGCTTGCCCGTGTCAGAGAGTATCTCGAGCTGGGGATGATCGATATTAAACTGCTCAAGAAGATCGTGTGTTCTGTCGACGCTTCCGCTGTCAGCGATAACGAGTCTTGATTGGGGATCCTTGCCTTCAAGGATCGGATACCAGGAAGATACAACATCAACGATATTGTCTTCTTCGTTATAAGCAGGCATTACGATATAAAGGATGTCCATTGCTTATTCCTCCGGGAGATTTTTACGCTCGCTTACGATGTAGCGCGGGCGGTGTTTTGTTTCGAGATAGATCTTGCCGATGTATTCGCCGATGACGCCCAGGCTTATCATCTGGATACCTGATACAAAACAGATGATTGACGTGGTGGAAGCCCATCCGTCAACATAATAGCCTGAGATAACCGATATCAGAACGTAAATGATTCCGATGAAACTTAAGAATGCAACGATAAATCCCAACAGCGTAATTATCCTTAAAGGCTTAACGGAAAAAGACGTAACTCCGTCGACCGCAAGAGAGACCATCTTCGAGAGCGGATAATGAGTCTTGCCCGCTTCTCTCTCGGCTCTGGAATAATAGACGACAGACTGCTTGAATCCGAGCTGCGGGATCAACCCTCTGAGGAAAAGATTCACTTCGCCGTAACCTTCGAGAGCATTTAATACCCTGGAGCTCATAAGTCTGTAATCGGCATGATCGGGGATGATGTCGACACCCATTCCGCGAAGGAATTTATAGTAAGACCGGGCTGTCGTTCTCTTGAACCATGTATCTGTCTTTCTGTCATTTCTGACGCCATAAACGATCTCATTGCCCTTGGCATATTCATCGACCATCTCAGTGATCGCATTGATATCGTCCTGGCCGTCGCAGTCCATGGAGATAGTGATGTCAGCAAACTTCTTAGCTTCCATGAGGCCTGCGATAAGGGCATTCTGATGACCCCTGTTGCGTGAAAGAGAGATAGCGGCGTATCTCTTATCCTGTTCGGTCAGTGATGTCAGGATATCCCATGTCGTATCCCTGCTGCCGTCATTTACGAACATAACGCAGCTGTCGTCGCTTATCTTACCGGCTAAGACCAGTTCATCTACTTTTGCTTTGAACTTGCCGCTCGTAAGCGGAAGGACCTGCTCTTCGTTATAGCAGGGAATTACTAGGTACAGTACAGGCGTCATTAAAAGCTCCCCGATATTTTGTTTCTACGGTGATTATAGCATAACCATAAAATAATAAATAAACTCAGGTGTTTTTAATCTTATGGTTCTTGTAATCAATCCTGGATTGGACAGATTCAGTAGCACTCTTCGGAAATTTGTCCTGCTTGAACTGGAAGCCATTCCAGCCTCCCTGCCAGAAGTCCAGGAGCTCTTCCGTGGTGTACATGAAGAAATAGCTGTCATAGCCTTCACGCCATGTCGCATCGCAGTGATACCACTGGCCGTTGAGGTAAACATAATTCCAGAAATGCGTGGCGGTCTGATACGGATATCTTTCGATGATCATGTTATCGATTCCTGCTACATCGAGCAGAGCCTTTACCGCATATGCAGTCGAATAGCAGTTGCCGGTACGCGTCTGGAAAGCGTTGTAAGCGGCCTCGGTCCACGAACGGGTATTGGTCCTTAAGATAAACCTGATGTTGTATCTGCACCACCAGACGATCTGGAGAGCTACCTCTTCATCGGTCATGCCGGGCTCGGTAATCTCATCTAAGATCTCTTGCGCGACTTTATAAAGCTCTTCAGGTTCGATATATCCTTCTGGTTTATTCGAGAGCTTGAGGCTGACCGTCACGCTCGTCTCGTTGCCCGAGAAATCACTTGCAGTATATGTGACTTCATATGTTCCGGGCTCATCAGGTTTGACATCGGACACATCGATATCAAGCGCAGGATTCTCGTCGTAATCATCCGTTACCGTGATCTTGTCCCTGTACATGATCGGGTCTCCTATATATGCCTCTATGTCGCGTACGCCTTCGAGAACGGGCGCCGTGCTGTCTTTTGTAACTTCGAAAGGGACCGGTACGGCAGTCTCATTGCCGCATCCGTCAGTAAGCAGTGCGATGGCCGTAAACGTGCCGCCTGCTGACATATCGGGAACTTCTTTCCATGTCGCTACGACATCAGTAATATCGGTGATTCCTGTAACACATGAAGAAGCATCAGGCATCGGTTCGCACGCGAAGATCTTCTGGGCCACGCCCTGTCCCTGAGGAGCAACAGTATCACTGATTATCAACTTGCAGGGAAAGTTCCTGCCGTAGATCTTCATGTTGAAGTTAATGGTCTGCGGAAGATCGATATTAACTTCATCAAAATTCAGATTGCACGATACCCATCCCGGAATAGACGGCTCCTCTGTAAAGAACATCTCGGCATTGGGCCTTACCGTTCCTGCCTCGATGGTGACTTCCTGTATCAAAAGTCCTGTCTCATCCTTGTAGAAAAGGTATATCCTCACGCCGACCAGAACGAGCGCAATGGCAGCTACCGCTATCATGAGGACCTTCATTATGAGGCCGGTATTTACCGGTCTGCTTTCATTTTGTTTTTGGGCTTTTTTGACAGACTGCGGCGGTCTCTTCGGAGCTGCATTAACAGGTCTTCTCTGAACAGTCTTCGGAGCATTATCGGGAGCCGTTCTCTGTACTTGATTTCTCGCGCTTCCCTGCGCAGCGGGTCTTTTTACCTGCCTTGGTGCGGTGACTGTTCCTGTCTTCGGAGCATTTCTACCGGCAGGTACGGATGATGTTTTTCGCGCCTGCTGCTGAACAGGTCTTCTCTGCTGACCGGCAGGCTTAACTGAGCCCGGAGCTGCGGAAGGATTTGCGCTCCGCCGCGTTGGGTTTATGTTACTGCCGTCAGAAATCTTATTCATATTATCCTTTGATTGAATGCCCGCTGTAATTTATCTTGTTCTGTACCGACTCGGTCGCAGATTCAGGATATTTGTCTTCAGGGAAATTATACCCATTCCAGCCGTTATGCCAAAAGTTTTTTAATTCCTTCGTGGTGTACATGAAGAAATAACTGCTCCAGCCGATTCTCGGAGTCGAGTCACAGTGATACCACTGGTCGTTGATCTTGATGTAATTCCAGTAGTGCGGATTGTAGATATAAGGATCTCTGACGATGATCATGTTCTCGATGCCTGCCACGTCGAAAAGCGCCTTCGCGCACATCGCGAACGTGTAGCAGTTTCCGCTCCGCTTTGTAAAGCCGTCGTAAGCAGCTCTCGTCCATGAAGAGTCATCACAGTTGGATACGTAATAGACATTGTATCTTACCCAGTAAGTGATCTGGAGGGCCTTCTCCATATCGCTCATGTCGGAATTGGTTATCTTATCAAGGACCTTCTGTGCTTCGGCGTAAACAACGTCAGGCTCGACATAAGTCGAAGGCTTCTTCTTGAGCTTGAGATTGATCGTAACTTCAGAAGTGTTGCCCGTGAAATCCTTTGCCCTGTATGTGACGACATAAGTACCGGGTTCGTCGCCTGTAACTTCGCTGGTATCGATCTCAAGAGTCGGCTTGGGATCGATGTCATCTGTTACCGTTACTTCGTCTCTGTAACCTATGGGATCTCCGATGTATACCTCGATGTCATGAGTGCCTTCGATAACAGGAGCTTCTGTATCTTTTGTTACGTAGAACGGGACATCAACTATCGAACAGTTGCCCGAATTATCGGTAACTGCAGCCTTTGCGATGACGTCGCCTCCTTGAGTAATGTCGGGGACTTCCAGCCATTCGATCGTTACTTCGTTTAGATCATAGACGTTAGTAACGCATTCTTCGACAGGAGGGATCTCGTCAACCGAGAACATGGTATGCGGGACAGCTTCGGCCAACGGAGGCGTGGTATCAACTATCTCAAGTTCGCACGGGAAATTAGTGCCGTACATTCTGACAGTAAATCTTATGGTCTGGGGAATGTTGTAATTGACCGTACTAAAATCGAGATTGCATGAAACATAATCAGGGAACCTCGGTTCGCCTGTGATATACATGCTGACATCAGCAGATGTGCCGGCTTCGATAGTGTGCTCGCGGACGATAAGATCAGTATCTTCGTTATAGATCGTAATGGCTGCAACCGCAAAGACCGCGATGATGATCTCGAGCAAAAGAATTATAAGAAGAGGCAGTACAAAACGTCTCTTTCTCTTAATGCCGTATGCATTGGCTTCCTTAACGCTCTTTCTGGTTTTCTTAG
Source organism: Clostridiales bacterium (assembly GCA_017427465.1). Classification (GTDB taxonomy): domain Bacteria; phylum Bacillota; class Clostridia; order Saccharofermentanales; family Saccharofermentanaceae; genus Saccharofermentans. The sequence continues at coordinate 6,442 of JAFRST010000041.1, read as the reverse complement.
GCTTTTCCTCTTTTACTTCAGAAGACCTTGCAGCCGGTCCGGCTTCTTCAGATTCACTCTTGGCAGCCAGTTTTGCTTCTCTCTTAGCTTCCTTGACTTCTCTTCTGGCCTCTCGCTTAGCTTCCCTTTTTGCAGCTCTGTCGGAAACAATTACCTCTTCTGTTTCTTCCTCATCTATTTCTTCGTGTTGAACTGCAGGTGCACCTCTGTGCAATACTGCACGCTCGGGAACGCGGACAGGCATGTGCTGCTCTAATTCTCCGAATTCGGGTTTTTCTACAAACTGTGTGCTGATCGCAGACGGGCGCTGCTCTACATGCAAAGGCGCAGGAATGCGCTGTTCTGCTCGCTGAGGCGCAGGAGCGCGCTGCAATGTACGCTGAGGTGCAGGAATGCGCTGTTCTGCACGCTGAGGCGCAGGAGTACGCTGCAATGAAGCCTGTCCCTGAACCGGCGCGTTGCGCTGAAGAACTCTGCGGGGTGCCTGCTGTCCGGGCTGGAGCTGAGGTGCCTGAGGTCTGGTATTAAGCGGAACTTGTCTTGAACCGGTATGCGCTGCTTCGGCGTTGCGCTGCGCTTCGCGGCGCGCCTTGAGCTCTGCCTCTCTCTCGAGAGCGGCCTCGTGCTCGACAGCCTTAAATACAGCAGCGTCAGCAGATCTTACTCTTCTTGCCTGATTAGGCTCAACATCATGCATGATCTAAGCCCTTTCAACGCTCCGGATAGTTACCGGTAAAGCATGCATCACAATATCTGAAATCGTCTCCTCCGAGCATGTCGTTTAAGTCCTCATTCCCGAGATAGCCCAATGAATCAGCTCCGATGATATCGCAGATCTCAGGAACAGAGTGATGGCATGCGATGAGATAATCTTCGTCAGGAACGTCAGTACCGTAATAGCATGGATGCATAAACGGCGGAGAACTGATCCTTACGTGGACCTCTGTAGCTCCTGCGTTTCTTAACATATTGACCTGATTGGCGATTGTGTTGCCTCTTACGATCGAATCATCTATGATAACGACCCTCTTGCCGCTTACGACAGAAGATATCGGATTGAGCTTGATCTTAACAGCCTGTTTGCGCTGTTCCTGCGAAGGCTTGATGAAAGTTCTTCCGACATAGGAATTCTTAACGAAGCCCTTCTCGTAAGGAATTCCGGATTCAGCGGAAAAACCCAGTGCGGCATCGATGCCTGACTCAGGCACGCCGATTACTATGTCGCATTCACAGGGATGCTTTCTGGCAAGGATCCTGCCTGCTTCTCTTCTTGCCTGAGCTACGGAGATACTGTCGATGACAGAGTCAGGTCTTGCGAAATAGATATATTCGAAAACACACTTCTTCATGCCGCGCTTGATGCCGGAATCGATGGATCTGACAGAGCCGTTCTCAACAACGACGATCTCACCGGGATTAACGTCTCTGATGAAGTCAGCACCGACAGCTTCCAATGCGCATGTCTCGGAGCAGAAGATGACTGCGTCACCTAACTTACCCATAACGAGGGGCTTTAAGCCGAAGGGGTCTCTTGCCGCGATGAGCTTTCTGGGGCTCATTACGAGAAGGGCATAACCGCCCTTGATAAGTCCCATTACTTCCTTAACGGCTTCTTCGACCGAAGGAGTAACCGATCTCTTGCTCGCGATAAGATATGCGATGACCTCCGAATCCGTTGTCGAATGGAATATTGCACCCTTGTCTTCAAGTTCTCTCTTGAGAGTATCAGCGTTGGTAAGGTTGCCGTTGTGGGCGATCGATAATGTACCTTTGGAATACTGCGTAACGATGGGCTGGGCATTCTCCGGAACGCTTCCGCCTGAAGTGGAATATCTGACGTGTCCGATAGCGATATCGCCTTTGAGGCTCTTGATCTTGTCGCTGCTCAAAACATCGCTGACAAGTCCCATTCCCTTAACGCACTCAATAGAAGCGTCATCATTGGTAGCAATACCACAACTCTCCTGTCCCCTGTGCTGGAGACTGAAAAGCCCGTAGTAAACATCACAAGCACAGTCAGTGCTGCCGTGAATTCCAAAGATTCCGCATTCTTCATGTATGGCCATGTTAAGATTTTATCACCTGAATGCCGAACGTTTATGCGGTAAAACGTATGTATTTTGATTACTACTGTGTTACCTGTTTTGGATAAAACAACAACTGCCGGCTTCGTTAGTAGTAAAATAGCCGTTATATGAAAAACCTTTTTGACAATTGCAACCTTTGTCCGAGACGGTGCGGCGCTGACAGACCGCACGGCAAAACAGGCTTTTGCAAAATGCCTGATTACCCTCTGGTAAACCTTATAAAACTCCACTACGGCGAAGAACCGATCGTGAGCGGAACGAAGGGAAGCGGCACGGTCTTCTTTGAAGGCTGCAGTTTGGGATGCGTATTTTGCCAGAACTATAAGATCTCAAGAGGTCCCACGGGACACGGCACAAAGATGGATAAAGACAGCCTTGCCGGGGCTTACTTAAAACTTCAGGACCAGGGTGCCAATAACATCAATCTCGTAACGCCGATGCATTTCGCGCCTGTCATAGCTGATTCCATAGCAAAGGCAAAAGCTGACGGACTTGATATTCCTGTTGCGGTCAACTGTTCGGGATATGAACTCGTGTCAACGCTGAGGCTTTTCGACGGGCTAGTAGACGTATATATGCCTGACATGAAATACTTCTCTTCAAAACTCTCGTCACAATACTCTCACGCGCCCGACTACTTCTCTGTCTGCGCAAGCGCGATAGATGAAATGGTAAGACAGACGGGAGATGCTGCGCTTGGCAAAGACGGCCTCATCAAGAAGGGCGTTATCGTAAGACACCTGATACTGCCGGGCGGACTTTTCGACTCGAAGCACGTCATAGATTATCTGACTTCAAGATACGGCAACAGGATATATATCAGTCTCATGAGCCAGTACACTCCGATGCCGGGAGCAGAGGGAAAGCTTAAAGGACGGCCTTCCCAAAGGACCTGCGAGAGCCTTGCAGATTACTTAGCTTCCAAAGACCAGTTCAATGCCTTCGTACAGGAATATGATTCAGGCGGAAAAGAAATGATCCCGGACTTCCTTACATAGGAGCCGGGATCTTTTGTTCTTAAGTCATTTCCGCCTCTTCAGATAAGGCCCTCGATGATCTTTTCCAACTGGGGCTGGGGAACGAATCCTACAGATTCTTCGACTACGGCGCCGCCCTTGAAGAACTTGACCGCAGGAATGCTGGATATCGTGTATTCTTCTGCCAGTTCCATGTTGTCATCAACGTTTACTTTGCCGACCTTGATCTTGCCGTCGTACTTCTCTGCTATCTTGGAGATGACGGGGCCCAACATCTTGCAGGGACCGCACCATTCTGCCCAGAAATCCACGAGTACCGGGACGGGGCTGTTAAGAACTTCTTCATTGAAATTGCCGGAATCTAAAATAATCTCTGCCATAATCATTCTCCTTTACTGTTTTGTCATGTCAGTTATTGTCTTTGCCCGAGCAATCACCGGCTGCGCAGCACTCTCCGCCTTCGCAGATCCTGTAATTACCGCCTTCGATGCAAAGTGTCTTGCCGTTGATCAGGGCATCCGCGATCTTATATCTCGCTGTCTCATAGATTTCCGTGACCGTCGTCCTCGAGATGTCCATATGAGCGGCACACTCCTCATGCGTCATCTTCTGATAATCCACATGCCTGATTACTTCATACTCTTCGATCGTAAGGACCTGTGCCTCGATCTTGTCCGCGCCTGTAGGAACAAATCTCGTGAACTTAGGTTCCTCACATACTCTTCTGACTCTCACCGGTCTGGGCATCTGAACAGCACTCCTAAATAAAATGACATATGCCGTGTTTACGACATATGTCAATTATAGCATTATACGGTTCGAAAATATATACTGCGTTAGTTAAAACTAATTCCCGTCAGATCTCTTCGCTCAAAGCTTCAAGATACTGGCCGTAGTTCGTCTTGGACATGGAGTGAGCGAGCTCTGCGAACTGCTCCTTGGCGATCCATCTGTTTCTCCATGCGATCTCTTCAAGACATCCGATCATTCTGCCGGATCTCTGGGCTGCCCTGATCTGGCCTGCAGCTTCATAAAGGCTGTCCGGATTACCTGCGTCAAACCACGAGAATTCCTTGCCCAAAGGAATGACGCTGAGCTGACCCTTCTTGAGATACTCTTCATTTACCGATGTGATCTCAAGCTCGCCTCTTGCTGAAGGCTGGATGCCGGCAGCGATATCAACAACGCTTGAATCGTAGAAATAAAGACCCGGAACGATGTAGTTTGACTTAGGATGTCTCGGCTTCTCTTCGATGGATACAGCCTTGCCGTCGGGATCGAATTCGACAACACCGAAAGCTCTCGGATCAGCTACATAGTAACCGAAGATGACAGCGCCTTCACCGTTGTTTGCGGCCATTCTGAGCTTGCGTCTGAAGAAAGGTCCGTAGAATATGTTGTCGCCAAGCGCGAGGCAGACAGAATCATTGCCGATAAATTCCTTGCCGATGATGAAGGCATCAGCGATACCTCTTTGCACCTTCTGCTCGAGATAAGTGATCTTGATCCCGAGATGTGAACCGTCGCCCAAAAGGTCTACGAAAGGCTTCGTATCATCCGGCGGAGTAATTACGAGGATATCCTTGATCCCGGCTTCCATAAGGACTGCCAGGGGATAGTAGATCATCGGTTTATCGTAAACAGGCAGCAACGGCTTGCACACCGGCTTCGTAATAGGATAAAGACGCGTGCCTTTTCCTGCTGCAAGAATAATTCCTTTCATATCGCACCCTCCGATATTCAAAAACTGTTGATAATATAAATATACAATACAAAGTCCATCAGTAAAAGAATAACGGCAATAATTTATCAGGTACAATTGTTACCGGTACAGTGCGATAATAAGCGCGAAAACATAATACCAGCGAGGTGTAACATGCCGGAGTTCTTAAAAGACCTGACTATATGGTCGGTTCTTACACAAGTCGTATACTTTTTCTTTCTGGTCCTTTTTATCTGGGGCGGAACCAACAAATTTGGCAGAAAGAATGAATTCAATGAAGATTTTGCAAGCCTTGACGCGATGAAATCTTTGCGCGGCTTTGCTGCTATGGGAGTCATTTTCCACCACATTTCCCAGGAGCAGATATTCCAGCAAAATCATGTTCTCTCACCGTTCGTTAACGCGGGAGCGTACTTCGTCGCGATCTTCTTTTTCTGCTCGGGCTACGGTCTTATCAAGAGTCTCGACACAAAGCAGAATTACCTTAAGGGATTCATCAGGCACAGGATAGTTAAAGCCATCGTAGTCCCGTTCTACGTTGATGTCCTGGTCTACGGCCTTCTCATGTATTTTGCAGGCTTCAAGCTCCCGAAGGAGCGCTGGATTTTCAACGCCCTGGGACTTACCATGATGAACGAATACGCATGGTTCCCGATAGTCCTTGCTTTCCTTTATCTCGCATTCTTCCTTTGCTTCCGCTTTATCAAGAACCGCCCCGTATGCCTGGCGATCATGCTCATCTTCATCATCGGACTGGGCATCGGCTTCTGCTACAACGGACATTTCGCATGGTGGCACGGCGAGAACAACTGGTGGCTCAAGCCTGCGGCTGCTAAAGCAGAGTGGTGGCAGGTAGAAAAAGCCCTGTGGTTCAACGGCGAATGGTGGGTCAACTCGGCACCGGCATTCTTCACGGGACTTGTTTTCGCAAGCTACGAAAAGTATCTTGTCGCATTCTTCAAGAATATATATATCGTTAAGTTCCTCATTCTCCTTACTGTCACCATGATATTCTTCAAGCTCTCATCTTGGGGACAGGCGAAGTTCGGTTACTGGACCGAATGGAGCGGCAAGGGCCCCGGAATCGCAGATAAGATGAAGACTTATTTCTGCCAGGTGCCGCTGTTCCTGTTGCTGGGCCTTGCGATCATCATCTTCATGATGAAGTACCACGTAAGCAACCCCGTAACCCGCTTCTTCGGCAAGTATTCGCTCCACACATACTTAATGAACCTCGCAGCGCTTACGGCATTGAGATTCCTTCAGTCGGATAAGACTTCTCCCATCAAGGCCGGCAAGCACGACCTGCTCGTCTATGCAGTCGCAGTAATCGTCGCATCAGCGCTCCTTGGTGTCGCAGAGCAGAAGCTAACGGCGCTTGTACAGAAGCTTTTATTCAGAACGAAGAAGGAAAAGATCAAGGCCGCAAGCTGACAGCACCAAGACATTTTGCTGAAAATACTAAAGGCTGCCTCATATGAGACAGCCTTTTTAGGTGGAGCGGGATACGAGACTCGGACTTGTCCTTGTTTTGGTACAGAAACCAAATTCGGCTAAAACAAGGTGTTTGTTTTCTATAAAAATCATGTTTTTTCTTATACTCAATAAAAATAATCACTTTTTCATTTATATTCCAATTCTTCGTTTAAGTTCAT
>JAFRST010000040.1 GCA_017427465.1 Clostridiales bacterium | reverse complement strand
TGTTCTGCCAAGAGCACAGCTGGGTAGCTATGTTTGGATTGGATAAACGCTGAAAGCATCTAAGTGTGAAACCAACCCCGAGATGAGATTTCCCTCTTTTGATAAGGTCACTGGAAGACTACCAGTTGATAGGCCGGGCGTGTAAGTGGTGAGAGCCATTCAGCTTACCGGTACTAATGACCGAAGACTTGACCACACAAGGTTATGTAATTTCAAGTCTTTATCTAAGACACAATTTGAGAGGATTCTTCTAATTCTCGCTTCTTACTTGAAGTTAGTTTTCTTTGCAGTCCTGAGCGTATAAGACTCTCAACCATTCCGGTGGTTATTGCGGTGAGGCCACACCTGTTCCCATTCCGAACACAGAAGTTAAGCTCACTGGCGTCGACAATACTCGGCTGGCAACGGCCCGGGAAGATAGATTGCTGCCGGATTAAATTCCTCGATAGCTCAGTCGGTAGAGCGTTCGGCTGTTAACCGAAATGTCACAGGTTCAAGTCCTGTTCGGGGAGCCAAAGCACCAATCCTAGTGATTGGTGCTTTTTTGTTGCCTTTTTCGAGAGTGTAACAATGTTACATGCTTGCTTACACTAGTTCTTTCTAATAGAATGACCTTATCTGATACGATCACAACATGAATTGAAGGAGGCATACTATGGGCTTATTCTCGAATTTATTTGGCGACAGCGGCAAAGAACTTGATAACGCATTGAATAAGATGAAGAATCTGGCAGATAACTTCGTTGATGATGATGAAGCAAGGCTTCGTCAGAATAAGGCGGCTGCTCCTTCGGGTTCAGAGTCTCTCAGCAATAATCCCAGACCTGTACCTGTTACTCCTGTTGTTGAAGAAGGCCCTTCAGGCGACTCATGGGGTCCTACGATGCCTGATGAACCCAATCAGTACAATTCAGGACTTAGCTATCAGGAATACTTCACCAGGCTTTTCGATGAAGCATTTCCTGCTTACCAGATAGATAAGGAGAATATCCGAGACGGCCGGGCCATGACTTTTACATTCAGCCAGGGCGGCGTAAAGAAGCTCGTTGTAGAAGTAATCTCTGAGAGGAGCAATCCTAATAAGATAAGGAATGACTGCAGAAAGCAGCAGATCCCGTACTTGCGTTATTACTATGATTACAACGGATGGTGGAATACCAAATCTTATGTAACAAGGCGAACATCTAAGGCGCTCGGCTTGGGATAAGAGGTTAGATGATCTCAAAATTTAAGAGTTTATTAGTAACGTATTTTTTTATCGGCGCTTTGTGTGTATTTGGCGCCGGTTACTTCACATATCTGTATCCTGATCAGAGCTTTTTATGGCTTGCTATAGCTATCTTGTTGATCGTGCTGACTATGATGGTGCTTTCAAAGATCGGCAGGAAGAAGTTTAAGAATGAAGTATTGTCATACTACATGGAATGCAATGTGCATGAGTATCTGAGAAGGATCGAGAAACTTATGGGCAAAAAGCGTTCCAGATCGGATAAGTCTGCATATGCCTATCTGACAGCAATGGGGTATTCTGCACTGGGTGATTACGACAAAGCTTTAGAATGCGCTGAGAAGATCAATGTCAAGTCTCATAAGCCTGAATACTATAAGAGAGCAGCTGATTACTATATCAATAAAGGTGAATATGAATTGGCCGGTCAGAATCTCGCAGAGCTTTCCGGGCTGAACGACGGGATCAGAGCTCCGGCTTACCACGATCAGATCACGATCTTCGTTCAGCAGCGCGAATACAATATCCGCATCAAGCAGGGAATATTAGACGGTGCGGAAGAGTTTTACACAGAGTATTACAATCAGTGCGACGACCAGGCTTTGATCGTTAAGGTCAGCCTTTCAGCCATGCTGGGTGACATAATCCTCCAAAAAGGCGACAAAGAGCGAGCTTTGCCATACCTTAAGTTCGCATCCGAAAACGGAGGCGATACCAAGTACAAGAAGCTGTCTGACGAGCTGCTCGCAAAGATCAGCTGAATCAGCCGCCCCCTCCTCCGAACAGCGTATTGATAAGCAGCGAGAACAGTCCTGTTACGATCGGCATGGAAAGGAATCCGAGCACGATAAACAGAATGATCTTCCACAAGTAAGAAGGTGCATCGCAGAATGTCGCACCGGTCTGACCGTTGATGGCGACATTGTATGTTTTGTTAGCGTGCTTATATGTGGCAAGGTAGATCGGAGCCAGAATATATTTGAACGTTACGTTGTAGTAGTTGGTAGACAACTTAACTTCCTTTACGCAGTCGCCCCTGTGTTCGATACGCTCGTGCTCGCCGATATCATGTTTTAATTTCTGATCTATAAAGACCTTTGCGCGCTCCCAGCCGTCATTAAGACCTACCGTATAACGCTCGGCGGCAAAACCTGCCAGATATTCCGGCGCATAGGGAACGAGCTGGGTAAAGTTGAAAGTCTGAACCTTTGAGATAAAGGGATGTCTGACTTTGTCGGTCGCGAAAACAATCTGGTCGTCAATAAAGTAATTGCACACGCCCTTATAGTTCTTATATGTGGTGTAAGAACCGTCTTTGGTCTCATGATTGAAACCGACTTTAGCTACATAAGAAGAGACCGTGTCGGTATCGAATGTCCAGAAAGGCAGATAAACACCAACTAAGTTCTCGAGCTTAGCACTCTGGACATCTCTGGGGACAAAACGTTTCCTTTTTACGTTGTCCCAAAAGCATCTCTGAGCTCTGTCTTTATCAACGATAAAAGGAATAAGGGCCCCGGGAGCCATGATCTGTTCATTCTCTGCGGCAGGCATAACGCTTGTTGATCCGCAGAAAGGACAGCAACCTGATACCTGTGAAGCATCATAAAGAGCCTGACCGCCGCAGTTGGCGCATACGATCAGCTTACGGACCACGCCCCAGTTGACGCTTGCACGCTGGACTGCGGAATTGAAGTCCAGTTCTTCGATGACTTTGCCTGCTTCGGGCTGCGGCAACGCTCTGGACGTACCGCAGAAGGGGCACAGCATCGTAAGGGTAGTAGGATCGTACTTGACGGTAGCACCGCATCCGGGGCACTTAACGTCAGTATTGGACATGGTGACTTCATTAATGATCTGAATATTCTCTGACATAGAACTATCCCCCCTTAATCCCAAGGTATTCCGTCAATATTGTATCAAATTAGATATCAGGTTAACAATTATCGTAATGAGGATTCATTTGATTAAGTTAATGTTATGTTAAGGTTTAGCGATTTGGGCGTTAAGGTTCGATATGTAGAATGAACATCGTAAGGGATAGGAACTTGGGAAGTTCCGTTCAGGAATTAGAGAAGGAAAGGGGTCGCAAATATGTGGACTAGGAAAAATGTTAAGCAAAAAGGCAAGAAGAGCTTTTTTGGAAATTATTGGAAGTGTGTGCTTGTAGCATTGATCTTAACAGTGGCGATCGGTACCGCAGGATCAAGTGCGAGCACAATGGGAAGCTCTATAGGAACTGTGTATAACTTGATGATAAAGGATACGAGTTCCACAAGTGATGTAGGTGACGATCTTGATGATCTGATCGGTGAAGACTTAGGCGATACTGATATCGATATCGAGTTCGATCCCGGCACAGGAGTTACGACTCACATCACAGAGGATGATGATGAATTTACGGGAATCCTGGGCGGCGCTTTGATCGCAATGGCAGTTATATTCTTCTTCATAATGATGATAGTAACAGCCATCTCGGTAGTATTCAGATATTTTGTCCTGGCACCGTTCGAATACGGATGCAGAAAGTACTTCAGAAAGAATCTTGATGAACCTGCAAAGCTCAGCAACATCGTCTATGTATTCTCTTCTAAGCACTACAAGAAAGTAGTTCTGACAGCATTCTTAAAGGATCTCTTTATCTATCTTTGGAGCTTGCTCTTTATCGTTCCGGGAATCATCAAGTCCTATGAGTACAGACTGGTTCCTTATATCGTCAGCGAAGATCCTACAATGAACTTCAGAGATGCTTTGGCTGAGAGCAAGAAGCTTATGAAGGGTAACAAGTGGAGATCATTCGTATTTGATCTTTCATTCATCGGATGGGATCTCTTATCAGTTTTGTCATTCGGTTTAGCAGGTATCTTCTTTGTAGAGCCTTACAAGGCTTCAGCAGATGCAGCACTCTATGAATCGATCAAGTATGGTATCAACGCCGCATAATATGGGATAGGTCAGGAAAATGGGAATAGGGATAGAAATAGAAAATTCAGGGAATAGGAATAGGTTATAATAAAGACAGCCGGAGGAGATTCGTCTCCTCCGGCCGGCTTTGAAAAGGGAGCGCTTTATGGGTTACAAAGTATTGGTTGCGGATGATGAGAAGGAGATAAGAAATCTCTTAAGACTCTATCTCGAGAACGATGAATTCGAAGTGGCAGAAGTAGCTACCGGAGAAGAAGTTGCCGGTGCTATAGAAAGCTTTAAGCCGGACGTAATATTGCTCGATGTCATGATGCCTGGTAAGGACGGCATACATGTTCTTAAGGACATTAGATTAGTGAGCAACGTTCCCGTCATGATAATTTCCGCAAGGACTGCAGATGCCGAGAGGATCTTAGGTCTTAATGTCGGAGCTGACGATTATATCTGCAAGCCCTTTAATCCATTGGAAGTCGTAGCCAGAGTCAAGTCTCTTTTGAGGAGATTCCACGCGCTCGGCGGAAGTGAAGAAAAGAAAGAAACGGTCATTTGCGGTGATCTCGTTCTCGATACCGACAAGTGTCTGTTCCTTAAGGCCGGTCAGTCTGTAGAGCTGACATCTGTTGAATACAAGATCATGGAGCTTCTTATGATGCATCCCGGCAAGGTATATACGAAGCAGCAGATCTATGAATATGCCTGGGGCGAAGATTATTTCGTTGCCGATAACAATATCATGGTTGCCATAAGCAAGCTCAGGACCAAGCTCGACAGCGATCCTTCGCGCTACATCAAGACTTTGCGCGGTTTGGGATACAGGCTTGAGGCTTGAGATTTCTATTATCAAGGTGCATTAGGAGGACCGGAAGGTGAGTAGTGAAAGACAGCTGAGAGGCTTTATCCTTTCCAGATTCTTTATGGTCCTGATCGTTACCAGCATGGTCGAGTTCGCGATCATAACTGCCGTAAACCGGTTCCTGATACCTTCTACGATCAAGTTTTTTAATCTCGAATCTGTTGTGACACCGGAAAGCTCCGAAAAGCTTTTCCTCATTTTATTTGTTGTGGTAGCAACGGCTGTGGTTAATAAAGTGTGGCCGTTTTTTAATGTGTCACCCGACAGTGCTTACAATGCGCTGATAGGTCTTCTGTCCGGAACTGACGGAAGCAATAAAGCAGCTGTTCAGACAGTAATTAATCTCCACGAGAATCCCGGAGCAGCTTGGCTCCTGGCGCTGTCTTTGTTGGTTATCGCGATAATCCTCATAACTCCCTATATCATCGGAGGCATAGTATTTGCTCTGTCTTCGGCACGTGAGATACGTATGCTCGAGCGTGAGAAGGAGGAGGCGCGCCGCAATGAAGAAAAGCGCCGTTACCTAATGATCTCAAATATTGTTCATGATCTAAAGACTCCCATGACCACGGTCTACGGTTACGCCAAGGCCTTAAACGACGGCATGGTGCCGCCTGAAAAGAATACGGAATATCACGAAGCCATAATGGCTAAGACTGACAGGATGAATGAAGTGGTCGCTCTCCTGCTGGATTACGTTAAGCTCGACAGCGAAGGATTTACTCTCAAGAAAGAAAAAATTGATATCTGCGAGACAGTCCGCGAATGCTGCGCCGTGAGTTATACGGACATTGAAGTCGCGGGTGATACGATAGCTGTTACGATACCTGATGAGCCGATCAATATTGAGGCTGACAGCAATCAGATGAAGCGGGTCATCACAAATCTCATTACTAATGCGATCCGTCACAATCCAGAGGGCACCAGGATAGGTGTGTTCGTTATTGCGGATGAAGATATTAGGATCTTTGTAGCTGATTCAGGAGATGAGATCCCGGCACCTCTGAAGGAACAGATCTTCGAGCCGTTTGTAACAGGAGACGAATCGCGCGCTTCAACCGGCGGCACTGGCTTAGGACTGCCTCTGTCTGCCCGTATCTGCGAGATGCACGGCTATAGCTTTAAACTCGTTCAAAAACCCGAGATCAACCGTTACAGGCTCGGCGAGGAATTTAAGAAGACATTTGTCATCACAATTTAAGACAGGACCCTGTTAGCATAAATCATTGTTTTGAAGTAAAATCTTATTCTGTAATAAAGAAAAAAGGAACAAATGTATATGCAAAACACCGGGATCGGCAGATCACTTAAAAAATCGATGGCAGGAATCCTTCTTGCATCTATGGCTCTGGCAGTTTGCTCATGCGCTGTCGCGAGCAAAAGCACGTTGGTCAAATACGGCAAGGATAATTATGGCGATTGCAAATATATAAGCCAGACACGCGACAATCTCAATGGTACCGAGAGGCGCGTCGTTGTCCTCGAAGATAATGCGACTGGGATCCAATACGAAGTTACTTCAAAGAAGAGCAGTGACAGTAAGAGCGCTGTTATTTCATCCAACTTTGACGGCCTTTATGTCGAATATCTTGTTAAGACCTGTGCAAGTGATGAGATCGAAGCACTGAAGGATGAGTATCATTTTACTTTCGATTATGAGTATGGCATGTTCAATATCAACTTCATAGACCGCGGCAGCAGTGATAATGCAGAGCTGGTTCCGGAAGAGTTTGATAAGATCATTGCAAAATATGACGACAGGAATCTCCGTCCGGTGACGTATCACATTTATGTCAATTCTACGGCTTACATCGGATCTTACAACGCATCCGACAAGACTTATACAGCTAACGGTTAATGACAGTAAAAGGATTGATATGAGAGCCCGCGATGCACTGAAAAGACCAGCTATAATCCTGCTGATATTTGCAGCGGTTTTCGCGCTCTGTTCATGCAGTGTAGCGGGTAAGTCAGATCTTATCCGTTATGCCAAAAACAACTACGGCAACTGTGAATATATAAGACAGGAGCACTCGGGCAGCGGTAATGACGAGGTGCGCACGGTCTATCTTAAAGATAAAGAGACCGGTATCGAATATTCTGTATCTTCATATTTGTATTCGGTAAATTTCGATGGGAGCAGTTTGGGACATGCTGAGCAAAAGTCTTCTGATTTTCCATCAAAATATATAGATTATCTCTTTGATAAAGCAGGTGATGAGATAGATGACCTCGCGGCAAGATACGGTTTTAAGTTTTATCCGGAATATGACGTCTACACACTGCATTTCGATGACCGCGACAGCGGTGCACATGCGGAGGAGGCAATAGTAGAATTCGATAAGATCATTGCAGGATACGATACAAAGGATCTTCGTGTAAAGGAATATCTGTTATATATCGATGATTCTGTCTATCTTGGATCTTATAATGCTTCGTCTAAAGTCTTCACCAAGTCAAATACTTTAAATGTCATAGATTTTGTTCATGAGAATTACGACCCTGATGCGGAATACCTGGGTTCTATGGGAGCTTATATATCCCAGTACCTTTCATACGAAGAGATCGATGAATTATTCCCTTCTGACATTGAAGAAACACCGAGGGGTTCAGAATATTACTTTAAGGGCAGTGACGACGAGATCTTTATTGCAATCGACTTAGAAGAGTTTGGCGCTAAGACAGGCGGCATCAGGCTTTTCCGTGATTATGCATACGGCATGGAAGAAATCGAGTATTAAGGAGGATTCATGCGTTACGACTGTTTGATAATCGATGACGAGAAAGAACTTGCGAATAATACTTCAGAGTATTTCAACATGTTTGACGTAAAGACAGCTGCAGTATATTCAGCTGCTGAAGCTGATGCATTCTTGAGCAGCAACGAACCGAGCATCGTGCTTCTGGATATCAATCTGTCAGACGGAAGCGGCTTTGAACTCTGCAAAAAGATCCGTCAGACACTTAACATTCCGATCCTTTTTATCTCAGCCAGGAATACTGATGACGATAAGATAATCGCCCTTAATATAGGCGGCGACGATTACATCGAAAAGCCTTATTCCCTGGGCGTTCTGCTCGCGAAAGTAAAGGTCGTCTTAAAGAGGTTCGCAAATGCCGATCAGGCATCTTCTTCAAGCCGGAAAACTGATTTTGATGACGGCTATCTGAGGCTTGATTCAGCTAACAAAACGGTTTTCGTTAACGGCCTCGAAAAGAAGATAACATCGATCGAATGGAAGCTTCTTGATTATCTGATCGAGAATAAAAACAGGCTCGTTACGAAGAACGAGATCTTTGATAATGTGTGGAATGACAGATTTACTACTGACGGAACACTTAATGTTCATATAAGAAAGATCCGGGAAGCTATCGAGAAAGATGCGCAGGATCCGAAGTATATCGTAACTGTCTGGAAAGAAGGATATAAGTTCGTATCGCCTGAGGATAAATAATGAGAAAAGCACCGTTCATCTTTATACTTGTCCTTACTTTTACCGCCGAAGTTCTGGCATGCTTTATCATGATCACAAAGATAAGGGACTTAAAGACTGATCCGGTAAAAGTCAATGAGTGCGTATATTCGGTAACGGAAAACTTCGGTGATGATTCCAAGTACGACAAACAGCTTGATTATGCAGTTATAGATAACGAAGGAAAGCTATTATACAAAACAAGAGACGGGCTTTCCGAATCGATAAATGAAGCCATTAAAACACGTGGCCTGATACTTGATCTTGTGGTAGACGGCGAAGTAGTTGGAAAGATTATTTTCGACTACAGCATGGGCGAGCAGATGAACATCTTAAAGCGGAATATCATAACCGTATTCGCAGTCATCAGCGCACTTCAGATCATTACCGTTGTTATCTGGTATATCTATGTCAAAAAGAGTATCATCAAGCCTTTCCAAAAGCTCAATTCCTTCGCCGCGAGAGTAGCTGAAGGCAACCTTGACATGCCGCTTGAGATGGACAGGGAACATGTCTTCGGAGAGTTTACGGAATCATTTGATCTTATGAGGACCGAACTTAAAAAAGCTCGTCTTGCAGAGAAAAGAGCGAGCGATGAGAAGAAGGAAATGGTCGCCAAATTATCTCACGATATCAAGACCCCGGTAGCGTCGATCAAATCAACTTCAGAGATCGGTTATGAGGTAACCAAAGAAGAACGCACCAGGGAAATGTTCAGCGTTATCAATGCCAAGACTGACCAGATAAAATCTCTTGTCGACAACCTGTTTAACTCAAGCGTTCAGGACGTCACGGAGATAGCCGTAAATCCCGGCATGTATGAATCAGATGTTATTACTGCACTTATAAGAAACGCTGATTATATGAATAAGGCGGGCAAGTTTATCATGCCTTCCTGCAATGTCTATATAGATAAGTTAAGGCTCCAGCAGGTTTTCGACAACATATTTATGAACTCCTATAAATATGCAAATACCGCTATTAGTGTTAATACCGAGATCACCGGGGATTATCTTGTAATAAGAGTCGCAGACGCAGGTCCCGGCGTTAAGGAAGAAGAGCTCCCGCTGCTTAAGGAGAAATTCAGAAGAGGCAGTAATGCGAACGATAAGGACGGCGCAGGATTAGGCCTTTATCTTACGGAATATTTTATGGAAAAGATGGACGGTAAGCTTGGCCTTAAGAATCTTGAAAAGGGATTTGAAGCATCCGTATATATCAGGATGGCGTGATCACGATTTAAGAACTATTAGTTTCTGAATCTTTTTCGAAGTGTTACCTGATGATATATCTTGTTACTTTGTTTTCTGAAATCCCTTGAAAATAAAGGACTTTATACGCATCTCGGACCTTATAACTGTTATCTTGTTTTATTGCATGTTATTAACATTTATGCAATTACAAGGGAAAATATAAGGGAAAGAGAACCAGATAACACGAAGTAATACTTTATGGTAATCGGACTGTTGAAATGTATAATTGTTTTATAAGTAAGAAATCATAGTGGTCTTATAGTTATTCGACTGGTTATCGATAATAGGTGGGGACACATTATTATGAAAAATACGAGAAAACTAGTTTCCTTGATTTTGTCTGTATCGATGATACTGTCAATTTACGGATGTTCGCTTTTTAAGAAGAAGGTAGTAACAAACGGAGAGATTATATCTGCTGATACTCCTTGGTATAACTGTGAAGTTATAGAGTGTTCCGCAAAGCTTGATGAAGACCTTTTCGTTGAAAATCAGTGTCGGCAACAACCTATCGGCAAAATCTCAGATGGTTATGTGTTTGCATTCCAGGGCTTCGGCATGTCGGCGATAAATCTTTATCTTTATTCCGAGAAGGGCAAGCTGATAGCAGATATGGAGCTCTTATCGAAGTTCAATGAAGCTTTTTCAGATATTAATTTGCCGGAATTAGAGATTTACAGAGATATTTATATCCAAGACGGATCTCTCAAATTGAAAGTTAATAATTTCAGTAATAAAGCAATAATGGTATTCGATATTGATATTATGACTGGCGGTATTAGTTTATCTGAGTCTCATGAGTTTTCACGAGCGTTAACATCAGCCTACGGAGAGACTTACATTGATATCAGTCGAACAAGATGCGGAAAATATGATTTATATGCAAGTAAGTATGATAATTTTAGTGTTCTTTCTGTTGGCCCTGATGGTGAAGAATTCTGTTTTTCACCGGGTCCTGAGTTTGTAAAAGATCTCTCTGGTTATGTATCTGATTTTCTGCCTGTCAGCGATACGCAGGTGCTTTTCTTCGACTATCAGACTTTTAACTATTTCATATACGATGCTGCGAACCGAACATTATCCAAAGAAACATCTGATTACGAATGGATCAAGCCATATTTTACATACTATCGAGAAGATAACACTTTCAATGTTGGCAGTGACGGAAAGATATATTTTATTACGTCTGATGCTATTGCGACTCCGGATTTTGACAACAAGTGTATGAAAAATCTCATTTTGTTTGAGAATATGGACATCAACAGAGCGGTATTCGTTTCATATAAAATGAGCAGCCATGTTTTTACTGCTGATGAAGAAACGGCTGAACTTGCAGTGTGGAACTGGTGCCCGGAAAGCGCTGAGTGTGTATTTGATATCTATAGGACTACAAAAGCAAAGACAAATCCCAATGCTGGAAAAGCGGTAATTACAACCGACGGGATTTATGATGCCATGATATATGACGCCATATATACATTTAACAGGACGGATAAAGACTATTTCATTAAATTAGTACCCAATAAATATGATGATAAGGAACGAGACTCGTATGGCACAGATGTTCCATATTTTTATACACAGGGTGAAGTAGGGAATCAGATGATGGTGGATCTGATGGCCGGAGACTGTCCTGATGTAGTTTTCTATGTTTCGGGTCACAGTCAATTGAATAATGGTAATTGCATGATGGATCTGAAACCGTATTTCGAGAACAGCAAGGTAAAAAGCGACGTTTTCGGAAATATCGTTTCAGCTTGTGAGAGCAATGGTGGTCTATATGCAATGCCCTTATCGTTTGTTTTGGATGGCATTATAGTAGACAGGACAAACTATGATGTATCAGGCAGCGGAATGACTTATGAACAGTTCGGGCAGTATACCGATTCTTACAGTAATGGAGTTAATCAAATTGCAAGAACCCAGACTGGATTTATAAGCGAATGTATGAAGTGTGAATATGATCTCTTTGAGACTAATGGTGTCATAGATTTTAATGTTCCGGCATTCAAGGAATTGGCGGAATATACGGCGGAGAACGTGAACAATGTAGAATTACAGGAATATTTAAGGAGCCGAAAAAAAGATTATGCTCCTTCTGTCGGAATAGAAGGGTATCTCGGGTGGTTCAGTAGTGTTTATAGCGTTTCGTATAACTTCAAAGATGCTGATCTTGTAGGATTTCCGTCAGGTGATTCCCGTGGCCCTTCAGCTGAGATCAGACGATTCGTATCTATAACACAAGGATCTAAATGCCCTGAAGGTTCTTGGAGATTTATTGAGATGCTCTTAAGTCAAGAAATCCAAACCAATCTTTGTAAGCCAACTGAAACTTTATCATCTCAAAATTCTTTCCCTATCAATCGTAAAGCCTTTGATGAAGTAGGGGAAATATGTATAGATACTTTTAATCATAGAAAGGAAATTGAATCCTCTTATGCATTTGGCGGTGGTATATCAACTGTTCAGGCAGAGAAAGGTGACTTGGAAACAATTAAAAATATTACAGAATCGGTAACCCATATCGTCAGATCAGATGCAGCTATAGAAATAATCATATATGAAGAGATTCAGCCATATCTGGCAGGGGATAAATCTATTGATGATGTCATTAAGATAATGAATGACCGGGCACGGACTGTAATTAACGAAAGAAATTAGTGAAGTGTTATGCTTTGATATAAGACAATGTAACATGAAACAGGCACCTTAACTGGCGCCTGCTTCTTTTATAAGTTTATCTTACTGACGGTTTCTTTTTCTTAGCCGGCATCTCTTGTGTTTTCATTGTCCTTTGTTCTATCCTCTTAGCCCTGTCATCCTTAATCTTTTCGATTGCCTTTATAGGATTTAGGAATTCCTTAAAGGCTTCAACAAGCCCCTTGGTTTCTATAAAATCCGTAAATTGCTGAACTTTCTTCTTTAGAAAGGACACTTCAGCCTTGAGATCATTGATTTTTATCTTTAGCGTTCTTGCTTCGAACTCATACTGGTGATAGAGCCTTTCGAGCGTGTCTGCAAGCTGATATCTTGCTATCAGTTTGTCGTATATTGTTTTAGGAAGCTTTACCATAGGTTCTTTGCCGAACATGGAGGGGACAGGTGTTACTTTTGATTCTATCTCCTGTATTTCTGCATAAGACGGCTTCATCGCTTCGGCGATGCCATTAATTTCTTCCTGCTTCGATCTGATCTTAAGCTCTGCCGCTTCGATCCGTTCCTTTATTTGCTTTAACTCTTCTTCCTGTTCGTCGATTACTTCGTAATTGCTCTGAATCTGAGAATCGGTAGCATCTATCAGGGATATAGCTTCCTCTTTCTCGGAGTTCAGGATCTCGAGCTCTGCTTCAGCCTCTTCCTTCTCGCGCATGGCAGCCTTGTATTCAGGTATGGAGTAATTATCACGGACTATGCCGAGCACTTCTGTCTCTATGCCTTTTTCTTTGCACAGTTTTTCGAGGAAATCTCTTTCCCTCTGTTGCCAGTGCATAGTCTCAGTATCGTTCTTGCCGATAGCAGGAGCGATACCCATTTCCTGTAATCCTTTAGATAAGCTGTTCCTTGTTTTTAGCCCTGTTTTATATCCGTGTGCTACGGGTATATAGTCCAGGTGCAGGTGAGGAGTAGCCTCATCCATATGGAGCACTGCATTGAACAGTATCAGGTTCGGATTCCTCTCCTGAAACGTTCTTGCATATTCGTCCAATACTTCTTTAGCTAAGCTTGCCGCTTCCGTTACGTTGCCGTTTTCGTCTAAGATCCCGGTATCGTCTTTCTTGCCGATCTGTACTACATTCTCATAGAAGACCTTCTCGTTATTCTTGGACTGCTTTACTTTAGCAAGATAGTTATCTATCTTCCTGTCGTTTCTTTTTTGCTTAGCATTGTAATCAGCTACCGCTTGTCCGAAGATTTCTTCATAAGCTTTCTCTATCGGTATCTGTACATATACTATGTTCATAGATGTTCTGGATGCATCTACGTTCTTGGCTGTGAATTCTCTGTTGTTATGATTTATACTGCCTTTACCTTTTACGAATGATATGGTTTTTGCCATCGGATCTACCTCCTTTCTTAAGAAATATTTAGCTTGACTCTTGAAGCTGCCTTGTTACTTCTGACAGAAGTAACGCCTTATGAGTTTTGACACTGCGTATCAAAACTCAAGGCGCCCCTTCGGGGGATTACTCGGAATAGAGGTCTATTCCTCGTACCACGTTCTGGTCCCTAAGGTCTCGTCCTTCATTCAGACGAAGGAAAGATTCCAACGTGTCGCCACGTATGAGAAGCTTTCTCCCGACCTTAAGGACCGGCAGCTTTTTCCATTCAATTAGCTTACGGAGAGTGTTTCTACCTATCCCCGTAAACTCCGCTGCCTCGTCGATCGAATACGCTATCCTTATGTTCTGCATCTGAGCACTCTCCTTTCTGTTGCATTATGCAACTTTTGATATTGCATAATATAAAGCCTCAACTTAAATATGTCAAGCATTATGCAATTTTGTAATATTTCTAAAAGTTGCATATTGCATTTTGCTTTCCCTTGTGCTAGAGTAACCACATGAACCTTTGAGGAGGCATTTCGTATGAGTAATAAAGAGCTTAGAAAGCTAATCGGTAGTAGAGCCAAACAAAGGAGATTGGAATTAGGTCTTAATCAGCAGTATGTAGCTGACAAGATGGATGTAAACAAATCCACGATCCAGAGATATGAAGCGGGAGCCATAGACAATACCAAGAAACTCGTTCTTGAAGGTCTGGCAGAAACGCTTCATGTTTCAGTCGAGTGGTTGAAGGGAGAAACGGAAGAATACACATCAGACATTACGGACGAGAAGGATCTTAAGATAAAGGACATTTTCGGAAGACTTACCTGTATCGAACAGGAAGATCTCAAAGATGAAGAATATAACTTTTCTAAAGATCTTCTAATCTTTATGTTAAGCGAATACGAATCGTTCTTAGATTCGTTCCGCTCAGGATGTGAGAAGTACAAGGGTAATCAGAGAGGAAAGAACATTGCAAAGGCAACGGGCTTCGGTTCCGTTGAAGAATATAACGAAGTAATGTTCCTCAGAGAGATAACCCACACGATAAACGCCTTCAACGACTTAGAGGTAATACTCAGAAATTACTCGAAGGATTCATATGAAGCATACATGCAGCTGAAGAGACTGATGTTCCAGCAGGAAGAATAGTAAAGCAATCGGATTTATCGTATAGTATCAAATTAGCATTTCAACAGTTCCGATTGCCGGATTAAAGAAAGGAATTAATTAAAATGGCAAAAGGATCTGTAAGAAAACTAGGTAAGAAGTGGTATTACCGTTTCTACGTAGAGGATGCCTCCGGCAGGCTTATCCAGAAAGAATATGTCGGAACCGAAAGTAAGAGCGAGACTGAGAAGCTTCTTCGTCAGGCTATGGAAGATTATGAGGCAAAAAGATTCATAGCTGATGCGAAGAATCTTGATCTCGCGGCGCTCCTTGACATTTGGGCAGAAGAAGAACTTAAGACAGGATCACTGAGTAATGGTACAGCTAAGACGTATCTATTCTGTATTAAGCGATTAAAACTCCATCCCATTAGCAAAAGAAAGCTCAAGACAATTACTGCAGAACATCTGCAGTCTTTCCTTGATCTTGTCGCTTTTGGCGGCAAAGAAGGTGATTTTGATGCTGGTAACGGATATGGAAGAAGTTATCTTTGGATATTCTCGGCTATTCTGAAACATGTATTCAGATTTGCGGTATTTCCTAAGAAGTATATCGCTTACAATCCTATGGAGTATGTCGTTATTCATACTAAGAAGGATAATTCAGATTTGTTTGTATCCGAAACGGACATAGACGAAAGCACAACTCCGATTACACCGGAGATGTTCAAGATGCTTGTCGCTTATCTTAGTGAGCATCACCCTGATGCAGTTCTTCCGGTACAGATTTCGTATTACACGGGATTAAGGCTTGGAGAAGTCTCAGGCTTAACTTGGCAGGATATAAATTTTGAAGAACAGTATCTTATTGTTCGAAGAAGTGTTTCCCGTAATACTATCAGACACAAGACTGAGATAGGAACCACTAAGAGAGCTAAAGTGAGAACTGTATACTTCGGAGAAAACCTGAAGAAGATTCTTTGGGAAGCAAAGAAGCAACAGGCACTTATTCAAAAGGCCTATGGTGAATTGTACCAGAGGAACTATTATAAAGAGGTTCGTGAGAAGAATCGCATTTATTTCGAGTGCTATTCATTTGACGGAACGCAAGAGATCTCAGGGGAATACAAGCCCTTGGATTTAGTGTGTAGGTGTAGAGACGGAAGGTTGTTGACACCGAAGTCTATCGAACAGGCTTGCAAGTATGTTGCAAAGAATGTGCCTATGTTTGAGGGCTTTCACTTTCATGTATTACGTCACACCTTTACTACTAATCTTCTTAAGAATGGAGTATCTCCTAAGGATGTTCAGGAAATGCTTGGACATAACAGGTTAAGTACTACGATAAACACATACGCTCATGGTAGCTGCGAATCCAAGAAATCTTCTGCCAAACTGCTTGATTGGCTAGCAGGATGATGTTTTCCCTTATAGAAACATCTATAAATACAGATTTATGCGACAATCTTTCCCTTACAAAATGATTGTAAGGGAAAGAATAAGGGAAAACCCGGTCAAAACAAGCAGGAAAACGTATAAAGTCCTTATAAAATAAGGATTTCTCAGAAAGATAACGATTTAAGAGTTATTTAAGAGTTCCTTAAAGGCATTTAAGGGTTATAAGAATATCCTCTATGCTATAAGGAGGTCGCAAGACATGAAAAACATTATTGAAACCAAGAAACTTTGCAAGACATTTTCGAACGGCGGCATTCAGCAGCACGTACTTAAAAATATAGATCTTGAGATCTATGAAGGTGATTTCACTATCATCATGGGAGCATCAGGCGCAGGTAAATCAACGCTTCTTTACTCACTCTCAGGCATGGATAAGCCGACATTAGGTTCCGTATCTTTCGACGGCACGGAGATCACTAAGATGAATACAGACGAACTAGCGCTCTTCAGAAGGAGCAACTGCGGATTCGTTTTCCAGCAGGTATATCTTGTAGATTCAATGAGCGTTCTTGATAACCTGATGGCAGCAGGACTTCTCGTTTACAGGGATAAGAAAATGCTCGTAAAGAAAGCCGGAGAACTCTTGAAGGCAGTAAGTATCGAAGAGCCTTTATGGAATAAATTTCCCACGCAGATCTCAGGCGGTGAGGCGCAAAGAGTCGGTATCGCAAGAGCTCTTATCAATGAGCCGAAGCTTGTTTTCGCAGACGAACCGACAGGAGCCTTGAACTCACAGACAGGTAAGGCTGTTCTTGATACTCTCACAAAGTTCAATGAAAAAGGCCAGTCGATCGTAATGGTCACACACGATATCACAAGTGCCAGAAGAGGTAACCGTATCCTTTATGTTAAGGATGGTGAGATTGCAGGTGAGTGCAACCTGGGCAAGTATGTAACAGGTGATAAGGAGCGTCATCAGAAGCTCAATGACTTCCTCGCAAAGATGGGGTGGTAATTATGAACAAGGTATTATTACTTGCAAAATCGAACCTCAGAAAAAACAGAGGTACGTCTGTCGGCTTATTCCTTTTGATGATGATCGCAACATGCCTGGTAGGCATCTCGCTCCTGATCTTTTTCGATTGCTATCCGACAGCGCAAAAAGCAGCCGAAAGACTTAAAGGCGGCGACGGTTTTATTCTCATAAGAGATGATCTCGAAGGCTTTACAGATGAGAAGATCGAAGAACTTATCGGCAAAGATACGGACCAATATTATGTATACCGCAATCTGAATTATCCTACACTTTCTCTGCCTTTCGGTGATGGTGAGGTCGGCATCAGTCTGAACTTAACAGACTCATCCGCTTTTACCAGAGAAATGAACTTCTTTGAGATCGTTAAGGAAGATACTTCAATAACCGAAAACTATGTTTACCTGCCTTATCAGTTTAATACTTCAGGCGGATATGAAATCGGCGATATTTATGAATTCGAGAATGCCGGAAAGAAGTACAGCTATAAGGTAAGAGGCTTTAATGACGTCGTATACGGCGGCGGCAACAATACAGGCAGATATGAATTCGTTCTTGATGACGCAAGCTATAAGAAGGTCTGGGATGAGGAACACGAAACGGGCGAATGCATCGTTATTATCTATGACCTTAAAGACGGCGTGGAGTCGGGCGCTTTCAGAATCAGGATCAGCAACGAGATGTTAAAGGTTAATCCCAATACCGTCATGGACGGAAGCCCTTTGGATGTCGTTATCAGTAACAGAACATTTATCGGACTCATCGTTGCAGTATCTATCCTTGTTCTCACATCTCTTATCGTAATCGCCGTTGCAATGATGCTCGCAAACTGCATTTCGAATTACGTTAATGAGAACATGAAGACTTTGGGAGCTCTTAAGGCTATCGGATATACGGGTAAGGATATCAAGTTGTCACTTATCGTCTGGTTCCTAGCTCTGGCAGTTATCGCAAGCATTACGGGCATAATTCTTTCATATGTTTTCATGCCGATATTTGCAGGAATCATGATCGGTCAGATGGGACTTTCCTACAACATATCTTTTAATCTAATGGCGACATTGATCCCGATTGCATTTGTAATCGTATTCGCTCTTATAGTTACTGTGCTGAGTGCAAGAAAGATCGGAAAGATCCATCCTATCGTAGCTTTAAAAGAAGGCGTTGAGTCACATAACTTCAAGAAGAATCACGTTGCACTTGATAAGACTTCATTAAATCCCACAATGAGCCTTGCGATGAAGACTTTCTTCGGCAACATGAAGCAGAATGTCATCACGTTCTTCGTAGTCGGATTCATGGTTTTCGCATGTATCATAGCTCTCCTCATGTTCGAGAATTTCAGCCGTAATCCGAAGGTTGAGATCCTTACTACCGAACTTTGTGCCGGTGTTGTAGCATCTGACCTCGAGAGCAAGGATGAGATCCGTGATTATCTCGAATCCAGGAAGGATGTAGAAAACGTAAGAGAGATCATTAACCTCAGTCTGTACTACAACGAAGAAGAGTCTTTATTCACATACATCGTCAAGGATCCTTCGAAAATGAGAAATTCCTCCATCTGCTACAAGGGAAGACTTCCTGAGTATGACAACGAAGTAGTTATAAGCGGTTCCTTTGCGAAAAAATACGGATATGACATCGGCGATGAGATCAAACTCGATTATGGTGATAATTCATTTAATTACCTGATCACAGGTCTTATCCAGACGACCAACAATGCAGGGCGCGAAGCGCTTCTTACATATAAGGCAGCGGATCATCTTTTGGATATCGATCAGATCCCCGGCTGGTTCTGGTTTGATATTGCAAACGAAAGCAGTGACAATGATGCCAATATCGAAGAGACGGAAAAGATACTTGAAGAGTGCAAGGATAAGTATGGCGCACACGTAATTAATACGATGGACTTCTTTAAGATCATCGGAGGCAGCATGACTACATTCAAGAGCATATCAGCAATGATGCTTATCGTAATGATAGTTGTTTCGGTAGTCGTAATCGGACTCATCCTTTTCCTCCTGATCAAGTCACTTATCTATCACAAGAGAAAGGATTACGGAATCTACAAGGCGCTGGGTTATACATCCGGAAGCCTCATGCTCCAGACAGCATTAAGCTTCATGCCGCCTGTGATCGTATCCATAATCGTGTTCTCAATCGGATCTTATTTTAGTGCCAATCCTTACATGTCGACATTCATGCATGCGTTCGGACTTATGAAGTGCAGCTTCGACATTCCGGTAGCAGGCGTTGTATTGATCGGCATCGGCCTGGCTATAGTATCCTTCGTACTTGCTCTCCTGCAGACGAGAAGGATCAAGAAGATCGAAGCATACAACATGCTCGTAGCCGAATAAACTGATAGTAATAGGGAATAGATTGAGTTTGTATCAGGGGCTGTCCTACGGGGCGGCCCCTATGCTTTTACGCTTATTCCTTATGCGCGTAATACTCATTCACAAGGCTCTTGTAACCTAACTCTTTCAGATCGTCATAGCGTACGTTATAACGCGATTTTGTGTGAGTACCGCTGACCAGATAACGCAGCAGATCCTGAGCGTACAAGTCGATAACGTGAAGGCTCTTCGGAGTCGTTATTACAGGGAAGAACCACAGGCTCCATGTGAGGTCAGAGTCTTCGTTAACTTCCAGGAGTTTGTGGTTAAAAATGCGTATGAAAGCTGCCGCGGCCTTGGTGCCGTCCAGGCCTTTTCTGTGATACCAGCGGTTAAGCGCGCGTGCCTTGCGGCGCATCTTCTGCTTGAGCTTAATAACTGATTGGGGAGCGATGTCGATCTCACCGTTTTTAGCTTCGATGCCTAGGAAGCAGAAACCGTCTTCGGGCGTGCCGGATACTTCCTTGTCGGGATTGACCGTGAGGCCTTTTGACTTAAGGTGTTCCAGTATCACATCTTTGTAAGTTGCAATATCTTTCTCGTTGTCTGCGAAAACGATTATGTCGTCAGAATACCTCGCGTAGATTATTCCGCGTTCATAGAACCACTCATCGAGATCTTTTAAGTAAAGATTCGCATAGAATGACGAGATAGGCGTGCCTGCCATAATGCCTTTTTGCTCTGTTATCAAGGCTCCGCAGGATAATACTTTTTCTTCAGTGAGAAGAGTCTTCATGAGTGCTAAGAGCTTATCGTCATCAGTGATAGTCTTTTCGAGTATCTCAGCCATTCTTGGCACCGGAATCGAATTAAAATAATCGCTGACATCGATCTTGTATGAATACATACGGTGAATGTTTTTGGTGTGCGTGATATGAGCGATCGCGTCCTTGGCGCTGATCCCTGGACGGAACGAATAAAGACCAGGCGTGTAGATGGAATCGTATTTTCTAAGCGTGAGATATGTCAGGAGCTTTAAGACCATGTTGAAGTCGTATGGGTACTTATAGACCGTGCGCTTCTTCTGAGTGCTCATCTTGCTGATGACCGATCTGGAGGGGAGAGGAAGCCCCGTGCAGTTCCTGACCTCATCCTCATACTTGAGATAAGCTTCGGAATCTATGAATGCTCTAAGCTCTTTTGTGAAGCGCTTAGAGCAGCGAAGTCCTGTCTTGTAGTCGTAGAACTTCTCCCAGATGCTCTTCTCGAAAAGCTTATCAATAAGCGACATCAGAACCCTCCAATAAATAAGCAGAAAGAGAAATCATTAAATCCAAGAAAATTCTTGGATGTACAAGATCGTACACGAACCGGCTGCCTGCGAAGCCTATTAAGATTCGTGCCGGACCCGCCACAGGCGCAAAGCGTTCTCTTTCTGCTAAGGGTAATTATACTCGCAGGATATTGCAAAGCAAATAACAGAGGCTGCCCCAACGGGACAACCTTCTGCATTCGGGATTTTATTAAGAACTCTTATTGGATGCTTAAGTGTTTTGCTCTTCGTCAGTGGAACCACCGCCTTGTTCGGAGCCGCCACCTTGTTCGGAGCCACCGCCTTGTTCGGAGCCGCCACCTTGTTCGGAGCCACCACCTTGTTCGGAGCCGCCACCCTGTTCAGAACCGCCGCCTTGTTCGGAGCCGCCACCCTGTTCAGAACCGCCGCCTTGTTCGGAGCCGCCGCCCTGTTCAGAGCCGCCACCCTGTTCAGAACCGCCGCCTTGTTCAGTGCCGCCGCCTTGTTCGGAACCACCACCTTGTTCGGAGCCGTTGCCTTCACCATTATTTCCCTCAGTATTCTCTGTCGGCTTGGTTGTAGGTGTAGCGGTTGCCTGCGGAGCTACATAAACATAATTATTGTTATTCTCAGGTGCCTTAGTAGGAACCGGAGTGGGTGTAGGTGTTGCTGTCGGTGTGGGTGTAGCAGTAGGTGCAGGAGTAGGTGTAGCAGAAGACTCGGCGGCATCTTCCGTGGTGCTCTCGGGGATTTCTTCCGCAGTTGTGTGTGTGATCTCGAAAGCTGCTACGACATTTGCGATATCTACTTTCTTGTTGTCGCAGTACAGAGCAAATGCGCCGACGCAGATAATGCCGGACAGAGCGATGATGGCGACGATTATGCTGCCGGCTGTGCTCCTGACTTTGCGTTCAGTCTCAGATGATCTTCTTGCTGCTTCTGCTGCTTCATATTCATTCTCGTATTCGGATTCGAATTCGGAATCCAAAGATTCGTCATCGTAATCCGTGTCGTAGATTTCTTCTTCCGCAGGCAATTCGGGCTCGTAGACCTCTTCCTTGTACTCTTCCTGAGTATTTTCCTCAGATCCTTCGTTCAGATCTATTATCTCGACAGAGACTTCTTCGGGGATCTCGGGGTAATATGCATCCGGGAACTCAAAATCAGAGCTTGAAGCCGTTGATGCGGCTCCTTCTGCTCCCGAAATATCGGATGATTGAGACTCGGACTCTGATGACCCGGAATTTTTAAATTCGTTGCTGTCATCGTCAGAAAACGCGCTCATTGCTGCCACCCCTGTGTCTTTGATTCTTTCTCAATCCGCAAGTGTTCGGTATAATTAGACTTGCGCAATTAAACCTATTTCATCAATTTACAGTATATTTAATTGGTGATGAAAAGAGAGTGATATTATCGTGACAATTTATTGGCCGGATTATTACAAAGACTTCAGCTGCAAGGGAAATGAATGTAAACATACATGCTGCGGAGGCTGGGAAATAGGCATCGACAAGGATTCTGCCGAGCGCTTTATGAAAGATCCCGAGATCGCGTGCAAGATCAAGGACGGAGGCTTTATCTTAAGGGATGACGGCAGATGCCCGTTCTTGAGGGATGACGGACTTTGCGAGATGATAATTAAGCACGGAGAGGATTTTCTTTGCGATATCTGTAAAGAACACCCGCGTTTCTATAATGAAGTCGGTGACCATATCGAGGGCGGATTCGGTATGGTATGCGAAGCTGCCTGCGAGCTGGTTCTCGGCAGAGAGAACGGTTTTGAGCTGGTTTCTGAAGACGGCTCGAAAAAAGAACTCCCTGACTATCTTAAGGTTATTTTCGATGGTTCAAAACCTCTTACAGAAAGACTTAAGAAGATAAGCGGCGGCAAAAGAGCTGATCCGAAGCTCAGAGCCGAGATCTTCAATGGTATGGAAGTGCTGGACCACAAGTGGACGGTGCTCCTTAAGAAGCTGACCGATGCGCCTGTTTCTATAGAAGATGAAGATAAGGCCGTCAATGATAACTCAAAAGAGCTCGCCAACTTTGCGGGTTATCTGCTCTACCGCTATCAGGGCGAGGGCAGATTTGCTGCAGAAGCAACATACCTTATCGCTGATCTCGCCTTTAAGGGCTGCGGAATAGCTGAGATATGCAGAGTATTCTCCGGCGAGGTCGAGTATTCCGATATAAATATCGTCGAAGCGATCGAGACATTCGGTACAGGGGAAAAATAACAGGAAAAACGCCTGTGTAACAATGTTACACTCAATAAATTCAAGCATTTGGAGGCATATATGGTAAACGACTTTAGTCAGATCGAATGGAAGGAAAATCCCGGTTTTAAGGGCGGTGAGGGAGTCTTTTATAACAAGATGATCACAGACGGCGTCAATAAGATGATGCAGGGTAAGCTCCCTTCAGGTGCTTCTATCGGTTATCACAAGCACGAGGGGAGCTGCGAGATAATCTTCATCTTAGAAGGCGAGGGAACTGTTCTT
This sequence comes from Clostridiales bacterium, assembly GCA_017427465.1. Lineage (GTDB taxonomy): Bacteria > Bacillota > Clostridia > Saccharofermentanales > Saccharofermentanaceae > Saccharofermentans. The sequence continues at coordinate 9,988 of JAFRST010000040.1, read as the reverse complement.
TACGATGACGAGAAATTATCAGTAAAGGCCGGCTGCTGCCACTATTGCCCTGAGGGACATTCACATTCATTGATCAACAGCGGTTCGGAAGACCTTGTTTTCTATGCCGTTGTACCTAAGCAATAAGGATTAAGGATAAAGGGAAAAGGAAGGGATAGATTATGCCACATTCATCCGGAGGCGGTTCGCACGGAGGAGGATTTCATGGCGGTTCGCACGGCGGAAGCAGCAGAAGCCGCGTATCCTCTCACTATTTTCCTGGAGCAAGACGCTACTTAAAGCACAACAGGTCAACGGGCGCTGACGAATATGTTTATTCGAATACAATGCCGCAGAAAGCAGGAAAGTCGATCGTCGCAGTCGTCAGTATAATGGTCACGTTCTTTTTAGGCATGTTTGGCTTCGGGATCGCATCTGCGATTCCAAAAAGACTTAATGTTAAATATGCTGATTCCCCGGCCATACACGATGATCTCGGAATTATCGGTGACGAAGACAAGCTCCTTTCGATGCTTAATGAGTATCAGGCGCTGACAGGCATCTGCACGGATATCTACACAACGTATGATGAGTATTGGCTCGATCAGGGCCATTACAGCCTTGAATCGTTTTCGTATAACACGTATACGGATTCGTTCAGTGATGAACAGCATTTTGTTATTGTATATTCGATTCCTCAAGAGCAGATTGCCGGCGCAAAGGATGGTACCATCCGGGTGCCTGACTTTACGTGGGAGGCTACCCAGGGTGACGAGACTGACCCGATCATTACAGCGGAAATGTTTGAAGATTTCGGGGAAATCGTTCAGGACGATCTGGAGCGCGGTAAAGGACCGGCAACTGCTTTCGAGGCCGGTTTTAAATACGCTTTAAAGAATGCGCACTCCAAGCTTGATTCTGATTCGCCGATGAAATATATCAATCTGATCGGGCTCATCTTACCTATGCTGTTTGTCGGCGGCATATGTTTCGTTATGATGTTCCTCGTTATAAAAGCATACAGGAAGGATAAGAATATCGAGTATAGTGAAGTGCCTTTGGATGCCGGTAAAAAGCGTTCTGACGGAATACAGCAGGACGCCTGTACTTATACAGTCAATAAAGACGGCGGTGTTGTTACCGTGACAAAGGGTAACGGCTATTACAGTAAGTCTGTCCATTACGATCTAAGTGACAGCAATGTCCCGGAAAAGGTACGAATAACGGGTTATATTTTTATGGGCGTGTTTGCCGCTATCGGACTGTTGATCCTGGCTATCGGCATTGGCAAGGTGGTTAATAAGGGAACAGGCGGACCGGAGCTGTTGGAAGCCGATGATTCGGGTCCGGCAATCATATTCTTTGGCGCGCTTTGGACCATCATAATACTCATAACGTTTATTTCGAGCATCGTAAAGTCTCATAAGAGCAGGAAAGCAAAGAACGATACAGTTCCGCTTACTGCTGAATATCCTGATGCGGAGTACCCGGATATGACCAAGGCTGAACCGGTTCATGTAGAGCCTGTGCAGCAGGATAAGGAGCAGGAATTCGATCCTGAGTTTTTCCCGTCAGCCAAGAGTGATTACGAAGATGACGACGAAGACTTCAAGCGCAAAAAGAGACAGGGTTACGAGTAATTACTTACGGCAGATCAGCTTGATCAGTTTGCTTCCGATCCAGTCACACGCAAATACAAACGGCGTGAGCAATACGAATGTCCAGATGAGGATGAATACCGTATAGACCGGCCATGTGATAAGGAATGACAGTTCCAGTGTGTTGAGGAAGAATAATCCGCTCAAGAGCCAGTAGTACACTGACTTCCTTCCGAGGAAGGGCAGCACGTATCTGCTGTGATGTTTTACGTTATCGATCACGAGCAGACACAAGACAACAAACAGCGGAGCCAGAATGACATCTTCCATGCAACATTCGTAAATTATCGTTCCCATGAAGATGTTTCCTACGATAAACCTCAGGAAGAAAAGATTGCCGAGGAGCAGAAGAGATATCGCGGCCGTTAAGTAACGGGGGAACCTGTCTGTGAATTTGCGTAACTTTTTGTATGTATTGTGTTTCGCGAAAAGCATGCCTGATGCAAACGGCGGGAACCAAGCGAGCAGGAAGACTACAGTGCTTGCGATAAATGACGGGATGCTGACAAATGCAGTCTCATTCAGGTATTTAGCGAAGATAACAGCTAAAGCGAACGGAACGACTATGTAGATAAGGATGTCGATGAGAGCGTTTTTTCTGAATCTTTTCTCTATAAGCTTTATCAGCGGGAGCACGAGAATGATCAGCACATAAAGCTTGATGAACCAGCTGAAGCTGACATAAAGGACAGAGTCACTGTGTATCAGTGCGAGCAGATTGACGGGCAGATACTTAAGCTCGAATTTGCCTGCAAAAACCAGATAAATGATCGTTACCGCCATGACTATCCAATAGGGGATGAGTGTCTTAACGAGTCTGTGGAAGATATATGTTTTGGGTGTATTCTCTTTGCCGATGTAAGACTTGTAAAGACCGTAACCGGAGCAGAACAGGAAGATAGATATGCACATGTTGCCGGTCGCGCCTATGACATAGTCGATGCCGGGCAGGAAAGCGAACCAGTCCTTAAGATATTCAACGCCGAACAGGTGATGCCACATCAAAAGGATTATAGCGATTCCTTTTATGTGTTCAGTCTTTTGGGCTGTAATCTCCGGCTTGGAAAAATCTATGGCATCACTCATAAGAACGACTCACTCAAAATCAGCCTTCGTATTGCCTGAAAGTGTCTGCGTAGCGGAGGTTAGGTTCGATATAGACCGGCTCAGCGTAGTCTGTCGCAAGCATGATCTCGTTGACCATAATGTAAGTGGAGCCGGTGTCTATCCAGACATAGGCAAGAGTCCTGTCGTACTGGTCCTTCTCAGCTACGTCAAATTCGAGGTAGACGGTATCGACATTAGACAGGAGATCTTTAAGAAAACTGGAAGCTTCTTTGCCTTCGGGCGTGTTCTCACTCTCGGTGGGGTGGACTGATTCCGGAGCATTGATACCTGTCAGGCGCACTCTGAGACGTTCTCCGTCCCCGCTGTGAACGATTATCGTGTCGCCATCGACGACGCGCTCAAATTCGTAGGGTACTAGAACAGACGGGTCGACCTGAAGGGTGACTCCCCAGGGAAGTCCCGTGCCGCCGATATCGTTCTCGCTGAATACGGAAGCGGCGGTATTAACGGTCGGAGGGTATTTGGTCTCCTGGACGCCATAGTCAAAGCAGCCGGAAAGAAGCGCGGCTGTCAGAGCCAGGCTGAGCGCCAGGGCCGGAATTGAGCGGAAAAAGCGCCCGCAGGACCTGGTTTTCGCGGTGCTTGATGAACGGAAATTGTCGGACTTTATTACATTTTTCATGAAAGTATTTTAATCCATAATTTTTGCTCTGCAAATACGGACAAACTATGTTAGAATTCTGTCTAGTAATTTTTCATATATTATTAAGGGGGCGTTAGAATATGCCAAAGAGAGAAGATATCAACAAGATCCTCATCATCGGTTCAGGTCCTATCATCATCGGTCAGGCTTGCGAGTTCGACTATTCCGGAACACAGGCATGCAAAGCATTGAGAAAGCTCGGCTATCAGATCGTACTGGTCAATTCCAACCCGGCTACCATCATGACTGACCCTGATGTTGCTGACAGAACCTACATTGAACCGCTCAACGTCAAGAGACTTGAGCAGATCATCGCCAAAGAGCGTCCTGATGCGCTTCTCCCTAACTTAGGCGGACAGTCCGGTCTTAACCTCTGCTCCGAGCTTGCCAAGGCAGGCGTCCTCGAGAAGTACGGCGTCCAGGTAATCGGCGTTCAGGTTGACGCTATCGAGAGAGGCGAAGACAGAATCGAATTTAAGGAGACAATGACTTCTCTGGGTATCGAGATGCCGAGATCCCACGAGGCTTATTCAGTTGAAGAAGCAATTAAGATCGCTGATGACCTGGGATACCCTGTAGTAATCAGACCTGCTTATACGATGGGCGGCGCAGGCGGCGGCCTCGTATACAACATTGACGAGCTCAAAGTAGTAGTCGAGAGAGGCCTTGCAGCTTCCATGATCCACCAGGTACTCGTTGAAGAGTCCATCAGCGGATGGGAAGAGCTCGAGCTCGAGGTAGTAAGAGACGCCAAGAATAACGTCATCACAGTCTGCTTCATCGAGAACATCGACCCTATCGGCGTTCACACAGGTGACTCCTTCTGCTCGGCTCCTATGCTCACGATCTCTGAAGATGTCCAGAAGATACTTCAGGACTATTCATACCGTATTGTTAAGGCTATTGAAGTTATCGGCGGATGCAACTGCCAGTTCGCTCATGACCCTAAGACTGGAAGGATCGTTGTTATCGAGATCAACCCGAGAACATCCAGATCTTCAGCGCTTGCCTCCAAGGCAACAGGTTTCCCGATTGCTTTAGTATCCGCTATGCTCGCATGCGGCCTCACACTTGATGAGATCCCTTGTGGCAAGTACGGCACACTCGATAAGTACTATCCGGACGGCGACTATGTCGTAATCAAGTTCGCAAGATGGGCTTTCGAGAAGTTCCACGGCGCTCAGGACAAGCTCGGCACACAGATGAGAGCCGTAGGCGAAGTCATGAGCATCGGTAAGACATACAAGGAAGCTTTCCAGAAGGCGATCAGATCCCTCGAGAAGGACAGATATGGTCTTGGTTTTGCCAAGGACTTCAACAAGCTCTCCAAGGAAGAGCTTATGTTAAAGCTCACACAGCCTTCTTCAGAGCGTCAGTTCATCATGTATGAGGCACTCCGCAAGGGCGCTACAGTCGATGAACTCTATGAGCTCACAAAGATCAAGCACTGGTTCATCGAGCAGATGAAAGAGCTCGTTGAAGAAGAGGAAGAGCTCATTAAGCGCGCTGGCAGGATCCCTGATGAAGCAGTTCTCCGCCAGGCTAAGCTCGACGGGTTCTCTGATAAGTATCTGTCACAGATCCTCGGCGTATCCGAAGACCTTATCCGCCGTGCACGTTATGAATACGGCATCAAGGAAGGATGGGAAGGCGTTCACGTATCCGGTACTCAGGATGCTGCTTATTACTATTCTTCCTATCACATCGAAGATAAGTCTCCTGTATCTGACAATAAGAAGATCATGATCCTTGGCGGCGGTCCTAACAGGATCGGCCAGGGTATCGAGTTCGACTATTGCTGCGTACATGCCGCACTTGCTTTGAAGAAACTCGGCTTCGAGTCCATCATCGTCAACTGCAACCCTGAGACGGTATCCACAGACTACGATACTTCCGATAAGCTTTATTTCGAGCCTCTCACACTGGAAGACGTTCTTGCTATCCATGAGAAGGAAAAGCCTCTCGGCGTAATCGCACAGTTCGGCGGACAGACACCTCTTAACCTCGCAGCAAGCCTTAAGGCTAACGGCGTAAACATCCTCGGTACAACACCTGAGACTATCGACCTTGCAGAAGACAGAGACCACTTCCGCGCTATGATGAACCGCCTCGGCATCCCTATGCCTGAAGCAGGCATGGCTATCAATGCTGACGAAGCTATCGCTATCGCCAACAAGATCGGCTACCCCGTAATGGTACGTCCTTCTTACGTTCTCGGCGGAAGAGGAATGGAAGTCGTTCACGACGATGAGATGATGAGAGTCTACATGAATGCCGCAGTAGGCGTTACACCTGACAGACCGATCCTCATCGACCGTTTCCTGCACCACGCTACAGAGTGCGAAGCAGACGCTATCTCCGATGGCACAAACTGCTATGTTCCTGCAGTTATGGAGCACATCGAGCTTGCCGGAATCCACTCAGGTGACTCCGCATGCATCCTGCCTTCCAAGAACCTCTCTCCCGAGCTGGTAGAGACGATTAAGGAATATACAAGAAAGATCGCAGTCGAGATGAACGTCGTAGGTCTCATGAACATGCAATATGCGATCGAGGACGGTGTAGTATTCGTGCTCGAAGCTAACCCTCGTGCTTCCAGAACAGTACCGCTCGTATCCAAGGTTACCGGTACCAACATGGTCAGGATCGCTACAGACATCATGACAAGCCACCTTACCGGCAGACCTTCGCCCGTACCGGAACTCCACGATAAGATCATTCCTCATTACGGTGTCAAGGAAGCTGTGTTCCCGTTCAACATGTTCCAGGAAGTTGACCCTATCTTAGGACCTGAGATGAGATCCACCGGTGAGGTACTGGGTCTTGCAACACACTTCGGTGAAGCAAGCTTCAAGGCCCAGGAAGCAACAAAGACAGAGCTTCCGCTCGAGGGCAGCGTACTCCTTTCAGTATCTGATCTCGATAAGGTCGATCTCGTTGAAGTAGCTCAGATGTTCGCCGATCTGGGATTCAAGCTCTTTGCTACCGGCGGTACATATGACATGATCGTTAAGGCAGGTATCTCAGCCGAGAAGGTCAAGAAGCTCTATGAGGGCAGACCTAACATCGGCGACATGATCCTTAACCGCGACATCGATCTTGTCATCAACACACCTGCAGGAAAGACCTCCGCACATGACGATTCCTACATCCGTAAGGATGCGATCCGACAGCACATCCCTTACATCACGACAATGGCTGCTGCCAAGGCTTGCGCTGAAGGCATCAAGGCTGCCAAGGAGCGTGTCTTCGAGGTCAAGGCACTTCAGGATTATCACGCTGACATCAAGTAAAACGCATTGTTTTCAAGCATTTTCAAGGGCTGTCTCAAACTGAGGCAGCTCTTTTACTTGGCTCTGCAAATAGGCCCCTTCACGGAATCTTCACGAAAACGGCCATTTTCGTGAAGGAAAATGCAAATAACAAGAGATTTGCATGAAAGCTTCACGAAAAACGCTCAAATCGTGAAGATTTCAGGTAGCTGGGATTTGAGGCTTATAGCGAGATCCTTTGGAATGCAAAATGGAGACTATTCGAGCCCGAAATAGTCTCCAAAAAGTCATTTTCTTCGAAAAAAGACTAAATGGAGACTTTTTGAGCCCCAAATAGTCTCCAAAAAGTGATTTTACGGTCATATCAGCTTACACCTGTTTTTTTTACCGGTTTTCATGTAAGACCCGGAAAGAGATTGCAAGTGTTCACGCAATATTGCCTCAGTGTTCAATTCTTGCGGAATATACAAATCTTGCTGTGTTCCCCCGCAAAAATTGTAAAGTGCATGTGCGCGCAAATGCGGCTTTACCGGTTTTGACTATTGGCGCTAAAAGCCTTTATTTATTGCGTGTGCGCCTTCGAAGCCTTTTCGAAAACGAAATATAACAGAAATCGCAATAAGTGTAGAATTTGTTGAATACGTATAACTTTTTTTGAATATTATTTGCAAAATGGTAAATGCCTTTTAATATATCTTCCTTTAGTATGGTATTTGTACTATTAAGCGAACTGGGAGGTTCTTATGTATTACATTGGTATTGATCTCGGTACATCGGCAGTAAAACTGCTCCTTATGAAGAGCGGGGGAGAGATTATCAGAACTGTTTCTGAGAGTTACCCCGTAAACTTCCCCCAGACAGGATGGTCTGAACAGAATCCTGAAGACTGGTTCGACGGAACCATGAAGGGACTTTCTAAGCTCCTTGAAGGCATTGACGGCAGCGAAGTAGCAGGTATCAGCTTCGGCGGCCAGATGCACGGACTTACTCTCCTCGACAGCGAAGGCAAGGTTATAAGACCTGCTATTCTCTGGAATGACGGCAGATCACAGGTTGAGACAGACTATCTCAACAATGAGATCGGCAAGGCTAACCTGTCCAAGTACACAGGCAACATTGCTTTTGCAGGTTTCACAGCACCCAAGGTAATGTGGGTACACAAGAATGAGCCTGAGAATTTCGCAAAGATCGCAAAGGTATTACTCCCCAAGGATTATCTCGCATACAGGCTTTCAGGCGTTTTCGCTACTGACGTTTCTGATGCTTCCGGCACGCTCTACTTTGATTGTGAGAACAGAAAGTGGTCCGAAGAGATGCTCAAGATCCTCGATATGAAGGCAGAGTGGCTGCCCGAAGTATTCGAGAGCTATGAGGCTATCGGCAAGATCCTTCCTGAGATTGCAGATCAGCTCGGAATCAACAAGGATTGTGTTATCGCGGCAGGTGCCGGCGATAATGCCGCAGCGGCCGTAGGTATGGGGATCATTGGTAACGGCGGATGCAATATCTCTCTTGGTACATCAGGAACGATATTCATCGCTTCAAGCACATTTAAGAACGACGAAGCTAACTCGCTTCACGCATTCGATCATGCTGACGGCGGATTCCACCTTATGGGCTGCATGCTCAGTGCTGCTTCCTGCAATAAGTGGTGGATGGAAGAGATCATCGGCACGACCGATTACGCTAAGGAACAGGAAGGCCTTGAGGCTCTCGGTACTAACAAAGTATTCTTCCTGCCTTATCTCATGGGTGAGAGATCTCCTCTTAACAATCCCGACTGCCGCGCAATGTTCGTAGGCATGTCAATGGATACAACACGTAAGGATATGACACTCGCAGTTATGGAAGGCGTTGCCTTTGCTCTCAGAGATTCCTTCGAATGCGCAAAGAAGATGGGCCTTGATATTAAGAGCTCTTCCATCTGCGGCGGCGGCGCAAAGTCTAAGCTCTGGTGCACGATCGTATCCAATGTTCTCGGTATCGAACTTACACAGACAGAGAACGACGAAGGCCCTGCAATGGGCGGCGCTCTCCTTGCTGCAGTCGCATGCGGCGAGTACGCTTCAGTCGAAGAAGCTTGCGCAGCTACAGTTGCTAAGCACGTTTCCGTTGTTCCCACACCTGAGCTCGTTGCTAAGTACGACGAGAGGTATAAGGAGTTCTCAAAAATCTATCCCGCAATGAAGGAGGCAGGTTTATGGTAATTTACGAGGCAACATCTTCTAATTTTAAAAAGTACGGAAGAATTGTTAAGAACATCGATTTTGCACCCGTTATCGAAGCTCTGGGTCAGATCGCTATCCCTCAGGACGGCGTCGCTTATGAGCCTTCCGTTGCTTCTCTTGAATCAGCATCAGCTAAGGTCGATGTTAAGAGACTTTTCGGAGGCGAGTTAGAGCTTGAGACAGGCTACTGTGCAGGTCACAACTCTCTTCTCAACGCTGTTGAGTATCACAGATCTTCCGAGGTTAACGTAGCAGCTACAGACTGCATCCTTCTTTTGGGATCTCTGCAGGACGTAACAGATGATTTCAGTTACGACACATCCAAAGTTGAAGCATTCCACATCCGCAAGGGAACAGCTGTTGAGCTCTATGCTACAACACTTCACTATGCACCCTGCGGCATCGAGAACGACGGCTTCATGGTAGGCGTAATCCTTCCCATGGGCACTAACTTCGATCTCGAAGAAGACCATATCGATTGTCTGGCTGCTTCAGACGACGAAGATAAGCTTCTTACAGCAAAGAATAAGTGGCTTATCGCTCATCCCGATGCACCCGGCGAAAAGGGACACTTCCCCGGACTCGTTGGCGCAAATATTGAAGTTAAAGTAACTAAAAAACAGATGGAGGAAATCTAAAAATGTCAAAGAAATTATTTAACGCACCCGACGTTAAGCTCGCTATCGTAGCAGTATCCCGTGACTGCTTCCCGGAATCACTTTCCGTAAACAGAAGAAAGGCACTTGTTAAGGCTTATACCGAAAAGTATGGTGCAGATGACATCTATGAGTGCCCCATCTGCATCGTTGAGTCTGAGATCCATATGCAGCAGGCATTGGCAGACATCAAGGCAGCAGGCTGCAACGCTCTTTGCGTTTACCTCGGCAACTTCGGACCTGAGATCTCCGAGACAATGCTCGCTCAGCAGTGGGGCGGCCCCGTTATGTTCTGCGCAGCTGCAGAAGAGTCACAGAATGACCTGGTTGGCGGCAGAGGCGATGCTTACTGCGGTATGCTCAATGCTTCCTACAACCTCAAGATCCGTGGCGTAAACGCTTACATTCCTGAGTATCCTGTCGG
>JAFRST010000005.1 GCA_017427465.1 Clostridiales bacterium | reverse complement strand
GGTTGATCTACTCATTGAACTGCCTCCTTATGCCTTTCTCGACTTAACAATATACTTGCTGGACTGCTTCTTCTTATTACGTGTCTTCTTACCCAATGTAGGAACACCCCAAGGTGTAACAGGGCCGGGAAGACCGATAGGTGACTTACCTTCACCACCGCCGTGAGGGTGGTCATTAGGGTTCATTACGACACCTCTTACAGAAGGTCTGACGCCAGCATGTCTGGACTTACCTGCTTTACCGAGCTTAACGTTCTCGTGCTCTGCGTTGCCGACAGAACCGATCATTGCGCGGCACTTCTCGGGAACCATACGGACTTCGCCGGAAGGAAGACGGATCTGAGCATAGCCGTTCTCCTTAGCCATAAGCTGAGCGGAAGCACCTGCTGTTCTTACGAGCTGAGCGCCCTTGCCGGGATTCATCTCTACGCAGCAGATAACTGTACCTACCGGGATAGAGGAAATAGGAAGAACGTTGCCGTTGAGGATATCTGCATCCGGACCGCTCTCAACCTTGTGACCTACCTTGAGGCCCTCGGGAGCGAGGATGTAGGACTTAACACCGTCAACATACTGAATGAGTGCCAAGTAAGCTGTTCTGTTAGGATCGTACTCGATTGCCTTGACTGTAGCAGGGATACCTACTCTGTCACGCTTCCAATCGATTACTCTGAGCTTTGTACGGTTGCCGCCGCCGATATGGCGAACCGTGATACGGCCATAAGAGTTACGGCCGCCAGTCTTCTTCCTTGACTTAAGAAGGCTCTTCTCCGGGTCCTTCTTTGTTAATACGGAATAGTCAGCTATGGCCATTCCACGAACTGCGGGAGAAGTAGGTTTAAATGTTTTTACTGCCATTTTTATATCTCTCCTTGATTACATTACTGACCAAAACCGAATTCTTCGATTGATGTCTTGTTCTTAGCGCCGGTCTTAACTGCCTTACCGCCCTTGCCGAGGTATGTGCCCTCAACGGACTCTGTAGCGATAGTAACAACTGCCTTCTTGAAAGAAGCTGTCTTGCCGGGCTTGTTTCTGAGTCTCTTAACCTTACCATCGTAATTAGCGATGTTTACGGCTACGACCTTAACACCGAAGAGTTTCTCTGCTGCTGCCTTGATCTCAGGCTTTTCTGCATCAGGAGCAACGATGAATGTATACTTGCCCTCTTCTGTGATAGCCATCGTCTTCTCTGTGATGACGGGCTTGATGATTACATCATAGGGTGACTTCATTTGTACACCTCCTCGATCTTCTCAACTGCAGCCTTTGTAGCTACGAGGCTGTCATACTTGAGGATGTCCATAACATTGATCGTGTTGACCAAAGCTGTCTTAACATCCTTGATATTCCTTGCAGAAAGCTCTGCGTTTCTGTTAACTCCTTCGAGAACGATGAGAGAAGAATCGCCAGCGCCGATAGCCTTAAGAGCCTTAGCAACAACAGCTGTCTTAACTTCTTCAATATCCATGTTCTCAACTACGATCAACTTCTGATCAGCAACCTTGGAAGAGAGAGCAGACTTAAGTGCAAGTCTCTTGATCTTCTTAGGTACTGTGTAGCTGTATGATCTGGGGGTAGGTCCAAAGATGATGCCGCCGCCTACATACTGTGCGGATCTTGTTGAACCATGACGAGCTCTACCTGTACCCTTCTGTCTGTAAGGTCTCTTACCGCCGCCGGATACTTCGCTTCTTGTCTTTGTCTTCTGTGTGCCCTGTCTTCTGTTTGCAAGCTGGTTTCTAACAACTGTAGACATTGCAACTTCGTTGGGCTCAATGCCGAAAATCTCATCGGAAAGCTCGATGGAACCCTTAACGGCACCTGTCAAATCTTTAACATCAATTTTAGCCATTATTATGTTCCTCCGTCTTATGCCTTAACAGTATTCTGAACTGTTACGATGCCGCCCTTAGGACCGGGAATTGCGCCTCTGATTACGAGGATTCCTCTCTCGCCGTCAACCATGACAACGCTAAGGTTCTGTACTGTGCAGTTAACTGCGCCCATATGTCCAGGCATCTTCTTACCGGGTACAACTCTACCGGGTGTGGAAGTAGCGCCCATGGAACCGACTCTTCTGTGATACATGGAGCCGTGGCCTGAAGGACCACCCTTCTGTCCGTGACGCTTAATGTTGCCCTGGAAACCCTTACCCTTGGATACGCCGCTTACGTCAACCTTGTCGCCAACTGCGAACATATCGGATACCTTGATCTCCTGTCCGAGGCTGTACTCCTCGTCGGGTGTAAACTCGCGGATAATTCTCTTAGGCTCAACGTCAGCCTTCTTGAACTGTCCTGCGTCAGGCTTGTTTACAAGCTTTGCTCTGATGGAACCTGTGCCTACTTTGCAGGCCTTGTATCCGTCAGTCTCAACCGTCTTGTTCTGGAGCACGTACATAGGCTCGCAGCTTATAACGGTTGCCGGAATAACGTTACCGTTGTCATCAAACAACTGTGTCATGCCGGACTTTCTGCCAATGATGAATTTCGTCATAAAGTTCTTTCCTCCTATTTAGGTTATTGGTTCAACGGTCTTACCGAAGAACGTGACCTCGGCGACTTAAGGCTTGGCGTTCCTTAAATGCCGAATTAAGCCTTAAAGCGTTTTTATTTGATCTTTACTTCAATAGAAACGCCTGCAGGCATGTCAAGCTTGCCAATGTCATCCATCGTCTGGGAAGACGGTGTATAGACGTCGATGATTCTCTTGTGAGTTCTCTGCTCGAACTGCTCACGGGAATCCTTATTAACGTGAGGTGAACGAAGGATCGTAACTACCTCTTTCTCTGTAGGGAGCGGGATAGGACCGGAGAAGCTTGCGTCGTCACGAGCAAGTGCGTCTACGATAAGCTTTGCGCTCTCGTCGAGAATCTTGTGATCATAAGCCTTGAGCTTAATTCTGACCATTGTTGTCTTTGTTGCCATGTTGTGGCCTCCTTACTATAAGCTGTATTTTTCTTATCTCAACCCTGTCGGGAGTGTCTTAGCTTTCCATTCAAAAACCCAGACTATCCAGTTACCACCTTAGGGCGGCACTTTGGTTCTCTGGGCAGTAACGTACTGCTTGCTCCACTCTCCGGACTTAAAGGTCCTGAGACGGCATCGGATCGTGTCCTCTGCCTTCGGCTCCTTCGAAGTTACCCGCCTCGTGATATTCCGCGCAGCTGGCGCATCACCTCGCGGCAATCTCCGTTATCAAAGCCTTATCACCCGAATTTCAGGGCAGAATACACCCTAAATAGACGCGTGCGGAAAGTATTCTACTATCATGTTTTGGGATTTGCAAGTACTTTTTTGACTTTTTTCGCTCTATTTGTTACTATTCACAGTTTCAAAGGTATCACAAACAAATTATACCATTTATCAGCAAAACACGTGACGATTTCTTGCGAGTGCAAAAAACCTC
>JAFRST010000039.1 GCA_017427465.1 Clostridiales bacterium | reverse complement strand
TCGCTCACAAAATTACCTCAAAAAATAATAAAGCGGGGAACATCCCCGCTCTCGATGGACCCGGGTCTTACGACCAGCCCCAATCAGTTACCTGATCTTACTGATATTATATTCACCATGTATATCGATGTCAATTAGAGTACAGCTAGACCCTTTTTGATATTCTTTATGGGATAAAATTATCTCTCTGTTTGTCGACTAAATTCAAGATTTCCCGACAAAGCCCTAATCCTATATAAGCCCACATCTACCCCTTGAAATCTTTCCCTTACACTATAAGGGAATCACAGAATATCTGCTATTTACGCTTCCAAGGGATGAATCTGTTCACCCTCTTGATATATTCCGCATATTCGTTACCATACAGATCCATTAACCATCGCTCTTCGGTTTTCTTAATGACGATCGTAAGGATTAACCAGTCAATAATAAGCATAGGGACGGAGAAGATGTTATGCCACATGAAAGACATCCCGGCTATGACAAACCATATACCGCTATACATAGGATTTCTTACCCAAGCGTAGATTCCATCTGTTTTAAGTTTATTATCGGCTATGCTGTTATCCATATCTGACTTCACCGCCCCGATAAACCATACAACAGCGCCCTCAGCAAAGAGCAGAGCCCCGATGAGTCGGAATACCCATACCCAAATGCCATCGAGAGTTCCTATCTTGAAGATATATGAAGTGAGTATGAGGACAATCAAATTCACAACGGTTATACCTGCTATAAGATACGGTCCTATACCGAACAGGGGAAGTTTTTGTCCTTCTTTAGTGTAATTCTTGGGCATCTCTTATTCCTTTACTATTCAATATGTTGAAGCTTTTGAGCTTGTCAGCTTCCAGACATCAGCCTCTTTTCGTAAGGTAAAGTCACCTCGAAGTCTCCACATATTCTTACCGCCGCCATAGACAGCCGCCAATACTCTGCTTCTGCCGATCATGGTCGCAGTGACACCTGAACTGTCGACATCAACGATGATCTCATCATGTTCGGCAGAATAGTAGTTGAATGTTCCGTCAAGCAACCCTTTCAGGAATACTTCTGCGTATTGCTTTGTTCCGGTCATGTGAAGCAAATAATAATCGTCAGACATGATGCTTCGAAGCCCGTCCGCATTCTTCGCGATCATGTATTTCCAATAATCGATATATAATTGCCTGATCTGTTCTTCGTCACTCATATGCCTACTTTATCATCTTTACTACTCTTGCAGGATTTCCGACTGCAACAGCATTGTCAGGTATATCCTTTGTAACGATGCTTCCTGTTCCTACAATAGCATTTTCTCCAATAGTAACGCCCGGAAGTATATTAACTCTTGCGCCAATCCATGCATTCTTCTTGATGTGGATCTTCTTGGTCATGATGACTCTGATGTTGTCGGGCTCATGATTAACAGTGAATAATCCGACTTCAGGGCCCATCATGACACCGTCCTCGATCTCAATACCGCCGAGTGACATAACCGTCAATCCGTGATTAGCGAAAACATTCTTTCCGAGCTTCACACAGTTCGCAAGATCGACCTGGAAGGGTGGAGTAAAGAATGTTCCGTCCTTCATCTGACCGTCAAGAAGCTCATTCTCAAGTTCAACGATCTTCTCCCTGTTCTTCGGCGAAGTGGAGTTGATCTCGAAGCAGAGCTGTCTGCATCTGTCCATCTCTCCGTGCGCTTCTCTCTGATAATCCTCGTCACGGATATCTATCGCTTCTCCGCTATGTAATCTCTCGAAAACATTCATACTGTCTTACCCATCTCATATGCTTCTGCAAACGCAGGACTGTTGTTGATCTCACCGACCTGATATACACCGGTGCCGTATATGATGCCTTTCTCAACTGCACCTTCTACACAGTCTAAGTATCCTCTGAAGCACTCTATCGTTCTTTCCTGTGATTCGCGCTCTTCATCGGCACAAGTAACGATGTAGTAAAATTCCTTATCCTTAACTTCAGTCCAACGCGCTACAGTACGATCGATCACTGTTTTGAGCTGAGCATCAATAGAGTAGAAATATACCGGGCTTGATAATACGATAACATCCGCGTCGATCATCTTCTGCAAGATCTCAGGCATATCATCTTTCTTGGCACAGATTCCGCCTGACTGCTGACAGTAGTAACAACCACTACAATATCCTATCTTTTTCTCAGCGACACGGATCTTCTCAACATCATTTCCTGATTCTAATGCACCGCGCATAAACTCATCACACAGAACATCCGAATTACCGCCTTTGCGAGGGCTGCCAGATAATATAAGTACTTTCTTGCTCATTGAAATGTCTCCTTTACCAGTTCTTCTCTTCATTCTCACTTCTGTGCTTTGTCTTTCTCTCTTCAACCATCTTTACGAACCACTCGACCATATTCGGATCATAATGCGAGAAGAAAGAGCTCTGAGCCTTGTCAAGGGAAGCGATTCTTGCCATCTCCTCGTCTGTCAGTTTGAAATCAAACACATCGATATTCTGTACCATACGGTCGTAGTGTGTTGACTTCGGAATAACCACTGTATTCCTCTGTATATGCCATCTTAAGATGACCTGAGCTGCAGTTTTTCCATAGCCTGCTCCGATCTCATTTAATACAGGATCTTCGAAAAGTCCGTTTCTTCCTTCGCCGAAAGGAGCCCATGCCTCATGCTGGATCTCGTACTTATCCATCCATTTCTTTGCTTCAGTCTGCTGATTGTGAGGATGGGTCTCTACCTGATTCACCATAGGCTTTATTCTTGCAAAAGATGCAATATCAACAAGTCTGTCGGGATAGAAATTGGATACGCCGATAGCACGAAGTTTCCCTTCATCGTACATATCCTCAAGTGCTCTCCATGCACCATAGTAATCAGAAAAGGGTTGGTGCAGCAGCATAAGGTCGATATAATCCGTGCCAAGTTTACGCAAGGATTCCTCAACTGACTTACGACACTCTTCATATCCGTAGTGTTCTACCCAAACCTTTGTCGTAAGAAAGATATCCTCTCTTGCTACACCTGACTTTTTGATCGCAGAACCGACTTCCTCTTCATTAAAATAGCTTTGTGCAGTATCGAGACTTCTGTACCCGGCCTTAAGGGCATCCAGTACACACCTCTCGCATTCGTCCTTTGTTACTTGATAGACACCATATCCCAAAACCGGCATCTTTACTCCATTGTTAAGTGTTACATATTCCATGGTTATTTCTCCTTCTTCAGATTAATTACGACATTGGCAGTGCGCCTGTTATACCGTGGGGCTTATAAACTTCTTCAAGATACGTAATATCCTCATCAGATAATGTCAGATCAACCGCACGAACTGCGTCGTCAAAGTGAGGAACTTTTGTAGCACCGACAATAGGTGCAGTTACGCCTTTCGCAAAATGCCATGCAAGAGAGATCTCAGTCATGGTAACACCATACTTTTCCGCAAGCTCACTTACCCTCTCAACAATCTGAATATTGTTATCCTTCTCGGGATCGTACTTACTCTTCAGGACCTTGTCAGTGTCGCTTCTCTTAGAACCGGACTCCCATCCTTTATGAGTAAGATGTCCGCCTGCCAAAGAACTGTAAGGAATCAGAGATACGTTGTACTGCTTGCAGATCGGGATCAGTTCACGCTCGTCTTCGCGATAGAGAAGGTTATAGTGATTCTGCATGGTCGAGAACAATGTCCATCCGTTCTTCTCGGCACATATCTGCATATTGTGGAACTGATATCCGTACATCGCGGATGCTCCGATCGCTCTGACCTTGCCGGCTTTTACAAGACTGTCAAGTGTCTCCATAGTCTCCTCGATGGGCGTATCGTAATCAAAGCGGTGGATCTGATAGAGGTCGAGATAATCTGTTCCAAGTCTTGAGAGTGTTCCGTCTATCTCACGGAGAATTGCTTCTCTGCCGAGCTTGCCGTCGTTAAAGAATACCTTAGATGCGAGTACTACCTTGTCTCTTGGAATTCCAAGATTCTTAATTGCCGCACCAATATACTCTTCACTTGTACCGAAGCTGTAGCAGTTAGCTGTATCGATGAAGTTTACGCCGAGTCCATAAGCATGATCGATCATTGCCTGTGTATCCTCTTTATTGAGTGTCCACTGGTGGAAATTCTCAGACGCCTCACCGAAAGACATTCCGCCTACACATATCCTAGATACTTTTATATTCGTATTACCGAGATTGCTGTATTTCATATTGTTTCTTTTCCTTTCTGATAATAATTTTACGTAACCAATAGCCTATCTCCGACACCAACACCATTACTGCAAGATAATCAACAAAGAAAAGCACTCTTGACTCACTTGTATCAAAGAAAGCAAATCTCACCTTCATCAGCATATAATCGCCGATATTTCGGGAGATAAAGGCATGTACACCATATGCAGCTATCAATACAAATATAACCATGAGAGCGCTTTTTAAGTATTTGTCCAAATACTTTTTCAACATATTCACAAACGTATTAATGTGAAGTCCCAGATGGAAACTTAAGAGAATGAATCCCCAATATGCGGAAGTCATATGTACTGTTCTGAACAGACTTGCCGTTCCCTTGATAGTCACCCCCTTGAGAATAAACTTCGAGATCATGATTCCGCTTAGAGGCTGAAGGATCATATAGATTGCCAGAAGCAGATTAACAACTGTATAGATGATCCTAGATAAAGTATATTTCCCTTTGGTAAGCGAAGTCCACCACTTGCGATTAAGCACATTATGGGCAACAAACAGGGCGAATATTATTAATCCCAGAACTTCATGCGTATTCTCTCCGATCAGAGAATACGCCATAAGAAGAGGCATCAGAAGCGCCATCAGAATATCTATTGTCATTCTCACGTATTTCATGTGATCATAATCCGAGTTCGCTGATCCAGTCTCTCACGTTTTCTCTCACAGCTTCAGTATTCTCTTGTGCATCAGAACCCCTGAACCCAAGACCTGCCAAGACCGTGCTGTCAGGGCATGCGTTAGAAAGTTTTGTATCAAATCCCGACAAACCGCTTCCGGCATGTGTCGAGAAGGGAATCAAGGTTTTACCTGACAATGCATCCGCATTCTCTTCGAAAAAAGTATACATGATCATCGGCCAGTCACCCCACCATACGGGAGCACCGATAAATATCGTGTCATACTCTGAAAGATCAGGTATTGTTCCGGCGATAGCAGGCCTTGCACCTTCGTTTTGTTCCTGTAACGCCACATCAGTCAGTTCATCATAAGTGTACGGATAATAGTCATCAGCAGGGAGTATCTCAAATGTATCTGCACCTGTCTCTTCTGAAATGATCTCAGCAACTATAGCGGTGTTACCCTTATCGATAACTCCCACGTCATACTGCTCTCCCGTCCTTGAAAAATACACAACAAGTATTTTGCTGCCGTTAGAAGTCTCTTCCGTATTAACAGATATATCGGTATCGGTTTGCTGTGTTGTTCCGGTCTCGCGCATATCTGTAGTTGATGCTGTTTGCTGTGATGCACTGTCCGTCCCAGCAGTATTTTCCACGGAAGTCCTACATGCTGTAAGAGCAAATACCAACAAAATGCAAAGAAATACTGTATAAAAAAGGGTCCTTCTCATTCTGGCTTTCTCCTTAATGCTCGGGTTGCAGAGGTCCATAGTAGTATGATGCTGTCGCTCCACCATCTGCAAGGAATGTGGAGCCCGTAATAAATGCCCCTGCATCGCTCATCAGAAGTTCCGCGATATTTGCCATCTCATCTGCTGTTCCGGGTCTGCCGGCAGGGCACTTGGCGAACATATTCTTATAGAAGTCGCCTCTCGGGCCATTGAACTCATCTATCGCAAGAGGCGTTACAATAATGCCGGGCGCGATATCGTTAAGCCTTGCTCCTCGTTCTCCCCAGCGGATGCATTCATACATTACACGCTTCTCATTACATCTCTTCGCCATCTGGTAAGCGTGAAGAGTATCCTTAATGTTCTCAGGTTTTAAGATCTCAAGCTCCAAGAGTTCTTCCGTTGGAGTTGTCGCAAGCAGTCTGTCCTCTTCGGCTGTAAGTTGAGGCATACGCCAACCGGACTGGCTGCTTATCGTAACACCTGCACCGCCTTCCGCAATTACTTTACCGACTTCTTCCAGAAGAACTGCCGTGCCGTAAAGATCGACTTTCAGTATTGCTTCAATAGGCGCCTGAGAAGGAGAGACACCTGCACCGTTTACAAGATATTTTATCTCGCCATATTCCTGCGCTTTCTTGATCATAGCGAGGATAGACTCTCTTGAAGACAGATCCATCTCGAAAGGCTCGACATCATATCCTGCATCATTCATAATCTTGGCGATAGTCTCGCAGTTCTTCATGCTCTTGTCGCCAAGGATTATCTTCTTACCATATCCGACTCTTCTTGCAATCGCCATGCTTATCTGACCGGCACCGGTTACGATCATTACATCCTTTTTCATTGTACGTTCCTCACACCCAATTCTCTATCGTCTTCTTCGAACTCTTGGCCTGAGTACCTTTGATAGCCAGACCATTGGTATCTACATCAGCGCCCTTGCACATCCTCTTAACATCGCGCATCATGCTTCCAAGCCCTGAACCTTCATGGGTACTGATTATTCTTACTGTCTTACCCGTGAAGTCCAATCCTTCAAGTGCTGTCTCCATCTCCGGAGCATATGTTCCCCAATAGATGGGACTCATAATAAAAACAGTATCGTAAGAGGCGATGTCCGTCAGTTTCTCCTTGATGGGCGCATTGCCTACCCGTTTCTTTGCTTCCTCTATGCAGGTCATGTAGTCAGCTGCATAGGGAACAACAGGCTCTACCTTGAACATATCAGCTCCGGTAAGTTCCTGAACAAACTCGGCGACATATTCTGTGTTTCCCTTGTCGATGTATCCGACTGCGTAATTCTCGTCAGCTCTGCTGAAATAAATGATCAAACTTTTCATCTGTAAATATCTCCTTCATTGTCTTATGAATAGATTAGTCTCCTTATAGCGATTCATATAGCTCATCTGCAACCGGTTCCAGCCACTCGTTGCTTCCGTTCTCACCGGGGACTTCCAAAGAGATGTGTGAAAACCAGCTATCCTTCTTGGCGCCATGCCAATGCTTTACGTTAGCAGGGATGACAATTACCGTACCTTCTTTTAATTCCTGAGCTGGTTTGCCTTCCTCCTGATACCAGCCTTCACCTGCAGTACAGATAAGGATCTGACCCCCTCCTTTATTGGCGTGATGTATATGCCAGTTGTTATGGCATCTCGGTTCAAACGTAACATTAAAGAGTGGGAACTCCCCATTCATAAAATCCGTCAGAGGATTAAGGAAACTATTCCCAATGAAGTACTGAGCGTATGCATCGTTCGGGTTTCCTTGTCCAAAGTGATTAGCACTGTCAAATTCTTCTTTACTCTGATACTTCATGTCATGCCTCCTCATAAACTTCTTTCGCCAAGTTAAAGGTAGCCCATGCCTTGGGCCAACCTGAGTAGAAGGCAGTGTGCGTGATAAGGGCTGCCATTTCTTCCTTCGTTACTCCGTTTGCCTTAGCATTCATGATGTGATGCTTCAGAGCGTCCGTCACAAGTCCTTGAGCCATTATCGCGGTAACCGTAAGCATACATCTTGTCTTGGTATCAAGCGCTTCATCATTCCAGTTTTCTCCGAAAAGAATGTCATCGTTATAGTGGGCGAAGTTCGGAGCAAACTCTCCCAAAGCATCTCTGCCGGCCGTTTGAACTATTTTCTCTGACATAATAACCTCCACTTTAAAGGGAATCTGTAAATATCCTGGCTATATCTTCTTTAAGGAGAGGAGCCCATGCGTTCTCCAGACCTTCGTTATCCGCAACATGCTGTGCCATCTCTTCGATCCTGCTTTCATCGATACCGACATCTCTTAGATGCATGGGGATGCCCATCGACTCGAAGAAATCGTGAGTAGCCTGAATTGCCTTTTCTGCTATCTCAAATCCATCAAGCGACGCATCAATACCGAAAACGTTGATGCCGTACTTTACAAACCTGTCTACAGTCTTATCACTTAAGATATGCTTCATCCATCTTGGTGTAATGATAGCGAGGCCTTCCCCATGAGTAATGTCGTAATATGCAGATAAAGCATGCTCCATACCATGGCAAGGCCATCCGGACTGACTGTTGCCGAGAGAATAGATACGGTTGCAGCCGTACGTACAGCAGAGCATCATCTCGGCCCTTGCCGTGTAGTCTTCCGGGTTCTCCAGACACTTTTGAGCATTGATCATAAGGCTCTTTAACGCTGCTTCCATGAAGCCGTCGTTAAGAAGCGTTGAATCTTCACAGAAATACTGTTCCATGATATGGTTCATAGCATCCGCACAACCTGCGGCGGTTTGCTTTTTCGATACTGTGAAAGTAAATGTAGGATCAAGGAAAGACACTGCGGGGAAAAGAAGAGGATCAACATAACCGATCTTGTCATTTGTCTCTGTTCTTGAGATTACTCCGCCCGGATCGTACTCGCTTCCTGTCGCAGCAAGCGTAATGATATCCACGATAGGAAGTGCGGCCTGAGCCTTTACCTTATACGATATAAGGTCCCACGGATCTCCATCGTATTTCGCTCCGGCAGCTATAGCCTTGGAACAGTCAAGAACACTTCCTCCGCCGACTGCCAGGATGACATCGATATCATTTTCCTTGCAGATCCTTACGCCATCAAGAACGCTCGGATCATACTTGGGGTTTGGCTGTATTCCCGAGAGCTCATATATTTCGAAGTCCGACAGAAGTTCTTTGACCTTGTCATAGAGTCCCATCTTCTTGATGCTGCCTCCGCCATATGTCAGGAGCACTTTCTTTCCGTATCCTGTCATTACTTCCGGAAGCTGTTCGACTACGCCTTTTCCGAAGATCAGTCTTGTAGGTGTCATGTAATCAAAGCTCTGCATACTGTTTCCTCCTTCTTATCCTTCAAACGGAAGATGCATTCCCGCATATTTTTCCACTTGGTCATCTGTTGCGTTATAGTACTTCTTTGTGCCGTCGAGCTTTGCGATCGCAGCCATCTCATCATCTGTTAACGAGAAGTCGAATATATCTCCGTTGTCTCTGATGTGATCAGGATTTTTAGAGCCCGGGATCGTAATGAACTGCATTTGTGTTGCCCAGCGAAGAACGATCTGTGCATTGCTCTTTCTATACTTATCTGCCAGATTCGTGAAGATCTCTTCTTTTACAAGTCCCGGATCGCCGTGACCTAACGGATACCAACCCATGAGGACTGTGCCGTATTCAGCCACCCTGTCTCTTACTTCCTTCTCAGTACAGTAAGGATGCGCTTCAAGCTGCATGACATGAGGCTTGATCTCAGACTCTTTAAGAAGGATATCCAGTTTTTCTTCATAGAAGTTGGAGATGCCAAGGCTCTTCGCTTTGCCTTCTTTATAGGCCTTCTCAAGTTGTCTGTAACCTGCCATATAGTTTCCTGCCGGCTGATGGATGAAGAGAAGATCGACATAGTCCATATCTAATCTCTTAAGAGTATTCTCTACGGCTGCATCGTTCGTGTAGAGTGTGGGCCAGAGCTTTGTTGAGATAAAGAGATCTTCTCTTGTTACGAGTCCTTCATCGATTGCTTTTTTTACTGCTTTGCCAACAGACTCCTCATTCATGTAAGCATTTGCAGTATCGATAAGTCTATATCCCAGTTTTATAGCTGAATAGACACTGTTAACGGTATCTTCAGGCGAGATCATGAAGGTGCCGATTCCTAATACAGGTGCCTTAACTCCGTTTGAAAGTGTTACATATTCCATAAGATTTCTCCTTTGCTGTGCTTTGTTTATGGCTTAAGTTTACTGTGACAATGAAATAATGTACAATGCCAATAACGGAATCTGCTATAACAAAAATGAATACTGAAGAGCAGAGGGGGGCGGCTACTATGATCGACATACATCTTCTGGAACAATTTCATGCATTCGCAGAATACGGAACTCTTTCTGAGGCCGCAGAGAAACTCCACACTTCACAGCCTGCGCTGACAAGGTCAATGAAGAAACTCGAAGGTGAACTTGGCGTTGATCTGTTTATCAGGAGCAAGAATCAGCTCCGTCTTAATGAGACAGGTCTTCATGCTGCAAGGTATGCTGAAGATGTTCTGAAAGCAGACTCCGACTTTGAATCAAAAGTAAAAGCTTACGACAGAAGCCTTCATACGATCTCAATCGGCTTCTGCGCTCCGGTTCCACAGACCGTGCTTACACCTTTACTGAATACGATCTTTGAAGGAATGACCATATCAGCGGACATGACTGATGATTCAGATTTTGTTAATCGTCTTAAAACTCACGAATATCACCTTGCAGTCTTGCATGATGATCCCGAAGATGAAGACATCTATGTGAAAAAATGCGGGCATGAAGATCTTTTCATATCCCTGATGCCCGGTGATCCGCTTGCATTTTATCCTGAAGTTCATCTGTCAGACCTGGATGGCAAGACTATCCTTCTGCTGACACGCATCGGATTCTGGATAAACTTTCATAACAATAAAACGCCTAACGCTAACTACCTTCTTCAGATCGATATGGATTCGTTTATGGAGTTATCACAGAATTCGAATTATCCGTCCTTCTCGTCAAGCTATTACATGAGCAGAGGAATCGTTAACAAAGGAAAAATTACTATCCCCATTGTCGATCCTGAATGCCACACTGACTATTATCTCGCGTGCCTGGCATCAGAAAGAGAAAGATATAAGATGCTTTTTGAAAGAGTAAATGATAAGACGATAATGTAGTAGTATTAAAAGTTTACAATCCAAGCTTCTGCTTCTTTTACACCTGCAAATTGTTCAAATGCCTGTTTGCCCTGTGCTAACACTTCTTCAAGATCTATACTATCTTCAAAGCAATAAACGACAACCAGTATATCTGTAGCACTCTCTTCTACCATAGCACGGGTAGAATCAGACATTGATGATCCGAATATGCCATTATCGTCTGCTAATACGAGCATATTCTCCATATCAAGAAATTCCTTGCCTATATAACCTGTTCTATCTGCCCGTCTTCAAGATATTTCTCTATGCTGACGTGACCGATAAACGGCGCACACATAATGCCCTTGTGTTTAAAGGGAAGTTCCAGCAGGACAGGGATCCTCTCATCCGCTCTCGTCTGGTTTTCGCACGTAACATTTAAAAATACATTCTCCCAGCCTTCACACCAGTCCTTTGGAAGGCAGTCTTTTACTCTTTGTGGTCGCTTTGTAAGAAGAAAGAATTTGACATCTGAGCGCTGGCGGATAATACTCCATGCATCATCACGCCAGTCATCCGCTTCTTCAAGGAAGAAATCAGATGTCATGCACACACGAATCAGTTCTCCGCTCTTTACCTTGTAGTTGCCGTACCTATCCTTTTTCAGAGGATAATCGAATCCTCCGGTACGGTAAATGTCCGCTCCGTTATTATCCCGGGTCTTGTCAAGAAAATACATATAGCAGTTCTGACAGCCCTCACTGCATTTTACACAGCCATGCCAAGGATTCCAGATATCATGCATAGTTATTCGCCTGCTATGTCATCAAAAACTGCTCCGATATCGCTTTCAATAAGGATCGATCTGTCTTTGATCAGATCAGGGCATCCGGAATCATCAAAATTTATGCAGGCATATGTTGCGGCCGGATTTTTTGCCGTCATCTGCCAGAAAGGATACTTGATAATGACCGGAGCTTTCGCAGAAGAAAAACGAAGAGTACGAGGAACTCTCCGAGATCCGTCGTCGTGAGAAATCCCTTCAGGAGAAGGTGAATAACGTAAGGAGCATCTTTGAAGACCGCACAGAACAAAACAAGGCAAAAAGAAAAGAGCAGGAGCTGGGTTGATCCCCGGCTCCTGCCCCACAAATAGTCAAAGAGGTTATTTTGATTATTCCAGTATTCTTCCGTCCCTCGAGATTGTTACTACCTGCCAAGGGATAAACTTTCCGCTGTTCTTCAAAGCCGTCTCAGCAGCTCTCTGAAGTCCGCCGCAACAAGGAACTTCCATTCTCACGATCGTGACGCTCTTGATATCATTCTTGGAAATGATCTCCGTTAGTTTCTCAGAATAATCGATATCGTCAAGCTTGGGGCACCCGATAATGGTGATCTTACCCTTCATGAAGTCTTCATGCATATTGGCATAAGCATATGCAGTACAGTCAGCTGCGATAAGGAGCTTTGCTCCGTTATAGAAAGGTGCTTCTGTAGGAAGGAGCTTTATCTGACAGGGCCACTGGTTAAGCCTTGACACTGGTTTTCTGCAACTGTAGTCATCTGCAGGAGCATTCTTTTCTTCGCTCCGGTCGAACTGCATGAATCTTGATCCCGGGCATCCGCCAGCACGTGCTGCATGCATCTCCATCTGTTTCTGCATCATCTTTTCCTGCTCTGTCATAGTATTATTCTCCTTAGCCTTCTTTGCTGCCTGAACTGCTGCTTCATCGTACTCGGGCGCTTCTCTCTCCTCAAAGCTTATGGCACCAGTCGGACAAGCAGGCAGGCAATCTCCGAATCCGTCACAGAAGTTCTCTCTTACCAGCTTGGCTTTACCGTTTACGATATCGATCGCGCCCTCATGGCACGCGTTGGCACAAATGCCGCAACCGTTACATTTTTCTTCGTCTATCTTTATGATCTTTCTTTTCATATGCCATAAACCTCCTTGTCATTACACCCGTATTGTAATATCCTTACTAAAAAAAGTATGTGGTTATAACCACATTTCTGAGGTTTTTATGAATACGGACAAGATATCAAAAACGATGCTGTTCAAAGGGATGGATCCCGACGAGATAGATAAGGCACTCACAAAGCTTACTTCGATTGAAAAGAAGTACAAAAAGGGCTCGCGTATCCTTTCCGCCGGTAAAACGACAGAGAGAATGGGCTTGGTTTTGGAGGGCAGTGTCACTATCGAGAGCAATGACATCTGGGGAAACCGTACCATCTTAAGTCACATCGGCGAAGGGCAGTTTTTCGCTGAGACGTATTCGCTTCTCCCTGACGAACCGCTTCTTGTTGATGTTAATGCTAATGAAGATTGCACGATCCTGTTCCTAAGAACAGCCATACTTCATTCATACTCGTCAGAGAACTGGGCAATTAAGCTCACATCAAATCTTCTGATGATATCTTCACACAAGAACCTCAATCTATCCGGAAGAAGTTTCCATACATCGCCCAAGTCGATACGCGGAAGGGTAATGGCATATCTTAATTCGGTTATGCTTAAGCAGGGAACCAATGAATTCGATATACCTTTCGATCGTCAGCAACTTGCTGATTATCTAAATGTTGAGCGAACAGCTTTATCCAAGGAACTTGCTAAGATGCAGGATGACGGGATCATCCGTTTCCGAAAGAATCACTTTATAGTTGATTCTGAGTAAACGACAAAGGACCTTCAGTTATACCAATGATGAGATCTTGAACTGCCGGAGTCACGTTTCTTTCTCTCCTGCTCCATAACAGCCTCAGCTTCTTCCTTAGTTGCGTACAAGCGATGTTTCTTAAGTCTCATACCGCTTCCGTAGCTTGTGGCGGAGCGAAGAGTATAGAAATCACCGCTTATGCTCACGATCTGCATCTCCATAACATATGAGTTATTGGAGATTATAAAAACATGCTGTCCGACTGAATATTTTGTATCTGTCATCTTCTAACCAAAAACGAAATCTCGAAAACGTGCTAAGGCATAGCTAATTGATTACATAATTTATTTTACCAATCGAGTAGGAGGGGGATTGTAAAATCCCCCGACCTCTCACACCACCGTGCGTACCGTTCGGTACACGGCGGTTCCTTAGTTTTCACGCACTTGCAAATAATAGTCGGTCATGGATATATATCCAAGACTGGCTATTTT
>JAFRST010000038.1 GCA_017427465.1 Clostridiales bacterium | reverse complement strand
GACAGCTCGAAAACAACAGTGTTTCCACGCTCTGTCTTCTTTACGTTTACCTCATCGGGATTACTAACTAATTCCCTGGCGATATAAACCAACAAATCGTCCATATAAAGCTCTCCTTCCTATTATTTGGGTAATATCCTCATCTGAAAAATAGTTTATCAGATGATGCCCTGCTTCTTAAGAAGAGACTTTACTGTATCTGTGGGCTGAGCTCCGTTGGAGATCCACTTCTTAGCTGCGTCTGCATCGATGTTAACGCTGTCTGTTTCCTTCATGGGATCATAGTAACCGATCTCCTCGATGAAGCGGCCGTCTCTAGGATATCTTGCATCAGCAACAACAACACGATAGAAAGGTGCCTTCTTCTTACCCATTCTTCTTAAACGAATCTTTACTGCCATTTTTGTTTCCTCCAAAAATTTATTTGTTTTTGTTTTTTATAATCTACGTCATGAGAAATGACGGGATCGACTTTATCTTCTGCCCTTGCGCTTCTTCTTGCGGTCGCGTCTTCCTGTAGGCGTTGCAGCTGCAGAATAATCTCCGGCATCTTCCTTAGGCATCGAGAGGCTTCCTAATCCCTTGGGGATTCCGCTTCCCATACCGCCCATGTTGCCTAAGCCGCCCATGCCTCCCATGCCTCCCGTGAGGCCCATCTTGGCTGCCTGCTTGGCAAAGCCCTTAGGCATCTTGAATCCGCCCTTACCGTTGGAGAACGTCTTCATGAGTTTTGCTGTCTGCTCATACTGGGAAATGAGCTTATTAACATCAGATACCTGAACGCCTGCGCCTGCGGCGATCCTCTTTCTTCTGCTGGCATTAAGGATAGAAGGATTCCTTCTCTCCTTCTTGGTCATGGATGTGATGATGGCCATCTGTCTGTCGACGATCTTGTCATCGAGATCATCCTCGTTGACCTTGCCTGCAGCGCCGGGCATCATGCCTACGAGATCTTTAAGTGATCCCATCTTCTTCATCTGGGCGTACTGTGCATAGAGATCATCGAGGTTATAATGGCTGCCCATCATACGTTCCATGGTCTTGCGGGCTTCTTCCTCGTCGATGCTCTGCTGCGCCTTTTCGATAAGGCTTACGACATCGCCCATGCCGAGGATCCTGTCAGCCATGCGCTGAGGATAGAACTTCTCGATAGCATCTACCTTCTCGCCTGTACAGATGTACTTGATAGGCTTGCTGGTAAGTTTACGGATGGAAAGCGCGGCACCGCCTCTGGCGTCACCGTCGAGCTTTGTCATGATGAAGCCGTCCATGCCGATGTTCTGCTCAAAGAGCTGTGCCACGTTAACGGCTTCCTGACCGATCATGGCATCGACTACGAGGAGCTTCTCAGTAGGGTTAACTGCTGCTGCGATATCTCTGAGTTCTTCCATGAGCTCTTCATCAGCAACCGTACGGCCTGCCGTATCGATGATAAGGTAATTGCAAAGCATGTATCTTGCCTTACCTTCACCGTCTTTAGCGATCTTAACTGCATCCTTCTCTTCAGGATCGATATAGCAGTCTACACCGACGCTGTCACTTAACACCTTGAGCTGCTGTGCAGCTGCAGGTCTGTGCACGTCAACAGAAACGACCATAGGCTTCTTGCCGTTCTCCTTGAGGAGCTTTGCAAGCTTAGCAGCCGTTGTGGTCTTACCTGCACCCTGGAGACCGTAAAGGATGATGATATTAAATCCGGAAGAATCAGCGTTGAGCCTGTCTTCGCCTTCTTCTCCGCCCAAGAGCTCCGTTAATGAGTCTCTTACGATCTTTACTATCTGCTGGCCGGGAGTAAAAGAGCCCTGAATATCAACGCCCTTGCACTTCTCGGACATATCTGCGACGAATTCTTTAACTACGCTGTAGTTAACATCAGCCTCGAGGAGAGCCATGCGGATCTCACGCATCATCTCCTTGATGTCGCTCTCACTTACGCGGGCCTTGCCGCGCATCTTGGAAGTTATATTCTGAAGCTTTTGCGATAAGCTCTCAAACACTTTCTTACATTTCCTCTATCAATTCTTCAAGCTCTTTTGCAGCCATGCCGGTATCACCGCTGTTTAAGTGCGCCAGAGCCTTTTTGGCCTTTGCCTGCTGCTTCTCGAAAAGTCCCAGGAGACCTAACTTCTCCTCATACTCTTCAAGCTGCTTTTCTGCCCTCTTGACAGTGTCATGAACGCCCTGTCTTGAGATACCCTCCGCTTCGGCAATCTCAGCCAAAGACAGATCATCGTTATAGTAGCTCTCACAGGTACGCCTCATCTTGGGCGTGAGAAGATTGCCGTAGAAATCAAGCAAAAGGTCTGTTCTTACTGACTTTTCACGCATTTAAAGGCAAGCCTCCTAATATCAAGCTTGCACATAATAACAAAGGATAAGTAGCGTGTCAAGTATTTTTACTTGTCAGCATCAAACGATCATTCCTTTGCCCACCAGTAGCAGAAAGCCTGTGTCCTTGCGGCCAGGTTGGTCTGCTTGAGAAGTTCTCTTACTTCTTCCTTGGTATACCAGCGCGCTTCGATCTCTTCCTCGTCAGAAGTGCTTGGTGCGAACTCGCCTTCTGCCTTGCCGATAACACAGCAGCTTCTCTCGTTAGTGATGCCTACGCCCGAGTAGCTCATCGGAAGGACCTCTTCAATGGAAACGAGCTTAAGGCCCGTCTCTTCCCAGAGCTCCCTTGCTGCAGCTACATCAGGTGTCTCACCTTCATCAATTAATCCTGCCGGGAAGTTATAGGCAAACCCGCCTACGGCCATTCTGAATTCTCTGTTCAGCAGGAGCTTTTTTCCGTCAGGTGTAGTGATAATAAGAACTACAGCGTCACACTTGTCGCGCTTTAGTTCTTCAAGATTCGTAATATTCTTATCCCTTGAGACCATCTCATAGATCTTCTGATTTCCTGCCTCAGTCTCATACTCGGCATTGTAAGATGTTATAAAACGGCCTTCGTGAACCTTCTTTATCCCTTTAAACTTCATTTCTTCTTATCCTTGCCCATTCTCTTTCTGATAATGTCTTCAGACGCTACGGAATAACCGAAGAAGCCAAGCTTCTCGCCCAAAAGATAGTACTCCCCGTGATTGTAAGCTACAAGTCTTGCATTCTCTAAGCAGAGCTTGCCGCTCTCATCGAGAAGATAAGAATCAGCAGTAACAGCCTTGATTTCCGCGATAAACATATCGTGAGATCCTAATTCCTGAACGCTCTTAACAACACATGAGATCGATACGGGCGCTTCCTTTATGGCATAAGCATACTTGAGGCCTTCAGCCTTAACGGGTGTAAGAGAGCACGACTTGAACTTGTCTTCCTTTTCGCCTCCTCTCACTCCGCAGTAATCGCATGCCTTGCAAAGAGATTTTGAGACAAGGTTTACTACGAATTCGCCAGTCTCAGAGATGAGCTTATGTGAATGTCTTGATTTTCGGATGCTGACTGAGAGCATAGGCGGCTCGGAATTAACGGTTCCTGCCCATGCGGCAGTCATTATGTTCGGGCGTCCTGCTTCTGACTCCGGATCCATACCTGCGGAAGAAACCATAACAACAGGTACGGGGTTAAGGATCGTTGACACCCCGACATCGATCTTATCGTGTTTTGCCATAATTATCCCTCCTTGGAAATAAGCGGTGTAACCGCCGTAAAGCTTTCATGCAAGAGCAGATAGTCTTTGATGTCGATACCGGCAGAGTAACCGACGATGCTGCCGTCCTTACCGATTACGCGGTGGCACGGGACGACGACTGCTACAGGGTTATCAGAGCACGCGGCGCCGACAGCTCTCGTGATCTTTCTGGCTTCGGCGAGCTTACCTTCAGTAAGGATCAATGCTATGTCCTCATAACTTGCCGTGCCGCCGTAAGGTATCGTATTGAGCGCGTTCCATACCTTCTTCTGGAAAGGCGTTCCGACACTGAATCTGACGTTGATATCAAAGCCCGCCCTCATGCTGTCGAAGTATTCCCTAAGTTCTGTATAAGCCTTGGAAAGCTCGCCGGGCAGATACTTAAGCTGCTCTTCATCAAGATTATAGATGCCTTCGTCGTTGCGCTTAAGGCCGCCGTTACCGTCCAGAAGTCCCAATGCTCCCGCGATATTATCGGCGAACGGATCTTCTATCTTCTGGCCATAATGGAAAAGCTTAACTGAATCGATAAAGTCCTGTCCTCCGCTTACCATCGCGACACCGCGCTCGAACGGGACAAAGCAGATATTGTATTTCGGGTATTCGTATGAAAGCATCGCATAAAGGCCTGCGTCTTCAAAGCCGTTCTTGCCCCTGACTTCATCCCTTAAGACCGCTTCCTGCAAGAATCCTGCGCCTGTCAGAATGCGCTCGAGACCTTCGTTGCCGTGGTTGCAGATGACCGTTACCTTGTGATAGTACTCGCTAAGGAAGCAATACCTTAAGACCTCATCGACGATACCGCTCTGTGTATCGGCATTTGCATCATTCGTGAAAACGAATTCCACATGAGCTCTGCACTTCTTTCTGTCAGGTCTGAACAACTTTACGAGAGCATAGATTACACCGCCTTTGATGGCGAGCATTGCCTCTCCCTGGCTTCCTGTACCAAAGGATCTGATGTCGTCCTCAATGTACTTGATGGTACCTTCCATCAGGCCTCTTTTCCGAAGCTCGGAGCTGTCAGCAATATGAATCTTACGAAGATCTATCTTATCAGCCATAACATTTCTCCGGATCAAACTCTTCGTTTCCCTTAACAAACTCTGCCAAATATTCATTGGTGTTCATATACACCGCATTATCATTGGAAGCCGGACAATAGACCGCATTATCCATTGTCTGTCTGAAATCTGATGCCATGTGCCCGAAAAGCTCGTCTTCGGAGATCAGATCCCATACAGCCTCATTCCTCGTAAGAGGCATCAGTCCGCTCATATCTTCAAGCCTGTACAAAAGGAGCTGGGCATCCGGATCATAGGATATAAATGCCGCGAACTCAGCCGCAAACTCTTTATTGGAAGAATTCTTGGATACACACAAAGAATATGTGCTTATATAAGGAACGGCGGCATTGGATGCGTCATTGCAAGGCAGATGCAAAAGATAAAGGCTGTCCGGATAGTATTCTGACCAGGCCTTTACATTCGCAGATGAATCTGCCCATAAAGCTGCCGTTCTGGAATATACAGGATCCGCTCCGCCATCGAGGTCATGTGCCAAAGAATCATCATAGAATTCTCTTACATAATCAGTAGCAGTTTCAATAATATCTGTCGCCGAATCACGGTTTTTGGAATACTCTTCGTGCAGCATATAAGACACAGGCACATCGTTACTGAATGCCGAACCCAGATAAGGGATCAGCTCATAAGCTGATGCAAAGCCTGCACAGGAAGGATACTCTTTCCTGATCTGTTCAAGATAATCTCTTAAGTCATCAGTGGTGTTCTTGGTCTGGAGCTTGCCTCCGTTGGCAGGAATAAATTCATAGCTTCCCATAAGAATCTCAGCAGAACAGAAATGAGGCAGCGCAAAGAAAACACCGTTATCCGAATCACAAGTCAAAGCGCCGGCATAGACCTGCTGGCTGTTAAGATATGCGTTAACTGCCAGATAGCCGTTAAGCTCTGCTGCCCTGCCGTCCTTCCATACAGCCTCGCTGTCCTGCGCCAGGAAAAGATCGGGAGCATTACTTTTCCAGGATCTTACAGTCTCCAGAGAAGCTCCCGTGCTCTCACAGCCTTCATTGGCTATAACGTAATTTGTCGCAACAGAAGAAAGATAATCGATATCTATCGTAAGACCTGTCTCGGAGCTGTCCCAAAGTCCGTTATTCTTGCAGTAGAGCATGGATGCCAGGCATCTTATCGTCTGGTCAGAATAAGGAAGCGCTACCGTAAGTTCACGGATCTCGCTGCCGGAAGACTGCTCGGAAGTCTCATTTGACTCCTCAGACTGTCCGGATTGATTAACTTCGTAATCGATCGAAGGAAAAGTGTCATCGCCTTTTTTACAGCCCGAGAAGATCATGCCCGTCATAGACGCGCACAACAAAAGGCCGGTAAATCTCTTCCAATGGCTTATAGCCTTCATCCGTTTATCCTCCGATAAATTGATTATATCATTCTTAATAAAAATATTATTAAAGACGCAGCTTAAAGCCGCACATTACATCGTGCGTAATTCTTGCGCGGGAACCGGCTTTTCGCGCACGGATTTACGCTAGTTTTGCCAAATTCGCGCAGAACCGTGCGTGATCCGGCCAGTTTTACGCACGATCTGCGCAATTAATTCATTTGGAAAACTAAAGCGATTCCAACGCACTCCACCTTGACACCCAGTTACCAAATGGGTATATTTTTAGGGCGCGCCAAAGTGGCTCAGGGGTAGAGCAATTCACTCGTAATGAATAGGTCGCGGGTTCGATTCCCGCCTTTGGCTCCAGAAGATCAAAGGGCTGTCTCATGATGAGGCAACCCTTTTTCATTCAGGTTTTAACTGATCTTATGCTCCGCCGCCGGCTCTGGTGACAGCCCTGTTCAGTGAGGATACGGCCTTGTTAAGCTCTTCTATAGACTGATTTAATCCGTCAACATCAATATTGCTTATCTTTGTAACCGCTTCAGAAAGAGCGGCAGTATTATCGGAAAGGACTGTATCAACGTTATTGATCATGCTGTTCATACCTTCGAGAGAAGCATTCACACCGCTTATAAGTAATGTCGCTTCTTCAAGGGTGGTCTCGGCAGCAGTCAGAGTCGATACTATTTTAGGAACGATCATTATCGCAGATACTACAAAGACTGCTGCGATAGCGCACATTGCAAAAGCTACAATGCCTGTTCTCTTTGCGGTCTTCTTCTGAAGCTTTACCAGCTGGATAAGGAGATCACGCTCGGTAGAATCGGCATATTTGCCGTCCTTGGAATTATTTCCATCAGCTTTCTTAGAAGGTTCAGGCTCCGCTTCCGGTGCCTTAACTGAATCCTTCTGAGGTTCTTTCTCAGGCAAAGCCTCAGCGGCAGGCTCTTCTCCGGCAGCTTTATCTACAGCTAAAGAAGCGGCTTCTTTTACATCCTCTGATAAAGCCTGTGCTGCTTCGCCTGCCTCAGCTTTAACAGTCTCTTTGATCTCTTCTGCTCCGGATAAATTCTTTTCGTCTTCCATAACAAACCTCCGCTTATCTTATAAAAACAAACA
This sequence comes from Clostridiales bacterium, assembly GCA_017427465.1. Lineage (GTDB taxonomy): Bacteria > Bacillota > Clostridia > Saccharofermentanales > Saccharofermentanaceae > Saccharofermentans. The sequence continues at coordinate 50,990 of JAFRST010000038.1, read as the reverse complement.
ATACACCTCCGGAGGCAAAGCACTTCCGGAGGTGAAAAAGCTCTGTATTAATGGTGGAACAGTCTCATTCCTGTGAACGCCATAGCGATGCCGTACTTGTTGCATGTCATGATGACATGGTCGTCACGGATTGATCCGCCGGGTTCTGCGATGTACTTAACGCCGCTCTTGTGAGCACGCTCAATGTTATCGCCGAAGGGGAAGAAAGCATCAGAGCCGAGTGCTACGTTGTCGTTCTTAGCGAGCCAAGCCTTCTTCTCTTCTCTTGTGAACACTTCAGGCTTAACCTTGAAGATGTTCTGCCATGTGCCTTCAGCAAGAACGTCCTCGTACTCGTCAGAGATATAAACGTCGATAGCATTGTCTCTGTCGGGACGGCGGATATCGTCTACAAACTGGAGACCCAATACCTGAGGGCTCTGTCTTAACCACCAGTTATCAGCCTTGTTGCCTGCGAGTCTCGTGCAGTGGATTCTTGACTGCTGGCCTGCACCGATACCGATCGCCTGACCGTCCTTAACATAGCAGACGGAGTTGGACTGTGTGTACTTAAGTGTGATGAGGGAGATCAAGAGGTCGATCTTCTTATCCTCAGGGATGTCCTTGTTGTCAGTAACGATGTTGTCTAAGAGCGCGTGATTGATCTCAAACTCGTTTCTTCCCTGCTCGAAAGTAACACCGTAAACGTCCTTTGTCTCGATCGGAGCGGGCTTGTAAGAAGCGTCGATCTTGATTACGTTATATGTTCCCTTTCTCTTTGTCTTAAGGATCTCGAGAGCTTCATCCGTGTAATCGGGAGCGATGATGCCGTCAGATACTTCTCTTGCGAGCATTGTGGCCGTGATAGCGTCGCATGTATCTGAAAGTGCCGTGAAGTCACCGTAAGAAGACATTCTGTCTGCGCCTCTTGCTCTTGCATATGCGCAAGCGATGGGAGAGAGCTCGCCAAGATCGTCTACGAAGTAGATCTTAGCTTCTGTCTCAGAGAGGGGCTTACCTACTGCAGCGCCTGCAGGTGAAACGTGCTTGAAAGATGTAGCTGCAGGAAGACCTGTAGCTTCCTTTAATTCCTTAACAAGCTGCCATCCGTTGAAAGCGTCAAGAAGGTTGATATAACCGGGCTTGCCGTTCAACACTGTGATGGGAAGCTCTGATCCGTCTTTCATGAAGATTCTGGAAGGCTTCTGGTTAGGGTTGCATCCGTACTTGAGTTGCATCTCGTTAGACATTGTCGTTCTCCTTATTTTCGAAAATTTATTAAACGTTCTTGTTTACGATCCTGGTCTCTACAGCGCCTGTTGCGATGTCAATGTAGCGCACGAAAAGAGATACCTTATTGTCTTCGTTAAGGCTTGTCCAGACTTCGTTTGTGAATGTGTCGATATCGCCCTTGAGCTCAACCTTCTCAGGCTCGCCTTCGAATGACGGAAGCGGGCTACCGTCACCCATGTATGTGTGGATGAATCTGCCGATTCCGGCCTTGGGATTTGTGTATGTAAATGTGTGGCGCTCGCAGGAAGCCGGATCACCGTCGTCGCTCTTTAAGATGGACATAGCAAAATTGTATGTGCCGTTCTCAACGTGCATGATACCGGAGATTCTGGGCGTATAGTTCGGAGCATCGTCTTCGAACTCTCTGCCTCTTAAGGACTGCTCGAAAGTCATCTGCTTGTCCATAAGCTCATAGATAGTGTCAGTCTGATCACCGTTTGTAACGATAGTCTTGTTGCCAAGAACTCTTACAGGTGAATAAATGATGAGGTGCGGATCAGTAAGAAGCGAAGGATCGAAAGCCTCTGTCTTGATTCCGTCTTCTGTAGCCGTGAATACGCGGTTTCTGGAATTGACGCTTCTTCCCATGATGAAGTAAGCAGTTACTGCATACTTGCCGTCATCGGACTTGCCGATAACGATTCCTCTTCCGGGATAAGCGTTCTCTTTAAGGATCTGGCTTAAGTTCTGTGTGATCATATGGCACCTCCAAAATTTAATAACGATTTATCTGATGTAGCAAATGTTGTTTTCAATTACTACTTTGCCGTCAGCAATAATCCTTATTGCCTGTGGCAGGATCTTCCATTCGCATTGCTCCATTATCCTTCTTTGCAAAGTCTCAGGCGTGTCATCAGGCAGTACATCTACAGCCTTCTGAAGAAGGATCGGGCCTTCATCGTAATTCTCGTTTACGAAGTGGACCGTTGCGCCTGATACTTTAACGCCCTTTGCAAGGGCAGCCTTATGAGGTCTTATTCCGTACATACCTGCTCCGCAGAAAGAAGGAATAAGCGCCGGATGGATATTGATTATGCGGTTGGAATACTTGGAAACGACCTTAGGTCCCATCAAAGACAGGTAGCCGGCAAGAACGATAAGCTCGGCACCGGACTCGTCAACAGCCTTAACAACTGCTTCGTCCCAGGCTTCAATGGAATCAAAGTCCTTCTTGGATACTACGACTGACTTGATGCCGTTATTAGCAGCTCTCTCGAGCGCATAGGCAGTCTTTGAAGATGACAGCACGAGTACGATCTCGATATCCTTTAAGATACCATCCTTAGTATTGTCTATTATCGCCTGAAGGTTTGTACCGCCTCCCGAAACGAACACTGCAATCTTCATTAATGTAGTCTCCTGTAGTTCTATGTTATCGGATCAACTGATATTGATTCCGCGAGCTTTTCCGCACAAGCGGACTTCAGTCCGCGCGGAGGACCCTTGCGAGCAGAACAGTATCAGTTGTACTTAACTTTATGGATAGGCTCCTCATCATCCTCAGGCTTGCCTGCGATGAAGTTGCCGTCGAAGCAAGCTGAGCATACGTCGCAATCGATCGTATTGAGAGATGCTCTCAAAGACTCGAGGCTGATATATGCGAGTGAATCAGCGCCGATCATGTCGCGGATCTCTTCAATTGTCTTTGTGCTTGCAGGGAGCTCTGTCTCAGAAGAAGCATTAACGCCGTAGCAGCAGCCGAACTTAACCGGCGGAGAAGCGAGTCTTACGTGTACTTCGGATGCGCCGTTCTCTCTTAAGAATGAGATGATGTGCTTTGTCGTTGTACCTCTTACGAGTGAGTCGTCAACGATGGCGATCTTCTTACCCTTGATGGCTGTCTTAAGCGCGGCGAACTTCATTCTTACTGCGAGCTCTCTCTGCTGCTGTGTGCTCTTGATGAACGTTCTTCCGACATATCTGTTCTTCAGAAGTCCCGCACCATACTGGATGCCCATACCTGCAGCAAAACCTTCAGCTGCTGCGTTACCTGAGTCAGGTGCGCCGATAACGAGATCGACATCTGCAGGACTCTCCTTTGCAAGAGCCATACCTACTCTGTATCTGGAATCGAAGATGGACATCTTATCGATAAGTGAATCAGGTCTTGCAACGTAAACGTACTCGAAAACACAGACCTTGCCTTCCTTCTTCTCGGTAGCTTCGTTGTACATGAGTGAACTCATGCCGTCCTTGGAGATCGTGATGATCTCGCCGGGCAGGAAGTCTCTTACGATCTCGCATCCGATCGCGTCAAGAGCGCATGACTCGGAAGAGATGTAGTACTTGTCGCCGAGCTTACCGAGGATCAAAGGTCTCAAACCATAGGGATCTCTGACGCCGATGAGCTTGTCTTCAGTCATGAAGATCATAGAGTAAACGCCGTGGATCTCCTTCATAGTCTCGAGGATAGCGTGCTCGCAGTCCTCTGTTCTGATCCTGTTTCTCGAGAAGAGAGAAAGGATGATCTCTGAATCTGTATTTGTCTGGAAGATAGCGCCCTGGTCCTTGAGATCGTCTCTGATCTTGTTGGCATTCATGATGACGGAATCAGATGTGAGCGCGATATTGCCTACGCGGGACTTGATGGAGATAGGCTGGATGGCATCTGTGCCGTTCTCTCTGGGGGAGCCGCCTCTTGTGTGTCCGATAGCACATGTTCCTGCAAGTGCTGATAAAGTAACCTCATCGAAAACATCGGTAACAAGACCGGAAGCCTTATGTACCAGGAAAGAACCATCGTCGTTAACTGCGATACCGCATGATTCCTGTCCTCTGTGCTGCAATGAGAAAATACCGTAATACGTATCTCTCGTTACATCCTGTTTGCTTCCCTTGATGTCATAACATCCGAAAACTCCGCTCATTTACCTCTTCTCCGTCCTTTGCTTAAATTGTTCTATGTTAATGAATCGAATTCAAAAACGCTTAATTCATCTCCGCAATCTTCTGCTGAAGTCTTGCGTCTCTCTCCTCTACTGATTGAGCAAGGCTCGCCTTGTAATCCTTGATCTTCTGCATGAGTTCAGGATCGCTGATGGCGAGCATCTGGCATGCGAGGATAGCGGCATTGGATCCGCCGTCGATTGCTACGGTTGCTACCGGGATACCGGTAGGCATCTGAACTGTTGCATAGAGAGCATCTACGCCTGCAAGAGCGCCGCCCTTACAGGGAACTCCGATAACCGGGAGCGCGGTATTGGCAGCAAGAACACCGCCTAAGTGAGCTGCGAGGCCTGCAGCTGCGATAATGACCTTATAGCCTTCAGCTTCAGCGCCTCTTGCAAGTGCCATGGCCTTATCAGGTGTTCTGTGAGCAGAAGCTACAGTTGCCTTAAATCCGACGCCGAACTTGTTAAGCATCTTGAAGCATCCTTCCATTACGGGGAAATCGGAATCGGAACCCATTACTACGAGAACTTTGTTATCTGCCATAACCTGCACCTGCCTTCAAAAGTATTACGGGCTTTACTCGTCGCCCTGCGCCCAGTTAAGGCGCGACATGACCCTGAAATACTCTTCCGATTCCCAAGCGTAAGGCTTCGGGCAGAAGTCGTTTCCGGGTCTTGTTGAGGTCTGTGAATAAGGATAAATCCTCAGTCTATAGTCTACGCATTTTGTGCCCGACCCGTCCATAATAAAATCGCATTGAATTATTACAGAATCGGGGTCTGATAATGAGTAATTTCCACCAAAACAAAAGTTCGAGAGCGAATAGAAGATGTAATGGCCGTTGTACTTTTCGATCGGCTGGAGACGGTGCGGGTGTGTGCCGACAACGATATCAACACCGTAATCAATGAGTTCGTGGGCTACTTTCTTCTGTCTGTCAGTAGGTTCATAGACGCCCTCCTGGCCGAAATGGCAGGATGCGATAATGATCGCTGCGCCGTCTTCCCTCAATTTATCTATTATCTTGTAAACCTGTGAAGCGCTGGTGTCGTTACCCAGGCCGACCATACCGATCTTGATGCCGCGCGAAGTGGTAAAGATCGCGCCGTTCTTATCGTCACTCCAGATGATCTCATTCTCATCAAGGTTCTTCCTTGTGTCTTCCAAGCCCTCCTGGAGGAAATCCATGGTGTGGTTATTCGCGATATTGACTGACTCGATACCTGCAACAGTAAGCATCTCCAGGTTCTCAGGCTTCATTCTGAAGATATACTGGTTATTCTTGTGGCTCGTTCTCTCAGTTACGGGATTCTCAAGGTTTATGAGCGTCATGTCGTCAGACTTGAAAAGCTCAGCGCAGTTTTTGAAGCAGTACTCCATGTCATCGCCGATAGTAGAATCAAACTTATTGACTGAAGCCCTGTAATCCTGTGTCAGAGTGCAGTCGCCTGCAAAAGAGACTGTAACGGTACGCTGTTCGGGTGTCAGTGTAGGAACAGGAGTCGGCGAAGGTGTCGGAGTATTTGTTACAGGCGGTTCAGTTGCTACTGTCTCAAGGACTACCGTAGTGTGAGCAGACTGCTCGACATCTGTCCCTTCAGAGGAAGCAGATTCAGCTGTATCACCTGCACATCCGGCCATGACAACAGATAGCGCAACAACGGCTATCAAAGCCACGCGCATCTTAAACCTGTCAAAAACTCCGGAATGCTTCATTAAAAGCGATACCTTTCAATAAAAGTAGAAATGCCGACTACTTGCCGGCACTTCAATTATATCAATCTTTTAAAAAAACTATATTACAAAAATAGGCGGAACAGGCGTATTTCCGGCAAGGTCAATATACAAGGAAAACCGTAGAAAAAGGCTTAATTCCGAGCTTTTTGACTCCGCCAGATACTCCTCCGACGATAAGCTGCTCAGATAAAGGCGGTCTGATCTCATCATCACCGGTCCTTACACATGTATAAGCACCGTAATTCTCGCTTACATCGACATAGACCGGATCAGCAGAACGGTTCATGACAAGAACAATAGCTTTTGAACCTGTTGCATCCTTGCCGAAAGCATCCTTGCCTTCCTTTAAGTATCTTGCGATTGCAAAAGTGCCTCCTTCTGCCATCAGTGTCTTGTAATAACCTGTCTTAAGGCACTGGTTGACCGTTCTTAAGCCTGCTATGCGCTTAAAGAACACAAATGATTCCCGCTGCCTTAAGCCGGTCTTATTCCAAGGATAAGTCCTTCGGTTGAAAGGATCCTTGTATCCTTCCATGAGGATCTCGTCGCCATAGTAGATGCATGAGGCACCGATATAGCATGTCTGGAAAGCAAAGGCCATCTTGGCAAGTGAAGATATTCTGTCGATATCCTTAGAAGATACCTTAAAGCCGCGCTGGATATCCCTGTCATCAGTATCGCAGGGCTTGGACAGAGCCGTCATTATTCTCGGAACATCATGTGAAGACACAAGGTTCATTATCGAATAATAAGCCTCCATCGGATATCTCTCGCGGAATCCTTCAAGCCTTGAATCAGCGATATCGGCATCAATATATCCGCAGAGGAAATCAAGCACAATGTGCCTGAATGTATATCCCATGACAGAATCGTGGGTATTGCCGAGCATAAAGTCGCGGTATGAACCGTAGCTGCACTTATTTGAGGCGTCTTCCCACACTTCTCCGATAACTGCGCCCTCGTCACCGAGCTTTTCCTTTACGGTGGTTCTCATCTGCCTGATAAAGCTGTCCGGGAGCTCGTCTGACACATCGAGTCTGAAGCCTGAAGCGCCTCTCGAAGTCCATGTATCGACCACACCGTCCTTACCGAAAATGAAGTTTCTGTAAGAAAGGTCATCCTCATTGACATCAGGTAGATCAGGAAATCCCCACCATGATCTGTATCCGACGGAACCATCCTCATTGCGGTAGAAGTTATACCATGAACGGTAACGGCTCTCCTCACCGTCTCTAAAGGCCTTGTAAGCGCCTACACCGTCGTATCTGTCAAACTTGTTGAAATACCTTGAATCGGCGCCTGTGTGGCTGAAAACGCCGTCTAAGATGATCCTGATGCCTCTTTCCCTGCAGGCATTCTGAAGGCTTAAGAAAGCAGTAGTGCCGCCGAGGATCGGATCGACATTAAGGTAATCTGCCGTGTCGTATCTGTGCGATGATCTGGCCTCAAAGATAGGATTCAGATACAAGACATTGATACCGAGCTCTTTGATGTAATCGAGCTTTTCTTCAATGCCCTTGAGACTGCCCCCGTAGAAATCGCATGCAAGATATCCTGTCTCAGGCTTACCCTTGGTATCCACATCCTCATTCCAATCCTCGTGATAGATCCTCTCTTCCCTCGGATCCAGGCTTGTCATTCTGGCAAAGTCAAATGACGAGTCCCTGGCGAATCTGTCAGGAAAGATCTGGTACATCATGGCGCCCTTTAGAAAATCAGGCGTCTTGAAATCCTTGTTATAGACCGTGATCTGGAAAGCAAAAGGATACTTGTCTTCATCCGCTCCGACTCTCGGAGGGCAATCGTAAAGTGTTCCCTCTCCGTTTGGCGTATCAAGAGCAGCCCCGTAATAGAGCGTTACCTGCGAAGCATCGCAGTCGCTGTTTGTCTTGAAGTGATCCGGCAGATCCTCAAGATTGCCGGGCACATTAAATCTGAACCAGTAAAACAGTATCGAAGGTTCGTTCGGGAGCATCAGTCCTACGCGGTATCTTCCGAGACCTGATACCGAATACATCGGTTCTTCGTGATATGAGAAATTGTAAAGGCCGTAAGTGTAGCAGAACGTTACATTTGAAGCTTCCTTGTAGCAATCGAAAAAGATCTCCACATCAGAAGCGCACGGTCTTGCTCCGAACGGCTGTCTGTACTCAGGAAGGCGCGATGCATGAATGCACCGCGCCTTATTTGTTCCGTTTAATTCGTGCTGTGTCTTCTCTGAAGGCATCAGTCCTTCTTCTCCTTGTCATCAGCCTTTACTTCAGGCTTCTTTTCTTCGGCTTTAGCGGGAGCCTTCTTTGCGGGCTTCTTAGCTTCAGTCTTCTTGGCGGGAGCCTTTTTAGCCGGAGCTTTCTTGGCAGCTGCCTTCTTCTCGGCGGGCTTCTTGGCTTCAGCCTTCTTCTCAGGAGCTTCCTTCTTCTCTTCCTTTACGGGAGCCTCGGCAGGCTTTTCCTCGATCCTCGGGATGCCTGTGATAAGCGAGTAGAGTCCTGCATACTCACCTGCGCTCTTCTTCCAGGAGTAATCGCCCTTCATACCGGTCTCGATGAGCTTATTCCAAACATCGGGATGGTGACGGTAGATGTCAGCAGCGTACTTGGTAACGAACAGGAACTCATGAGCATTGATGTTAGCGAATGAGAAGCCGTTGCCCTCACCAGTGTATTCGTTATAAGGCGTTACAGTATCCTTAAGGCCGCCCGTCTCTCTTACGACAGGAACGGAGCCATATGCCATTGAGCAGAGCTGCGAGAGTCCGCAGGGCTCAAAAATACTGGGCATAAGGAAGATATCCGATGCCGCATAGATCGTATGGGCAAGTCCGCTGTCAAAGTCGATGCAGGCACACATCTTGCCCTGGTTGCGGTTGGCAATATCAACGAGAGCTCTCTCGTAATAAGGATCGCCCGTACCGAGGATAACGACCTGCATGCCGTCGTAGAGCATCTCCTCTAATACATAGAGCAAAAGGTCCAAGCCCTTCTGGTCTACGAGTCTGGAGATCATTGCACAAAGAGGCGCACCGGGGTTTACTTCGAGATTAAGCTGCTCCTGCAGTGACTTCTTGCATGCAGCCTTACCTTCCTTGTAGTTCTTGATCGAATACTTCATCGGGATCTTGTCATCCTTTGAAGGATCGTATTCGAGATCGTTCATTCCGTTGATGATGCCGGACACCTTGTATGCATACTTCTGCAATGTGTAGTTGAGGCCTTCACCGTAGTAGTCGGTCATGATCTCATATGCATATGTAGGAGATACGGTCGTTACGGAATTAGAGAAAACGATACCGGCCTTCATGAAGTTGATGGCCTTGTCCTTGATGCAGAAATCCTCTCTCAAGTAATCGTCAGGGAGATCTAACATCTCTCTTACTACGTCAATGGAATGAACGCCCTGATACTTGAGGTTGTGGATCGTATAGACTGTCTGGACATTGGTGTGATAGCCGTTCTTCTTGAAGTGACAATCAAGGAGCATCGGCATCATGCCCGTCTGCCAGTCGTTGCAGTGGAGGACATTAGGCTCAAAATTCATGAAGTCGCCCATGAAGTCCAGGACTGCTCTCTGATAGAAGCAGTAACGCTCGATATCGAAAACATAATCAACATAGATCTGGTCGAAGTTGAAATAGTACTCGTTATCGATGAAGTAGAATACAACGCCGTTCACTTCCAGCTCGAAGAGGCCCGCATAAAGCGAACGCCATCCCATGTGAACCATCTTCCATCCGAGGAAGTGGAGTTTATCGCTGTACTTAACCTTGATCTTCTTGTAGAGAGGGATGATGACACGAGCATCAACGCCCTGCTTATTAAGCTCTACAGGGAGGCTTCCGACAACGTCTGCAAGTCCGCCGACTTTTACGAACGGGCTGCATTCTGATGAAGCGAACAATACTTTGATATTCTTTTCCATAATCAGATACCTGCTCCTTTTCCTATAACAATAGGATAGTCGGGATGTCCGACAAGTCTTACGCCCGGTCTTACGAATGCGTTCTTGTCAAGGATAACGTTCTCAAGGTGGCAGTTCTCAGAGATGTGAACATCCTGCATGATTACGCAATTCTTGACTGTTGTATTTTTCGCGATCGTAACACTTCTGAAAATAACTGAGCTCTCAACCTTACCATAGATACGGCAACCGTCAGATACGATAGAATCGCTCATCTCTGCGTTGTCGAAGTAAAGTGTAGGAGCCTCATCCTTGACCTTTGTATAGATAGGCTTACCACTCCAGAACAGATCGTTCCTGACAGAGTCTGTAAGGAGTGACATTGAAGCGTTGAAGTAGCTCTGGACGCTGTTGATCCTGAGAACAACGCCGGAATACTCGAAGCCGTGAACCTTGAATTCATCGAACATCTTAACGATGGAGTGAATGCCGAAGTGGCTCTGGCCGTGTGCCATCTGACGTGCAAGGATATCGATCAGGAGGTCTCTTCTCAGGCACAGGATGCCGAGTGAGCACTTAGGCGATGTAGCCTTAGCGGGATTGTAGAGCATGTCTCTTACAAATCCGTCGTCATCGATGTCAAGGATATAGGAAGGATTGCCGAACTTTGTGCCGTCACGGTTATACATAACGGAAATGTCAGCACCGGATTCCTCATGTGACTTGATGAATGAATCGAATGTCGTGTTGAGGATCACATTAGCGCCTGCAACGATTACATAAGGAGTACGGGACTGTCTTAAGAAATCGATAACGCCTGTAAGCTCTTCGTCAGAACTGATGTTAGTAGCCTCGGAGTTTACGTAAGGCGGCAGGATATGAAGACCGTCATTCTTTCTGTCCAAAGACCAGGCACCGCCCGTACCGGTATGGTCCATCAATGACTTGTACTTGTTGTAAGTAAGAAGTCCGACGTTCTTTACGCCGGAGTTGACCATGTTAGAGAGCATGAAGTCAATGATTCTGTATCTTCCGCCGAAAGGCATAGCGGAAAGCGCGCGAGGATTGGACAGCTCGCCCAGAGATATCTTTTTGTTGTCGGCCAAGATGAGGCCCATCGCATTATTAAACATATGTCTTAATCTCCTTTACCTCATGCTCTGAATTTTGACTCGATGATCTTGCAATCTTCGGGGACTTCCAGATCAGAATCGATCATGCTGTTCTTAGGAATGACCGCACCTTCCTTGATCGTCAGGCCGCGCTCGAAAACGCAGATACCTTCAGAGCAGATCTTATGGTTGGTGTAAGGTCCTTCGCCCTCGACGAAGCTTCCCGCCTGAACGTTTTTACCAATTACAGTTCCCTGATCTATAACGCAACGCTCGATGCGTGCACCTTCCTTAACTACAACACCCGGCATGAGAACACAGTCTTTAACAATAGCGCCCTTCTCTACGATAACGGACTCGGAGAGAACCGAATGCTCTACGGTACCGAAGATACGGCATCCGTCTGTAAGAGCGGAATTCTTTACCTTAGCGCCTGAACCGATGAAGTGTGAAGGCTTAACAGGGTTCCTTGAGAAGATCTTCCATGATCTGTCAACGAGGTTGATCTCTTCAGGCTTATCGAGAATATCCATGTTGGTCTCCCAGAGGGATGAGATGGTTCCTACATCCTTCCAGTAACCTGAGAATCTGTAAGCGCAAAGCTTCTTGCCCTGAGCCAAGAGATTCGGAACGATATTCTTACCGAAGTCATTGTTGGAATTCGGATCAGCTTCGTCTTCGATCAAAGCCTGTCTTAACACGCTCCATGTGAAGATATAAACACCCATTGAAGCGAGATTGCTCTTCGGCTTGGCGGGCTTTTCTTCGAACTCTTCGATCACATCCTCTTCCTTTGTATTGAGGATACCGAATCTCGGAGCTTCTTCCCACGGTACTTCATAAACGGCGATGGTAGCATCTGCGTTCTTCTCGATGTGAGCCTTGAGCATAGCTGCATAATCCATCTTGTAGATATGGTCGCCTGAGAGGATAACAACGTATTCGGGATCGTTGTCATCAATAAAGCTCATATTCTGGTAAATAGCATTAGCTGTTCCCTTATACCAGTCAGATCCGGAATTGCTCTGGAAAGGCGGCAGGATATATGCACCTGCATTGTTTCTGTCGAGATCCCAAGGGTGACCGTTACCAACATAAGTATTAAGAGCCAAAGGCTGATACTGTGTCAGGACACCTACGATCTCTATGCCTGAGTTTACACAGTTAGAGAGCGGGAAGTCGATGATCCTGTAACGGCTTCCGAATGGTACCGCCGGCTTTGCGACCGTCTTGGTCAGCACTCCGAGTCTGCTTCCCTGTCCTCCTGCGAGTATCATCGCAACGACTTCAGTTCTTGCCATAATGAGTTACCTCCGTATATGAGCTTATTTCGTTTTATTAGCTTTAGTGGCAGCCTTCTTGGCTGCGGGCTTCTTTGCAGGCTTTGCATCGGGCTTGGTCTCAGCCTTAGCAGCAGTCTTGGTTGTCTTCTTAGCGGCCGGCTTTGCTGCTTTCTTTGCAGCAGGCTTAGCGGAAGACTTCTTCTCGGCAGGCTTCTTGCCTTTCTTCTTTGCCGGATCTTTAACCTTCATGAAGTAGATACCTGCAAGAGGCGGAAGATTGATCTTAACCTTGTAAGGCTTGCCGTTCAAAGGCTCATCGATAGCTTCAAAGCACCCGTTCATATCGGTTGCCGTCGGATAGCCGGAACCGCCGTGACACATATCGTCTGTATTGAAGACGATCTTGTATGTGCCGAGCTCATAAACAGGCATCTCATAACCTTCGAGAGGCTGGGGGACCATGTTGAGAGCTACATAGATATCGTTAAGCTTGGGATCCGGACAGGATCTCTTGTATACGAATACGTTGTTCTTGGTATCGTCAGCGGCGATCCATTCGAAGCCGGCCCATGTGTGGTCATCTGCCCACATCTGGGGATGCTCAATATAGAACTTGTTGAGCTCGCTGTTGAAATTCTGGAGCAGACGGTGTGATTCGTAATCGAGTAAGAACCACTCGAGCTGCTCATAGAAACGCCACTCGATGAACTGACCGAACTCGGCGCCCATGAAATTGAGCTTTGCGCCCGGATGGCTGATCTGATAGAGCATCATGGTTCTGAGGGAAGCGAACTTCCTCCAGATATCACCGGGCATCTTATCGATAAGCGAATGCTTGCCGTGAACTACTTCGTCATGAGAAAGGCTCAGGATATAGTTTTCTGCAAACGCGTACATCATAGAGAAACAGAACTCATCGTGATGCCATCCTCTTGCGTAAGAGTCAGTAGAGAAATAATCAAGCGTATCGTGCATCCATCCCATATTCCACTTGTGAGTGAAGCCAAGGCCTCCCTCTTCAACGGGATGAGAAACCTTAGGCCATGCTGTTGACTCTTCGGCAATGAGCATAGCGTAAGGATAGTTCCTGCGGATGATCGAATTCATTCTCTTGAAGAATTCTATCGCTTCAAGGTTCTCGTTGCCGCCGTACTTGTTCGGGATGTACTGATTCCTTCCGTAATCTCTGTAGAGCATTGAAGATACGGCGTCTACGCGGATACCGTCCAGGTGATATTCATCGATCCAGTAAACTGCGTTGGAGATAAGGAATGAGAGCACTTCATTCTTGGAATAATCGAAAACATAAGTGCCCCACTCTCTGTGCTCACCGATCCTTGGATCTGCATATTCATAGCAAGGCGTTCCGTCAAATCTGACAAGACCTTCCATATTCTTCGGGAAATGGGCGGGAACCCAGTCGAGGATTATGGAAATACCGTTTTGGTGAAGGACATCGACCATGAACTTGAAGTCTGCAGGTGTACCGAATCTGGAAGTAACCGCATAGTATCCCGTTACCTGATATCCCCAAGAATCATCAAGAGGATGCTCTAATATCGGCATGAGCTCAATATGTGTGTAGTGCATCTTCTTGCAGTAATCTGCCAGATCAATAGCCAATTCTCTGTATGTGAAGAAATTGCCGTCCGGATGTCTTCTCCATGAGCCTAAGTGAAGCTCATAGATGTTGATAGGCTTAGGTGCCAAAGCATCCGTCCTGTTCTTTACGAATTCATCGTCGTTCCAGATATAATCATCGGGATCGTATATGATAGACGCATTGTTAGGTCTAGTCTCGAAATGTCTTGCGAAAGGATCGCCCTTCTCATATATCCTGTTATCAGCGCCGATAACTCTGTATTTATAGCGGTCCCACTGCCTCGCTTCGGGAACCTTCTGCTCCCAGATACCGGTCTTGCCGAGCATAAACATCTGGCAGCTGTTAGGATCCCAATCATTGAAATCGCCCATAACGCTGACCATTCTTGCATTAGGAGCCCATACGCGGAAAATAAAGCCCTGGCCGTTCTCATCCTTGTAAGGATGAGCGCCGAGGAACTTATAGCTCATATAGTTCTCGCCTTTGTTGAATAGATAAGCAGCATCCATAGATGAAGCCATACCTCCCTGTAAATATTGACGTCCTGATAAAAAGGCACGTCAAAGTTCAAGGGCAAATGCCCTTAATAACAGATATTATAAACTAAATTAGAGAATTTACCATCCGAAAATACAAAAACCGCGATGTTTTCGCCCCGGGTTTTGTGCATAATTACCTAATTATGTCAATTTTCGAATCGTCATTTAACATATCTTGCTATCCTCCCACAAAACAAAATGCCATAACAGCCCGAAAGTAGCGCCCCGCTGTGTTATGCTATTCGCAATAAAAGACTAAGAGGTTTTTTCAATGAAATATTTCGTAGCATCAGACATTCACGGCGATTCATACTGGGCACAGCGCATTATCGATGCCTTCCTGGTCAGCGGAGCAGACAAACTCGTTCTCCTTGGCGACATCCTCTATCACGGTCCCAGGAATGACCTTCCCTCTCACTACGAACCCAAGAAAGTCATTGAGATACTTAATAACTATGCAGACAGGATACTTGCCGTCCGCGGCAACTGTGACACCGAAGTCGACCAGATGGTATTAAAGTTCCCGATCATGGCCGATTACATCTATCTTGTCGATGAAGGTACAGTATTCTTCGTAACACACGGCCATATCTATAACCCGATGAACCTTCCTGCGGTAATGCCCGAAGGCGCAATCCTTCTCACGGGCCACACACATGTCGCAGGAGATATCATGTGGGAATATGAAGACGGCCGCAAGATCCGCTATATGAATCCGGGATCACCTTCCATACCTAAGGAAGACACCAAGCCGTCTTATATCATCATCGAGAACGGCAAAGCCGGACTTTACGCCTTTGACTGATTCCTGACAAACTGTTTTCGAGGCAATAAAAAAGGAGCTGCATAATGCAACTCCTTTATTATTCCATATCAAAAGCGGGTTACTTCGCAAAAGCTGCGCCTCTGTCGAATGCTTCCATGTTGATCGGAATAAGGTTGTGCTTTCTCTCAGGAAGAATCTCGAAGAGCGACTTCTCGAAAGACTCTCTTGTGAAGCATCCTGTTGCAGTAGCCATACAACCGAGCATTGTGATAGGAGCGAACATCATCTTACCAAGCTCGGAAGCGATATCGGAAGCTTCCATAGCGATGACCTTGATGTCAGTTCTTTCAGGTCTTGTCTTGATGAGGGAAGAATCGAGGATCATCAAAGCACCGGGCTTTAACTGCTTCTCGAACTTCTCCATAGAAGGCTGGTTCAAGCAGATAACAACGTCTGCATCGTTAACAACGGGTGATCCGATAGGCTCATCAGAGATAACTACGGAGCAGTTAGCTGTACCGCCACGCATCTCAGGTCCGTATGACGGGAACCAGGAAACTTCCTTACCTTCATAAAGAGCAGCTTCTGCTGCCATCTTGCCTGCGGAGAGGATTCCCTGACCGCCGAATCCGGCAAAAATTACAGAGAAATCAATCATTTCTTCACCTCCCCAACATTAACGCAGTTGTTAGAAGTTGCAGGAATAGCACCTGAAACATACTTGCCGTCTGCATCGAATGTGATGTCAGCGCCCTTGTAGCATCCAAGAGGATACTGCTTTTCCATGTTCTCCTTGAGCCAATCCATAGCTGCGAGAGGCTCCTTACCCCAGTTGGTAGGGCATGTGGAGAGAACTTCTACGAGAGAGAAGCCGAGCTTGTTCTTCTGAACATTGAATGCCTTCTGTATAGCTCTCTTAGCGTTCTGGATGTTCTTGAAGTCTGTTACGCAAACACGCTCGATGTAAGCTGCGCCTGCGAGGTTGGATAAGAACTCGGAAACGTTGATAGGATAACCCTGATAAGAAGGATCACGGCCCCAGGGAGATGTTGTGGTAACCTGGCCTACGAGTGTTGTAGGAGCCATCTGGCCTGATGTCATGCCGTAAACAGCGTTGTTTACGAAGATTACCGTGATGTTCTCGCTTCTTGCAGCAGCATGAACGATCTCAGCTGTACCGATAGATGCGAGGTCACCGTCTCCCTGATATGTGAAGACGAAGCTGTCCTTTAAGTTTCTCTTGATACCTGTAGCAACTGCAGGTGCTCTTCCGTGAGCTGCCTGGACCATGTCGCATGCAATGTATTCATATGAATTGTAAGTACATCCTACGGATGCAACGCCTACAGCTGTCTCAAGTGCATCATTTGCAACAAGAGTCTCAGCTACGAGTCTGTGGATGATGCCGTGGCAGCAACCGGGGCAATAGTGGAAAGGCTTATCTGTAAGGCCTTTTGTGGGTTCGAAAACTACAGCCATCAGAAATTACCTCCTTCTGTGATCTTTCCCTCGTGGATCGCAACGATCTTGTCGAGGATTTCCTTCTGCATCGGGAGATTTCCTCCGAGTCTGCCGTGGAAATAAACGGGCTTCTTGCCGTTAGCGCCAAGTCTGACGTCTTCGATCATCTGGCCTGCGTTGAGCTCAACGTCGAGGAATGCCTTTACGCTGGACATATCTGCTGCTTCAGAGATTGCCTTGTAAGGGAAGGGCCAGAGTGTGATAGGTCTAATCATGCCGACCTTGATACCAAGTTCAGCTGCCTGACGGATAACGTTTCTGCAGATTCTGGAACATGTAGCGAAAGCTGTGATAACGATCTCAGCATCCTCCATGTTGATTGCTTCATAACGGACTTCGTTAGCCTCAACGATCTTGTACTTGTCCTGGAGCTCAAGGTTCTTCTTCTCAAGGACATCGGGATCGATGTAGATGGAAGTTACTGTGTGGTGGAAAGAGTCACCCTTTCTGCCGCAAGCAGCCCAAGGCTTCTCGATTGTCTCGATAGGCTCCTCATCACGGAAAGCAACAGGCTCCATCATCTGACCGAGAGTACCGTCGCCTACGATCATGCAGGTCATTCTGTACTTGTCAGCGAGGTTGAAAGCTTCAACAACGAGCTCATAAAGCTCCTGAACGGAAGCAGGTGCGATAACGATGTTCCTGTAGTCACCGTGTCCGCCGCCCTTTGTAGCCTGGAAATAGTCGCCCTGTGCAGGCTGAATGCCGCCCAATCCCGGACCTGCTCTAACGATATTAACTACAACTGCAGGAAGCTCAGCACCTGCGATGTAGGAGATACCTTCCTGCTTAAGGGAAATTCCCGGAGAGGAAGAAGATGTCATTACTCTAAAGCCTGCTGCTGCAGCGCCGTAAACCATGTTAATGGCTGCCAGCTCAGACTCTGCCTGTACAAAATTACCGCCGACCTGAACCATCTTCTTAGCCATATAATGCATGACTTCAGTCTGAGGTGTGATCGGGTAACCGAAATAATTGCGGCAACCAGCTCTGATAGCTGCCTCGGCAATTACTTCATTGCCTTTCATTAATACTCTTTTCTGTGCCATAAAACTCCCTCCCGATCAGAAACGCTCAACGGTGATTACAACGTCCGGGCACTGCGTAGCGCAGAAAGCACAACCGATGCACTCATCGGGATTTACGCATGTGGCGGGGTGATAACCCTTTGCATTAAGCCTTGTCTTGTCAAGCTCGAGGATTTTCTTGGGGCATGCTGCTACGCAAAGTCCGCAGCCCTTGCACAGATTCTCGTTAAAAGTCGTCTTACCTTTTGCCACGATGAACCTCCTGAAACCTCGCGCGCTCATATACCGCGCTAAAATATTGCAATATTATAAACTTGATTGTTTTTATACGCAAATGTTTTCGAAAAGCAAATATAACGGTGCACATAAACCGCTAAAATGTCCTGTATGTGCACAAAAATGGCCATTTTGATGCACATAGGACCCCATTTTGACGTTTATATGCATTAAAAGTCAATTATAGCTCCCCGAAGAAACTAAAAGGCTGCCCCGAAAGGACAGCCTTCTTTATAGCTATTTCAGTAATATATTACTTAGCAGCTGCGACTACAGCATCAGAGATAGCAGCCTCGTCACCGATAACTACTACGTTCGGGTGAAGCTGGAGGATCGATGCCGGTACTCTGGGCGTAACAGGACCGCAGAATGCCTTCTCAACGATATCCTTCTTTCCTGCGCCTGTAGCCATGAGGATAACAGTAGTAGACTTCATGATATAGCCGATACCCATTGTGTAGGCCTGTGTAGGAACTGCTTCGAGGTCTCCGTTGAAGAAGAGTCTCGCGTTGTCCTGGATCGTCTGGTTCTCGAGGTCGATGCACTGTGTGTTAACGCAGAAAGCATCAGCAGGCTCATTGAAGCCGATGTGTCCGTCTCCGCCGATACCAAGGAGCTGGATGTCGAGGTGACCCAAAGATTCAAGGATCTTATCGTAATTTGTGCAAGCCTTGACTGCATCCTGCTCAAGACCGTCAGGTACATATGTCTTGCTCTTGTCGATGTTTACGTGATCGAACAGATTTGTGTTCATGAAATATCTGTAAGACTGGTCGTGGTCACCGCCGAGGCCTCTGTATTCGTCGAGGTTAGCTGATGTGACCTTAGAGAAATCAAGGCTTCCTGCCTTATACATGTCCACAAGATCCTTGTAAGTTCCGATAGGTGTTGATCCTGTAGCAAGGCCGATCTTGCAGTCAGGCTTAAGTCTGATCTGTGAAGCGATGAGCTCAGCACATGCCATTGAAGCTTCTTCGTAGTTGCTTTTTCTGATAACTCTCATAATTCTTTCTCCCACTTTTTAGTCTGTATCTAAAACAGCTCCGCATGGGAACCCACACGAAGCTGTAATATTCATTAATCTGCCATAAGGCCCTGTTCTTTAATGACTGCGATTACCTTGTCAACGTTCTCTTCACAGATCTCATCCGTCTTGGCCTCGACCATTACACGGATCTTAGGCTCTGTACCGGATGCTCTGAGAAGGATCCTGCCGTCGCCGCCCAATGACTTGGTAACCTCTTCAACTGCCTTAAGGACTACGGGATTCTTCTGAGCTTCTTCCTTATCCTTAACGACTACATTCTTGAGGCACTGAGGGAACATCTTCATCTCGCCTGCGAGCATTGACAGAGGGAGCTTCTTTTCGAGCATGGTCATGAGGACCATGAGAGATGTGAGTATTCCGTCACCTGTCGTTGCGTACTTCGCGAAAATAATGTGACCTGACTGCTCGCCGCCGATCATGAAGCCGTTAGCCATCATGTTCTCGGCAACGTACTTGTCGCCTACGGCTGTCTTCTCCGTACGGATACCGATAGCCTCACAAGCCTTATAAAGGCCCATGTTGCTCATAATGGTCGTAACGATCGTATTGCCGTCTAAGCGTCCTGTCTCCTTCATATACTTACCGCACAGATACATGATCTGGTCGCCGTTTACTTCGTTGCCGAGCTCGTCGACTGCAAGACACCTGTCAGCATCGCCGTCGTAAGCGAATCCTACGTTAAGTCCGTTATCAAGAACATACTTCTTGAGGTTATCGATGTGAGTGGAACCGCAGTTCGTATTGATGTTGAGTCCGTCAGGCTGGTTGTTGATGATATATACCTTAGCGCCCAAAGCCTCGAAAACAGACCTTGCGATGTTCCATGAAGCGCCGTTAGCGCAGTCAAGACCGACCTTCATACCGTTGAATGCTCTTGTAGGGATAGTCATCAGATAACCGATATATCTGTTGCGTCCTGAAGCATAGTCAACTACGTTACCGATCGCCTCACGCTCAGCAAGAGGGATCTCCTCGATTTCTCCGTCGATATAAGCTTCGATCTTCTCTTCGATCTCAGCCTCGATCTTCTGACCGTTGGCACGCATGATCTTGATGCCATTGTCATAGAAAGGATTGTGAGATGCGGAGATCATGATTCCGCAGTCAAAACCGTCAGTCCTGCAGCAATATGAGACCGAAGGAGTGGTTGTTACGTGAAGGAGATAAGCATCAGATCCCGAAGAAGTGATTCCGGCAGTAAGAGCTGCCTCAAGCATGTATGAGCTTCTTCTTGTGTCCTTACCGATAATGATCTTTGCTCTCTTGTCATCGTGCATCTGGCCGTAGTACCAGCCGATATATCTTCCCACCTTGAAAGCTTTCTGCGCGGTGAGTGCTTTGTTGGCTTCACCTCTGAAGCCGTCAGTGCCAAAGTATTTACCCATCAAATTGACCGCCTTTTACTAGGATGGAAAAATTTTATCACAAATTATCTTGAGTCAATTATTTTTTTTGAGGTAAATGTTAAAAATAATAACACAAACACGAAAAGAGGCTGTCTCTTCGCGAGACAGCCTCCAAATCAGGATTTATATAAGAATCATTCCGAATCTTATTCAATCTTTGTGCCGCACTCAGGGCAGAACTTAGGCATATTGCCGTCTGCAGGCTGCCAGCCGCACTTAGGGCATGCTGTAGGTGCTGCTGCAGGCTGAGGCTTACCGCAGTTGCCGCAGAACTTACCTGTATTGCCTGTCTGACCGCAAGAGCATGTCCAGCCTGCTGCTACTGGAGCAGGCTGAGGCTGACCACAGTTGCCGCAGAACTTACCCGTGTTACCTGTCTGACCGCAAGAGCATGTCCAGCCTGCTGCTACGGGAGCTGCAGGAGCTGCTGCAGGTGCTGCCTGCTGGCCTGCGAAGAAGCCTGTTTGAGGCTGACCCTGAGCCTGCTGAACTGCACCAAGACCTGCTGCTGTAGCGTTGTTGCCGCCTACTGTGCCCATCACACCGAGACCCATGAAGCCGTTTACTGCACCGTTTGCGTTTGCACCGGCATTCTTCATAGCCTCTGTCTGGCCCAAAGCAACAGCTGCACCGAGAGCTGCCTGGTCCTGACCGTAGAGCTTTGCCTCGTCGACCTTCTCGATTCTCTCACGTGACTTATCGTCAGGTGTAACGGAAGCGATGGCAACTGTCTCTACGACGATACCTCTCTTCTGGAGCCACTCGTCATCAAGGCAATCCTGCATGTATCTTCTGAACTCGCCCTGCTTTGAAGGCAGTGTGGAGAACATGATACCGTTCGGGTAAGGGCCGCCGCACTTATTGAGTGTCTCTGTGATGTTATCAAGGAACTCGAGACGGGGCTGCTGAGGCTTAGCGGGTGTGCCCATGAACTCAGCTACTGTATACTCGTCTCTGACGTTGCCTACGATGTTTCTGAAGAATGTGATCGGGTTCTCTACTCTGAAGGAGAATGTACCGTTCAGACGGATGTAGATGTTACGATACTCAGGGTCTGCATAAGGTACCGGTGAAGGTGTACCGAAGTTCTGATTCATCATCTCGAGCTTGTTTACGAAGTAAACTCTCTGCTGCTGCTGAATCTCTCCGCCCATCTTCATACGGTTCCAAATGTCACCGATGGAAGCCTTTACGTTCTCACCGAAATTCTTGTTAGCAAGGATCGAAGGAGCTGTAGATGTATCCCACTTGTAGGCACCTGCCTCGGATACGCAGTCTACGATCTCACCGTTGTTAACGAGGAGGCAGAAGCATCCCTCAGGTACGTTAATAACAGAACCATTGGAAATAACTTCAGAACTTCCCTTGTTTCTTCCCTTTTCCATCTTGTTAACACCCTTCTTAACAAGGATATCCTGTCCTAAGGAATCCTGTGTGAAGAATTCAAGATACTGATCCTGAATCTGTGTTGAGATGGAATTAAATGTTGTTCCTGCAACATTTGCGATTAAGCTAATCAATCCCATTTTATATTCCTCCTGATTACTTGGTCGAAAATATCTCGCCAAGAAAAATAATATCATTTATTTGATAAAACGACAATAATTTTAGACTTTAACAGGAGCAAAAATGGTGTTACATCTTAACGCTGCCCAGCTGGACACCTTCGACGATATTACGGGCCAGCAACAGGTAAGCAACTATAAGCGGGATGGTCAAAATGACCTCCGGCATGTCACTCTTACCAAGTGCCGAGTTTAAAAGAAGCGCTACAGGCAGTGTCTTTTTCTTCTCCTCCAAAAGAAGGATCGTAGGAAGGAAAGTATCATTCCAGCTTTGAGCCATGGCAAAGATCGCCTGTGTGGCAATAGCAGGCTTCATTATAGGAAGGACTATCTGATGGAATATCCTTATCTCTCCTGCTCCGTCAACCCTTGCCGAATAAATGAGATCCATGGAAAATGAAGATTCCAAGTACATTCTCATAAATACTACGGATATCGGAGTTGCAATCGCCGGAAAGATCAGCATGGAAAGTGTGTTCTGTAAATGGAACTGATAAACCATGGTGATAAAACCGGACGAGGAAACTGCAGTCGGTATCATCATTACTGCAAGCACGAAATTGCTGAAGAACTTACGCCCGCGCCATCTGTAATTAACAACAGCATGCGCAGTCAATGCAGAAAAGTATACGTTCAGGATCGTACTGGATATGGTAACAATAAGGGAATTAACATAACTTAAGGCTATTCTCGACTCGAAAAAGCGCTTGAATTCTCTCCATCTGTACGGAATCACCTTAAAGACATTGGACGGATTGGATGCCGAGAAGCCGATATAATCTCCTAATAAACTGAAAAAAGGAATTAGCGTCATAGCCATCAGGATCAACGAGAATAAATAAACAAATCCCTTAAGGATCAGTTCTTTTCGTCTCATGATCACTCTTGTCATTACCTTGTTTTCCAATTCCGCCCCCAAAAAAAGAATCCTTATCTGCAGGATTCAAACAGAATCATTTTATTTACTATGCCACCTTGTGTCAATTTTTCCTGTTATTTATAAGTAAGTTCGTATATACTATCAAAATTGAATAGTTGGGATATCATCCCTTAAGACGGGGTTATATGGGGAAGAAAAAGTCACTTGAAAGACATTACAACAAATGGGGATATATATTTATCCTCCCGTTTGTTCTGGCCTTCCTTATTTTTCATCTTTGGCCGATGCTGACTACTTTTTATTACGCTTTTTGTGATCTGAAGCGTGTATCTGTAATAACCGAACCTCCCAAACTACTTACTTCAAACGGTCTCCCGTGGTATAAGAATTTTCAGGAACTGTTCGCTACATCATCGTTCAAGATTTCTATTAAGAACACTTTTTACTTTATGATATGCCAGATCATTCCGGAGTGGATACTGGCATTTTGGCTCGCTGCAATGATGACTGACAGAAGGCTGAAAATAAAAGGCAGGTCACTGTTCAGGACATCGTTCTTTTTCCCTAAGCTGGTGTTCGGTTCTTCCATGGGTTACCGTGTCTTTTTCAGCATTACCGGTTATGTGGCAAGCTCAGTCGCTTTCATCCTTACAGCTGCTGCCATAGACGGTTTCGGAGTTACGGAAAAAGACTTTAACTTCTTCCTTTCAAACCGTTTCTTGATAATAGCAGTCAGTGTATTTATGCATTTCGGAATAACATTCATCTATGCTGTGGCCGGCATGACCAGTATTCCTGTTGAAGTCTTTGAAGCTGCTGAAATAGACGGGTCATCCAGACCGCACACGTTCTTCCATGTTACACTGCCAAGCATACGTCCGATCTTATTCTTCGTAGTAGTCGTCTCAGTTGTTGACGGGCTGAATATGTCTGATATTCCGGCTATGCTCTCAGACCGTTACGATATATCAAGATCCGGTCTGACCATGATGAATTTCCTTCAAAACATGCTTGGCATGGGGCAGGTATGGGACAGGGCATCCGCATTCTCACTAGTCCTGTTTGCCCTCTCAGCCATTATCTCCGGTATCATCTATTTCTTACTAATAAGGGACAGATACGAAGCAAGACTCGCGCGCCTCAGAAGAAAAGAAAAGCGCGAAGAAAGAAGACTTGCCAGAGCTGCAAAAGCTGTGAACGCTTAATATGCGTAACGGATCTTCCTATTCATCCTGAAAAGCTCACGGTCCGTAAGCACACCGTCAGGAATTACTACATCTTCCATCACGCAATTTGCTACGAGGGGAATTCCCGTGATCTTTGACGCTTCAAGGATCTTGGCTTCTCCGTCAACCAACATATCAGATGTAGTCTCTTCAAGAAGATTCGTGTTGTTAAGATATCCGTCGATCTTAAAGCCTGCCGCAGCAGACAGTTCATTAGTCATTACCGCTATCTGCTCCGGATCAGACGTAAATGGTCTTAATGTATTTACCGCCATATAGATGACGGCATCAGTGTTCTCGATCCTCTTTTTAAGAGAACCGAGAACCAAAGCGCCCATATCTTCACCGCCGATATCAAAGATGCCCTGATATGATTCGTCATCGAAGATAACGTACATGTCAGGCGGCAGGACCGGAGCGTCTACATTGGAGCCGGCATACATGGGAGTAACAAGTCTTATCCCCTCAGCTTCAAGAGCAGACGCGCAGTCAGACGAACGGTAGAACGGATTAACGATATCAAGATCCGCAATAAGAAGCTTCTTTTCCGGCAAAGCTTTCCGCTGGGCAAGAGACATATTGACGGCGATCTCGGATTTACCGCTTCCGTAAGCACCGATAATGATAGTCAGACGATGATCAAGATAAAACATCAGAACATATTCTTCTTTCTAAAGATAAACAGGCCCCATCCGCCAATAAAAATCATGTAGACGAAGCATTTAGCCAGGTAGATCAGGTTAAGGGTACCGTAAGATACGTGCATGGAATCCAAATCATCGATATCGCTGGGACTGAGCATGGACTTGTCATAGAAAGTACTCTCATAAAAATCTTCGGTGAAATTGATCTCATCCGTATATTCCATGGAAGAACCAAACAGGATTCCTGCTGACGATGCCTGGTAATCACTCTCGAATCCGATAGGTGTAACCACATAGGCAGGATGGAAGATCTTCCAGCCCAGACCTACGTAATAATCCTTGTCATACTCTTCTTCCAGTTTCTCGACTTCACGATTGCTGAAATATCCCATGTCGACCAGATCTTCATAACTCTCGGATCTGAGCTCGATATAGTCATCTACAGCCTTAGAGGGCAGATTGAAGTTACCGATGACAGCAGCCGCTGTTGTTGAGATCATAGCAATAACGATAGAAAGGATCAGAGGCAGTGCGCGTCTGCGGAAGATCGTCGCGAGGACGATAAATATCAGTGCCAGCGTCAGGAATACGACGATACCTACACCTAATCTTAAGAACATTTCGCCGCCGTTAACTTCGACTCCAAGACCTGAGATCCAGAGACCGAAGATCGATGCACCGATGTAAATAATGCATAAGAATGCGTTCGCAGCAAGCTGTGTGAGAACATAAGAAAGATAGATCTTAGTTCTTGAGTGTCCTGCTATGATCTTATTCCTTACGATTCCGTCAGTATATTCCCTGCCGATATGGATGCAGGCGAAAAGTGCCGAGAACTTGGGAAGTTCAGTTATAAATGATATCGAGATCATCCATGTAAGATACCTGAGCATCTCCTTAGGCAGCTCGACATCTTCGAACCCGATGCCGGTTGCTGTAAAAGTAAACGCTAGTATCCCATGATAGAACAATGCGGTAATTATCGGCCAAAGAACGCAGAAACCTGTGATGATCCAGAAAAATACGCTGCGCGTAAGGCGAGTAAATTCACACTTAAGAAGATTACGCATTTGACTCACCTCCTACAAGCTTGACGAAGTAAGTCTCAAGATCAGTCTCCTTAGTTACGACACGCGCAATGTTTACACCCGCAGCATTGGCAGCCATAACGACTTCGGTGAGATTGTAATAACCCTTGGCATAAATTATGCCGTCACTATCGATCCTCGTCCTGAGGCCCATTGCATTAAGTACGGGAAGAAGCTGCTCGGGGGTTCCGGAATAGAATTCCGATTCAAGTCCGCCGGCGTTCTCCAATTCATCTGCCGTGATCTCCTTGACCACTTTCCCGCTCTCAACGAATGCAAAATCCGTTGCAAGCTTAGAAAGCTCAGAGAGAATATGGCTTGATATGATTATCGTTACGCCCTTCTCCTTATTCAGTCTTATCAGAAGATCTCTTATGAGGATTATTCCCTGAGGGTCAAGGCCGTTGATAGGTTCATCGAGGATCAGCACTTCCGGGTTGCCGGACATAGCCATGGCGATACCAAGACGCTGTCTCATACCCAAAGAGAACTTGCCCGCCTTCTTGTTGCCCGTGTTGGCAAGACCGACAAATTCAAGGCTCTTGTCGATCGATTCATCGATCTTAAGCCCGAGATTCATATACTGGAAGATCAGGTTATCTCTTGCTGTCTGATTCGAATAGATCGAAGGGAGCTCTACCAAAGCACCTACGTTACCCAGCTTCTTGTGGTCGAATCCATACTCTACAGTACCTGTTGAAGGCTTCTGAAGACCAGAGATGATCCTCATTATCGTGGTCTTTCCTGCGCCGTTCCTCCCGACAAGTCCGAAAATAGAACCCTTAGGAACAGTAAAGTTCATAGAGTCAAGAATGTGGTGTCTGCCGTAGTCTTTGGAAACATTACTGACTTTGATTACGTAATCATTTGTTTCCGACACGTTTTTATCTCCTTATTTACCCATACTGACCAGAGCATATCTGCTCCAGCTCATCACATTATATCAAAACGGAGAATAACGAGGAATAATTCCTATTGTCTGACAAGTTTTCCGGCACGCTCACCTATCACAACTGCCACAATAAGCTTCACGATATCAGGAACAATAAACGGTATCACGCACCAGCTCAATACAGTCGCAAGACCGACAGGCCCTGTCTGTGCAGCATATACAGTCATAAACCAGATGACACCTACGACATACATAATAATCTCGAAAACAACGGAATTAAGCACTCCGAAGATCCATGTCTTAACAGTACCGTTCATAAGCCTTCTAAACAGGAGCATATCCAAAAGCCAATAAACCAGTCCGGCAAATACGAATCCAACCAGAAAACCTCCTGTAGGCCCCGCAAAAGATCCTATTCCTCCCTTAAATCCCGCGAAAACAGGCACTCCGCACGCACCGAGAGCTAGATAAACTAGTATGGAAAGAGTTCCCCTTCTGCCTCCGCAAGTAAGCATAACAGCCAGGATAGCCATAGTCTGAAGAGTAAAAGGAACCGGGCCCAAAGGAATGCTGATCCAGGAACAGACTGTAATAAGCGCCGCGGATATGGCTATAAGGACCAGATCGTATATAAACGCTCTGTTTTTGGATGCTTGTGATCTGGAAGATGTTTTTTTCGAGACTGCTTCAGACATTGTAAACCTCATTGACGTTTTAGTTGACAATCGGAAGTTTACACTTCTGCCCGCGCAAAATCAATATCAAATTCAGAACTGGTACTTGGGCCAGATGCCCTTCTTATCATGGGTATGCTCAGGAAGCTGGTACAGATCGTGACCCGGATAGTCGTTGCCCTCTACGATGACAGGTCCGTCAGGCGTAATGCATACGTCCCAGCCGATAAAACCGACCTGCGGAACGACCATGGCAGCCTTCGTGCACATCTCCAGGACCTGATCCCACATAGGAAAAACGAAGCCCTTAAAGACAGCACCAGTCATAGGATGCTTCTCGTAAAGGACCTTAGTCTTATCGATCGGGAAATCGGTGATCTCACCGGTCTTCTCGTCAACCGGAGCTGTCATGCCGCCGTTATTGAAGTTATCCACGCTGTGGCCGTAGTTGCCGAATCTGCAGCAGGCACTGGCGACATGGACCTTGCCGTCCCTTTGGATGGTAACAAGTCTTACGGTATTAATCGCATAAGGATAGATGGCGCTTACAGCCGGGTGCTGGACGATCATCTCTTCGAAGAAATGTGGGCGTTCCTGATTTACGAGGCGCTCATAAATAGCCTCAGCAGGTTCAGCCTTGCAGTCGATCTTCTCTACCGTCTTTCCGCAGGAGCCCAAGTCTGCCTTGGCCATAAGGAAATCATGGTCGTTAATAAATTCTATTACTTCCTGTTTATTATCTTTCCTGATCTCGATCCACTTGCGGCCCAGGAAATCACCAAAACGTTTGTTGAATTCGATCTTGTTGTCGATCAGATCCGTATATGCCGGATCGTTATATCTCTTCACGAGATCATAGTTGCGGCCCCTGGTGATATATGTGTCGCGCTCAGCATCCGTGAGGTTGTACATCTCATAGAGCCAGTAATCCATGTAACCTGCGCCAAACTTTCTTCCGCAGTGGATCATATCGAAAAATATCCACACGCGGGACTTACCCGACTTCTCGTGGATATCCTTGATCTTGGCATTCATCGCCTTATAGTCCATGCGCGTAACGCGCCTGATGAGATACTTTATGTTTGGCATAGCAGAATTATAATACAACAATTCATTTTTTGTTATATTCCTTGTTAAAGGCTCAGGATACAGCAAATCGCTCGCAACCCTTGCAAGCAAGTTGCCCGCTTCTTTGTTATAATGTCGTCTGAATAGAATTTATGAGCAGTTCCCGCTGCTTAAAACCTCAAGGAGGATTCACAAATGGCAATCAGAATAGGTATTTTAGGATACGGCAACCTCGCCAAGGGCGTTGAGCTTGCTATCAGACAGAACAAGGACATGGAGCTTGCCGCCATCTTCACAAGAAGAGACCCTTCCACAGTCAAGACACTTACTGAAGGAATCGCAGTAGTACCTTCTTTCGAAGCAGCTGACTGGAAAGACAAGATCAATGTCCTCGTGATCTGCGGGGGCTCGGCTACTGATCTTCCCACCCAGACACCCGAATACGCTTCAATGTTCAACGTAATCGACAGCTTCGATACACACGCCAAGATCCCTGAGCATTTCGCGAATGTTGATAAGGCAGCTTCCGCAAGCGAGCACACGGCTCTTATCTCCGGCGGCTGGGATCCCGGAATGTTCTCCATCAACCGTCTTTACGGCAGCTGCATCCTCCCCGAAGGTAAGGATTACACATTCTGGGGCAAGGGCGTATCCCAGGGCCACTCCGATGCTATCAGAAGAGTTCCGGGCGTTAAGAACGGCAAGCAGTACACGATCCCTGTTGAATCAGCACTCGAAGCAGTAAGATCCGGCTCTGAGCCAGAGCTCACAACACGCCAGAAGCACACAAGAGAGTGCTTTGTCGTAGCTGAAGAAGGCGCTGACCTGGCTCTCATCGAGAAGACTATAAAGGAAATGCCCAACTACTTCGCAGATTACGATACGACAGTACACTTCATCTCCGAGGAGGAATTCTTAAGAGACCATTCAAGGATCAACCACGGCGGCTTCGTCTTCCGAACAGGCAAGACAGGCGTTAACGGCGAGAACAAGCACGTTATCGAGTACTCCTTGAAGCTCGATTCCAACCCCGAGTTCACAGGTTCCGTCCTCACCGCTTACGCAAGAGCTGTCTACAGACTCTCCCAAAAGGGCGATTACGGCTGCAAGACAGTCTTTGATATAGCTCCTGCCCTCCTCTCACCTTTGTCAGGCGAAGAGCTCAGAGCTCATATGCTGTAAGATAAGATATTTACTGACTACGGTTTAATAGAGGCTGTCTCAAGATACTGAGGCAGCCTCTTTGCTAAGAACTTTTTTCAAAAGCAGTACATCTTAACTGCATGTCACGCAGAATTAATGAGACCGGGACCCATTAATTCTCTCCTTGGTCATCTACTTGGTTATCTGCCTGGTTCTCTCCTTGATTCTCTGCCTGAGTTTGCACTTGCTGCTGTTTCCGCTGTTCCCTCTGTTGGTGAAGCTGCATTTGTTGCTGGTATTCCTGCTCTTTCTTCGCTTGCGCGGCCTTAATAGCTGCCTTTGACTCCTTGGCGTTAAGGATCTTGCCGAATATAAATACTGCAAGGAAAATGCCCAAGACTACGTAAACCCAGACAGGAATCTTTAACAGGACCTTATGCACAAAATCAGATCTTTGAAGCGTATATTCATTATTGTATCTGGTAACCTTGATGGTCTTGCCGTTATTCTTAAGTTTAAGTGTTACCAGATCAGTTAGGCCCAAAGAATTAGTGGCATTAAATGTTATGGTGTTTCCGTCACGCTGAACATTCGTAACCTTATATTCGCTCATATCCTCATAATACTTAATATTGTCTCCGTCAATCTCAACTTCGCACAAAAGACTGACACCGCCACTCTTTTCAATAGCATCATAAGCTCCGGAGAGTGCGCCGCCGTAAGTATCGACTTCAGCCTCAACGCAGTCCCATTTCCCGTCGAAACCGGATGCGCAGCCCGTTAAAGTGATCATGGTCATACAAAGAATCAAAAACAAAGCAAATATCTTTTTCATTGTCTCTCTCCTCACCAAAAGGTTTAAATGCATTATAATATTGTAACACTCAATTTATATAAGAATTCATTGACAGCAGAAAACAAAAGAGGATGCCCATTAAGACATCCTCTATATGATTATTTGATTTGAACAGGTTATCAGACCTTGATCTCCATGATCCAGCCCTCAGGTGCTTCGACTGTACCCATCTGGATGCCTGTGAGAGTTTCTCTGAGCTTTGTCATGACAGGACCCATCTCCTCCATGCCGGAAGCGAACTTGAATTCCTTGCCGTGATCATTGATGGAGCCGAGAGGTGAGATAACTGCAGCTGTACCGCAGAGACCGCCCTCTGTGAACTTGCCGCTCATGATCTCGTCCAAGTATACTTCCCTCTCCTCGATCTTCATGCCACAGTAGTGCTCCGCAACGTAAACGAGAGATCTTCTTGTGATAGAAGGCAGGATGGAATCAGACTTAGGTACAACGAGTGTGCCCTGGCCGTCTGTGAGGATGATGTTAGCTCCGCCTGTCTCCTCGATCTTTGTACGTGTAGCGGGATCGAGATAGATATTCTCAGCAAATCCTTCCTTGTGAGCAGTAACGATCGCATGGAGAGACATTGCATAGTTGAGGCCTGCCTTGATGTTGCCTGTTCCTCTCGGAGCAGCACGGTCAAAGTCAGAGATCTTAACTGCGATCGGCTTAGCGCCACCCTTGAAATAAGGACCTACAGGTGTAGCAAAGATCCTGTACTGATAGTCGTCAGCAGGCTTAACACCGATAACGGGGTTAATACCGAAGATGTAAGGTCTTAAGTACAGAGAAGCGCCTGATCCGTACGGAGGAACCCAGGCAGCGTTGCCTGCAACTGTCTCCTGAACTGATCTGATGAACATTTCCTTGGAAATCGGAGGAATCTCAAGGCGGACTGCAGAGTCATGAAGTCTCTCAGCGTTGAGGTCAGGACGGAAAGTAACGATTCTGCCGTCTACTGTCTCATAAGCCTTAAGGCCTTCGAAAACTGTCTGAGCATACTGGAGAACGCCTGCGTCTTCGCTCATGACGATCATGTCGTCATCGATAAGCGCACCTTCGTCCCAAGCGCCGTTTGTGTAGTTAGCTACGAATCTCTTATCTGTCTTTTGATAAGAGAAGGTCAGGTTTGACCAGTCGAGATTCTTCTTTTCCATAAAACATTCCTTCTTTCTTAAAGATTGTTTTTAATTAGTTAAGCATTTTACCACTCGTATTCCCGAAAAGCATCAACGAATTACACAAATCTATAACCGCATGCGTGGTATACCTTCTTGCCTGCCTTGATAACAGGAGAAGCAAATCCCTCGAGGTTAACGGCGTTAGGCACCATCTGAGCCTCAAGGCAGATAGCGTCATACTGGCCATAAGCCTTTGTCGTCTTGATATCAAGAGGACTGCCCAAATTGTTGCCGGCATAGATCTGGATGCCCGGAAGATCTGTTAAGCACTCCATTGTAATTCCTGATGCAGGAGCTGTAACAGCAGCAGCAAAAGACAAAGTACCGGGTGTAGTGTTGAGGCAGAAGTTCTGGTCGATTCCCTTGGAGATGACCATCTGATGGTCGTCGCTGTCGTTGAGTTCGCCAATGAAGCGGTACTCCCTGCAGTCGAAAACAGTTCCCTCAACATCCATAAGCTCACCTGTAGGAACGTTCATGTCGTCCTTGATGGTGATCTTGTCGGAGTTGATCATGATGAGGTCCTCATTTACCGTTCCTTCAGCGTTTTCGCCGCGAAGGTTGAAGTAAGCGTGGTTTGTGGGCGCGAAGATCGTATCCTTATCAGTCTTACCGCAGTAGAGGATCAGGAATGTCTTATCCTCGAGCCAGCAGTAAAGGACCTTTGTATCAAGGTTTCCGGGGAAACCTGTGGCTCCGTCAGGGCTTGTGTAGCTCAGAAGGACTGCTCCTCCGTCGCATCCTGGGATGCCTGCGATCTTGGAATCGAGGATGATCGCGTCTGCTTCTTCCTCAGAAAGGATCTTGCCGTCCCAGAAAACATTGTGGTAACCGGGATTGCCGGAATGGAGGTTGTTCTCGCCTTCATTCTTGGGGATCTGATACCTCTCGCCGTTGATAACGAAGGATGCATCCTTGATCCTGTTTGCAGAACGACCGACGACTGCGCCGTGATTGGCACCGTTGCCCATATATTCATCAAGGCCTTTGCAGCCGAGCATGATGTCAGTAGGCTTGCCGTCCTTGTCAGGAACGATAAGATCAGTGATAACTGCACCATATGTAATAACTGAAGCTTCATAACCGCCGTCAATGGTGATGGTGAACTTTTTAGCCTTGAGATCGGGATTAGTTGCTGATAAATAATCGCTTGTAGTAATAGCCATTTCCGAATACCTCCAAAATGATTTACATTTAAGGATTATAGCATATTAAAGGCCTTGATATACGGCATAACTGAGACCTTAAAAAGGTTTCTTGCTTAATCCTGACCGCCCACGTATAATCTTTTGGTAGACGGGGCATTAGCGCAGTGGGAGCGCATCACACTGGCAGTGTGGGGGTCACGGGTTCAAGTCCCGTATGCTCCACCATACAAAATAGAAACACTTTCTGATATGTACGGACAGTCGCTCCGCTCAACTGGTTTCAGAAGGTGTTTTTTATCTGCCTTGTCTGACCGGATATCCAATGCTAAGATTCTGTTAAGAGTGGATCCTACCGTTTTCTGATGCCGCATTGCACTGCCGTTTTTCGTCCGTCTAATGATCCGTTACGACTTCATCTTCCATGTCTTAGGCGCATATTTCTTAACGATTGCCCTCAATAAAATAACATAAACTACAGTAAACACTGTTAACACGCCCGCCAAAACTGCCGTGTTAAGCGTTATCCAGCAGATGATTATCGTTATGAATGTCAGGATTATCCTTGTCACTCTGTATGCTCCGCCCTTGACATTTACTGTCGTTGTAAACGGCTGGAACAGATAGTAGAGCGTAAGCCATGTCATCGAGTTGATCACGCTTATCAAGACCGGGACCAAGACCGTCAGAAGATATTGGAACGGATAATCCTGTCCGCCTGTATTGAACAGTATCAGGACAGCAAAAAGTCCGCAAGCTAATGCAGGCCAGATATTGATCCTGATGAGCTGCTTTAGTCTGATATCAAAGAGCCTGATTATCTTTTCGCGCTGCTTAAAGAAGCTGAATGTCATGAGACTGTTGTCGCAGTTGATATACATCGCTTGTGTAGACTTAAATGAAATATCTGCGATCGAAAGCGGAATGATCATCAGAAGCAGCTGTTTGCTCGCACAATCCCTGAAGAAAAGAGTGGCAGCGTTTTCATCAAAGGGGTGCAAAGCATCTGCATAACCGTGACCGGTGAAGAAATTGATGAGATTATTAAAGAGCATGTTCCATGTGCTGTCAGATCCGAATCTTCTGGCGTAACCGTAGATAAACTCAAAGAGAACAAGAGCGATAATGAGCAGTACCACTATCGTGAAAATAACGGCTTTAAGTACTAGCATCGTTCTGTGTCTTCTGACAAAGAGCGCATTAAGGTATTCAAAGCCCTTCTTATCGCCTTTTACTGTTCCTTTAGCCTTTAAACGCTTGAACTGCTTGGAGTGGTCAGGCTCTTTGTAGCTCTCGATCTCGTTCCTGACGATATTATCGCGGAGTGCTCTCCTGTGAAGATTCTCGTCAAATCTTGAAAGCTCCCAGAATCCCCAAATGCCAAGCAAAACAAAAACTGCAGCAATGATCAGCATATACTGCAAGGGCACATAGTATCCGTTGATCACCAGCACCATAAATACGGGCAAGAGCATGAAAACAAGGAGAAGCCTTACGATCAGACCCCATGTACTGCCCTTGAGGAGCTTGTTATGCTTATGCTTTGATCTGTAAAAAGCCGCCAGTACGCCTGCTCCAAAGAGTTTGATGCATACTGCCAGCACAGGTATTCCGAGCCAGAGCCAGAAAGGAGCGCCGCCGATAATTGCAACAATACCCGCGATCAGATAACCGATAACAAGCTTGCCGAGATCAAAGATAAAAAGCGTATTATTGAGCGTTCTGGCGTTCATTCTGAGCATGAACACAAGGTATTCTTTCTCAGTAGTACACTTGAAAAGCCTAGTGTTAATGAGAAGACCGAACAACGCATAGATGATAAACATGAACAGCGCAAAACTCGCATACAGGTTAGGGCTTGAGATGCCTTCAGCCATTCCGTATCCGATATATCCTTTATTCAAAAGAAGCGCAGCAAGATAGATCATGCCAAGTCCGAAGATCTTGCCTATAAACAGCATGCTTACTTCCTTGATGATATGGAAGATCCAGTAAATAACCTTTAAGGCAGTCAGAGAATAAAGCTTGTCAGGAAGGTGCTTTCCTATAACGGGGAGCTTCTTTAACGCATAGACCAGGCCGTTATATCCGATGATACTCCTAAGATGATTTACCTTCGTTAATGTGTTGGTAAAAGTATTACGCATCGTCCTGATCCTTCAGTGCGGCAATGATCTTATCCTTGAAATCACTGTCACCTAAGTTGCTCTTATCGATAGGCTCAAGCCTACCGTTATGGAGCAGAACTATCTCATCACAGAGGTCTACCGCCACATCCAAAAGGTGCGTTGAGAAGATCGTAATCCTTCCCTGCTTCTGAGACCTGATAACATTCTTCATCTCCTCCGCGATTATTACGTCGAGCGATGTCAGAGGCTCATCGAGCAGAACGAGCCTCGGTGATGCGATGATGTTAAGGAGCATCTGCATCTTGTTCTTTGTACCATGCGAATAGTCCTTGAGGAGCCTGTCCCTGTCGTCTTCGGGGATCATCATGTAATCGAAATATTCGTCGATCGTCTTATCAGGCTTGATCTCCTCATGAATTTCCAAAAAGAATTTCAAAAATTCCCTGCCTGTCATGAATTCGGGCACGGTCGGTGTCGATACCAGATAACCGATATCCTGCGGCTCGATCTTGATGATATCCTTGGAACCGCTGTTCTCGCGCAGATAAAAAGATCCGGAGTTAATATCTATATCGCCGTTGATGCAGTTAAAAAACGTTGTCTTGCCTGAGCCGTTACGTCCTAAGAGGCCATATATCCTGCCCTCTTCGAAAACAAAATCAACGTCCTTAAGCACCTGCTTGGAGCCGTAGCTCTTAACCAGATGACTTATAACAAATTCCATATTTCTACCCCCAAAGTTCCTTTTTTTGCTACTAAATACTAACACTAAACATCAGAAAAAAACCTTAACCTGACATTAAGGGTTACATAACATTTTCTAAAGGTTTACGCTTAAACCTGATCAATCCTTTGGACTCTCTTCAGGTATAAACTCGCGTTTATCAATATTCTTGTGCCGCTCGGCAATAGCAGCATCAGCAAGTTCAATGAGCTTTTGCTGAGAATCGATCTTCTCTTTTCCTCTGAGATCGAGCTTCTTGTACGAACCGTCGGGCTGCAGGAAATTCGCTCTTACTGTATCGGCGAGTTCTACTTTCAAGACCTCCATGACGCGCGCCCTGCAGTCAGGATCTTCGACCGGGAACAGCAGTTCAACACGGCGGTTAAGGTTTCTGGGCATCCAGTCTGCAGAAGCAAGATAAACGTCTTCGTGTCCTTCGTTGTAGAAATAGAAGATTCTCGAATGCTCAAGGAAACGCCCGGTGATAGAGCGCACTGTGATGTTCTCGCTCATGCCGGGGATCCCTGCTCTTAAGCAGCAGATGCCTCTGACGATAAGATCGATCTTAACGCCTGCATTCGAAGCTGTGTAGAGCGCCTTGATAATGGTCTCATCAACAAGTGAGTTTATCTTTGCGATTATGCGCGCGGGCTTGCCGTTACGGGCATTCTCAGCCTCGCG
Source organism: Clostridiales bacterium (assembly GCA_017427465.1). Lineage (GTDB taxonomy): Bacteria > Bacillota > Clostridia > Saccharofermentanales > Saccharofermentanaceae > Saccharofermentans. The sequence goes on along the minus strand of JAFRST010000038.1, from coordinate 14,717 downwards.
TCTGATCCTTGATACAAAATAATCCTTCATCCACAAAGGCGCCGGAATAAGTCTTCTCCATGACTGCGGGATAGAGAATCCTGAAAGCATATTGAAAAACTCTGAAGCATCCTCACCAAAGGACTCAGAAGCTGTGAACAGACCGAGGTCAGTATAGATCTTAGCTGTTACGTCATTATAGTTACCTGTGGCAAGATGCAGATATCTTCTGATGCCGTCCTCTTCTTTTCGAACGACCAACGTGATCTTACTGTGCGTCTTGAGACCGACAAGTCCGTAGATAACGTGGCAGCCCGCGTTCTCAAGCTTCTTGGCCCAGTTGATATTGTTCTCTTCATCGAATCTCGCCTTAAGCTCAACAAGTACCATTACCTGCTTACCGTTCTGCGCGGCTTCAAGGAGCGAAGCAATGATCGGCGATCTGTCGGATACACGGTAGAGTGTCTGCTTTATGGCAAGAACATTAGGATCTCTTGCTGCCTGCTTTACGAACTCCAATACGGGTTCGAAGGTCTCATACGGATGGTGAACGATCCTGTCCTTTGCCCTGATCTGCTCGAAAATATCCAGCTCACTGACAGGCCCGTCAAAAGATGCTGCTTCAGCAGGTTCGTGAGCCTTATGGCAAAGCTCCGGATGCTTAGCCTTGCAGGCAGAAGCAAGCTTGGAAAGGAATGTAAGATCGATAGGGCCGTTAACAGTAAAGATATCGGCCTCATCGACTTTCAATTCATCAACAATGTACTTAAGAAGATCAGAATCGATATCATCCTGGACCTCAAGTCTTATGATCTCACCGAATCTTCTCCTTCTTACCTGCTCTTCAATCTCCTTTAAGAGGTCTTCAGCTTCGTCCTCATCGATATCAAGGTCAGCATTACGCATAACGCGGTAGAAAGCTGTAGCCACAACAGTCTGGCCATTGAAGAGCATATCAGTATTAGCCCTGATTATCTGCTCGACAGGAACGAACACATCCCCTTCTTCAGTCGGGATCTGATAAAGCCTCTTTACGACAGTCGGGATCTGGACTGTCGCATACATATATTTCTCATCATTAACTGTATGCTTGGCGTTGCTGATGCCGTCAGTCGCCTTTTCCTGGAGCTTAACCATCTTAGGCTCGTTCTCGAGCATAACGCACATATTGAGAGAGCGGTTGTAGATAAGCGGGAAAGGCCTCGAAGAATCAACTGCCATAGGTGTTAAGATCGGATAGAGAACTGTCTTAAAGTATGAATCAGCGATAGCTCTTAACTGGTCGCTTAATTCTTCGTAATTCTTAAGATAGATCTTCTCCTGGGCAAGTGAAGGAACGAGTGATCTTCCGTATGTGGAATACATAAGGGACATCATCCTTCTGGTCTTCTGGTCGATCCTTTCGAGCTGTTCATCAATGGAGAATCCTGCGATGTCACGCTCAGCAAAATCGATACTCTGCATGTCTCTTAATGAAGCTACTCTTACGATATAGAATTCATCAAGATTTGAAGCAGTAATGGACAGAAAATTGAGCCTCTCGAGCAGAGGATTTTTAGAGTCTCTTGCTTCGTTTAAGATACGGTCATCGAACTCGAGCCAGGAGAGCTCACGGTTATAAAAGCATGCATTGCCGCTAAGAAAAGAAGCACCGGATTCCACATAAGAAGCATCGGTTATCTCAGGTGAAGATACAAACTTGGATGTCTTTTTAGGAGCTGTCTTCTTTTCAGGAACCTTCTTTGCAACAGGCTTCTTTGCAGTTGTTTTACCGGCGGCAGCTTTCTTTGCCGAAGGCTTCTTTACTGAAGCCTTCTTAGCCGTTGTCTTCTTTGCAGCAGTTTTCTTAGCTGCAGTTTTCTTCACAGATGCCTTAGCAGCGGTCTTTTTAGCCGTTGTCTGCTTCTTTGTTGATGTATTTGCCTTACGCACTGAAGCGCCCTTCTTAACTGCCATTAGCCTTCCCTCCTGGTCTTGAGAACCGGCTTGATTCCCATTACGTCTTCGAACATGGAGCTTCTGCTCTCAAAAGCCCACTTCTCGAATGACATATCTTCAGATGTATCACAAATGATGACAAATTCATTGTCCTTGATCTTACACTGTATCTTCTTACCCTTCTGCTTATGCGACGCATCCATTGCGTCAGCGATCTTCAGGATCGACGCGAGCTTGGATACGATGACCTTCTGGTCAGAAGGAAGCTGCGTGTAATAGTAACTCTGATAAGGATTATTTCTCGGATAGAGCCTTACGATCATGGCGACCATGTTGATTTCTTCGTGATCAAGCCCCATGAGGATAGTATTCTTAATGATCGAATATGCAGCATCGCTGTGATTTCTAGCGTGAACGAACTTACCTATCTCATGAAGGATTACCGCAACCTGCAAAAGCAGTCTGTCGCGGCTTCCCAAGCCGCTTGCCTTCTTGGTCTCATCAAAGAATTCCAGAGCGGCTTTCTCAACATATTCGATATGCTTTTTATTCGAACGGTAACGCTTCGCAATGTGTCTTGCAGAAGATATGAGATAGCTGTCCGGAGCGATATCAGTCTTAAGCCCCTGTGAGTTAACACAGTAGTAATAGATAATACCGTCAGACAAAGACGCGTGCGGCATATAGATCTTATCAACGCCTGTATATTCGAGCATATTCTTAACGATAAGAGCCGTAGGAAGAAGCAAAGGCGCGATCATTGACGGTATATTGTTCTTCAATGTCAGATCGGTAGGTCTTACCTTGAGCAGATAGTTATATGCTTTAAGGAATTCTTCCTTAGTAAGGATCGCTGAATCCATAGCGCCATAGCCTGCAAGATGCTTGATATAGCCCATCTCGCCGGAAAAAGCTATAAGATTGTTGTATGTGATTCCCTTAGGCTCTACAGCATGATAATCGTCTAAGTCCTGACCTACGAATTCTTCCAAGACCTCTTCATAATGGACAGTCCTGCTCTGAAGGTCGGATAGCATTCCCGAGATCCTTAATGAACCAAGCAAAAGATTCTGGCTGAAGACGAATTCTGATTTGTCATAAACCGATGCCTGGATAGAGCCCGAACCGATATCAAGGATCATTGTTCCGGTTGATATTATTTTCGCAAAATCAGGATAGATGGCCTGAACCGCGATCGTCTGATAGAAACGCTCCATCGAGTTATCCAGGACCTTGATCTTAAATCCCGTCCTTGTCCTGATCTTCTCTATTACGATCTCGGTGTTGGATGCATCTCTGAAAGCGGAAGTCGCAACGCAGAAAACGCGCGCAACGCCGTATTCTTTGCACTTCTCGTCAAACATCTTAAGGCAGGCACACAGTTCGTCCACCTGTGCCGGCTGGATAACGCCTGAACTGTAAGATCTTGTGCCAAGTCCAGTGAACTTACGGACTGCTTCTATCTCCTTGGGTTTTCCCTTGGATCCTATCTCGAAAACTTTAAGTCTGGCCGTAAGTGAACCGATATCGATCACTGCGACAAGCTTTTTTGCCATTTGTCATGTCCTCTTTTCTTATTTGTCAGAGATTATCGATGACCGCCTGTGTCATCTCAACCGTTCCGACAAGCTTAGTATTATTGTTATCACCGACGAAGGTTATATCGCCGGTCCTGTAGCCCTGAGCCAAAGTCTTTTTAACGGCATTCTCGATGTCGTCGGCAACTTCCTCTTCACCTAACACAGTTCTCATCATCATTGCGCAAGACAGGATAGTTCCCAGAGGATTAGCCTTGTTCTGGCCGGCGATATCAGGTGCAGATCCATGGATGGGTTCGAACATTCCGGGCTTGCCTATTACGCCGACGGAAGCAGACGGCAGCATTCCGATGGAGCCAACGATCTGGCCGGCTTCATCAGACAAAATATCACCGAAAAGATTGCTCGTTACGATGACGTCAAAGCTTGACGGCCTGTTGATAAGCTGCATAGATGCGTTATCCACATAAAGGAAATCAAGCTCTACTTCAGGATAATCAAAGCTCATCTGTGTAGCGAGTGTTCTCCACATTCTGCTTGTGACAAGCACATTAGCCTTATCAACGAGAGTGAGCTTTTTTCTTCTCTTCATCGCAAACCCGAAGCCGATCTTCAAGATCCTGTTGATCTCACCTTCGGAATAGCTCTCTGTATCGAAGCCGATCTTGCCTTTTACGGTTCCGTCAGAGAGCTTGTCGCCGCTCTGATAAAATCCCGTTTTACCAAAATAAATGCCGCCTGTAAGCTCTCTTATAATGACCAGATCAACCTTGCCCGGATTCTTAAGAGGTGATGCTGCCTCAAGGCCTTCATGCAAAACAACAGGTCTGATATTTGCATAAAGATCAAGTCCTGATCTGAGTCCGAGCAAAGCCTTCTCAGGCCTCTTGTCAGGCTCGACATTATCCCATTTGGGACCGCCTACCGCACCGAGAAGAACAGCATCGCTGTCCTTGCATCCGTAGATGGTCTCCTGCGGAAGCGGTATGCCGTATTTATCTATGGCAGCGCCTCCTGCAAGAAGTTCTTTGGTATAGATCTCAATTTCTCTTTTTGAAGCGGCAGTCTCCAATACTTTAATTGCTGCCGATGTAACCTCAGGACCGATTCCGTCTCCGGGAATAACTGAGATGTTGTACTTCTTTGACATAGTATTTCCCCTTAATCTCTTAACTCGGACCCGGTATAACCGACAAGTCCGCCACTGGCCATGATGTTCTTTATAAACTCAGGAAAGGCCTTCGCATTAAAGGTCTCTCCGGTAGTTTTATCCGTGATGACTCCGGTATCGAAGTCTGCTTCTATCTCATCACCTTCGTTGATCTTCTCATATGCTTCAGCGCACTCTAAGATCGGAAGTCCCATATTGATCGCGTTGCGGTAAAAGATCCTGGCAAAATCACTTGCGATAACAAGTGCAATGCCGCTCGCCTTGATGGCGACAGGCGCATGTTCTCTTGAAGACCCGCAGCCGAAATTCTTACCGGCGACCATGATGTCTCCGGGCCTGACCCGTTCTTTGAAAGATTTGTCGATATCTTCCATGCAGTGCTCTTTTAAGATCTCCGGATCTGCGGAAGTCAGATATCTTGCAGGGATGATAACATCCGTGTCAATGTTGTCGCCGTATTTAAATACTTTTCCGCTGACCTTCATCGGAAACCTCCTTTTACAGTTCGTCAGGCGTTCCTACGCGCCCCAGGATCGCTGATGCTGCCGCAACGGGCACACCGCTTAAGATAACTTCAGATCCAACATCTCCCATGCGTCCTACGAAGTTCCTGTTGGTTGTCGAGACGCATCTCTCGCCCTTTGCAAGAACGCCCATATGACCGCCCAGGCAAGGGCCGCACGTAGGTGTTGAAATAACACATCCCGCGTCATCAAGTATCTCAAGCCAGCCCATCTCAAGAGCCTGTCTGTACACTCTCTGTGAACCCGGAATGACGATGCATCTGACATCCTTGTGCACCTTAAGTCCCTTGAAGATCGTTGCTGCAGCACCGATATCTTCAAGTCTGCCGTTTGTGCAGGAGCCGATGACGACCTGGTCGATCTTCATATCCTTGCATTCTGAAGCTTTCCTGGTATTCGAAGGAAGATGCGGCAAAGCTACAGTGAGCGGTATCTCAGACAGATCGATATCGATGACCTGACTGTATACTGCGTTTTCATCTGCCTCAAAAACTTTGTAATCACTTCTGATAAATCTGTCGGGATTTGTCTTCGAGATATACTTCAGCGTGTAGTTATCTACAGGGAAGATCCCGTTCTTGGCACCGCACTCGATCGCCATATTGCAAACAGTGAGTCTCTGGTCCATTGAGAGCGCCTTGATGCCGTCTCCGACGAATTCCAAAGATTTATAGAGCGCACCGTCGACTCCGATCTTCCCGATAATATGAAGGATCAGGTCCTTACCCGTAACGAACTTATCGAAAACGCCTGTGAGATTTACTTTTATCGCTTCAGGCACCTTAAACCATGTAACGCCCCTCGCCATTGCACAGGCAAGATCTGTTGATCCCACGCCCGTCGAGAAAGAACCCAATGCGCCATAAGTACATGTATGAGAATCGGCACCTATTACGAGATCACCCGGCAATACGATTCCGTTATCAGGAAGGATAACGTGCTCTATACCCATCTCTCTTCTGCCGAGCTCGTAATAATGCTTTATCTCATGCTCACGGGCAAAGCAGCGCATCGTCTTATTGAGCTCTGCTGATTTGATATCTTTGTTGGGAGTAAAGTGATCCTGTATCATCAGGACTCTGTCTTTATCGAAAACTTCTTTTACGCCAAGCTGCTCAAAAACCTTGATAGCAGGCGGTGTCGTGACGTCATTACCCATCACATAATCGAGTCTGGCTTCGATAAGGTCTCCCGGCGCAACGCTATCCAGCCCTGCATGGTCAGCAAGAATCTTCTGCGTCATGGTCATCGGCATACGAGAATACCTCCGGGAACAATAATACATATTTTACAACAATAATTGATTATTTAAAAATATGAATTCAGTCCGGAAGACAGGATATATCCTTTGGCAGCGGGATCACTCTTCGTTCAGTTCGAAGTATTCGTCATAGAGTTTAGAGAGCAGATCGGCTATCTCGCCGTAACGCTTGATATCGGCTTCATCACACGAACCGCTGAACTTAGCTTCAAGCTCTTTTTGCTCAGCTTCGAGCTTAGTAGTTTCTTTTTCGATATCAGCAATTCTCTGACGGCGCTTGGCAGCTTCTTTTCTTCCCTGCGCGCGGTTAGCATTGCGTACAGTATTCTCGTTTTCCTGTTTGGATTCTTCAACTACTGCTTCAGATGAAGAGCCTGCCAGAACAGCTTTCCGGTAGTAGTAATAAGAATCGTAGAGCGTCGCAGTTCTGTTATAAAATCCGAGTATCTTATCGGCACATTTGTCGATAAAGAATCTGTCGTGACTGACACATATGACTGCTCCGCTGTATTCCTTGATAGCGTCCTCCAAGATCTCTCTTGAATTGATATCGAGGTGGTTAGTAGGCTCATCGAGGAAAAGAATATCAGGATTTTCGCGCAGCAGACAGCAAAGATAAAGCCTCGATCTCTCACCGCCCGAAAGCATGTTTATCTTTTTAAACGCATCATCGCCCTTAAACCCAAAGCGTGCCAGAAGTGTTCTTGCTTCAGTTGTCCCGATATCGCTTCTGGATACGAGTTCATCAAAACAAGTAAGCGTCTCATCTTCAAAAGGAACAAACTGCTCCATATAACCCATAGACTGCGCAGAACCAATAAGCACGGTGCCTGACGAACCTTTAAGCTTCTCACCTGCATGGCCTGACAAAAGCTTTAATAACGTGGACTTTCCGCATCCGTTAGGTCCTGCAAGGAACAGCTTCTCATCAGCAGTGACCTCGAATGATAAAGCATCGAAAAGATTGTTCTCGCAATCTTCGAACTTCATCACAAGATCTTTAGCCTGAAGGATAATACGGTCAGATCTGCCAGTACGCTCAAGGGGCTGCGCGGTAAAACTCATTTTCGCATAGCCCGAAGGGAGCTTTGCTCTTGCTGCTTCAAGCTTTTCTTCCAATTTAGCGACCATTTTCTCTCTTTGATGATAACCGCTGATATTGCGGTGTGAGAGCATCGTCTGCTTAACATCAAGCTGCCTTTCGAGTTCTTCTTCCAAAGCTTTTGTCACAAGAGACTGAGACTTGATAAAATGCTCTTTCTGCTCCTTATAATCGGTGTAACCGCCCTTATATTCAGTGATGTGTCCGGCATCAAGTTCGATTACCTTTGTCGCAACCTGGTCGATAAAATGTCTGTCGTGCGTAATTACAAAGACAGCACCGCCATAAGATGACAGGAATTTCTCAAGCCACTCAACTGCTTCCATATCAAGATGGTTAGTAGGCTCGTCGAGCAACAGGATATCAGGCCTGTCAACGATAAGTCTTGCAAGACAGACTCTCATCTTCTCTCCGCCGGAAAGATCAGTAAAATCATCTCTGCCGTGGATATCAGACAGACCTAATCCAGCAAGCGCATCTTTTAATCTGTATTCGTAATCGTAACCTCCGGCAGCTTCATACCGGGACTGTAGTTCTGACAATTCGTGAGCCAGATCAGATGCGTCTTCGCTATTTTCAGAAGCTCTGGATATCTTACTTGTGACCGACTCGATCTTAAGTTCGAGTTCTATAAGATTCGAAGGCTTTAACGTTGCGCCGGACAGATCCTGTTCGTCCATGTTCTGCGACAGGTATCCTGCTATTGTGTTGCCGTGCAGTATCACTTCGCCGTCATCTGGCGTTAACGTACCTTTGATGATCTTGAAGAGCGTTGTTTTGCCCGCGCCGTTATCACCGATGAACGCTATCCTGTCACCTTTGTTTACACGAAAAGAAACACCGTCAAGAATGCGGCGTTCTCCGTAATTCATAGTAATGTTGTTAAGTGTCAGGATCGGCATAACAATTCCTTTTCAATTAATCACGGCAATCATTTTAACACACACAAACAAAAAGGGTTGCCTCATTTGAGACAACCCTGATGCATTTCTTATTGCGATGCAATTAGAAGAGATCTACACCCTTACCATCAACATCGTAAGCCTTCTTCTCAGCAGCAACAACATAGATCTTGCTTGCCTTAGGAAGCTTCTTAGCGATAGCTGTAGCAGAGATTTCCTGACCATCGATCTGGAAGATGATGTCAACCTTCTTAGGAGCAGCAACCTTCTTAGCAGCCTTCTTTGCAGCGGGCTTCTTAGCAGCAGCCTTCTTTGCAGCGGGTTTCTTCTCAGCCTTAGCAGCGGGTGCAGGTGCAGCAGCAGGAGCAGCTACAGGTGCAGCAACCTTAACGTCTTTCTTTTCTGTATCCATACTAAAAGAACCTCCGTATTTTTTCCTTGTTTGGATAACTTAAATCTACAATTCTTTATTATTTGTGTCAACAAACATTTTTTATAATTTTTTCAACTTTATTTTTCTCATCAAGATTCTATTTGTTCAATTTACACACAATAAACTACGTTGTTTGCGGTTTTATCACGATCAATGTTTTCACAAAAATTTCTTTTTATTCATAGATTTATGTATATTGCTAAATTAAAATATTGCTATGAGAAAAATCGCTACAGTATTCAAATGGGAAATCAACAAACTTTTCTCGAGTTGGAAAAGAACAGTTACGCTGTTCCTTCTGCCTGCGATACTTCTCATGTTAGCGCTTAACATTTTCCCTCTTCTCATCAATTACATGTCAACCGGATCTATCAACAAACGTCCTGTTACTGTCGTTGCTGCACCTGCTTCTTTCCGAAGATACGTTGAAGAAAATGTTGATGCCAGAGTCTTCGATTATGATTTCATCACTTACAAAGAATTTAACGAGATGACAGATGATAAAGATTCCTTCCGCAAACAGATACGGAAAGGAACGCTCGTCTGTTATTTTGCATCAGGAGATGCATTCAAAGATTTTGATGAAGTAGTAACCGCATACTATGAAGAAGTTTCTTCAGGTAACCGTGCCGCTGTCAGCGAAGCAACTATCTATGTCGGATTCGATGAGAATTCCATAACATCAGAAGCGAGAGCTGAACAGTTCATAGAAGGCGTTCTTGATAATTACCAGGACAGTCTTATCGATACATTGGGCGGAGATTATTCTGTTGTAGGAAGTTCTCTTTTTGAGACTGATTCATTTAATCCCGTCACCGATTTTGAAGACTACAGGACTGTTGCAAACACTGCTGCGGCAAGAGTGGTGCCGGGTGTGCTTCTGATAATGATGTACTACTGCGTATATTCTCTTGTAAGTGATATGTTCGCATCCGAAAGAGACAGGGGCTTTATGGCAAAGCTTCTAATGACGCCTGTCAAACCGAAACACATTTACGCAGGAAAGATCCTTGCGATAAATGTTATCGTCACTGCTTCGACATATGTTACTATGCTGCTTTTGTTTTTCTCATCATGGATAAACCGGAGCAATGATGCTATGTCGCTTTTGCCGTTTGGCATGATGCTTACACCTGCGGAATTGCTGATAGTTTTATTCTCGATCCCGATTACAGTCCTTCTCATGACCGCTGTCTGCATATCAACGGTATTCCAGCTCGAGCGCATGCAGGACATCACAGTCAATCTTCAGTTGCCGCTCGTTTTTTTCCTCGGAGATTTTTTCCTGCAAATGGTACGGGGAACAAGACCTGTAACAATGGAATACTTTATTCCGCTTCATAATACATTGGCCTTGATCGCAGAAACATTTATGGCTCAGAACAAGGCATGGCACGTGATAGTAATCTATCTTTTCAACTTAGGCCTGGCACTTCTCGTCTTGAGAAACGCATTCAGAAAAGAGGAACTCAAATGATAAGGGTAATGGATGTACATAAGAGTTATACCAAGGAAAAAGAGACCATCAAAGGCGTAAGCTTTGAGGTCAAAAAGGGCGAGATCTTCGGTCTTCTTGGTCCTAACGGTGCCGGCAAAACGACACTGATGCAGATGATCGCCACATTGATGAAGCCGACATCCGGCATTATCGTCATTGACGGATTAACTGCAGACAAGGATCTTCTTGAGATCCATAAGCGCATCGGTTTCCTTACTAATGAGATCAAGCTTGATCCGATGTCTACTCCTAATAGATTATTTGATTTTTTCGCAGAGCTTTACGACATACCCAAAGAACAGCTCTATCAAAGACGCAAAGAGAGTTTTGAGAGATTCGGTATCGGACCGTTTGCCGATAAGAGGATCAATGAATTATCAACCGGCATGAAGCAGAAGATATCCATCGCGATCAGCCTTATTCATAATCCCCCGATAATCATTTTCGATGAGCCGACGAACGGACTTGATATTCTGACATCCAAGCAGGTCACTGATTATCTTATGGACTTAAAAGAACAGGGACACGCGATCATCCTGTCAACACATATCTTCTCGGTAGCAGAAGCTCTTTGCGATGAGATAGCGATACTTGTAGACGGCAGAATAGCGGCTCAGGGCAGCGTTAAAGAGCTGGTTGACCAGACCGGCGCAGAAAACTTCGAGAAAGCATTCTTCAAGATCTACGTTGATAATCACGTTGAATAAGAAAAGGAACTTATGGAGTCGACACGAGGGTTAAAGGCTATAATCGGGAATTTCTTCCGTAAAAAGGGACAGATGGGCGCGCAGGCATCATCTGCTACTTTCCTTGTGACCGTAGGCTTCGTAATCGCCGTCGCATGTGCTGCGGCTTCATGGGTGATCTGGTGGTTCCCTTATCACCTCTTCAGCGATGAGGTCTATAACGTCGTAGTCGTTAATGCACCCGATTCATTCATCCAATTCAACGAAGAAACGCAAGAATACCGCGATCAGGAAGCAAGAGCATACGGTGACCGTTATAACTATTTTGCCAACTGGGGCCATATGACTTACTTCGAATACAGTTACGACGGATATGGCTGGACTGAATTCATCTATAAAGAATCAGATGCGCTCTATGACTTCGTTACTTTCGGCGAATGGATGAGAGATAACGATGCATATCTCACAGTAGTATTCCCTGCTGACTTTGACGAACAGATCAAAGCCCGTCAGGAAGGTCTTACCGAGGACAAGCCCGAAGTCCTCACCTATTACCGCACCAACTCTTTGGAGTATTCCGATATGAAGAACGAATTCATTGACGAATACCTGGCATACTATCAGGGCTCTATACGCGCTGATTACGGAATTGCGGTCACTACAGTTTCTGATTCGCACATTGTTCACGATCCGATCCCGACGGCAGATGAGAATGACGATTTCAATATTGGTGCTAATCTTAACCGTACTTTCGTGCCAATCCTGCTGTTTATTGTTTTGCTCTACGCTTCGATGAGTACAGGCACTAATGTAATAGCCGGCCAGAAAGAACGGGGAACCTTTACAGGCATCCTGTTAACGCCAATGCCCAGACAGCACATAGCATTAGGTTATCTAATAGGAGTTGTACTTAAAGCGATCATACCTGCAGCTGTTATCGCACTGATAGCATCGCTATTATCTTTCAGGTTCAATATCCTCAGTTTCCTTGCGATACTGGTCTATCTTTTGGTGCTCGAGATATTCATCGCTTCAATAACGATACTTATTTCCGTCATCAACGACACTGTAGTATCTGCACAGACCGCTTTCCTGCCCGTGTTTCTCATTCTTGTATCCGTTTGCGTAACATGTATCCAGTCCGTGTCAGAGAGAGCAGACTTCTATATGTATATCCCTGTCCACGGACAATTCTACGGCATAGGCGACGCACTTAACGGCAGCGTTGACTTCGCAGGTCTTATAGTCAGCTCGATCCTGACTCTCACATTGACTGCGGTCATAATGATCATCACCGTTAAGCTCCTTTATCACGAGCGCTACACCGTATCGATCGATACAGTAACGGAGAAAGAGATAAAAGAGAGCCAAAGCGGCGGAAAGCCTTCGTTCCTTACAAGACTAAACAAAGCTACGGATAACTTCAGTTTTGTCATAACTGAAATCTTCTATCCTTTGGTAGTTCTCTCCTTCTACCAATTCCTTGCAATGATTCCCGTCGTTGTATCTTATATGCGAAAAGCAGAATATTCTTCCTTTATCCGGGATCTTGCTAACGTCGGAAGCGTAAATGATATCATCAACAAGACTTTTGAGATCATAAGTATCTTCTTCAAAGACCCGCTATACCTTACTCTCATGACGGTAGGATACATCGCTATCATCCTTACTTACATATTCCATGCAGGCAGGGTCTGGAAGATCAAAGGTTTCAGGAAGAAAGCCGCCGCCGTCGGGTATCCTCTCTCCGGCGCAAAACATATCGCCAAGCATTACTTTCTCGGTCTTATCATCGGTTTTGCAATGCTTTCCGCTACAGTCGGCATAATGTATCTGACAGGACAGATATCGTTTGCCGGATTCAATCTTAATACCGCAAGTCTTGGTGTATTCGCTTTGAATCTTCTCATGTGGGTCCCCCAGGGCGCTTCCGAAGAGATAATGTTCAGAGGCTACATGATCCCCGCCTTCTCAAGACGCTATAAGAAAGCCATTGGTGTTGCGGTCTCTGCAATACTCTTCTCCGCATTCCATTCGCTCAACAGCGGATATACACCTCTTGCTTCGTTCAACCTCGTGCTTATAGCGGTACTTTTCGCGCTGATATATCTTCTGACAGACGATATCTGGATGACTTCTGCCATCCACACGGCATGGAATCTCACGCAGGGCAACATCTACGGATTGCAGGTTTCAGGTAACAACGCGGCAAATTCAGTCATTAAGACTTTCTACTATAAAAACTCTGCTCCCATCATCACCGGCGGAGACTTCGGTCCTGAGGGCGGTCTTGCGGTAACGGCAGTAACTGTCGTTTGCCTGGTAATAGTTGCCTTACTGCTTTGGCGCAAACACAAAAAGAGCAAGACATAAAAACAGCCGCGATCTTTGATGATCAGCGGCTGTAATTCTAAAAAAACAAGTTTTATCACGTGTTCAGCGTAGCAGGATCGATCACGCCAAGCTTATTATAAATATAATCAGAATAAGTGTCCTGGATGCCTATAGGCGAGAAGCCGGAAATAATAAGGACACTGTTTCCCTTCTGATAAACGCCCTTCAGCCAGTCACAGTTGCCATCCCTGTTGGCAGTCAGTGTATAAGTGATGGCATAAGAATATCCGTCCATTTTACCTATCTTATTCGTGCGGTGGTCACCCTTTATCATTTCCGTATAAGAATCAAAATAAGCCTTTGCTTCGCTCTTGTCCTCAAAGTACAGCACGCAGCAGTCTGTCTCATATATTGCGGTAACGACCGTTTCTTTCACGGCAACTACAACGATCTCTTGAACGACAGCACCGGGATTGTAATTATTCTTGTTAATGTATTGCGTATAAAGGATCTGGGCTTCTTCTTTGCTCTTGGAAACATAGTAGGCAGAAGGGGCATTCTTGTTCGAAAAGCTTCTTACCGCAGAAGTAGCATTCGCATCGTCAGCTAATACCTTCACTCCGTAAACACTTGAAGCAGAAATAACAAATTCTTTATCAAAGGGCTCACTGCCCGTACATCCGGTAAGAGTTCCTGATACCAGGATCAATAAAGCGAGAATGGCACAAATGGTCTTTTTCATTTTTGCGCTCCCTTTTGCATTTAACCCTCTTCCGCGATCTCTCTTGCAACAAATACACCTGAAGCCGATGCATGTGACAGCGAGTGCGTCACGCCCGAGCCATCACCGATAACGAACAATCCCGGATAACGTGTCTCGAGTCTGTCGTTGATAGCTACTTCCATGTTGTAGAACTTAACTTCAACGCCATAGAGCAATGTATCATCATTAGCCGTACCGGGAGCGATCTTATCAAGAGCGTAGATCATCTCGATGATACCGTCGAGGATACGCTTAGGCAGAACGAGAGAAAGGTCACCCGGAGTAGCCTTGAGTGTAGGTCTTACAGTTGACTCTTCAATTCTTGAAGCATTTGATCTTCTGCCTCTTGTAAGATCACCGAAGCGCTGTACGATTACGCCGCCGCCAAGCATATTTGACAGTCTTGCGATAGATTCGCCATATCCGTTGGAATCCTTGAAAGGTTCGGAGAAATGCTTTGATACGAGCAAAGCAAAATTCGTGTTCTGTGACTGGAGCTCAGGAGCATCGAAGCTGTGACCGTTAACCGTTACGATACCGTTAGTATTCTCTGTAACCACGTATCCGTATGGATTCATGCAGAATGTT
>JAFRST010000037.1 GCA_017427465.1 Clostridiales bacterium | reverse complement strand
GTCATATATCACGGATGCTGACAAGACTGAGCAGATGATGTATGTGACAGGGATTAACTGTGAGCCTGAGATCGCTGCAAAGCAGTTCATGCAGACCAAGCAGCTCTGGGGAAAGGAAGGCGGCAGGGTAGCATATCACGGTTATCAGTCCTTCAGAGCCGGAGAAGTCGATGCAGATACCGCCCATAAGATCGGGGTAGAACTTGCACAGGAATTATGGGGCGACAGATTTGAAGTGGTGGTAGCGACACACCTTAATACCGGACACTACCACAATCACTTCTGTTTGAACTCTGTATCGTTCCGGGACGGTTATAAGTATCACGACACTAAAGAAGACATCCGGCGCATGAGAGACACTTCTGACGCGATCTGCAGGCGTTATGGGTTGTCCATCGAAGACAGGCCCAGGATCGACCAGGACAGGCGCAGAAACTATCGTGAATGGAAAGACCAGAAGGAAGGCAAGATTACGCTCAGAGGCAAAGTGAGAGCTGATATAGATGCTGCAATACAGTGTAGCCGAACCGAAAGAGAATTTGCCTCTACGATGAGAGATATGGGATATCAGTTCATTCTTAAAAGTGAAACCGGCAAGGATCTTGTTCATCCCAAACTCAGACTCCCCGATTCTGATAAGTGTGTAAGGTTAGACTCCCTGGGACCCGGTTACGGGCTTGGTGACTACAGGATGCGTATTATCAATAACACTGTAATTAAAAGTCCATACGCCAACCTTGAAAGTATACCTACACCGGAAAAGGTAAAGCGTTATACCGACCGACTTAACAAAGCCGGATTCCGCGTGACTATCACATATCACTGTTTGCAGCTCAGATCATGTTCTAAGCGTCGAAAGTATCGTGAGTATTCTCCACAGTTGATAGAAGAGATCCGAAAGTTCAAACGATTCTGCCAGCTTCAGTCTTTTTGCAGGAAGTATATGCTTGATACTCCGGAACAGGTCGAGGCCTGTAAAGAAGCGATTCGGAAAAGAATATCTGATATTGCTAAGGCTAGAGACGAAGACCGTAAACAACAGCGTTATTGGGAAAGAAAGGGTGTGCCGGCATATGCCAATCTTTACAGGCTGGCCGCTCAGGAGAAAACAAAGCAAATGCGGCCGCTCTATCAGGAAATCCGCATGTGTGAGGAGATCATACAGGCAGAACCTGGCATCCGTGCGATGACTATAGGCCTTGTTCAGCAACGTGTTAATGAAGAAAGCAGGAGACAGGCGAGGAAAGACCTTGCAAAGAATAATAGTATTAAAACACGTAACAGATAAGGATAACCCCCGGTGTTCTACGTGGAGCACTGGGGGGTGTTTCAGATTATCTGCCGATTGCAGTGTTACGAGAGTACTGTATTGATTAAGATGATTAAATGATAGTCCAATGGCTGACCAAATAAATGACCAAACAAGTGACAAAATAAATGACTAAATAAAAAACTGTATGGGTAAGTTGAGTCTTTGAATAGATACTATTGATTCGTATGATAGAATAGCTTTGTTGGGGACGAAGGATTTACAAGATTCCTTTGTCGAGAAAATCATCAGTAAGCAGAACTAAGTGGAATCCCTATTCCTTTCTAGTGCAATGACTATTATATTTTCTTGTGGTCAATCATTAAAACCGACTTTGTAGCACCTGCTGAAATCCGAATCAACTGATATGGTTGCCGTGCACTTCGAAAGATTATAAATAACGGACCATTGAGTCTTGCTGTCATAATACATGTGTCCTGGCTCGTAGTATCTGTGACCATCCATCCGGGCTTCATCAAGAATGTTCATGGCCTTCTTCTCGCTCATGGTTGCATTTCTCTCTTTTAGGCTGTTCTCTATGATCTCAAAACGTTCTTTGCCCGTGCCGTTCTTATCATTTGTCGAGAGCGTAAAATTGGTCAGACAAAAAACTGTATCAGCCCTCTCTTTCCGGATGACGACCATCTTGTTATCAATGTATTCGATGATAGCCGAATCACCTTTCTGGTCAGCCATCTGGAAATGGTATCCGATCTTTCCGCTCGAATTCATATCAACATTCTTAAGGATATTTATACCCTCTTCCACGTCGGCAGCTTTATCCAAAAGTATTCTGATAGCCAACGTCGTCATGACCTTTGTCTTGCCGGTATCCTGATGTGCTATCTGTTCGACTGCGGTGTTTACTGCTACCGCAAACCCTTTCTCATTTATGCCGTCGAGAGGACTATAGACCGATGCCAGAGTTCTAAACCGGCTTATCAGGTTCTTTTCCGGAAGGTTGTTTCTGTCGAATCCGATATGACCCAGATTAGATAAGGCCAGAGATCTGTATCCGTTCTTCGGGGCAGCCTTAACCAGTATTGCCATGCCGGTCTTATAGTCGAAATTTCTGGCAAAAAGCCTGTCGCCCTCAGGAGTAGCTGCAACAAATGTACTGCATGCTCCTTCAGGTCTTATCTTAACAGGGAGACCACCCAGCAGTATCTTACAGACATTTTCAGCAAATTGGACGTCGCTTCCTGCGCCCATCGCGAGAAGGCGCTCCAGCTGATAATCTGCGGTATAGTCCAGAGAATAGAGTGGTAAGTCCGATATCTTTCCGAAAGATATCAGGGTCTTGAATATGCCCTTCATACGTCAGTTCCGCCTTCCTTCAGACCATCAAGTCCCAGATAGTGATAGCAGATAAGAGGACGCAATTCTCTCAGCAGGTCTTCTTCGTCAGAGTACTTCAGAAGAATATCTGTAATGGAGAAAATCAGCAACCTGGATATTCTTTCCTTTGAACCTGACATCTCTAGGGGGCATGAACTGACAAACATGTCAGTTATCATTTTTTCGATCATCACGCGGTCTTTTCCGCCTTCTGATCTGAGCATGATCAGGATGGCGGAATGATAATTGCTAAGCAATCCGGTGAGCATCAGAGGGAGTTCCCTGCACTTATCGCTTGCGCTCTTATTTATGAACTCCTGAGAAAAAAAGAACGGCGCATTTCCGATTATCGCTTCTCTTGCAGGACCGACGATCGTCTCATAGATCTCTTCCTTGGACCTGAAGTAACGATAGATGTTACTCTTGCTGATATTACATTTGCCGGCGATCATCTCAAGAGATGTTTTTTCATATCCTCTCTTGATGAATAGACTCTCAGCTACAACGAGGATATTGTTCCTGATATCTTCTTTCTTTACCTGCATTTCATATCTCCGGCATGTCATTTTGTAAGTCAAAAGCGACTTGTTGCATGCGATTAAACTAACATATACGGCCTGTGAATACAACGATTTTGATTTATTAGCGACCGAAATACGATTTCGATTTCGGTTGATTCAAAATCATTGGTTTGGCAAATCCATTGTGCTACTTTATTTGTGTCGGTTGAGTCGTTTTTGAACCATTGTTCGAGAAGAGAGATTATGAATTCTTATACAAACAAAGGAAGACAGTTTGAGGTTGATCTCGTTAAGTTTCTTGCCATCCCGTTCATGATCTGTATCCACTTCTATGAGCAGTTTGGCGCTTTTGATTATCAAAGAGAGCTTCCGGACTCTGTCTTCCGTAATATGATGGAATTCATAGGCGGACCTCTTGCAGCGCCGGTTTTTATGTTTTCGATGGGGATTGGAATGGTATATACCTCAAGAAGCACTACGAAAGACTTTATTCGGCGTGGAGCCGGCCTCCTTCTTGCAGGTTATTCTCTTAACTTTGTAAGACAGACACTGCCTCAGCTTATCGGGATGGCGATGGGAATAGATTCCGGTATTGATATCATCGGAGGATTGCTATGCGTTGATATTCTTCCTTTTGCCGGAATGACCTTTCTCTCCGTTGGACTGATGAGAAAACTCAAGTTATCTTCATGGCATATATGCGTATTAGCATTCCTTATGCAATCATTAGGAATCTTTTTTGCCGGGATACATATGGAGCCGGGAGTGATCCAGAACCTTATAGGTCTCATCGTGCCTACAGGCAAATGGACTTCATTTCCTCTCACTTTGTGGCTGGTCTACCCTGCGCTCGGGATCATATTCGGAGAATACCTGATGAAGTGCAGGGACAAAGCTAAAGCCTACAAAATGATTTTGTTTTATTCCGCTGTTTTCTTTACGGCACTCAATTCAGGACTCATTTACGCAGGGTATGATATCAGGCTGATCTACTCTTTATGCGGTGATTCATATTATCATCAGAACATGATATCAACACTCTGGATAACACCCGTCATAATGGCAGCGCTTGCTGTCGGATACCTTCTTTTTGGGAAGGCGGAAGATACCCGGACGGGAATACTGATCAGATATTGCAGTATTAACCTTAATACGATCTATATAATCCAGTGGCTCATTATCGCATATTCTGTAGCGATCGGTATCCTTGCCGGAGTTAAGAAGACCGGTTCTCCCTTGCTCATATTCACAGGTGGGATAACCGTTACCATAATCTCCACAATAAGCTCAGTCCCGTTTGAAATGATGAAGAAAAAACTATCTCGTAAATTAACATAAGTCAATGCAAGGCATGAGAATATAGGTGCATATTTGTATTAAAAGAAATCCGCTATAAAATTTGGGGAGGTAACACCATGGATGTGATGATCGGAACATGGGCCTGGGGCTCGGGATATAACGGCTCCAAGATGATCTTCGGGCAAGGATATGATGAACAGATCTTGAAGGAAGCTTTCGAGAAGGCTGTGAGTCTCGGCTTTACAAAAGTGGATACCGCTGCCGTTTACGGTATGGGCTCGTGCGAGAGACTGCTCGGAAGCTTTATCAAAGGTGCAAATGATATCTTCATTTCCACAAAGTATTTTCCAAACAAGAAGTTTAAAAGTGAAGATCTCGAGAACTCCTTTAACGAGAGTATGGAGCGTCTCGGACTTAAGTCAGCGGATCTATTCTGGATACATAAACCGAATAATCTTCTTCTGAATCTGAATGAAGCAGTACCGCTTATGAAGGACGGCAGGATACGATCCATCGGCATATCTAATGTCTCGATGAAGGACATAAAAGACGCTGAAGAATTTCTTGGACAGCATGGACTGAAGCTTGGCGCAGTGCAGAATCATTTCAGCCTTTTGCGCAGCGATCAACAGCCGATCATCGACTACTGCAAGCAAAAGGGAATCACATATTATGCTTATATGGTTCTTGAACAAGGGGCGCTTGCGGGAAGATATAACGCGAAGGATCATTTCCCGACATTTTCGATGAGGAACTTCGCCTTCCCCAAGAGCAAATTCAGGAAGATAGAAGGGCTTCTTAATATGATGAAGAAGATTGCCGATAAATATGGTATCGACAGGTCGCAGATCCCTATCCTTTGGGCTATAGCGAAGGGGGCTTTGCCGATAGTCGGCATTACAAAGCCGTCTTACGTGGAGAAACTGGCAGATGCATTAAAGATCGAACTGACGGATGAAGAAGTCATAAGTCTTACAGAAGAAGCCGGGAAGACCGGAATTCGTCAGCAAGGTTCCTGGGAGCCGCAGTAAGTAACGGGAGGCAATAATTATGGATAATTTTATTAACGCCAAAGGGCAACTCGAAAGAAACGCCGCTTCGACCGACAGGCTTGACGTGATGGTGGCGGCTATGTGGGAGCTCATGCTCGATAAGGGTTTTACCCGTGAACAGTTAAATGCCAAACTCGACAAGATCAAGGAACAAAAAATAACTCTTGATCCCCAATATAACAGGGTGATATGCCCGGATTGCGGGAGAATCGTAAATGAGTCGCAGACGAAGCCCTTTGAAGGAAAATGCATCTATTGCGGGCATGAAGTAATGATATATCCGGGCGACAGCATCGAATTTACAAAAGACGATGAAACCATACCTGTTCAGCAGGAGGATTTATAATGAGCTTGTATCATCGCTGGCGGCGCGAGCGTCGTGAAATCAGGAGGCAGAATGATAAGGACGAGAGGGAACGCCGTCATAACGCAGTACTGTCTGAAAAAGAAAGAGAACTTGAAAGTCACAGGGCTAAAATAGAGATATCAGCCGGCGTTATATGGGAGTGCTTATCTGAGATGGGCGTCACATCCGAAGAGCTTGAAGTTAAAATGAAGGAGATTGAAGATCGCGGCTGGGCAATCAATCCGCCTTCCTACTATCGCTTATGTCCTAAATGCGGCAAGAAAGTATTCGACTATACCGCAAATGTATTTGAAGGCACATGCATATATTGTGGCCGTGTCGTCAACATGTATCCGGGAGATTTAGCAGAGGGGTGACGTAGATGGACATTAAGTCGCAGATAGATCTTATGAAGCATGTAATGTATTCCCCTTTGATGGAGAAGATCGTTAAAGATCATCTTCGAAAAAGGTTTGAAGGTGCTGAAGCAGAATTGATGTGGGAGAAGGTACAAAAACAGTATTGTGAATTTTTGAAAGACCTTCCTTATCTTGGTGGTAAAAAGAATACTCATAATGGTACAGGCGGCACATATGACTGCATTATGACATTTGCTTACTATGAGGCACTCGACCATGCACCTGATATTGACGAACTTTATGAGATGAACTGCGAATCATTTCTGACCGGCTTTAAGAGTCTGGAGAAGATAGCAAATGCAAACAGAGGGATAGTAAGAAGAATTTTGCATATGACCTTCAGTGCTACGGCAAAATCGAAATACAATTGCGATCCGGATCAGCCGACCGGATATATAATGAAGGTTGATCCGTACGATAAGGCTGTGGGACCAAGATACATATTTGAAAGATGTCCGATCGCGGAATTTGCCAAAGAACACGGGTATCTTGATATCATGCCCGCCTTTTGTAACAGCGACTACCCCGCAATGGAAATGATACATGGCCATTTGATTCGTAAACATACGTGTGCCAATGCTGATATATGTGATTACCGGATTGTAGGTGATGAGTCCGAGGCGGCAAAAAAGCATCCGAGGAAGACGGATGAAAAAGGGTATTGGTATAATGCTTGAATAGTTTTGACGAAGAGAAGTACCCTGTTCCTTTGGAAAAAACAGAGACAGAATTTGACACAGAACCCAAACGGCCAACATGCCAAATATAATCTTATAAATGATCTTTTTGATTGATATTAAGGGTTTTCTTAATTGCGAAAATGCTGAATAAATCTTGCTATGGAGGACTCGCAGATAATGAAATATACAATCACACAAATCAAAGGAGGGACAGATAACTGTTATATTGTTTCTGACGGCGATAATGCCATTCTTTTTGATACTGCGAGTGGTGATAATCTTCAGCAGGTGAAAGCTGAATGCAGTAAGTACAATATGAAGCTAATTGTCTTATCGCACCCTCATTTCGATCACGCAGAGAATGCTGAAGATTTGTCAAAGTATTTCAATATTCCTGTTGCATATAATGAGAAAGACGACAATATCTTTGATGACTATAAATCGCAGCCTCTTAAATCATATGGAATCGTAGGTTTTGTTGTGCTTAATATGTCTTTGAAGGTTCTCTCTGAGACTAAGGTAAAACGCCCGAAGAACAGATTATATGTAAAGGAGGGCGATACGCTGGGAGATTATGGGTTTCCAGATATAAAGGTGGTTGAACTGCCTGGTCATTCGAAGGGGTCTATTGGACTTGTGGTATCTAATGATGCACTTCTTGTAGGAGATGCTCTTGATAACTGGATAAAGCCCGGTGTGGGACATCTTTATACAGACATTGAATCACTGAAAAGGACTGCTGAAAAGATACGTTCTTATGGTAAAAGAACATATTACTACGGCCATGGAAAACCCACGAAGAAGTTCTGATATTCAAACGTGAAGAATATTGTATTTGAAGTTAATTGACGAGATAATCAGGAAGTTTATCGACAAAGAACCAGGTCTCGAAAAGCAATTTTTCGGGACCTTATTAAGTTTGGCAACACCCGGTATTGGGAGTGTTGTTTAAACATCAGATCGGACCAACATTACTGATTGGTTTGGTTTCCTTCTCCTGTAATAATGAAGCCATCAAACAAAAAACTCATTCAGGAGGACAAAACAATGAAAAAAGAACACATTAACGAACTTAGTTTGGAAGAGCTTGAGAACGTAGCAGGTGGAACAGAACTTCAGTGGCATTGCATCGACTGCATCTTCAGAGGTGGTGACCTCTTTGCTGATGCCAATGTAGGTTTCTTTGAGAGAATAGAGATTAAAAAACTCATCATGGAGCGCACGGGTTTTATACTCCGCTATGGTGAAGTTAATTCTGAAGGCGAGAAGGAGCTCATCTATGAATCACCTGAGGGAGAGATCTACGCACACGATGATTTTATGGATTACTTGAGAGCATATTACCCGATTTCCTATCTCTCAGGTGGCATCTGGCCTGATGCGTAAATCTCTAATTAGTACAAATAGTCGAAGGAGGACATAACAATGATAAACACAGTGATTAAAGAACTCAATATAGATCAGCTCGATATGGTAAACGGCGGAACGATTGGCGAAGTAGCAGACGACAGCAAGCTTCTTCACAGATTAGGGCTCATGGATGAAGAGTACAATTCATTTGAGGTAATCGGTGACTGGGAAACCTGTTCTGCCAAGGTTGACGAAGCTTGGGCAAAGATTGGCGTAAGATGCATCAGCAAATGGGGCAAAGATAATAAATACTCCTACAATTTTATTCCACTCACTTGTGATGAAGCACAGAAACTCGCCAAGGCTTTAATGATCAAGGGACCTAAAACTGCGTAAGACAGATTAAATCAGCAGTTTACACACCGAGGTGACAGTTATGAAAATATTGACCAAACGGCTTGCTGTTATATTAACATTTGCGATCGTCGGAACTATGCTCTGTTCATGTAAATCAGAAACGCCCAAAGTAACAGATACTGAGAGTGCAAAACTCTATCAGACCCCAATGGAAGCGCTGGAACTCAGTCCCGAGGACTCGCCTGAATGGGTCGTTCAGCTGGCTGAATCAACAGGTGCAACTAATCAGATATTTGTTATAGCTGCTCATGAGAAGACAACAGCATGGGTATCCCTGCATGAGAAAGATGCAAACGGAAAATGGAAGATGATCATGACGACTCCAGGATACATCGGTATGAACGGACTCGGCAAAACAAAAGAAGGCGACGGTATGACGCCTGTCGGAACTTTTACATTCAACCGAGCTTTCGGTATCGCAGATGATCCCGGTTGTGCCATTCCGTATGTCAAAGCAGATGATGACACATACTGGTCCGGTGATACAGCAGATGGTATGCATTACAACGAACTCGTAAGTCTGAAGGATCTGCCAAACCTGAACAAGGATGACAGCGAGCATATTGTTGACTATGTTTACGAATACCAGTATTGCCTTAACATAAGTTACAACGACTCGGGTACGCCGGGTGCGGGTTCAGCTATCTTCTTGCATTGCCTCGGGAACAGAAAGCCGCGTACGGGCGGTTGTGTCGCTATTCCGATGGAGCAGATGTATTACGTTATGCAACATGTATCACCTGACTGTATGGTCGTGATCGACTCAATGGATAATCTGGGGGCAACATTCTGAGTGTACCGATTAAACAATGGCAGGCAGTAAAATACGGAAGTTATATGACAAAGCTTTATTGTTATCTGCTCCATCTGCTGTGTTTGCGATAATTCTTTGCCCTGTACTCCTTAGGAGTCATACCGACTTCTTCGCGAAAGACTTTGATGAAGTGACTTGGCCCTGAGAATGCAAGGATCTCAGATATCTCAGTTTCTTTATAGTCAGAATATTGAAGCATGTTCTTGGCTGCTTCAATCCTTCTTGAACGGATATACTTTTGAATAGTTATGCCTTTCTCTTTCTTGAAGAGAGAATTAAGATAATTGGGTGATACCCCTGCAACCGAAGCGATATCTTCAAGTGTCAGCTTCGTGTGAAGATTGTAGTATATGTAATCCATCGCTTCTGCGACTTGTCTGCTTACTCCGGAGATATCAGCGGAGGAATCATCAGAACGAGCTTCTTTTCTGATTTCTGCAAGACGATCGGTGAAGGCGGTTATCATCTCTGTCTGAAGTTCAAATACTTCGTCGATCGACCGGCAAAGATCCATCTTCTGGATGTAGAGATCGCTCAAGTTATAAGCTTCCATACTGTCAAGTCCGCCCTCGATTGCAAATCTCGTGGACAGAGTCACTGATGCGACAAAAAGGTATTTTTTGTCGCGCAGAGGATCTTCAGAGAGCTTTCCGTTAATGCCGCTTCTGAACAGTCTTTTACTCTCTTCTATAGCGCGCGGATCACCTTCACGAAGGTATTCATACTGAAGAAGCTCTTCGTCGTAGGAGTGGTGATAGCCTTCGTTCTCCCGCTGAATGAAGGAAAGGTATGCAAGTTTCTGATTATCCATAACAGTTATATTATTACATAAACAGTTGTTTTCTGCTATTAGTGAAAAACGCTCCCTGATAGACTTCAATCAAGAAAGCAAGGGAGGAATAACAAGATGACTGTTAATAAATCCTCAGACATGACTACGGGTAATCCGATTAAGAAGATACTGCTATTTGCTATCCCCCTCTTCATCGGCACTATGTTTCAGCAGGTATATAACTTGGTAGATACCATGATAGCAGGTCATAATCTGGGTGACTCGGCAGTTGCCGCGATCGGAGCGACTTCTGCGCTTTACGCGGTGATCATCTACTTCGCAAGCGGTCTTAACAGCGGTTACGGAATAATCATATCAAGAGCATATGGCGAGAAGAATCTTCCCAAGCTTCGCAAGGCTGTGGCAACAATGATGGTCTTAGATGGTGCTATTACAGCTGTTCTTACCGCAATCGTCCTTCTGTCCTTAAGATATTACTTCAGATTCTTGATACACCGGAAGATATTTTCGATGATGCATACAGTTATATATTTATAATCTTTGCGGGAATGATCGCCACGATAGCATACAACATGTGTGCAGGATTCCTTCAGGCGGTAGGTAATTCTAGAATACCCCTTTATTTCCTTATCGTATCCTGTGTTATCAATGCAGGTCTTGACTGGCTCTTCATTGCCAAGCTATCTATGGGAGTACAGGGTGCGGCATATGCTACCATGGTCGCTACATTTGTTTCCGCAGCAGCATGTTTCTTATGCATCGTAGTAAAGTTCAAGGAGTTCCTTCCCGAAAGAGAGGATTTCCGCTTGGAGAAAGATCTTATTTCCGAGATGCTCTCGACCGGGCTGTCGATGGCACTGATGGGTTCCGTCTTCGCATTCGGTTCCATCATTCTTCAAAGAGCGATAAACGGCCTTGGCACAACACTTATTACAGCACATACCTCGTCTCGAAAAGTATATGAGTTTCTCATGATGCCCATGTCAACGATCGCGACAGCAACTGCAACTTTTGTAAGCCAGAACTTCGGTGCCGGAAAGACTGACAGGATAACAAGCACGATTAAGAAGGTTATGGGAATCGAACTTGTGTGGAGCATCTTCTCCTTTGCAGTAGCATTCTTCGGTGGCAGCACGATCATCAGAATGATGCTCGGAACTTCAGATGCTTCTGTAATCAGCAACGGCAACCTGAATCTTATAGTCAGTACATTGATGTTCTTCCCACTGGCAGTCCTTCTTGTAATGAGAGTTTCAATGCAGTCTATGGGATATAAGGTGTTCCCGGTCATCTCGAGCAGCATCGAATTGGTTATAAAGATAATCGCAGCGGAAGCAATTATTCCATCTAAGGGCTATACGGCTGTAGTTGCTACAGAGCCGGTTGCATGGGTTATCTGCGCCTTGTTCCTGGTAACGGTTTATGCGATTACATACAAAAATAAATTGAACCTCAAAGCAGTTACAGATATTGTTGTGGGTATTAAGAATTAATCTTATACAATAAATTTATGGAGGTATTTCAACATGAAACAAAGTATCGAGAAGGGCTTTATCACTCCTCAGCCGGTCTTCATCATTGCAACCTACGATGAGAACGGGGAAGCAGATGCTATGAATGCGGCATGGGCAGGACAGATTGGTGGTAATCATTTATCCATCAGTTTGTCTCCTCACAAGACAACAGAGAACCTTAAGGCGATAGGAGAATTCACTGTCAGTTTTGCTACAGCGGAACAGGTGGCGGCATGCGACTATGTAGGTATCGTATCTAAGAATAAGGTCCCGGATAAACTTGAGAAATGCGGTTTTACCGTAACTAAGTCTGATAAGATAAATGCACCTGTGATAGATCAGCTGCCTGTCGCAATTGAGTGCAAGGTTATCGAGCTTCAGGAAGAATTCAATGAGACTCGTGTAGTTGCCGAGATTGTCGGCATGAAAGCAGATGAAGAAGTGCTTACGGACGGTAAGGTCGATCTTAGCAAAGTTCGTCCTATAATGTTTGACAGCAGTCTTCTCTGCTATCGTGAGATAGGAGATAATCTTGGCGGAGCATGGGACGCAGGCAAAAAGTTTATGTGATGAAAGCGGAGTTTTGAAGATGACCGAACTGGAAAAATTAGAAGCTGGACTAGAATATTGTTATGACGATTCCGAGGTTGAAGCTCGAAAAGCAAATGCCATTATTCAATGCCGTAAGTATAACGCTATTGATGATTTGGACTATGAAGCTCAGTATGCTCAGCTTAAGGAGATGCTTGGAAGTGTCGGTGAGAAAGTATGGATCGCCAAGACATTTAACTGTGATAATGGTAAGAAGATCCATATAGGTAACAATTTCACCGGAAATTATAACCTTACGATTCTTGATATCAGAGAAGTTTATATCGGGGATAATGTCATGATAGGTCCCAATACTCTGATTACTACAGTCGGTCATCCACTGACTCCAATGGGCAGGCGGCAGCATTTGGGTATCGCAGAGCCTGTCACTATCGGTAACGATGTCTGGATTGGCGGTAATGTAACGATACTACCGGGAATAACGATTGGTAACAATGTCGTTGTTGCAGCAGGAGCAGTCGTTACGAAAGATGTTCCCGATAACTCCTTAGTTGGTGGAGTGCCGGCAAAGAAAATAAAAGATATCGAGAACGATATTATTTAATATCCTGAAGATAACCGACAAAGTCTGGGAGCTATCTCAGGCTTAAGTTTTGTACTAATACTTATCACCAAAAATAATTTATGGAGAAAATCCCCTAAGAATCGTAATTCCTACCTTCAGGTAACTATCTTACAAAAAAGTGCATTCTTACAAATTGCTTCTGTTACCTCTACAATTAAGCCATCAAACATAAGAAAGCGAGGAAATAACAATGAACAACTGGGCTTACGGTTTTGCACTTAATCACGAAGGTGCCGGAGTTGGAACTATCTACTATGCAGCTGAGTATTTCGATAAGGATGGAATTGTAAATCCTGCTTCCGCAGAGGCTTATACGACAGCTGAGATTGATGCGATCAAGAATGGTGCTACGGAAGGTTCTCAGAATTATCTGTTCGATGTACCTGAAGGTGCACTTGTAGGAATGAATGTACTCGGTTCGGATAAGATCTACTGGTATGACAGCGAGAATTCTGCAAAGATCCTTGCAAGCGCAGCTCCTCTAATCCTTGATGCAGCATCCGGTGCAATGAAAGACGGAGACGGAAACACAGCAGCAACACCTATTGCATGATTTCTTTCCAAAGGAAAGTTACTTTCCTCTTAAGTGGTTGGTGAATATAATAAAGCGTGGAGGTGATATTCATGCCCAAAACATTTACCGACTGCCCTGTTGAATACACAGCAGCGCTTATAGCAAATAAATGGAAGATAATCATACTAAGGGAACTGCTTACAGGGACCAAAAGATATAACGAACTTACAAGAAGTGTGGTCGGAATATCTTCAAAGGTCCTAACGGAGAATCTCAGGGAACTCGAGAAAGACGGCATAGTCTCCCGTAAGGTCTATCCTGAAGTACCGCCAAAGGTTGAATATACTCTCACACCTATGGGAGATGACCTCAGAGGTGTGATCGATGCAATGAAAGCCTTCGGTGAGAAGTACAAAACGTAACATCATAGAAAATTAGGTTTAAACAAAAAGCTTCAGTATCACTCACGATACCGGAGCTTTTTTGTTGCGGCAAACGCAATATATGAGAACCGCAAATATTGCGTGAGACACAAATTGATTGCAAGATCGTGAATTATCTTGACAAAGGGCTTCGAGAAATCGGGGCCTTTTTTCGTAGTGCGCCCGACGGCGCACGTTTCTAACGGGTGAAAGTCCCGAACCCGCCCGACAGTGGGAAGGGTATAGCTGAATACCAAGGGTGTCCGCCGTGAGGCGGAATCTGAAGGAAGGTGTAAGCAAACCTCTGGTCTGACG
>JAFRST010000036.1 GCA_017427465.1 Clostridiales bacterium | reverse complement strand
TAAAGCACACCGGTTAAAACTATTAGGAAAAATTGCACACTCAATAGAAATATATGCACAGATTCATTATTATCCGCAATTTGCCAATGATTGATAAAATAATAGCTATAGTCCAATCGTAATATGGGGTGCGGAAATGACCACTTGCAGATATAAAACAACTTCTTTGATTCTCTCGGCTGCCCTGGCAGCTTCTCTTTGCGCATGCAGTTCAGGCGGACCTGAAAGCCTCAGCACAAACCCGACTGTCACAGAAACGGCTTCTACGTCGACTGAAACCACCGCAGAGTCATCCTCAGCTGATTTCATAACAGAGCCAAGCACTTCAGCAAGCCTCGCTGATACAGACTTTGTAAGGATCGTAGACGGCGTATCCCCTGAGATGATGAATCCTGATTTCTGGATCAGCGAAGATGATAATGAGCTTCTCATGACTTCCGACGAGATCGCTCAATTTAACTATGCTAACCGTGTACACCAGAAAACCGGAGACGGTGTGCAGATGCCTTATTTCGATGAGTGCGAAGATACTTTAGACGGCAACATCTTAAGAGCTTTCCTTAATGAGAATGCAAGCATGGCTCCGAAGGATCCGTCGAAATATTATCTTAACGGTAATAAGACAACAAAAGAATACTGGGATGATCTTATCAAACTCTCTAACATCGAAGGCATTCCGGATGAGATTGAGGTTAGATTCGGATTCACTGTCAAGAGAATGACTTTGCGATTGTTCCCTACCGAAGACCGCGTCTTTGAGGATTCCTCGGATGAGTTATTCGACTACATGCTTTATGCCGAATGCATGCCGTACATGCCTGTTCTCATCCTTCACGAGAGCCTTGACGGCGAATACCTTTATGTTGTTTTCGACAGCTATGCATCGTGGGTAAGAAAGGATGCCGTAGCGATGTGCAAAGACCGCGACGATTGGAACGACAGGCAAAATCCTGAACACTGGCTCACCGTAACCGGCAGAGAATTACGACTGGGTGATGATCCTTATGTGGAAGCTGTAAGAGACCTCGTTCTTCCGATGGGAACACGCATGGAGCTTATACTTTCGTCTGAAGCGCCTTCTTCTATCAGTAACCGGTCAACTTACGGCAATTACATAGTCAAGGTCCCCACCAGAGGTACTGACGGATTCATCAAGGATGAATATGTGCTTATCCCTATATCTGATGATGCAACTATCGGATACCTGCCTCTTACATCTGCAAACATCGTAAGGCAGGCTTTTAAGCTTCTCGGTGACAGATACGGATGGGGAGGTGACCTCAGGGCAAATGACTGCACGGGCATAACCCGTGAGATCTACCGCTGCTTCGGCGTCCTGCTGCCGCGTGTCGGACAGTCTGGTTCTACGGGAGTATACAAAGTGGATATGAGCGATATGTCTTCTGAAGAAAAGCTCGAAGTTATTAAAGATCTGGCCCCAGGAAGCCTTATATCCATGCCCGGTCACATGACGATCTATCTCGGCACGGTTGACGGCATTCCTTATGTCATCAGCGCTACCGGTTCATTTTCTGTACCTGCGCCCGGTCCGACTGAAACAATACATGCCAACACCGTGATCGTGACAAGTATCTATGTCAGATTAAGCAGTCAGAAGACGTGGCTTGACGCGATGAAGACAGCGCTCACTTTGAAAAAGGCAGAATAATACGGCTTGCCCTTTTGCAGGACCTGGTTTTTCGCGAATTCCCTAAACTTGAGGGTACAGCCTCAAATTCAGCCTCATTTTCGATACAGCTTGAAAAATTTGAGGGCAAACTTGAGGGGGCAGCCTCAAATTCAGCCTCGAATCCGGTTGATGTTAAGGAACAGTGTCAGTCTTTTTCTCGTCAGTCCAATGGTCAACCTCTTCGCGTTTGACCTCAGTCTTGCTAAGCAAAGTATAATTCTCTGTCTCATACTCGCATCTGAAGTATCTGTATTGCCTTATGTCGTAATCGTAAAGCTGCACAGGCACATAAAGGATCTTGCCGTCATCAGAGAAAGTGCAGTAAACGTCGCCGGTATATGTTCCGCGCGGCACTAAGACTTTCTTTGTCACCTCGAAAGTCTTAAGCGAGATCACATGGAAATGCTTGCCGTTCTCGAGCACAACAAGCTCTGATTCATCGGATTTAACATCACCCGTGACCAAATGATGGAAGCCCATGATAGGATCTAAGCGCTTCTTTGTTTTCTTATCCAGAAAGATGACTCTTCCGGTCTTTATCCCGATAACATAGCTCTTTGTAACAATGTTACAAAAGGCTTCTCCGTCAGGATTTATCACTCTTCGCCAGTATCCTTTGGGCAGATCATGCTCTTTGAGCGCCCACGGAGCTTCGGCCGCTTTCTTTTGAATCGAATATAACCCTAACAACAGATCTTCACCGCTGTACTTATCCATATTCCAAATTACCTCACGCCAGATTTGATCTTGCTTACGTCCATTACGCCTTTGCGTTCCGGATCCGGAAGCGCCTTGACCTTGCGCAAAGTCTTATAGATCACGATACCGTCGCCGGGATTGACGCTCTCGAATACTTCCCTGCTGACCTGATAGCTCATCAAAGACTGATCCGTATCCGGCAAATAGATATCAAACACATACTGATACGTCGCGTTCTTGTTGTCCTTTATCTCCTGGATCCTTTCCGAAGCGAGAACAATGCCTTTTCTTATGCCCTTAAAAGGTCCGATAATATCATAGATAAAATAGGCCAAAGTAACCAATGCTGCGAAAATCAGCACGAGAGTAAGGATATCGTAGAAGACATTCGGAAGCCTTATAAACAGCGATCTTACGAAGAACCAGAGCAAAGGAATAAATCCTATCAAGAATAAGATCAATGCACCGAGATTGTTCTTGATGTGCTGCTGGTGGATGATCCTTACCAGGGGCTTATCTTTCTCACCGATCTTCTCGAAAACTACATCCGAATGAGGTATGTTCTTTTTTACAAAATCTGAATAGTGTTCGTTCATTCCCATTCCCCATGTCAGTTTTCAAACATATTAGCAATACTTACTGTAATGAGCAATGTCATTGTTCAGAAGTTCAATGACCTTATTCTTTTCCTCATCTGTAAGATCTTCCCCCTTGATCGCTTTTGCAAATTCCCCATAATATGCTTCTGCGCCTTTGTCATCACCTGACTTCTTGAGCGCGACCAACTTGAAGAAAGCTATGCTTCTTCTAGCTCTCAGATAGTGATGCATGTTGATAAGATCTTTTCTGCCGGCAAAAGCTTTGACTATGCCCTCGCACCAATCACAGATCTCAAGCGCCTCATCCTTATCCTTGCACCACCATCCGTAGTTTTCAGCAAAGGTATTGAGCATGCTGCAAACGAGATCAAACAGAATGACAGCGTTTTCTTTGATGTCACCTTTCATATTCTCAAAGCCGCTCTCAAAGAATGTGAGCTCCATATTGAGTTTTTCCTTTATGCGGTTAGATGCGATACTCGGAAGTACATTGATGTGCTCTCTTGCGTTATCAAAATCTTTGTCATGAATATAGATCCAAGCGACAGCAAAATGTGTCTTCTCAATAAGGCTCTTGTCACTGCAGTGACTGATCAGATAAACACCTTTGCGGATTGCATCCCGGTAAAGCTTTTTGATACGGTCTTCCTCATCAGGGAAACAATTCTCAAGCACCGGATCTGCATACATACTCAGATTTGCAGTTTCCTGAACATAATCATTGATCAGCTCAAAGCAGCCGGGATTAAGTGATGTCTCCGTTGAGAGATACTCGCTGACACGAAGAGCCTTCTGATCTCTGGTATCTCCGCTGCTTTTAAGAGCAGCAACAGTTTCTCTCACTCTGGCAATAAGTTCTTCCTGCTCAGACAGGGAATCGTATCCTAAGAGAGCATCCGTGCTGACGCCTAAAGCCTGGGCGAGCGGAATGAGCATAGATACATCAGGAAGTCCGTTCTCCGATTCCCACTTGCTTACTGCCTGTGGAGTAACGTTCAAAAGATCTGCCAGTTCTTCCTGTGTCAGGCCTTTGTTCTTACGGTATGTCTTTATATTCTTTCCGAGCGTTGTACTCATGCAACCACGCCTCCTTTGCGATCTGAACTTAAGTCAAATGATAGCTTTACTATACCGCCAATACAAACAACTGACCGTTGAGAAGAACTCAACTGAGCTTAAGCATCTGCTTTACCATTTCTCCAAACGCTTCAGGAGTCTCATACTGTGGCGTGTGCCCGCCTCCTTCGATTACCGCGAAAGCCGTACGAGGAGCTGTAATATCTTCACTGAAGGTCTTGGTGAGACTCGTGTTGCAGACATAGTCCATGCTGCCCGAAATAAAATACATCGGGATATCATATTCGAGCTCGTAATCATAAACGTCATAATCATATGTAGCATCCATGAGGCTCCCCT
Organism: Clostridiales bacterium; assembly: GCA_017427465.1. GTDB lineage: Bacteria > Bacillota > Clostridia > Saccharofermentanales > Saccharofermentanaceae > Saccharofermentans. The sequence goes on along the minus strand of JAFRST010000036.1, from coordinate 91,315 downwards.
CGAGCTTCTCATATGATTCAAGATCTGCCTGCTTCATTACCCATCTGACATCGTCCGTACCGGCATATGGGCAGAAAACAGCAAGGAGCGCAGTGTTGGCTTTATTCTCAGCCGGATGATAACCGGATGTCGCATTGCGGAGCATAAGATACTCTTTCAGCGAATCACCTTCGCAGTATGTCTTATAGGCCTCTTCGAGCGATGAAGTATCTTCACCGTTCGCCTTTGCGGCTGCCATAGCATTTTCATATGCAAGCTCATCAGATCTCCTGCAGTTTACGAACTGTCCGATGCCGATGTAGGCTTCCACCTTCTCACTGTGCTCCTGTACATATCTGGTGCCTACGATCGTTCCGTACGAATGGCACATCAGGGTGACCTTATCCTTATTAAATCTCTCGCACAGATAATCGACCATTCCGTCGATGTCACTTACAGCAGTATCGAAGTTAACTGTCAGATTATCAGGGTCATTACCCGCATTATGAAAGTATGTCCTTCCGCAGCCTCTCTGATCCCAGCAAACGACCGTGTAATCACCGGCCAGCGGATCCGTGAAGAAAGGCATGATCGCTGAATCAGGACCTGCAGGACCGCCATGCAGATAAAGGATGACAGGATTATTTATATCTTTTCCCATAATGTGGATATACTGCTCCTGGCCTCCAATCTCGACATATGACATCTCATCGATACCATTAGCAGTGTTGGTATTAAATCTAAACCAGTTGATGTTCCTTCCGGCGATCGCAACTACAGTAACGAGTAGCAGTAAAACAACAGGGATAAGCAAGAACACTCTGATTACTTTTACGATCTTCTTTGTCTTCTTTTTACCGACTGCCTCTTTTCTGTGATTAAGATGGATACCGATATGGCCTACCGAAAGGAACAAAGCGCTGACTATAAGGAAGATGTTTGTTCCGTATATTCCCAAACAAAAGAACGCCAGGCATGGAAGCGACGCGCCAGCTACCGGGAAGCCCCAATAGCTCGAATACATGTCAGCCATGGTCTTATCGCTTCTGAAATATCTGATCCAATAAAGTTCATAAAGGACCATGAACAGGAAAGCTAAGAAAAGCCACAGCGACCATATGGTAAATGCTCTGAGATTGTAATCACTAAAGATAAGAGCGGCCGTAAGTGTCGTTGCCTCGCCGATCCTCTCTATCATCAAGAGCACTTTGTTCTCGTTTATTACATACTTGTCGTAATCCTTGGGTTTGTTCTTCGCCCAAATGAGATTGGGCACAAAGAGCATTATGAAGAACATCAGTCCCACATAAGAAAAACCGAAATGAATCATCTTAAAATCTACCCCTTTATTGAAGTTTTTACTTCTTTACTTAACTTGCTCCGCGAGCAATAAATCTTATCAATTCCTGAAGAAATAGCAAAGTGCTTCAGTTCAAACAGATCAATGTCACCATCTTCTGTCAGCACCTTATCATCTGTTTCATTAAGATGCGTGATAAAAAGCGATGTCTTTGTACCGGGACTATTCCGACGGCAGTCTTTGACGGCTCTTTCTATCAACGAAGAAGAAGACTCAAATCTTCCGAATCTCATCTTGTCCTGCCAGGGATTAGGTATATTGGTCTCATCTATAAAATCAAGATCAGGATCCTCAATAAAAGGCCCTGCTCCGTGGCGTGTAAGATATGTCCTCGTCACATATACTGCCTCATCGAGCTTTAGTCCGTGATTTTCAAGGAGCATCACGGGATTAGTAAGATTTGTCCTGCTGCAGGTCGTGTGAGGCCACAGATCATCCCTTGCCTCGTCAAGGAGCAATCCCTGCCCGCCTTCGAAAATGACATTGTCATAAGACAAAAGCAGTTCCTGTTCATCATCTGCCAGTACCACATACTTTTCGAGCGCATCTTTAAGAATAGCTGCGTACTCATACGTATCGAGATTCAGGCCTTCACTGATGCCGAATTTGGTGACTTTTAAAGACACATATTCCTTCTCGATCTCTGAAAGATGCAGAGCCAGTTCATTTACAGTGCTGCCGTGTATCTCTCCCAGAGTAACACCAAATCCGCTATGTGATCGCTTCGTCGCTTCCCAGATGCCCATGCCGCAGCTGCCGTGCTTATCCGGGCCTCTTAATTCTTCTCTTTTCTGGTTCAAATAAACATCATAAAGAAGCGTGATGCAGCACAATGGAGAAGCAAAGATCTTCACCGGTTTTGAAGACACTTTGTAGAAGTCATTTATCTCTTCTTCGAGCTTATAAAGGTCAGGAAAGAAAGTAGCAGCCCAATACGTGTCAGCGCCGTTAAAAGAACCCGATGAAAGCTCGTGAAATATAAAGCGCTTATCTTCCCTGTCAACGGTATGTCCCGACTGCGCGCCACCGTTATGCCTTACAACAAGATTATGACCTGACAGTGTCAGATAATCGACTGCCAGGCCTTTTCCTTCATCACCGTAATTATTTCCGGTTACAGCGTAAAACATCAGATTATAAGATTACTCATCATCTTGTTGAGTCTCTTTGTAACATCAGGTGAGAGATCTCCAAGAATATCAGTGGCATTAAGTCCTTTGACCTTGCAGATAACGCTGATGATCAGCTCGGGAAGGAGGGAGACAGACTCTCTTCTTATGTTGATAGTTCTTCCCTCAATAACCGTTCTCTCGTTTTGCGTAGTGATATTGATGTGGAAAAGTTCGTATGATTTCAAAGCTTCGTTTGCAATGTTATCACTCTTCAGATTGCTCTGGACGTCATCATTAAAGATGTTCTTTATAGCGCTCTTCGAAAGTTCAGGATGATTCGGAGCATCACCTATAGTAAAAGCAAAGCCCTTCTTGCCTCTCTTCTTCATACTGTCAGTATCTGTGTGATTAGCAAGAAAATACCAGAACAAGGAATAGTCCTCAGCAATATCTCCGCCTCTGCCTTCGAGCCACAGCTCAAGAAGCTGCTCTGCGATACGGATATCAGATTCAAACTGTGTTACCTGCAAAGGAGCTTCGTCTTCTTCAGCATCACCGATGGCTGCGAACATAAGCTGCGGATCAGGAATAACCTTCGAAGCATAGAGCTTCTTCATGAGCTCGTTAAGAGAATTCTTTATGATCGACTCGGACAGATAACCCATAGAACCCGTAACGTCAACACCGATCGCGATAGGCGTAGAATTCGGATGCTCATCGTTATCCCTTGCTTCTCTCATGCCGATGAACTTCGGATTAAACTTATCGAGCATCTTAGTGTTCTTAAAGAGATTCTCGGCAGATGCATCAGAAGTGATGCTTCTGGCAGTTCTAAGTTTTTCCCAGTCCTTTGCTGTATAACTTCCGCGTCCCATAATCCGTCTCCTTTATCATTTATTGAATTGATGAAAATTATGTCCGTTAAAACCATTCTCTATTACATCATCCCAGTTGCTGAAATCATCATACGCAGTCTCAGCCGGCTCGCCGTTAAGGAACTTCATACAAAGCTCAGGCGCTGTGGATTCATCCATGATATCCTTCGCGATCTTCCTCATGTCCTTAAGATAGTTGCGTCTCGAAGTCTTCTCCACGCCTTCCCAGCCGTCAAGGATAAACAGCTCGTGAGTCTTGGGATTGATATACACTTCTTCGGCCTTGATAGCCTTGAAATCCATGTCATTAAATTCCAGAAGGCATCCCAGATTCTCAAAGCGTGAGATGATCCATGCGACTGTAGTAGCTTTTAAGTTCTCGAAAAGGAAGAGCGGATATATATTCTCAGTTTTCGAGACGATCAACAGAGTCCTGCCGTCCTCAAGCTCTGCCTTATAGATAATGTTCGGCAGGAATCTGCTAAGGTTCTTGATATCTGCAGAAGGATACTCGATCTGAGACAGCCGGGACGTGAAATCTGAGGCACTTATTGCATTCTTGAAAACGATCGCTATCTTATCTGAACCGATATAAACTTCCTTCTCATCCAATATAACGGAATAGTAGCAGTCCAGTGTGACAGTATTGCCTCTGACAGTCGTGAAATTCGCCTTCGATGAGTTATTCCAGAGACGGAGCACATCGCCTTCATCGGCGGCTTCATCGTTGAGGTAGCGGTCATTATTGAGCATGTTGTCTCTGGTATTCTTATAAGCCTTGAAGTCCTTATCAGAGAGATAGACTTTAGAACCGCAGAAACGGCATATCATCTCGCCCTGCGAGCTGATCCTGTATTCTGCTCCGCAATTGTCGCATCTGATATTAAGAAGTTTGCTTTCCATATTATTCCTTCCCCATTCCTGAACAGAATTCAAACTTATTTGATTATAACATTGCACGCCCGATTCTGTTGAGCTTATGCCTGATCACTCGATCATTCCACCGTGGAAGTAACAATCATATATCTCTTTGCCCTGATAACAAATGGTCTCATATCCTTGGAACCACTCGAATGATCCTGTCACTTCACACTTATATGTGTAATCACCGTTTGTATAAGACACAGGTCCTCTGAAAGGAATCTCATAAGGCACATTCAGCAATGCTTCCTTCAGGAAATCACCGCTGAAGTTCTCGCCGGTTACACGTCCGACGTAGTTCATACTCCAGTACGGCTTATCTGATATCCACAACGCTTCTTCGCCCGCAAACTTATTGCCGCCTAGATATGTGTCGTAATACATCAGGTCATCTTCACGATAGAGCAGATCGTGAGATTCTGGTCTTGAAGATGCAGTCTCCGCGCCTTTGCCGGCATATGTGGCTTTCTTAGCCCTGATCAAAAAATCAATTATCCTTTTATCCATAAAGACTCCTGCTCATTTATTCGATAAGCGGTGATAATAGCCTTCCTTTACATGCCTTCCGTCATTGGCAAGCTCCATGCAAGGAAGCGTGCAAGGTCCGGCATGTCTGTCCATGCGAAGTATCGTAATACCCGTGAACTCCATGTGCAGCAACGCACAGACGTAGGGAAAAGGCAGGTTCATGATATGCGCTATCGCTGCACTCGCGGAACCGCCGTGGCAGAAGAACGCGATCGTGCGGTGATGGTCTTCCTCTACCAAGTGATCGTAGTAAAGGCCGTTTCTCTTATAGCCCAGATCCAGAAGCCATTCGTCTATACCCTTCTCTATCGTATCGACACAGTCCAAGACCATGTTGGTCTTAAAGCAGGGATTGCTGCGCCAGTCAGGATCATTGAGGTTCAATCCGTTCCGCGCCATCTCGTCCGCGATATCCCACGGATGACCGCCTGCAAAGAGCTCCTCGCCGGTCATGCTTCCCCATTTGATCTCGCGTATGAAATCCGCTGTTTTTACCGGGAGCCCCAAAAGTTCTGCCGTAAACTTCGCGGTATTTATCGCTCTTCCCTGAGTCGAAGACCATATCTCCTCAATGCCTTCGTCCTTAAGCCTTTCAGCGACCAGTTGAGCCTGCTTATAGCCGGTCTCGGTCAGGTCGTCTTTCTCATAATTCGGTTCGCCGTGGCGAATAAAAAGTATTCTCATCCTAATCCTCCAAACAGATTAAGTATAAGCAATACAGCCTCAATGACAACAGGTACTGTTACGGTATCAAATTCGCTCGGTGTGAAAAGCTCCGTTATTGTCCCAAAAATCGCGCCAAGGAGCGCGAAAATAACCGCCTTTGATATTCCTGTCTTTTGCGCAAAAACAAGCACCAGAACTCCGCACAGGAAGGCTACAGCCAGCATCGCAAAGCTTCCTTCCCACGATTTCTTGCCGTCAGCGGGCTTTATCTTCACTTTATGCTTACCGAAAGGTATTCCGACAAGTGCCGCAGCTCCGTCTCCTGCGCCCCACATGAGTATCGATGCAGCCGCTAAATAAGGCTGGTCAAATATACCCCAGGCTACAGCAACGAGCACAGCAAACATAACAAGCAGCATTATCATGCTGATCTTGATCTCACCTTTTTTCTTCTGCACGAAGAATCTGTCAAACCATGACTCTTTCTCGAGTATCGAAAGTATCGGGAACAAGATCAACGCAAACACTAACGCGGTGATAACAATCGCAAGCCAGTTTTTCGCAAAGATGACCATTAAGGAAATGCCCGTAAATGCTACCAGATGCAGGAGCTTTCTGAATACGAATGACGGCGGCTTTAATAAAGCCCTGATGAGCAAAAGAACTACAACACACGGGATGATAAAAAGCACCAGAAGTCCCAGGCAGCGCAGTGTCTCTACGAACAATTCGATCTGCGATAAAAATTCCCAGAAATTCAGTATCAGCATCGCGGCTCCGAGAATGGTAAGGACGGCACCGGTTACAAGACCGATCGTCCTGTTCTTAACGCGGTTTGCAAAACGTGCCGAAGCCAGAGAAGCCGCCGTCGCAACAACAATGCAGACAAGCATAACATCCCACTTCTCTATGACGATGGCGGGATGAATAAGTATGTGGCTGGTCGACGCGATAAGCGCCGTAAACGTCATTATGAAAGTACTCGTACCGACCGCAGTCTTAAGCTCCATACCCAGGAAAGCGGTAAAGATTATAAGCATCATCATGCCTCCGCCTGTGCCGACAAAACCAGTGCCAAAGCCGATGGGAATGCCGCAAAGGATGGAGATTATTATTCCCTTGAGCCCAAGCTTCTCGCCCTTCTTAGTCTGGTTCTTGCGGCTTGTATCGGGCTTAACAAGGAAGCGTATTCCTATGCAGAATGTCAGGAACAATGTAAAGCTTCCGAGCACGACATTACCTACAAGAAAAGCGACATAGCTTCCGACTGTACACATGGTCAGGATGCAAACCATCATGAGCCATCCGCGCTTGAGATCGATATTCTTGTTTTTGCCGTATGTGTATGTGGTAACCGCAGAGCCCAAAATATCTGAAGCAAGCGCTATTGCTGTTGCCTGGTACGCGCCTGTCTCACCTGAAAAAGAAGGGCACAACACGATAAGCATGGGCACCATGACCGTCGCGGCGGACAGACCCGCAAGTCCCGTTCCTATTCCCGCTCCCAACGCGGCTACGATATACCATATCCATTCCATTTATCTGCTTACAATTCCGTCAATCTTTCAATGGTCTGATCATAATCCTGCTCGATCAGGACCACGTTTTCTCCTGCACCCTTGAATCCTTCAATGCACTTCTGATTCTCGCTCTTGAGCCACTCTATCGTGCAGTCTGAATCAAATAATCTGTGCTCGACATCAGACTCATGGGAGATTATCTCGTCAAAGTGAGAATCGATGTATTCATCAGTCATGGCAAGGCAGATAAACCAAATATCGGAAAGATAATCTTCACCAAAGTCTGTGCGACAGTTAAAAGGAACATAGCAGCCTTCAACGATAAGATTCTGATCATTCTCTATCGCCGTCTTGATCATCTCTCTTACTATTGGCCAGAGATATGAAGTAAGTTCATCATCGTCAGAAGGTGTAAGCGTGGTGTTGCCACTTCTGATAAGACCCATCTTCAGATGGTCAATTGACAAATACGGATACTTGTATTTCTCGAGCAATTTCTGCGCGAGACATGTCTTACCTGTATGTGATGCACCTGTTATCAGAATGATCATTTACCTGAACCTTCCTCCATAACAGATTCTATCAGTCTTACGGCTTCGGCAACACCATTTTCGGTGGCGATTTTCTCAGATATCAGCTCTGCATTCTTCTTTTTGTCCGCATAAGTGATATTCATCTCTTCGATGGCAGATATAATCGTTGGTTCTCTTAAATCCTTGGCATTGATGTGCTTCGTCGCAACATCCTTTTTCTCGAGCTGCACAGCAAAGCCCAACTGGTCAAGAACGTGCGGCACGGGTATCGACGGAACACCGTATATCATCGTTGCCGCTGTCGTTCCGAATCCGCAGTGATGGATAACAAACTTCGCATTTCTGAAAAGCCAGCTGTGCGGCACGCTTCCTACCGCAATCATGGTATCGGGAAGATTGTAGTCCTTGAGCGTTTTCCGGAAGCCCTGGATGATTGCTCTGCAGCCTGTTTTCTGAAATGCTCTTACAAACATGTCAAGCTTGTTCCTGTCTGCTACTGCTTCGAAAGACATTGCTCCCAAAGCAAGAACGACGGGCTTCTCACCACTCTCTATAAAACTCTTCAGCTTCTCATCAGGAACGTACTCTTCTTCCTCATCGTACCAGTAGCCTGTAAGGACATTCTTCTCTTCCCAATAAGGATTCCTGTCGACCACATATTTGCTTATCGGTATGAGATTGAGCTTATCGGACATCTCTTCATCGGCAGATTTGACTGGCTTTAATCCATATAACTTGCGGATCTTATTTGTCGGCTTTGCAGCCTGCTTGGCTATAAAACCTCCGATAAGTTTCTCACCGAATTTCTGTTTTCGAAGTTTCTCACCGATCATCTCAGTCTGGAGAGTTACGTTAACCTTCGGGATGCCTAATACTCCGGCTTCGACAGCTCCCATCTGGCTGTGGGTAACGATAACAAGGTCCTTGCCTTTGCAGATCTCATATACCTCTTCGGATGACCCTTCGATGATCCTCATGATGAAATTCATCGTCTTAAGCAGGCTCATCATCGCGTTCTTTGACTGGCCGCGGATTATCGTAGTCACTTTCTCGATATCGATATCAGGTCCTACAGGCTCGAAATGAATTCCCGCTTCTTCAACCAGCCCTCTCCAACAGGGATGCGTACCGAGGACCACATCATGTCCTTTTCTCATCAGGCCTTTTGAAAGATAAATATACGGCTGGACATCTCCTCTGGTGCCCATCGTAAACATCGCTATCTTCTTCATGCCAAAAACCTTCTTGTCATGAATTCATGAACTTCCCTGTAATACGCATTCTTGCGCTTCTCGGTAAGGTCGCCGTTAAGAAGATATTTGAATGTAAGCATCGTCATGTATGAATGGTATTCTTTAACGATCCACTCAACGTCCTTCTCGGGTATTGCTCCGGCTGATGAGAGTTTTCTGAAGACACTAAGCTGGATCTCATAAGGATCGGTAAACAAAGTCTTCTCATAAAGCTCTCTTATCTCTTCGTTATGGAACTGCTCTATCATCATTAGCCTTAACATCAGGTTGCAGAACGGATCGAAAAGATAACTGTCGATCATGTATGAATCCATCATCTGAAGACTTATATCATCTGCCTTCTTCCCCTTTTTTGGGCGCGGCTTTTCCGTGAGCTCATCCACATGCGCAAGAAGCCCGTCTATGTGTGTCCTGAACTTCTCGATCAGTGAATCCAGAATATCTTTCTTATTCTTGAAGTGATAATACAGCGTGCTCTCCTTAATGCCGACTTCACCGCATATGTCTCTTATTGATACGGCTTCATAACCCCTTTCGGAGAACATATTGAGCGCAACATCCATGATCTTATCTCTGGTACTCATAACATGGCCTCTCTAACGATTGTTAGAGAGATTTTATCTAACGATCGTTAGATTGTCAATGATTACGTCAGTCTTTGTCCGATGATCTTTTTTGAGACTCAAGCTCTCTGATCTTCTTGGATTTCTCCATGAGCTCTCTGTTGAGGTTCATGTTATAGCGTTCGATATCTTCCATCCGCTCGAGATGCTCAGTGTCATCGGTGATCTCAAGAAGATATCCGCGCTTCTGATTACCGTCATAGAGGTCTTGGACATGGACCAGATAAATAGACTTATTCTTGTGGAATATATGATCGACTGAGAGTTTTTCGATACTGTACTGATCTATCCATTTATTGAAAAGTTCGCGGAGTTCCCTATCTTCGATCTCACGGTCTGCATGGTTTTTTGCAATCTCGGGAATAAACTTTTTGGCTGCATCCGTGGCGCTCAGGTATTTCTTTTTGAAATCCATCGCAACATATCCGACTTTGCCGTCATTCTGAATAGAGCTCAGGACGAGATCATCAACCCTGTAAAGGCCGATATGGTTCATGATCAAAAGGAAACCTATCTCGTCTACAAGGTCTGCCAAAGCCATCCATTCGATCTGTTTCGTTACCATCCGTCCGATAAAGTAACAGAATATGGAAAATATCTGCATAAAGGCGGCAATGGCGAGATCCCTTTTTGAGATGTTCGGCTTTTTAAACCATCCGTAAATAAGCACTACTAAAGTGGCGACCAGGAAAAGACCTATCATCACATAGAACAACGAATGCAGAGGTCCGTATTCTTTTACGAGGACCGTTATCCCGTATCTTTGCTCGATATCAATGCTCTTATAAAATATCGGGCTGTAACCTGCCGTAAACGAAAGACAATAAACACCTGAAGCGAAAAGCAGCAACAGGAAGCTTACGATCTTCGGGAGTTTGATCTGGCAGACAGAGATAACGATCATCAGGCCTACAAGCGAGAAAAAGCATCCGCTGACATAAATGACCTTGTTGATGATAACAGCCTCTCTGACTTCTTTAGCCAATGCCAGCAGCACATAGCAGACATGCGCCGATAACGCCAGGATATAGACCATAGCATAGAGCAAAGGATAATAACTGCGCTTGTTCCAGAAAAAAAACATGCAGCAGATCAAAGAAAGCACACAGATGATTATGTAGAAATTCAGGACCATTGTGCGTTACCCCCTCAGATAAAATCGGGAAGATACCTTAAAAAGGCATCCGTATAAGCGGTAAATACCTGCCGGATCTCTGTGATTATCGCAAATTATAACATAAGAAAAAGCAGCTTCTAATTTGATTCTTTTCGTCAAAACACAGAGATTATCGCCGTTTTACAGATCAAAAATGCTAATCTGCTTATCAGGCAGATCGTTCATGAATCTGAAGCACTCATCCATATCACTTATGATCCCGTTTTCCCTGCACATTCTTCTAAAAACCTGCATCAGCCTTTTGGCATCCGGACTGGGCACATTATAGGCGTTGCCGAATGTATGGATATATCTTTCCTTAATACCCGGGAAATGCTTATCAAGAGCAGCATAGAAATATTCCCTGTCGCCTTCGCGCAAGGTCACGCCCATGTCGGGACATATAATGCCTTTTACGCCGGCACGCGCACATTCACTGACAATGGCAGTGATATTTTCTTCAGTGTCATTGATGAACGGAAGGATCGGCGTAAGCCAGACAATAGTAGGGATTCCACGTTTCTGCATTTCCTCGAGTACTTCAATTCGTCTTTTGGTATTGCAGACATTAGGTTCGATCTTGCTGCAAAGATCATCGTCATATGTTGTCAGTGTTGTCTGCACAACGCATTTTGATCTCTTATTTATCGCATCGAGAAGATCTATATCTTCAAGTATCCTGTCAGACTTGGTCTGGATAGCAACACCAAAACCGTATTTGTGAATTATTTCAAGGCACCTTCTTGTAAGACGAAGTTCCGGCTCGTAATGGTTATAAGAATCGGACATATAACCTGTACCGATCATGCATTTGGTACGCTTAGACTTTAAGGCCTGTTCCAGGAGTTCAGGTGCATTTGTCTTTACTTCAACATCTTCAAATTTGTGAGTGAACTGATAACAGAGGCTTCTGCCGTCACAATAAATGCATCCGTGCGTACAGCCGCGGTAGATATTCATGCCGCTTAATCCGTTCTTTGTATGGATTATTCCCTTTGCTTCGACGAAATGCATTTTTATCAGTCTTTCTTTTCCCTGTCGCGGATAACCTGACTGACCATTACAGCATCGGCAAAGTCCTCATCTGTGATACCAAGAGTTCTCATATCTGATGCAACAGTAGCTTCATACATGCCGAGAACTTCCGGTGCGCATTCTCTCAAGATCACATATGTGCGCGCATAATCGAAGACTGCGGGAGCGATCCTCGCATTTATCCAATCGATAATCTTTGGTTCTGATTCGTTAAAAGGAATCATGATATTCAAAAAATGCATATCAAGATGACAGATGCAGATGTCCGTCTTCTCAGATAATCTCGCGATTACAGGAATGATCTTTTGCCTGTTTTCATCACTTACACCGAAGCCTGCAGTATCGATGAGCCTTGGTATCTTTACACCGTCTGTTTTTGCGCTGTGTACCTTGCGGAACATGTCTGCAAGAATATCAAAGCCGCCTTCAAATCCTGATAAGATCTTTTTCTCAAGGGTCTCGCCTTCAACAAGGTCCATCTTAACAATGAATTGATCATCCGTATCGTAATATCTGATATCACAAAGTCCGGCCGCGTTTACGGCAGACTGCTGCGCTTTCTCAAACTTTATCCATTCAGGATTATAAGTCGGCCTGTATACTTTGTATGCATAGCCGTGATAACTGTAGACATCTGCCTGCGCGCCATGTCCTATTACAGTCTGTGTTCCATCAAAGAACCTGTATTCAAAGCCGTACTCTTTAAGAGCAAAATATTCACGTCTGTAAAGACCATAGTCTTCTATTTTTGTCTTATGAAAACTCTCATACTTACCGAACACTTCAAGAGCTTCATCCAAAGGCATCCATACAGCCTTATAGCCTGCTTCTTTCTCACCTTCAGTGAGATCCTGTTTACCAGTATCCTCGATATATTCGCAGACGAAGTAATGATTAATGTGTTTCCAATCTAAGAAAAGCTCTTCGATCTCGAGATATTCTTCTGTTGCTTTGACCTTCATTCCTGTCTCTTCAAGAAGCTCTCTCTCGCAGCATTCTGAATAGCTTTCCCCATCTTCGACACCGCCGCCCGGGATCATGTACTTGTTGTATTTGCTCTCATAGCTTAAGAGAACTTTGCCGTCTTTCAGGACTACTCCTCTGCATGCATGCCTGAGTTTATTCACATAACCCAGATAGTCATCATTGATAAGTTGTATCTTCTTCATATTATCCCCAATCTTTGCTTATCCTATCGTGCAGAGTTTGCCTCTTAGTATATAGCCGATCTTCTCATAGCACTTATTCGAAGCCACATAGTCAGCATCGGTATAAAGCATCGGAAGATAACCCTTGTCCTGTACGATCTTTGTTACCTGATATACGAGATGCTCAGCGTAATGTTTCCTTCTATACTCTTTTAGCGTATATACCAGACCTATTGAAGCCATCTCCTGAACAGGATGCCAGTTGCAGCTGGCAACGATCTTGCCATCACCGTTTTTCCATGTATACAAAGATCCGGTCTTTATGCCATCTTCAACGTATAGCCTGTACTGTTCACGGCTTTCCTGATCGATATTGAGCTCAGTGTGGAACATGTCGAAAAACTCGACCATCACATCAGCATCTTCGTCAGTACAACTATGCAGCTCACCGTCAATGACGGATGATGGAGCTATCGGAGAAGGACAATCGTAAGCGAAAAGGTTGGTCGTTATCTTAAGTTCCAACCCGTCTGCTGCAGCTCTCTTAATGAAATATTCTGCAAACTCATACTTAATATTGAAATGGTGCTTGCCATCCATAAACGAATTCTCTTTGGAGGTCTGATATGCGCGCTCCATATCATCCTCAGAAGCATCGTCAGGAGTCCAGATCCATACCGGATAAGGCTGTCCGCTAAAGCAGATGATGAGGCGTTCGTGATCAGTAAGGCAGAGTTCCAGGTCGCCTCTGATGATCCTCGACAATACCGAAAATGTATACTTATCCTGATCTAACAGCTCATAGTCTCTCTCGTCTGCAAATGTATCCATACTTACACCTCACGCATTCCACTTATAAAGGCCTGCATATATACCGTTCTTTGCCATGAGTTCATCATGGGTGCCGCTCTCTTCGATGCCATTCTCGGTAAGGACAAGAATGCGCTCGGCATTCCTTACTGTTGATAAGCGGTGTGCGATAACAATCGTAGTTCTGTTTTTCGCGAGCTTCTCCAAAGATTCTTTTACTATATTCTCGCTCTCGTTATCCAGAGCACTCGTTGCTTCATCGAATATGAGGATCGGCGGGTTCTTCAAAAATACTCTCGCAATGGAAAGCCTCTGTTTCTGGCCGCCCGAGAGCTTGATCCCGCGCTGTCCGATATCAGTATCATAACCGTTAGGAAGCTCCATGATGAAGTCGTGGGCATTCGCAAGCTTGGCAGCTTCAATGATCTCTTCCCTGGTCGAACCGGGCTTGCCGTAACTTATATTCTCGATAACCGTGCCCGCGAAAAGATATACATCCTGCTGGACTATTCCTATGTGGTCTCTCAGGCTCTTGAGCTTGATATCACGGATGTCTTTACCATCGATCTTAATTGAACCGTCCGTAACATCGTAGAACCGCGGAATAAGGCTGCAAAGCGTAGTCTTGCCGCCGCCTGAAGAGCCGACCAAAGCGACATATGAGCCGGCTTCGATATCAAGGTTGATATGGCGAAGCACGCGGTGCGCGCCGTCCTTATATTTGAACGATACATCTTCAAACAGGATGTCGCCTTTGACATCGGTCATCTCGACGGCGCCCTCTTTGTCCTTGATATCAGGTTCGATATTTAAAATCTCGGTGAATCTTTCAAAGCCTGTGTAGCCGTTCTGGAACTGCTCTGTAAAATCGACCAATACCCTGATAGGTTCCGTGAACGTATTGATATAGAGCAAGAACGCAATAAAATCAGGGATCTCAACAAGACCGTCAGAGATCAGTATTGCACCCGTAATGATTACCACGATGTTTACCAGGAGAATGAAAGCAGTCATTCCAGACTGGAATAATCCAAGGTAGAGATAGCTGTTCTTCTTGGCTTTTAAGAAAGCGTCGTTGCCTTCTTTAAACTTTCCAATCTCAATATCCTCATTCGCAAAAGACTTAACGACTCTTATGCCGGAGAGGTTGTCTTCTGCCTGCGAGTTGATCTCGGCGACCTTTTTACGGTTCTCCTTAAAAGCTTTGCGCATCCTTCTGTTAATAAAGAAAACGAAAAGGAACATAAACGGCAGCATGACGAATGCCGCAGCCGTAAGATAGCTGCTTATGCCCATGAGGATTATAAAAGCGCCGATGATCTTGATCAGAGATATTACGATATTCTCGGGACCGTGATGCAGGAGCTCGGTTATCTCAAACAGGTCGTTCGTGATCCTGCTCATAAGCTGTCCGGTCTTCTGATCGTCAAAGAATGAGAATGAGAGCTTCTGAAAGTGCGAGAATATCTCAGCCCTCATGTTGTATTCCATCTTAGCGCCCATAACATGACCGACATTGGTTATATAAAAGTTCGCAAAGAACTGGACCACCACAAGGCACACCAAAACTATACCGAGAAAGATAATTCTCTCCTTCGCGCCCTGCTCCATGTAGATAACATCCGAGGTTATGTAACGCACCACAAGAGGGACTGCAAGAGCTATCGCGGAAGCAATGACAGCAAAGAACATATCCAGAAGGAAAGTTCCCAAATACGGTTTGTAATAGCTTATGAGCTTTCTTAAGTTCTTTAACATAAATGCTCCCGTGGATTTAGCCTGATTATTCAGACATTATACCCGCGGGAGCAAAATAATAATATAAGATTTTGCGGACAGTTTATTTTGCTTCTTTTATTGTTTCTTTCTTAAGCGATAGAATGACCGCTGCTATGAGGACCGGAATAAGCGGGATAAGGGCAAAACCCGTAGGTCCGAACACTGCCATATTCGAGTCAGAAGAACCTGATATGAGGAGCATAGGCATAGAAGCTGCATTCATTGCGGCATGGGCGACAGATGCTACCCAGATAGAATTAGTCTTCTCATAAAGATAATCAATGACGATCCCGAACAGGATGAGCGAGATGCAGATCACAATGGGACCAAGGACAGGATAGCCCGGATATTCCCTGCCGTAGAAATAACCTCCGATAATTACCAAAGGCCAGTGCCAGATTCCCCACAGGGCTCCGCCCAGAATGCGGCCTATGGTCTTGCCGAGCTTATTCTTGAGGAAAGGATACATAACGCCTCTCCACCCTGCCTCTTCACCAAGACTCGGAATGATCTGTGAGACCGGTATAATGGTCAGTGACATTATTGTCATCACCACTAAATAGACAAAAGGATCTATCGAATCAAAAACGCTTGCCAAGTCAGAAGGAAGCGTGGCTGTAAAAGCATCGAACCCCAACTTGAACGAACCGGGGAATATGATGAAATATATAGCGGCTCCTATCCATGAAAGGATCTGCGGTCCGATCAATGCCGCAATTATGTACTTGAATCTGCACTTCAATCCGAAGCCGATCTTCTTAAGAGGCAGACGGGCTATGATGACAGCCAGAAAAGGAAATGCTACTGCTACTATCCTGAACAGGAGCATGAAAAGGATCGTGTTGCCTTTTGCATACATAAAGCCTGCCAAAACTATCGGGATATATGCTGCCAGAAAAGAGATCAGCATAAAGACCGTAAATTTCCGGGAAGAGATATTTTGTGGATTCATAATGACACCTCACTTAAGTTTGATGACAGAATCCTACATTCCGCGGCAGCCGTAATAAAGGACACAAACCGTCCAAATGCCCGTTTTTACGAATGGGACAAGGGTTGTCTCATTAAAGACCGGCTCTTATTTACTTCATGGTAATGAGTTCATAAGATCTTGTACCTATACCGATCTTCTCGCCGTGCTCAAGAGTCTCTGCCCATGAAACGTTCGGATTGCTGTTGTGCCATACGTCGCCGTGATCATGGAAATGAGGACTTGCCATGTTATCTCCGAGCTGGCTGTTCCTGATTGGCTCAGCCTTTGAGCACAGATCAACACAAGCCTGATCCAATGCAACGGGATCAAATGAAGCGAGCATTCCGATATCAGGAAGGATCGGCGCATCGTTCTCACCGTGACAGTCACAGTTAGGTGATACATCAGTTATAAGGCTGATATGAAAGTTCGGTCTGCCGCTTATTACAGCAGCAGTGTATTCAGCCATTCTGCAGCCGAGCATCTGAGGAGCATCCCAGTTATCGTTCTCAATAGCATCGAAGGCGCACGCACCGATACATCTGCCGCAGCCCTTGCACTTGGCCGGATCTATCCAAGCTTTATTGTTCTCGTAACTGATCGCATTAGAACCGCACTCCTTGGTGCATCTTCTGCATCCTCTGCACATTTCGGTAATAACATGAGGATGGCCGCTCTGGTGCTGCTGCATCTTGCCCGCGCGGCTTCCGCATCCCATGCCGATGTTCTTGATCGTACCGCCGAAGCCGGCCTGTTCGTGACCTTTGAAATGCGTGAGAGAAATAAATATATCCGCATCCATGACAGCACGTCCAATATATGCTTCCTTGCAATATTCACCGTTCGGGACAGAAACGATAATGTCATCCGTTCCTCTTAAGCCGTCAGCGATGATAATCTGACAACCTGTAGTTACCGTATTAAAGCCATTGATATTCGCGCAATCAAGGTGCTCTAATGCATTTTTGCGTGATCCCGGATACAAAGTGTTGCAGTCAGTGAGGAATGGCAATCCGCCGTTTTCTTTGATGACGTCAGCGACCGCTTTTGCGTAGTTCGGTCTTAAATAAGCGAGGTTTCCGAGCTCTCCGAAATGCATCTTGATCGCAACGAATTTATTGTTAAAATCGATCGAGCCGATACCGGCCATCCTAATGAGCTTTTGAAGCTTCGCCGTGAGGCTTACACCCAGGCCTGTTCTGAAATCGGTAAAATACACTTTTGATTTGTCCATACTGCTTCCTCCTAACCGTCAGGATCGTTTTTCATCTGTTTCTTTTATTATCTGCTCCAAAACATCGACGGCATTTGCCACCATAAGCGGACAAAACTCCGTGAAAAGATTATGGTCAAATGCATATTTTCTGCCTTCCGGCGTCGAAACATCACATTTCAGAAGATCATTGCAGATGTAAGATCCGCACACCTTCGCGAACCCGTCCATCATTTTATCGTTTACTTCATTTGCTCTGATCCTGCTCTCAGGATCAGCTTTATCATATTGGCCGTAAAGTGCTCCCAGCACCATAAGCGCACCGGTGCACGCACCGCAAACTTCGCCTTTACGCATTCCAGAACCGAAGCATGCTCCAAGCTTTAACGCCTGCTCTTCAGTAAGCCCTATTTCAGGAGCATAAGCAGCCAACACTGCCTGCGAGCAGTGGAACTTTCTGCCAAAATAATCTAGTGCTTTTTCTTTATGTGTCATAGATGCATTATACCTTTTTAATACATTAGCAGGAATGGTATATCCTTTTGGATACCACTTTATAATCTTCCCAGACCAGATCGATCTTAGTGCCGCCTTCTAACTTAAAACCTGTAACAGAACCGTCTTTCCACTCCTTTGGAAGCGCGGGGAGCTCTTCACCGCGGCGGCCTAAGATCATGCGTATTATCCCTGAGACAAGTCCGAAGTTGCCGTCGATCTGGAAAGGCGGATGGTTATCAAAAAGATTCGGGAGCAAGGAGTTCTCCATCAGGAGTCTTATGTGTTTATACGCTTCGTCACCCATTCCCATTGCGGCATAGAGATTGATTATCCAGGCCCTGCTCCAGCCCGTATGGCCGCCGCCGTGTGCAAGGCGGTAATCCAATGTTTTCGATGCTGCATCAAAAAGATCTTTTCCGATCGAAGTACCCGGGAACAAACCGAAAAGATGTGATATGTGTCTGTGCCCCGGATCGGTCTCTTTATACTCTTCGTGCCACTCCAGGATCCTGCCGTCGCTGCCGGTGGTAACAGGCTTTATGCTAGCAAAACTCTTTCTGATCTCTTCTATCTCAGGAGCATTAGTCTTAAGCACTTCTTCTGCCGATAACACACTCTCGAAAAGCTCCCTTATTATCTGGTCATCCATCGAAGAACCTTTGCAGATGCAGCCTCTCTCGCCGCTCCCGAGTTCATATTCATTCTCAGGCGATACGGTCGGAGACAAAGCAAGATAACCGTTATCAATGACACTGTAATCGACAATGAATACAGCAGCTTTGAGCATGCTGTCAAAATGTTCTTTCAAAAACTCAACATCACACGTGTACTTGTAATGCTCCCATACATGCAGGCAAAGCCAAGCCGCTCCAAGCACCCAGTAAGTTGACGACAGACATGTGTCCTGAGGAGCACAGTCACCCCAAAGATCTGTATTGTGATGGGCTACAAAGCCACGCATTCCATACATCTTCTGTGCTACTTCTTCACCTCTCGGCTTCATCCTCTCCAGGAGATCAAACAGAGGCAGATGACACTCGGAAAGATCAAGTGTCTCGCACGGCCAGTAGTTCATCTCCGCATTGATGTTGATGGTGTATTTCGAGCCCCACGCAGGATCAAAATCTTTATTCCAGATACCCTGAAGATTCAACGGCTGTGAGCCTTCGCGGCTTCCGCTGATCGTCAGGTACTTTCCGAGATTAAACATGCGGACAATATCCCATTCAGATGAAGGAAGCGTAAGACCGGTCCTGTCATAGAGCGAATGGTAATCTTTAGCATGATCTTCCCAAAGTTTTTCCGCTCCCTTTTCAGCTGCGCTGTTGAGCGTTTTATCAAGATATCCCTTTAAATCTTTTACATAGAATTCCGTTGAAGCTGCGATAAGGATCAATGCCTCATCCGCATTCTCTACAACAAGCGTGTTGCCTATGGATTGAGTATTTCCGCCTTTAGCTATAACTTTTATCTCACATGCGAATTCAAGTGAGTCAGCGCCTCCGCATCTGCCTGTAAGGATCGTCATATCATCAGCCTGATTGCAAATCGAGTCAACGCAGCTGTTATAACCGGGATTTCTATAGACCTGCTGTCTGAACGGTCTCATGTCCCAAGTGATATTTCCTCTTGCAAGCTGCGTTCTGAATGAGATATTTCCCGGAGCATCACTATTTAGCTTTACTGCAATGACCTTATCCGGAAAGCTCGCAATAACACTTCTTTTGTAGTTCACGCCATCCTTGCGGTACGAGACGACTACTTCAGAATTTGCGATATCGAGCATACGAGAATAATCAGATGCTTCGTCATCTTCGTAATCGAAAAGAATATAGAGATTGCAAAGCGGTTCATAGTGACTCTGTGTATCGGGAATGCCTGTTAACGCAAGCGCGCAGAGGTCATGCGCATAACTGATGCAGCCTTCATCAATCGCCTTTCTTATTAGCGGGAGTTTTTCTTTGGCTGACGGATTGACCCTGTCCTTCGGGCAGCCGTACCAGATGCTGTCTTCATTGAGCTGCAACAATTCAGTCGCGACGCCGCCAAAGACCATCGCGCCCATCCTTCCGTTGCCTATGGGAAAAGCCTCATTCCAGTCGGAAGCAGGCTTTGCAAAATTCAAAATGTTACTGTTCATCGTCGCCTCTTCTGACCTTTCTGACATATAGCAAGACATCTTCCCTTCTTACCTCTTCATTCCC
The DNA here is from genome assembly GCA_017427465.1 of Clostridiales bacterium. GTDB lineage: Bacteria > Bacillota > Clostridia > Saccharofermentanales > Saccharofermentanaceae > Saccharofermentans. Next base: position 71,129 of record JAFRST010000036.1, on the reverse strand, counting down.
GCAAAAAAGCATTATCGTCCCTCTGCTTTCCGGTTCCATGATCTTTTTGGCGATGACCTGAGCTATATGAGGTGCACAGATCCTGCAATCGTTCATATCCGGTATATCTGCAGGCGAAGGCAGTCCTTCTGTCTCATCCGGTTCTGAGATGACCCGCTGCAAGTATCTGTGAATTATTCTCGCACAGTTTTTCCGGAGAAGAACATCCTCATCACTGCCAAAATCTTCTCCTGTTGTCCAAGAGGTATCTTCTGACAGCATTTTTATGAATTCGCCTGTCAAAATCACGTTAAATACCCTCAAGTAACAATGTTATATTGCCGTAAGGTTCAATAATTACGGGGCTTCCAAGGATCTTGCGGGAAACAGTCGCAGAATCGCCATTCCACACGTTGATCTCCCTCATTTTCTGAACTTCCTTCAGTTCAGAGGGAAATTTTGAGCCTAATTTCTCTGCGATAAGATCCAGATCAAGATCGATATCTTCCTCCGCGATCTCATCCGACAGATTGTAGACCGCTACTGCCAGTCTGCCGCCTGATAATGGCTTGGCAAGCACATCTACCCTGTTGATATCCCTGATATATTCCTTGGAAGGATCCTCACAAGGATATGTAGTAAATACTCTCTTTGCCTGAATGCCAAGAGGATCCTGGTTGATGCCGATGAGATACCTGTTGGCAATGATCTTATAGATGTCATCGTCATTTTCGACGCGCCTTAGATCAAGACCAAGCATAAGAGGAGCGTTCATCATGCACCACATAGACATATGAGTACGGTTCATTTCCGGAGTTAAGCCGTTCATGCCGATCATGAGCATATCCGGGTCGTTCCATCCGCGTTCAAGAGATGCGAACTCATCCATGATCACGCACTTGTTGTACTGTGACGTTATGCTGTTCGTGTATTTATCAAACCATTGACCGGTACCGTAATCTCCCTCAGGAGAACCTACCGCAAAAGTAATATCGTTTAATATTCTCCAACTGTCACCGACCTTGTAGCCCCAATCTGAGGGCATGGTCTTACCCCATTCGCAGATCGAATAGACGATGTCCTTATCCGGCATTGCTTTCCTTATCTCTTCAAGCAAAGTCGCGTAAGACACCAGTGTATTCTCCTGTCTTCTGTGATTCATCAGACGGATAGAATTAATTCCTTTGCAAAGCCGGACAGGGATTCCTTCAGACCATTTAAATTCCGTCGGAGATCCGGTCTCGGGAGGCATATCATCAAAAGAAATAACACCGGTCTTGTCATTCCCGGTCCTTATCTGAAGCCACTGGCCGACCCCTTCTTCTTTTCCCGTCGCATAGTTAACCGAGATCTTATAATCGCCATCGCACGGAACAGCAAGATCAAAGCTGACCTCCGAACTCTGAAGGCCTATGGGCGTGTTGTCAGGAGCTGTACCGTCAAAGGTTCCGATAGCCGTTATGTAATCGCCTTTACGCTGTGCTCTTGTGCCCGTTATTGTTACGTCCTTGCTATCCAATATCACTTCAAAACCGGGTCCGGTGACCTTGATATTCTTAATGTTCGGTGCATAGGAATACTTTGCATTCTCCGGATCTGCGAAAGTCGCATTGTCGAACATGTAATAGCAGTTATCGACCTTGATGTAATCGATGTCCCATTCGCGGTAGGCTAAAGCATCTTCTTTCTCATGACCATGCGTTCCTACAGCCGCACCGCCGCAAAGATTGGTACCGATATCGTTATACATTCCGAACTTTAAGCCCTTGCCATGAATATAATCAGATATCGCCTTAAGGCCGCCCGGAAATCTTTCTTCATGGTTAACGAGCTTGCCGTTTACTCTCTGCATGCTGTAGCATCCGTCATCAAGGACAACATACCTGTAACCAAGCTTATCAAGGCCCAGTTCAATGATCTTATCAGCCTGTGCTTTTGTCAGATCTTCATTGTTGTTGCTTCCGAAAGGATTCCAACTGTTCCATCCCATAGCGGGAAGTCTCTTGGGACCTCTACAGGGCAGCGGTAAGCCATTACCAAAAGAATCGAATCTGTATCTGTCGTCTGATATTATCGCCGGTCTGTCATTAACCTGCTCAAAGACATATTCCATGAATACATCTGCCTTTTGATTATCGTTATATCTGTCGATGCGCCTGAAACCGTATTTCTCATAAAGGCTCAACGCAGCTTCGTATTTTGACATCGAATCGAGCACGACGCGCTTATAGCCCTTCTCTTTGGAATAAGTCATCGCCAGATCAAGAAGCTTATACCCGTATCCTTTTCCGCGCAGCTCTTGGGACAGATACATCGCTTTAAGTTCAGCAGTAGTATCGTCTTGCCTCCTTACCGCAACGGTACCGGCTACTTTTCCGTCTGATATAAGGCACCAGAAACGGTCGAACTCATTTTCGATATCGTTATAAAATGAATGCCTGCCGTCAGGCTCAAAAACCTTTCCCATCATGGCAAAACATATATCCGTAAACTTAAAAACTTCGCTCTTGAGCGATCCGTTATAAACAACGATCTGTTCCATCAGTCATTACCCTGTGAAAAATATGATAAGAGCATTCTAACACAAGCGCGCAAAGAAACGATTTATGCTAATATGAAACCAGTATGGGGGACAATAGAATATGAAGACCGGTAAGCTTTTAAAAGAGCTCGAAAGACTCGGCATCAGTACCAGCAACATTAACATCGGCGGAAGCGTTTCATACAACGACTGCTTCAATCTTGTTCAAATGCAGGATGGCAAGTGGGAGTTTTCCTATTTTGAAAACTCTCAGAAAATCTTTCAGAAGATATTCGACACAGAAGATGATGCCGCGGAATATTTGCTGGGCCAGGTAAAAAAACAGGCACAAATAACCGATACTAAAGGCAAGAGAAAACTATTGCGTCCTCATAAGGACATAGAGCCCTTTCAATATTACTTTATCCTGGGATTTTTAATTCTCTGTGCTTTGTTTGGTCTTTTCTTCGTGATCATTATGCCGGTCACACACAGTATGAACTGGACGTTCTGGTTCTTTATAGGATGGACGGTCTTCTTCGCCTTCCTTGCTTTCTGCTGGGCAAAACAGAAGCGGTATTGGAAGCTTGAATATATAGCAACACCTATCATTTTCACCCTCTTTAGTCTGGGGTGCATTGCAGTAATGGTTTTTGCTTTCATCTCCTATTGGCACGATATCTTTTGCGGCATAGACGTCATCTCCAATATAATTGCCATGATCGCAGTAGAGGGATGCTTTGGAGCTATGGCATGGGCATTCTTCCATTTCTTCGTTCAGGAATACGTGGAAAGATTCATCGATAACTTAAAAGACCGCAAAAAGAAAAAGTCCCAAAATGACATCAAACCGGTAACTGTCAGAATTAAAAAGGCCGACAAGAAAAAATAATTATTTGAACTTCACTACCGCTTGGAATCTGCCCTCTTCTGATGCCAACTCGAGAGCAAACCTGAGAATGCTTAAGTTGTTTTCAGCGATGGCTAATCCGAGGCCTGTGCCTTTGTTTCCTCTCGAATCTTCGCCTTTGACAAAAGGCTTCTTAAGAGAATCAACATCCTCGTAAGTCATTGATGTTTTATTGGATATCGTGAGTTTCCCGGAATCGATACAAATGTCTATCACGCTGTCATCCTCGCGGTATCTGTAACAGTTCGAGAGAAGGTTATCTATAGCCTGCTTAAAAAGAATTCTGTCTGTTTTAAGTATTACATCATCACCTTTGATCTCTGCTTTCATATCAGGAAAATCTTTAAGACTATCCACGATAAGTTCCTTAACGTTTATGTCTTCCTCGCAGACATCCACTTTGCCGGTCTCGCTCCTCGAGAGCGCGAGCATATCTTCTACCATATGATCCATTGCAGACACTTTGTCGCTTATTTTCCTTGAGAATTCGCCTGTTTTCGCAGCATCACCGGGAGCGGATTCAATGCTCTCGGCATAGGCCGCGATAGCTGCCAAAGGTGTCTTAAGATCGTGGGCCATAGCTTCAGTCGTCTTGGTCCTGTATTCAAAGATCTTCCAGACTGTCTTATCCTTCTGATATCTTATGATCGCAAGAACGAGTGATATTACCAAAGACAAAACAACTGCTGTTACAATGATGAACGCACATGCGAACGAAGCGGCTTCGAAGATAGTAGGCTGCTCATAACTGTTGTAGGCAACATACCAGTCGATATTTCCCTCTTCCATCAGGGATTCAAAAACCACTTTGTCTGCTGAGATAGGATAATCAGAATTATTCAATACATCATGAACATAATAATAATACTCAACACTATCAGAATTAAGATCCGGATCTGCTCTTAAACAGACAATGAAAACACCGAGATCTCCGCTGACGTATTCAAAACCCTTTGTATCATCCGGCGTACAGTCGACTCTGTATTCATTCCCCTTATATGTGATCAGAATAACTCCCGGGATAAAGGTTTTCGTCTCATGATTTACATAAGCAGTCTCCAGAGAATAAATCCTTGTTTCATCAAGAATATCGCTTAGTGATAAGTATTCCGCAACAGGATCTCGTCCGTACCGCAGATACCATTCTGTTTCCGCCCTGAAATCAAACTTGCCGTTCATGTATTCATTAACAGGATCTAAATAAGAAATGTCTTCAATAAAAAAGAATTCGCGACCCTCGTCATTATTCGCCCTCATTGACATAAAAGCCGTATCCTTATCGGTAGCGAGCTTCAGGTCACCGACACAAACCTCTGCATAGTTGCGGTCTGTCATTTGAAAGATAGCCATTCCGAGCTTAAGAGCTGTCAAATGGTCATAATAATCTTCGCTCCCGGGTTTATCTTTAGCTAAGGACGTAGTCGTGTTAACAACATTATCCAGATAGTCTTGACGAACAGGCGAACAATAAAACCAAAGCTTATCATCAAGCTGTTTTAACAGATATACAGCTATAAGCGAGAATACCGCAAGTGCGATCGCAAACCTTACAGCAAATATAATTCCGAATTTAGGCTTTCTTATCGAGCTCTTTCTGATCGATCTTTTTCCCATACTTTCCCTCCGACATTACCCCGTGATCAGACTATCTTGTAGCCGCCTCCGATCACGGTCTTGATGGCGTCCCCGCTGCTTCCAAGGCTTTTTCTGAGTTTCTTGATGTGACCGTCAACGACTCTGTCGGAGCCGTCAAATCCGATACCCCACACCAGATCCAAAAGCCTGTCTCTTGCAAGGACATATCCCTTGTTCTCCATGAGAACCTTCAGGAGGAAATACTCTTTGGGAGCCAGATTTATCCTGCGTCCGTCAGCTTCGACTTCCATGCGCAACGGATAAAGCCTGATACCACCGCATTCTAAGACGATCTCTTTCTTCATCTCCGCTTCAGTCCTGTTAAGAAGCGCAAGACACTTCGCATAAAGCACATTAAGCGAGAACGGCTTTACCATATACTCATCCGCGCCGATCTCGTAGCCTCTTAAGATATTGTCTTCGTTCGCAAGTGCAGTCAGAAAGACTATCGGACAATTACTTTTAGCACGCAGAGCTTTACAGACTTCGAATCCGCTTACTCCCGGAAGCATGATATCCAGGATCGCGATATCGTAATCGTTCCCGCCGATAAGCTTTAACGCGGTATTGCCGTCAGGAGCAGTATCTACGTCAAAAGAACCCTTGTCCCTAAAGAAATCGGCGACAAGCGTAAGCAGTTCTTCAGCGTCTTCGACTATCAGGATCTTGGCCATCAGGATTTCCTCCTTGCGGCCATTCTAAAGTATCGATGTGTCGTCTGTATGTCCATTTCGATCAATTTTGAAAAGATAAAAACACCCTATTAACAGTTTTATTCTACTACAAATCGTAAAACCGCCAAATCAGCAATAACAAAGCCCCCTCACGATTTGGAGAGAAGTGAGAAAGGGGGCATTGTAAAACTTTATACAGGAATTATCCCTGACATATTTATCGTTACAGAATCAGGCAATTTTATTGACCTTGTCTGCAACTTCTAATAAGATTTTATCGACACCGTGTTGATTTAACAATACGCAGTTTATATGTTTTCGTTGTGAAATCGACACATTGTGTCTAATTGTCTATATCGGGAGATAATACTATGGCTGCTTCAAGAAGAACTGAAATGACAAAGCTCCTGTTCAGAACTGCACTGATTGAACTTATGCAGGAGAAACCATTCCATAAGATCACCATTAAAGAAATATGTGAACAGGCGGACCTGAACCGCACTACGTTTTATCTTCATTACAGCGATCAGGCCCAATTGCTGGGTGACATCGTCTCAAAACTCGAGAGAGATACCACTGAGCATTTCTCATCAATAACCGGCACTGGCGATGATATAGATCTCCTGTCTAAACACCTGGAATACATTAAAGATAATGCAAAGATCTACAGGACTCTTATGGGCAGCAATCTGGATTACGATATAAAAACAAACATCTTCAAAAACATGATAGACGATATGAAAGATAAAATGCCTGCTTTAGCAAGCCGGATCGAGAACCCGTATGTGTACAAGTTCATAACCTTCGGCTGCGGAAGTGTTATATCCCAATGGATAGATAACGGCTTTGATCTTGAGACCCGCGAGATGGCTAATCTTCTTTACAACCTCTGTAAAAAGGCCGGCAAGGTTCAAATAAGCTAAATGCTAAAAAGGCCCCGGGGAATCTCCGGGGCCTGATATTTTCCGTTATGTGAGGCCGTCTTACAGCTGAGGTGTCTCGTTGAACTGTGTTCTCGGGCTCTTGTTTACATGTATGAACATGTTATGCAGGAGATTAACGCTCGTGAGGATAACTTCACCCTGGTTGAGCTTTCTGACGTGCTTGATGGCGTAATCATCAAGGTGGCTCTCTACCGCACGGATCTCATCGTTGAGCATGAGTCTGTGGATGAGCATCGTACCGATCTGACCGAAGAGGATAGGAGATACGTCCTTAGGGTTCTGTGTTGTCAGGTAAAGGAAGATACCCTTCTTACGTCCTTCTCTTGCAAGGAGTGTAAGGCCGCCGTGATAGTCCTTGTCGGAATATCTGGACTTAGCATATCTGTGAACCTCATCGATGAAGAATACGAACGGCTTGATGTCTTCTCTGGACATTACGAAAGTACTTACAAGGTCGATGATCATGCCGCCGATACCTTCAGAAGCACCAAGTTGTGATGTATCGATATAAAGGCTCTCTTCCGGGAGATGAATGAATTCTTCGATTACATCTAGGAGGTTATACATACTCGGGTCATTGGAGAAGAATGACAGGAACTTCGTATTCGTCATCTGATACTGGATCTTCTGAACGAGTGAAGAGTTGAGGTTAGCTCTCAATGTATCGTAACGGTACTTGAAGTTGTAGTTGTTGTCTCTGTCAGGTTCGCATACTGACTCAGCCTGGATCTGCTCAGGAAGGAGCTCAATGTTGAAATCAACATCATCCTTGCCTACGGATGCGATATTCTCCTGAACCTCTTCGATGTCCTCACCTACCTTGTTGTAGTATGTAGACTCGCCGATCTTCTTCATATAACGGAGAGATGTAATAGCCTCCGAAAGAACAGCACCCTGAGCGCTGTTTTCAGTCTCGAAAAGCTTTTCCCACTGCTCCATGGAGATCTTACCCGGAGATACTGTCGTATCTACACCAAGTGTAAGCTTTGTGATCTCATCGCTGGAGAAAGCGTTTCTGTACTCGCCTGTAGGGTCAATGATAAGAGCCTTGCGTCTTGTGGAAACGACCTTATCAAGGATAGCGAGAGCCGTTGTGGACTTACCGCTGTTCGTAGCGCCGATGCACATGAGGTGACGGTTAAAGAGCGTGCTGGGCTTGAGTGATACTTCAGCCTGTGACTTGTTGAGATACGTAGCAAAAGGAGGAAGCGGTTCTTCATCTTCTCCTGTGAACTCAAGAGACTGGAGGAACAGCCTGTAAACTTCATCAGTAGCGAGGTAAACCTTATCGGTGATACCGAGAGTATTAAAACCTGCGAGCTGGAACTTAGTAGCTTCTGTAGGCATAAGGGAAATTGTATCGATGCAGATTTCCTGATAGTCATTGGACTTTGTCGTTCCTGATGACATCTCGTAGATACTCTTTCTTGAAGCCTTATTCTCGAATACTTCTCCAAGGAACAAACCAACAACTGAGTCAATGATTACAAAGTAATTGATGGTGTTAGGAAGGAAAGACTTATTAAATCTGCTCCTGTCTGACATAAGGTTAAAGTTATCGATCTGGGCAATACAGGAACTTCTGTAAACCTGGGTAACCTTTCCAATGTAGAATTCCTGAGGGTCCATTCCTGCATAAAGTTGTTCAATCGTCATGTGAAGCCTCCTGCTAACTATTTCTAAAGGTCCGGAGCGGGCCTTCTAATATTATAAACTCTCTAAAAGAAAATTGTTATCTTTTATGTAATTCAGATAAGCCTGTAAGCGTCGTCGGGCGTTATGTTGCCGTCCTTCGTGTAAATAAGCCAGTCTGTAATATCAGAGAACGGATATGTTCCGGTATCTCCAGGCTTGATTCCTGACACATAGTAAGGTTCCTGGGTCAGTTCAGCCACAACCGAGTCTTCTTTGACTTCCTTAAGCTCGAACCAGATGTGTTCCCTCTGGGGCTTGTCGTCCTTCCAATACTCCTTATCTGTCAAAAGGCCGATCTTCACGATGACCTTGTTATCCTTATTCTCGAATCCCATCTTCATGTAAGGGATACGCTCAACGGCAAGGCTTCTCATCCTCTCTGTCTCGGAATTGGAGAACAGGAACATGGGATTATTCTTAAGATGCGGGTTAATAAGCTGAATCTTGCTGTACTGCTTTGCTTTCTCCGCATCGGGGTTGTTGTACATCATGAGCACATATGTATCTTCGCTGTGGACCTCATCGTCTCTGTCTTCTTCGGTGCCGAGCGTGGCCTCAGGATAGAACTTAAGTGCTTCCTTCCAGTCTACAGCCGTACACACCACGTAAGATCTGCTGATCTGCGCTACAAAAACCGCTTCACCCGGCTCAAAAGCTTCCTCATTCTCGATCATCTGGAAAGCAAAGGATTCGATTATCTTATAGTGCTCATTGCACATCTCGCTGTCAGAGCACAATATCTCAAGCTCATACATTCCGCATCTCTTAAGGCCGTGAGAATGCAGCCAGACTTCATCGTTATCCCCAGAGATCGCCTGAACCGTAAAAAGATACCTGGGTGAAGGAGGTGTATCAGACTGAGCTGCCAACGATACCCATACGCCTGACAGGAGCTTTTCAGCAGGACAATCAAGAACTGCCAGTATATCAGGGAACATAGCATCAATGATACGAAGCTGGTCGTGGAAGCACCTTGCATTTTCTTCGTCAAAGTCCATGTTGACTACAATGCCGGATCTGGCCTCATCGATCAGCTGATATTCTTCTTCGGAAAAGACATGCTCGGGACGGACAATCGGCGGGACCTCAACATCCGTAGGAAAGACATTTATCTGATGAGGCTTGCCGTCAACTTCCAGATTGATCACCAGGCCCCGCTCTTCTTCCATATCAACATTTTTGATATTGATATGCTCATTAGCAGCCAGGTTATCAAGAAAGCCTTTGGGATCATCCATGACTGACCGGTTCTTCGGGATCACGATCATAAACGACTGTTCTCTCATACTATTACCCCCTTTGTTCAGACCGGGATAAATCTCCCGGCAGTTTTATTTTTTCTTCTCTATAAAAACCTCTTTGCCGGGCTCATCCGGTTCGAACTTATCAGACGAGACGCGCACAATGCCCGTGCCATAAGGCTCAGTAATAAACTCCATGAGAGCAGGTTCATACATCAGAGCGGAATTAACTGACCATATCTCAATATTACCGGTATCGTTTATATACTCGTCAGTCTCATCTCCAACGCTGAAAAACCAACCGCTGTCGTTCTCATCCACAGGCTCGTCACGGACTCCGTAGCCGATCTTAAACCCTCCTTCGCGGACCTTCTTGGAGACCATAACGATCTGACCCATCATGTTCTTACGCTCTACCATAGGCTCAAAGGCATCTTTAAGAGAAAGGAATACTTTTAATTCTTCTTCATCAGGAACGCCTTCACAATCAAGCTTACTGATATCATCATCCCAGACTTTATTGCCGTCTGCATTCTTCGCAAGAAGAACAGCCAGATAAAGGATCTCCTTCTCATCAGCTTCAATCATATAATTCATTTCCACAGGATCCGCGTGGCCCCTGTCGCCATAGACATAGACGCTCAGGCCGCCGTCGGTATAGAGCGTAGCCTTAACGGCACCCAGGTTCTCTTTGTCATTATAAAAAATGAAGAAACACGGCAGATGATCATTGACATACCAGTCAAACTCGGTGCCGTTCTTGCCGTTCATATAAAAGACGGCTCCGTCCTTCTCCAGATCGGATTTCTTAAGCGAAGGGTGTTTCTCATCCAACGCCTTGTGCATATACTCTTGAACCTGCGCGAAGATCTTATTCATGGCAACTCCTTATCATTCATCTTAACCGTTTTTCGCGGTTATTTATCCATATGTGCGATCATGTGCATTACTATGTGGAATGCTCTTGAAAAGCCTCCGGAATAGTCAGCCTTATCGAGAGCATCGGTTATCAGCATAGGATCATCAGTACCGATAACATCAACATCACAGCTTACAAGGTACTGTACCGTCTCATCGCGGTCAACAGTCCAGCAGAAGACCATTATGCCTTTCTCGTGCATGTCGCGGACAAGTTCAGGTGTGACATATGTCTCTTCAATGGTAATGTTATCAGTGTATTCAATATCATCGAGCTCGCCCATTGCAAGGAACATGCAGTAGCCCTTGGTTATCTCAGGATCGAGTTCGGCAACGCGCTCCAGTCTGGAAGCATCCTGGGATATGATCATGACATTGTCCCTCATGTCAGTCTCATTTATGATCTTCAGGACATTTTCTTCAAAGTTTACATCAGCCGGATGACCTTTCAGCTCTACCTGGACATTCATGTCATTTTCTTTTGCCAGAATGAGCGCTTCTTCAAGAGTCGCTATATAAACATCGTCATAATCTCCCGGCATCCACTCACCCAACTCACATTCGGATAATTCCTTGTAAATGTGGTCATGTATGGTGAGATTCTGCCCTGTCACTCTCTTTAGAGTCTGATCGTGATTGCAGACGATGACACCATCAGAAGTCTGGTGAACATCGAGCTCTATCCATTTCAGGTTCTCACTTGCCGCCAGTTCAAATGCAGGCATCGTGTTCTCGGGTGCATTTACGTTATCTCCCCTGTGGGCGCATACGAGCGGTCTGTCCACATCTTCCATTAGGAAAGAATATCTGTACGTCATAGCTACAAATATTCCGAAAGACATTACTCCGAGTGCGGCCAAAACCAATACCGTTCTGCGTTTTGTATAATGCTTTACCTTAAAAATATCTTCGGACAGTGTATGGTGTTCGTTCTTCTCGTCCAGATACTTATAAAACAGTGCCGTCAGCGCAGCATTATTGATAGCGGGCGAGATAATGCTCCTTAATATCTGACGCAAAACATAAGTGTATGTTCCGACATCTTCCGTTTTGGAAACGATGCTGCTGTCACCTTTTAAGAAAGATATCGCTTCTTTGCCGTTGACAACAATGACCGATGAGATGGAGTTTATCAGGAAATTCAGTATGATAGTAAGCAGAAACATCGTGAGCAAGATCTCGACAAAATGCCCCTTTACGAGTTTTCGCGACTTTGAACAGCTCTTAAAAAATGACTCCTTCTGCAGGATAAAACTGTTGATCGAGAAAACATAAACGGTCAGGAAAATGATAAGCGTCAGATAAGCGGCGTTGTAAAGAAGATTCAGCCATCTGGTGTAATCGATCGTCTGATTGACAAAGCCCGGCAGGATCAGCTTGAAAGTAGAACTGGACAGCGGCAGGACCTTCGTCAGCGGGAACAGTACAAGGACAAACAGGATCAAAGGCCAGTTCCTGGGATTAAGCGCCTTCCTGCATGCCCGGAATCCTGCCAGGAACATGCATGTGAGATTAGTCTCGTAACCTGCCTTGGCAACAGAAAAAGTATGAAGCAGTCCTGCTATCTCAAATAAAGAGAACAACGTAATGATGACCGCAAATATGATCATCAGCACTATCGATACCGGATGGAAGAATACATGCTTGGCATTAGCCGGCGCGATGTACGTCTCTCCGCTGACCCACATCATCGCACCGAACAGCAGTTTTTTCAGGATAGATGTAGCAAACGCGGTAAATATCGTGCAGAACAGGATAAAGAGCATCGCTTCACAGAAATCCAGCCTGAACAACGACAGGACGCTCTTTAAGAACTCCCAGAAGTCCTGAAAGAACTTATTTATCTTAGTCCGGACCAAAGAGAACAGGCTTTTTCTGCTTGCAGGAGCAGTTGCATTATGAGAGGCCATGTAGCAACACCTCTGATCTTTTGAAGCCGTATCTGCACATAGTATTTTTCATAACCTGATAATATCACACGCCCTGTTACGCTTGCGTGTAAATTTATAAAATGCTTGTTAATCCTTATTGGAGTTATAATAAATATATGGCTGACCGCAAAAAGAACAAATTCTTTACTGCAGAAAGGATCGCTATGGCAATAATCCTGGTGATCATTGTTCTGTTATTCGTTTACTTTGCTAAGGATATAATGGTCCCTCTGTTTAAAATGCAGATGAACGGCGATACTGCAGGCGCCAGCGAGATCCTCATGAACAATGGTGTGGCAGGCGGAATCAGCGTAATCCTTATCGAAGCTCTGCAGATGGTAGTAATCTTCATTTCAGCGGAGTTTATTCAAATCTCCAGCGGTTTGAGTTATCCGATCTACCTGTCTCTTCCCTTGTGTGATATCGGCATCTGCCTTGGCGCCACCATCATATTCCTTCTCGTCCGTGTCTTTAATTACAAGAGCTCCACATACGAGAGACAGAGAGGCGCAATAGATAAGATCGCTTCAGCAGCTCAGGACCGTAACACAGTCTTGTTGTTGTATCTTCTTTTCTTTATGCCGTTCATACCTTTCGGTGCCATCTGTTATTACGGAAGCAGCACCAAGCTCTCATACGGCAAATACATGCTTACAGTTGCCACCAGCGCTATTCCGTCCGTCGTCGTCTCAGTCCTTATCGGACAGGCCGGAATGGCATTCCTGTCGAGCAACATTCCGCTCTGGCTCCTGGTGGTTATAGTAATCATCCTGTCAGTGCTTCTTTTCGCGCTGATATATTGGTTTATGCATAAGTTCGTCCTTAAGGACACAGACAAGACACCTGCTTCGCTCTACTACGACATCTTCTTCGCTGTTATTAAGATCCTCCACATCGGCAGGAAGAAGCCCGTAATCGACGACGTGCTACTTAATGAAGCCGAAGCGCCGTACATCCTGCTAGCCAATCACGAGAATTCAGAGGATTACTCTTATCTTCACTATCTGGCCAACGCAAAAAATCCGTCATGCCTGATAAAAGAAAGCTATTGCAACAAACCTCTTTTCAAAACAATCGTAAAGCATTGCGGCTTCATCCCAAAAAAGCTCTTTACGACAGACTTCAGAGCAGCGATGAAGCTTAAAACGCTGATTAAAAGAGGGCACCCGGTATTAATCTACCCTGAGGGCCGCATCTCCCCTGACGGACGCACAAATAAGATCGTCGAAAAAGGCGGAGAGTTCTATAAAAAACTGAATGTCGATATCGTCCTCGCAAAGATCGAAGGCGGTTATTATGTCAAGCCCAAATGGCGCAAGAGAACTTATAATACCGATGTGTACGTTACGGTAAAAAGAGTCCTTAAGAGAAGCGAGATATCTTCCATGAACGGCGAAGAATTAGACCGCATCATTGCAGAGACTCTATATACCGATGCATCTCTACTTACGAATCACAGATACCGTCAGAGAGATAAGGCTGCAGGTCTTGAGAGGCTCTTGTACCGCTGTGCAGACTGCGGCGATCTCTATAAGACAGCAGGCAAAGGCAACACGCTCATTTGCCGTTCCTGCGGCGCCGTCCACACGCTTGATGAGAGATATCACTTCACTGATCCGGTCAAGACCATTCCGGCCTACTACGATGCAATCAGGGCTTTAGAAGAAAAAGAGACTGACACATTAACACTTACATCAAATGTAAAGGTCAAAGTATTCTCAGGCAAAGGAAAGACTCTTAAGAGTGAAGAAGGCATCTTAACGCTTGATAAGGACAAACTGACATACAGATCCGTTTCTTATGAATTCACTATTCCGACTGAAAAGATACCTGCGCTGGAATACAAATGCGGAAAGAGGATCGAGCTTTATCACAATAGCAAACTGCACTTCTTCTATCCCAAGGAAAACCCTGTCCAGGTCGCTCGCTGGGCTCTTATTATCGATATACTGACTGATAAAAGAACTGCGGAATAAGTTTTGTCTAAAGGCAGCTTATGCTTTTTGCCATGCTTTAACATTTCCACTAAAAAGAAGACCGTAATCATGGACAACGCTCCCGCGGCCATAATTGCGATCTTCCTTTTATTCATAATACTGTCACCCTATATGGACAGGTTATTTCTCTTTTTACAAATCTTTATATTACTTATCAGGCAATATCATAAGACTTCAGAAGATATGATCCTGATTGTCCTACATCAACAACTGCCGATCCGTAAGAGACTTTTTTGAGCGTCTTGTCCATTGATGCCTTTCCGGGACTGAGCTTGTAGTAAGCCTTAAGGCCGTTGCTGTCGAGCGAAGAGAATGTGTCAAGATCGATCTCATATACAGTGAACTTTATTGTCAGAGTTCCGTTACCGTTATTCTTAATGGTATCTACAATACCGATACGGTTGTAACTCTCACCTGCGCCTGCCTGATACCAGATCTTACCGTCTTTGTAGTAAGGTCCTGCAGCAAAATCTCCATAGGCATCCGGAGGAGCAGAAAGATTCTTGCAGTCTTCTTCCTTCAGACCTTTACCGAAATATCTGCCGACGACCGTCTGGGCCTTCTCAACCGTAAATGTCTCAAAGGTAAGTTCACCATTCTTAACATCGGTAACAGAATCTCTTGAATTGATCTTGAGATGGATATGAACAAAATCAAGGTAACGGTCAAGCTCAGCTGAAGAACTGTCAAAATCCCAGAAATACTGCTCAACAAAGTTAGTTACAAAAGTATTGGCATACTCCTGGCTTTCCGCATCCAAAGAGATATTTGAATCATCACCGCTTGTTGCCTTAGTGTCGCTCGGCGCAGATGTAGCTTTAGATTCTGAAGTAGATTGGGTGTCTTCAGATGTAGCTTCCGAGCTGCTCTCAGGTGTTACCGATTCAGAGATAGTACCTGAAGTCTCAGCTTCAGAACTGCTCTCAGATGTTACAGTATCCAAGATGCTTCCGGATGGTACAGAAGTTTCTTCTGTCTTCTTGCAGCCTGCCATGGCTCCGGCAGCCATGCATGCGCTTAGTGCCAATGCACAGATTTTTACTCTTTTCATATTTTTCCCCATATAAAAGTTTTTTCGTCTGAAGTTACCTTCGGACACGGTAATTATACCATTCACTATAGAATTGTAATCGCAATCCGGTTAATACCAAAAATCATTGACAAATTGAACCGGCGGCAATACTATTTAGATAGATTTCTAAATAGGTGTCTTATGGCTTTTGAAGATACATTTAAAGCTTTATCAGATCCGGTAAGAAGGCGGATACTGACTATGCTTAAGGGCGGCATGATGTCGGCCGGTGATATCGCATCTAATTTCGATATGACCGGGGCAACGGTGTCATACCACCTGTCGGTACTTAAAAAAGCAGACCTCATTTATGAGAAGAAGGAAAAGAACTTCATCTACTACGGACTTAACATGACCGTCGTGGAAGAAATGATGCTTTGGCTTAGTGATCTGAAGGGGGATAGTTCAGATGACAAACAGGAATAAAGGGATATTAGTATCTGTCTTATGTATCGTGATCAGTTTGCTGCCGTTTGCTATAGGTTTGATCCTTTATGACAAGCTTCCGGACCAGCTTCCGATCCATTACAGCATTGCAGGTGAAGCTGATGCATACGCAAACAAAATGCTGAGTATTTCATTGCTTCCGGGCATTTGTGCGGGACTTGCACTGATCCTTGCGGTTGCGCTTCATTCTTTTATGGAGAAATCGCCCAAGGTATTTGCGAGCATACTATTCATCTGGCCTCTATTATCCTGTTCATTACAGGGAATGATGCTGATCGAAGCGTTCGGGTACCCTATCAATGACATGACAATAACAATGATATTGATCGGGATCATTTTCGCAGGTTTAGGAAATGTCATTCCGACTGTAAGGCCCAACGGCTGGATAGGCGTAAGATTCCCGTGGATCATGGATGATGAAGACGCCTGGAACAAGACCCAGCGTTTCACAGGCATGCTCATGGTCTTACTTGGTATTCTGTTCCTCATCGAAGCATTCGCCATGATCGGCGGAACAAGCGGAGCGGTCGCTCTATTGCTGTGGGGAACGGTCATTCTGGTCGTAGTCGCCGGAATATACTCATATGCTGTATCCCGTTAATCTTTTGGGATGTTCTTGAAAAACCTTACTGTAAACGGTATGCACACGATGCTTGTTATTACATCAGCTACAGCCTGCGCGATCTGAATCCCCGTAAGGCCGAAGACCCGGCTGAAGACCAGAAGGATCGGTATGAATACCAATCCGTTCCTTAACGAAGACAGGAATGTCGCATTGAATTTATAACCGATGCTCTGGAACATCATGTTATTGCATACCTGAAAAGGCACGATAACGAGCGCTAAACACTGCGCGCAGAGAGCAGGTGTGCCGATAAGTATAACTTCCGGATCATCCCTGAAAAGCTGAATGCATGAACCGGCATTAAAAAAGACAGCCATAGAAGCAATACCGAGCAGCAACGTGCCGAAGTTCAATGTAAAGAAGAAGCCCCGGCGGACACGCGAATATTTTTTCGCTCCGAAATTAAATCCGCAGACCGGCTGGAAGCCCTGTCCGATACCGAGCACCGCGCTGAAGATAAACATGCTGATCCTGTTAGTAATAGCCATTGCGGCGATCGCGGCATCTCCGTATACACCTGCCGCATTGTTAAGGAACATAGTAGACAAACTTGCAAGACCCTGACGCGCAAGGCTTGGAAGACCCGTAGTCACGATATTGCCGAGCGTTGACGCATTGAACTTCACATACTTGACTGACAGCGAAGTTTGCGTCTTTTTGAGTATAAACATCGTAAGGAGCAAAGCCCATGAAACGTACTGTGAGATCGCTGTAGCAAGACCAGCACCGAATATGCCCATTCCCATCTTCTGCATGAAAAGCATATCCAGGAATATATTTAATATTCCGCCTGAAGTAAGGCCTATCATGGCAAAGAACGCACGACCTTCATATCTTAAGATGTTATTCATTACGCAGCTCGACACTAACGCCGGAGCAGCGCAGAGAATGCAGATGGCATAAGTACGGGCATAAGGAAGAATGGTCGGCGTGCTTCCCAAAAGCTTCATAAGCGGAGTTAAGAAAAAACTGCCTGCTATGAGGAAAACAAATCCGGCTATCAAAGCCGAATAAAAGCCTGTAGCCGCGAACGTTCTCGCGTTCTCGACGTCCTTTTGTCCAAGCTTTCTGCTTATGATGCTGCCGCTTCCGTGGCCGAACATGAATCCGACAGCCTGAAGGATAGCCATAAGTCCCAGAACAACACCCGTAGCGCCACTCGCAGATGTGTTGATCTGACCGACAAAATAGGAGTCCGCCATATTGTATATCGTGGTGACGAACATGCTGATCATGGTCGGTATGCCGAGCTTAACGATCAGGCGCGGTACCGGCTCCTGAGTCATCTTCTCATATTGCGAATTGTACTTGTTCATTATGAGGTGATTTCCCTGCCCAGTTCATTAAGATAATCGCGGTATCTTTCCACATGGTGCTTCATGGCAAGATCGGAATCCGCATATTCCAGGAGGCCTTTAGCATCAACCCACTTGTAATCTGTAGTCTCGCCTTCCTGCAGGACTACAGAATCCTTATCTGAGCTTACTATAGCAAGATAAGAGAAATATATGCTGTGACTAAAATCGCTTACTGATCTGCTGACGAATTCAAGGCAGTCTGCCTTAAGTCCTGTCTCTTCGAAAAGCTCTCTTAACGCACACTCTTCAGGACCTTCACCCTGCTGTGCCGCACCGCCTGCACCGAGCTCCCAGAAACCGGGGCAAATATCCTTATCAGGATGCCTCTTGGTCAGAAGATATGAACCGTCAGTGTGCTTGACCAGGATATCGCAGACCAGATGATATCTTCCTTCGGGAAGATCATTATTATTCCCGTGCTTTCTTTCCCATGTCCCGTCTGTTTTATTGCCTTCTCTGTCGTAAAGATCCCAAAGTTCCATATAAAAATCCCACTCGATCACACATTTATCTGAAGGCCCTGCCCGCAGACAGAGCCATTTTAGCACAAATTCAATAAGCGGATTTTTAAACCGGACACCTGATGAAAAGATTGTCCCAAAAACAAGCGTCTTATCTGATAATCACGGACAGCTGGTCAGGTGATGTGCAGATATATGTGGCAAGACCTTTGTCATCTATCTCATTCTTTTTATTGAACCATGCAGACTTTATGCCTGCATTACAGGCGCCGATCACATCAGTCTCATAGATATCACCGATAAAGACAATATCCTCACGTCTTTCCGAAGGATTGTCTTCCAAAGCTTTTCTTACCGCAAGTTCAAAAAACTCTTTACATGGTTTTATTTTTCCGTAGTCCGCGCTGGACCAGAGAGCATTAAAGAACTTGCCCATTCCGAACCTGTTAAGTATATCCATGAGTGCTTCACCTCTGAACCCGCTGTTGGATAAGACATACATGGGGATATTCTTTTCGCTGCAGACCTTAACAAAATCCTCTATGCCCGGATCCGGTTCAAAGTCATTACAGAGCATCAGGAAATCAGCTTCTTCCTCAACGCTCATGGAAATCTTATCGCCGCCGAACTTATCTGCATAAAGCGGCAGTTCTTCTTTTACAAAAGGAAACTCAATGCCTTCAGCATGCTTGGACAGGAGCACTTGGAATAATTCCTCTCCATATGTTTTCATGTCTTCAAACGTGCATTTGTCCCGGTAATTGTTTTCCCAGAAAACTTTTAGTCCGCGGTTAAAATCTATGCTCCTGCTGTTAAGAAGAGTCTCGAAATAATCAAAGAGGATGATCATGTTTTCTCCCGGTTATTTACTGTTCTTTCCAGAATTCATTTATCTTATCCGGCAACATATCAAGATCCGTTCCGAAATAAGTGATGCAATCTTCTTCCATCGTTTCCGGGACATTAAAATAGCTTCCGTCAGAATCTATTCCATAGAATTCACCGCCGCCATTGGATCCGATTATAATCATTCCCGGCAGATACTCTGACACTTCGTAATCCTGATTTATCTCTTCCAATTCTTCCAAAGGATACAAGACAAACCAGGTCTCACCTATATCGCCCTCTCCGCCATTGTGCTGAAGCATAAAGTCAATGTACTGTTGAGGCAGGGCTATACCGTTGATCTCAGCAACAGCATCTCCCTCGTACGGTTCGTTAAACTCGAATTCGTTCCAATTGCCCATGATCACTCCTTAAAAACTGTTTCCTAAAACCGTTAATATAATTCCGATCACAACAAACGTTACTGCAAACAGTATGAACAGGTCCTTTTGCTGAGCACGCTGATTATAAATAGCTTCCGGATGCTCAGGAGAGATGTTGATCTTTACAGGACCAAGTGCAACAGAGCATTCTTTTGAAATCTCAAAGCCGTCATAGCAGCCTGTATAAACGACGCCCCCATACCTGTATGTAAAAACAGGCGAAACCATAGGTGTGCCGCTATCGGGGAATGCGTTCTCGCCGCTGTCTGATTCAAAGTATCTGGCATACCCGATACACTCAGCGTCAACCGCTTCCGAATATACCCTCTGTCTTACGGTAAGTCTTAAAACCAGCTTCACAAAAAGCATTATTCCGATTCCGGTCAGAGTAACACCGATAGTCGCAAACAGCTTAAAGTAACCCGGGAGATCCTTGAAGAATAAAAGCCATGACAAAAGCGGAAGGATGACTGCCAGACCGATAATTATATACGTCGCCACCTGATTTGTAATATCTGCGATATTGGTTAAAGACATATTTTTATATGCACTCGAAGGATTGCTCTTAAGCCTGGCATAGTACTCCTTCTCAAGTGCCAAATACTCGTCAGCAGTAAGATTCTGCCTGCCGTCAAAAATATACTTTCCCGTATTAGCAGTATCAAATGTCATAGCTTCGCCCGTATTCCTCCCCGTCGGTCTTCTCACGAAAAATATCCGTGACATTCCTATTATATCGCACGCAGGGAAAACATATCGCGCGGTGCCTTATCAGCATAAAAGCTATCTCTCGGAGAATACTACCTGCGTTCTGCTGTTTATCGTAGAAATCACATCGTCGATATTTTTCTGATCGATAAAGTATGGCGGCATCTCTTCTGACACGATCATCAGCACTGAATTATCCGGGATCATGATCGAGTCGACATTGTCAAGCATCTCAAGATATATCTCATCGAGTTTTGTAGCAGGATCAAAAAGTCCTTGCCTGCGCAGATCTTCCTGATAAGAGACCTCTATAAGATCCGGAGTAAAACTTGTAGTTCTCTTATATCCGATCAGGTTGTTTGCCTTCATCAATTCACATCTGTAAACAGCCGCAGCACGGTTAACCGGTATTACTCCGATCCAGTTATTCTGAACATCTTCACTAAGCAGGATATCAAGGAAAGCATATGCACCGTCTTCTACCGGTGAGCCTTCCGTAATCGAGAAGGAATCATAAACCTTTGCAGAAGGTCCTCTTCCATCAGCCGAGGGAAGACCCATAAACCTGATCTTATCACCGTAATAATCGGCGCCGGCAAGAATCGATACATTATATAGATCTTCTATAAACGTAGCACCGGCATATTCCTGCTTATCGTCTCCATAGATCCACATATTCTGTTCTTCGATTTTGCCCTCCGGTATATTATCCCGGAAAAAACTTGCTATCTCACGGAATTCTTCCCGGTTAAAATCAATTTTCCCGTCTGTGAGCCACTGAGAATAGTTATTCTGAACACAAAGATTCAGGAAATGTAAGCGGGTGGATTTTTGTGTTACTGGTTCGACTCCGTTAAGGTTTTGCTTCACGAACGAAACATACTGATCATATGTAAAACCATTTTGGTCATTGTCAATCCTTGAACCGTCAGTGGCAATGCCCGTGACCGTAAAGGCGGTCGGAATATAGTACGTCTTCCCCTCGATCTTAGCTGCTTCGATTATTTTCGAATAATAGACCGAAGAGTCAAATCTCTTGCTTTCCAGATACGGAGTAAGATCCATAAGATATGAGTCATTCAAGAGATCGACCGACTGGGAAGCTCCGAGAATAACATCAGGTCCGGTTCCGGAACGTATATCCAGGATCAGGTTGCCGCTTACCATAGCCATAGCGCTGTATCTCTGACGATCCACATTATCAACGTCAGTCTTTTTACTGTCTGAAGAATACTCACTTTGTCCGTACAGGATCAATCGCGCGAAATAATCCCCGCTTTGTTCATTAAATATCTTCAGCGCCTCGGCTTCAGCATATGAAAGCCCGTCGTTCAAGCTGGCAACAGTAATAACTGTTTTACCCGCATTCGGATTCTTATCTGCTTTCTCAAGAGTGTAAATAACCTGAGGAGAAGGAAGCAGAAATGTTGACGTAATTTTATTTTGGCTTGCGATTATTACTTTGTCATCATCAAGGCTTAGAACTGATGCATCCTGGCTCTCATACCGGTTTACATCACAATTATCGAAATTGATTATTTGTTTTTCTTCTCCGCTTTCCGGATCGTATTCATATATGCCTGTAGCCTTAGTCAGGTATCCTTTTCCATCCGGAGTAGAAGAAAACTGGTAGTCATAAGGAAGCGGTCTCCCTTCAGGGATCTCGCTTACTTCTCCCGTAGAAAGATCAAGCTCTGCCCAAATATCTGATTTCCCGAAGCAGCCGAACATGGCCTTGCCATTGCCGATGCCGGTCAAGTTAAAAATCATTGTTCCCTCACCTTTTCCGAACTCTTTTTCCAGGTCAATGCAGGTTATTATTTCAGAGTCTTTTGCAACGGCAAGCTTGGTGCGTGTAAAGTCTGAATTATCAAACTCAAACACTTCATAACCTTCAATCAAATTGACTCTGCGAAGTGAAAAATACTGTTTGTCAGTTCCGGTCCGCTCCGTATCCTGGGCTGCACTGATATCGATCTTCTGCCTGTCACAAACCTTGCGCCCGGTCTCAGTATCGATATCACAATAATATGCACTTACGAAATACGGATCAGAATAATATAAACGAATGCCCTTCTCGCATTCAGCGAATCCGATTACCTGATATGCAACAGGAATCTCAGATTTCTCTTCATCCATGTAGTCATAAAGATCGATCATACTTAGCAGGTTGCCGCTTTGATCATATATGCCCATAAGATCGCGTGCGATATCAATATCCATTCCTTCGAATACATCCTTCTCCAACACGAAATAACGCATTACATATTTGTCATGACACATGTAAGGTCCCTCAGGCCATACCACGTTATAACGGTCCTGTTCAAACCCCGGATCCAGCTCTACTCTCGCAGCTGTATACCATGGTTCCGTATCTGATACTTTCTTTGCCGCAGAAGATTTCATCTTACAAGAAGCCGATGAAAGACAAAATGATACCAACATTACCGTGGCCAAAGCACACGATAAGATCCTTTTTGAAACTCCCATAACCACACCTCCCCACAAGAATATGGTTTTGTTATTCCCGATATTGTCTCCTATTATGTAATTTGAGCCTACACCCCCTGAAAATCAAAACGGCATCAAGAATATTACAAACTCAAAGATTATTCTTAAAACACCAATAAAAAACCTCTCAAACATTATGCCTGAGAGGTTATTGCTGGCGGAGACGGAGAGATTCGAACTCTCGTGCCGGTTGCCCGACAAACGCATTTCGAGTGCGCCCCGTTATGACCACTTCGATACGTCTCCGTGCGCGCCTTATTGTAAATGATTAGCTGTAAATATTCAACTTCAAACGCTGTGCTTCAAAATCAAATATCGCCGAATCTTATGTTTTTGCGCAATGATTCCTTCTCTTCATCACCGCAGAGGTAACCTACGAGTTCGAGACCGAAATCAACAGAGGTGCCCATTGCCTGGCTGGTGATGATGTTGCCGTTAACAACGACCTTGGAGTCTTCGATGACATTTGCGCCGTTAGCGCGGAGCTCTTTCCAGAAACCGGGATTGCATGTGGAGTCCTTGCCGCTCAGAAGTCCCAAACCTGCAAAGACTGTAGGTGCTGCGCAGATAGCGGCAATACCCTTGCCCTGGTCGCTGAATTTTACAAGCTGCTTCTTGAGTTCTTCGCAAGCATTAAGATTGTTTGTGCCCTTAACGCCGCCCGGAAGCATCAGGAGATCGTATTCATCGAAATCTATGTCGCCGATAAGCTTGTCAGCTGTGATCTTCACATTTCTGGATGCTGTTATCTCAAGCGTATCCATGACCGATACGACATCAACATCCACCTTGGCTCTTCTTAAAAGATCAACCGGCGTAATAGCCTCAACCTCTTCACTGCCGTCTGCGATAAACACTGCAACCTTTGCCATAGCTTCCTCCTTAAAGGCCGAATATGCCCTTTACAAATATCTCTATTCCGATAACTATCAGGATGATACCTCCGATAATAGTGGCGGTCCCCGATATCTTCTTTCCGATCTTCCTGCCGAAGATCAGCCCTATTAAGCATATCACAAGCGTGACAATGCCGATTATCAAAGATGCGGCAAATGCCCTCTTGAGAGAATAATCTGCAATGGTAAAACCTACTGACAGCGCATCGATAGAAGTCGCTATTCCCTGAATGATCAATGTCCTGAATGCAAGCTTAGAGACCTGCTCTGCCTCCGGCTTTTTGCCGTTCTTCTTTTCGAGGATTGCCTCGACGATCATCTTGCCGCCGATAAAAAGGAGCAATATCAATGCGATCCACGGGATAAGAACACTGAATTTAGTGAAGATCTCTTCAAGGGTAGTTACCAGGAGCCAGCCTAACATCGGCATCAGGAGCTGAAATACCGCGTAGACTCCGGCTATAAGGAACATCCTGAGCTTTCTCATGCCGAACTCAACTATACCGTTGGCTATAGAGACCGAGAAAGCATCCATCGCAAGGCCTACACCCAGAAGTAAACTGTTGATTATGAGTTGGATCATTTATCTTCCTTCCTGCCCCAAGCAAAAAAATAACCCAAGGCCCTTAATGCCTTGAGTCTCGCAATGGAAGATTAAGCCAGGTATTGACCAGTATGTTGACTTAAACAACGCGGAAAGCGTCTGCTACTCCCTCAATGGAGCAAATACTAACAATCAGGGGCGAGGTTAGTCAACACTAACATTTCGGGGCACAGCGCGTTACCTGCCGGCATTTTGCCTCCGGAAGGGCATTTTTCGCTGTTCAGAGGCAAAATTTTCGAGATTTTAGCCCCAAACCAACTAAAAACGGACTCTCAGGGGCAACATAAGATGGACAATTCGTTGATTCACAAATAGGATTAAAGTAGCGTAATATTATATAACTCGCACGCGCGAAAATAATGTTGTACAATAATCAATCGCTGATTAATTATCATCTGGAGGCCAATATGAACGAATACATTAAGCAGATATCCGACAGGATCAGAGAGCTTAGAGACATCCTTGACTTGACAGCCGAAGAAGTGGCACAGCAGATCGGCGTGAGCACGGAAGAGTATTTAGCATATGAGAACGGCGAGAAGGAGATCCCGATCAGCCTTCTTTACAAGGTGGCCGGTGTTTTCAAGGTCGATCCGACTGTCCTTATGACAGGCGACGTTCCGAGGATGGACGATTATACAGTGGTAAGAGGCGGCAACGGAATCAAGGTCGAGCGTTATCCCGGCTATTCTTTCAGCGCCCTTGCTTTCAACTACAAGAACAGACAGATGGATCCTATGATCGTTACTCTCTCCAAGTCAGAGACAGCTGAGCTCGTACGCCACGGCGGCCAGGAGTTCAACTATGTGATCGAGGGTGCGATCAAGGTTGTCGTCGGAGACAGAGAATTTACTCTTGAGGCAGGAGATTCCATTTACTTCAATCCTGAGAAGCCTCACGGACAGCGTGCCGTGACGGAGACTGCTAAGTTCCTCACAATTATCAACGAGTGATTTAGCAGTTCTACCCCAAGGTCAAAAAATTGAAGTAGAAAAGGAAATATATACCCATGGACTTATTAAACAGATTTGTAAACAGAATTGATTTTGACAGTTACGAGGATTTTAAAGAGAATTTCAAGATAAATGTTCCGGAGGATTTCAACTTCGGTTTTGACGTTGTCGATGTATATGCCAAGGAGGTTCCTGATCAGGAAGCTCTTATCTGGTGCGATGATGACGGCAACGAGAAGCATTTCACATTTAAGGATATAAGCGAGAAGAGCAACCGTGTTGCAAACATGTTCAAGAACTTAGGAATCAAAAAGGGCGACAGAGTCTTAATGATGCTCCGTCAGCGTCCTGAAGTATGGTTCACGATGGTAGGTCTTCACAAGCTGGGTGCTCTGGTTATCCCTGCTACGTTCCAGCTCCTTTATCACGACATCGTATACCGTTGCAACGCTGCAGACGTTAAGATGATCGTTTGCGCTGATGATCCGCAGATCATTGAGCACGTTAACAAGGCACGCCCCGACTGTAAGACTGTTCAGTACTGCAGCGTTATCGGAGAGGCACCTGAAGGCTGGAGATCTCTGACAGATGATATAGATAATGCATCTCCTGTTTTCGATCGCCCCACAGGCGACGAGGCTACACATGCATACGATCCGATGCTGATCTACTTCTCATCCGGCACAACAGGCGAGCCTAAGATGATCCTGCACGATTACACACTGCCTTTAGGCCACATCGTAACAGCCAAGTACTGGCAGCAGGTTTACGACGGCTGCAGGCACTTAACACAGGCTGACTCCGGCTGGGCAAAGTTCGCATGGGGCAAGATCTACGGACAGTGGATCTGCGGTGCAGTCAACGTTACTTACGATACACAGAAGTTCAAGGCAGCAAGAATGCTCGAGATCATGGAAAAACTCAAGCTCAACTCTTTCTGCGGACCTTCCACGATCTACAGATATCTCATTCAGGAAGACCTCACTAAATATGACTTCTCTTCCATCAAGCACTGTTCAATGGCAGGCGAGCCCCTGAATCCTGAAGTATTCTACAAGTGGCAGAAATATACAGGTCTTGAGATCCGTGAAGGATTCGGCCAGACAGAAGGAAGCGTTCTTTTCGCAAACTTCCCCTGGATCGACGTAAAGCCCGGTTCTACAGGCATGCCCACACCTATCTACGACATCCAGCTTCTTGACGACAGCGGTGTTCCGGTAGAAGACGGTATCGTAGGAAATATCGTTATCAAGAACGCATCTTCCAAGCCTATCGGACTTTTCCGTGAGTACTACAAGAATCCTGAAGCAATGGCTGACCAGTGGCCCGGCGCAGACTACAGCACAGGCGATACAGCATGGAGAGATCCTGAAGGTTATATCTGGTTCGTAGGAAGAAACGATGACGTTATCAAGTGCTCCGGCTACCGTATCGGACCTTTCGAGGTTGAGAGCGCCCTTATGACACACGATGCAGTTCTCGAGTGCGCAGTTACGGCTGTTCCTGATCCTATGAGAGGCCAGGTAGTTAAGGCTACTATCGTCCTTACAAAGGCTTACAAGGAGAAGGCTTCACCCGAGCTCGTAAAGGAACTCCAGAATCACGTAAAGAACGCTACAGCACCTTACAAGTATCCGAGAGTTATCGAGTTCGTTGATGAACTTCCTAAGACTACAAGCGGCAAGATCATGCGTACCGCTATCAGAAAGGCTGACGAAGCCAAGTACAGAGAAGCGCAGGAAGCTGCTGCAAAAACAAGTCTTTAAAGAAAATCTTTGATTACAACATTAGCAAGATCAAGACCGCTCCGTGTTAAACGGAGCGTTCTTTCTTTGCGCTCCAATAAACCCTTTTCAATGTTGGTCTTTACCTCATCAGCGAAAACATCTTCGAACTCTACGCCGAACACTTTTTTGAATTCATCCAGAAGTATTCCGTCCGACGTCCTGAGCCTTAAGAATGCCACTTCGCGCATCTTATCTTCCCTGCTAAGTTCCTCTTCGATGTAAAGCAACTTCAGACCGCTCACATTGCCCTCTAAAAAGGCTTTGTATGTATCAGACGTAATCGTATTCATTTCTTCAATGTAAGCCCTTACATCGTCTCTGTGGCCGTATCTCATATCACCCAAAAAGCCATGTGCGCCCGCACCAATTGCGAAGTACTCACATGAGTTCCAGTAAGACGAATTATGTATGCTCCTAAATCCCGGCATGCAGCTATTGGATATCTCATATGTCTCATAGCCTGATTCATTCAGGAACGCGCGCGTTCCGTGGTACATCTCGCGCTCCAATTCAGGTGAGATATATTCTTCTATCGTTTTGTTATATCTGTCGTAAAAGGGTGTGTCTTCTTCGAGCATCAGAGAATATGTGCTTATGTGTTTGACTCCGAGATCGCGGAAGGTCCCGATGTCTCTTTTTATCCCGTCAAGAGTCTCGCCCGGAACACCTGTGATAAGGTCTGCTGAGATATTCGTAAAGCCCGCGTCAGAGATCTTTTTAAGAGCATCAATAGCACCCTTAGAATCGTGAAGTCTTCCCAAAACCTTAAGTACTTCATCGTCTAAAGACTGCACACCAAGAGATATGCGGTTAAAACCCGCCTGAAGGTATTCTGTGAGCTTTTCTGATGTTACTGAAGACGGATTTGCCTCTATCGTTATCTCGGCGTCAGGAGCGATGTTAAAGGCCTTCTTGATCTCGCCGAGCAATTCACATACAAATCTGCTGTCAGGAACAGTAGGAGTACCGCCTCCGAAATAGACTGTATCCTTATTGTCGATATCAGTCAAAAGATTAGTCCCGGTATTCTCATCTGTTACCGAGCCTATCAGTTTAACTTCTCTTACAGCAGCTTTATAGAATGCCTCTGCGCATGAACAATCCGTGACCGAATAGAAATCACAGTATGGACATTTGCGCACGCAAAAAGGGTTGTGGACGTATATATGTCTTGCCATCAGAACTCACGCCTGCGGTAGATTGGGACAGGGTTCTTGAGTGCCGTAATGAGAGCCATCTTAAATGTGTTAAAACTCGGGGAAACATTATGCTGCGGGAGCATGTATCTGGATATCGTCTCAGTCCATAAAGCCTTATAATGGCCTATGGCAGGATAACCGATCTCGATCAGGTCGTCAGCGTTCTCACTAATGGCTTTGCATAAGATCTCCCAGGTGCCGCAGACTGAATCCTGCTCATACGAATCGAGGATGTCTTTCTTACAGTCAGGATATGCATCTAATATCGCATTCCTGTCACCCAGGACCCACGCTTCGATCTCCTCAGTGCTGATACCCACAACGCTTCTTATGTCAGGCGCAAACTTGGAAGCCACACTGTATATCTCCTGCCTTAAAGCCTGCGGATCCTTGTCATCTGAGTCCATGGCGATTATAAGGATAAGATCCTTGCCGGCATATACTTTGTTATATGCGCGGAGCTCCGACGGCAAAAGGTCCAGGAGCGAACTTGCGAACTTCGGCGGCTTAGCCGTCATATCTTTGGGAAGGCTTCCGCAGCCCCTGTGGGGATGGACATTTACTTCAACATCCAATCCTTCGTTTTCTACTATCCGTTCTGCGAGACGTTCTACAACGACTGCTCCGGATTTATCTTCTGAAAGTATCTCTATCAGCATAAACTTACCTGATCAATCGTTATCCTCTGTCTTAGAATCCAAGTGGCCGCCATACCAGATGGCACCCATTCCGACACCCTGGCGGAACATCTCCATAACCAGCGGATCGGCACCTGCGCAGCGGATCGTAATGTCACCTTCATCCTTTTCGAATGTGCGCTCAAAGATCCAAATTTCCTTAGGAGACAGTGTCTCAATAATGTACGGATTGTGCGTTGAGAACATGATCTGGCAATAGTGGTTATGCATCGTGTATTCGCGCATCTCATCGCTTAATACGTCGACCATATCGTGATAGAGATCCTTGTCGGGAGTCTCAATGAAGATAGTCGAACGCGGATGGTTATCGCGCAGAAGGAGCAGATACAAAAAGAGCTTATCCGGGCTCTCCTTAAGTGCCTGCGGAAGATTCTTTTTGCGCTTCATCGTTGGGATCTTATCCTGGATCTCATTTACGATACGCTCGTATTCTTCCTCATTCTCCATCCTGATATATTCGAGAACATTACCTACGTTGGAACCTGTGCTGTTCAAATGCTTATGTCCGCCCGGAGCTCCGCCTTCGTAGTAGTAAGAGCTCTGCTCTTCAGATGAGAAGCTGCAGAAGAACCACTGCGAGATCTCTTTATAAAGCAGAACAAAATCCCTGTATCCGGTTATCTTGCCGTAAAGACTCAACGCGGTAAGATGCTCATCTTCCACACCGATATCTGTCGCCTTATCACTGTCTTCAAGATTGATTATCGAGCCGTTGCCCTGCTTAACATCCAGTATCGTAAGAGCTTCGCGGGTACTGCCGTTATAGTTCACGAGGATGACCTTCTCGCTGTCTATCACAGGGCTCTTAAATCTGTTGGAAGTAATGGCGAGTTCATACTGGATATACTTCGGCTTGCCTGTCTTAACATCTTCGAGCTTGAAGAAGACTTTGAATTCGGAAGGACGTGTAATATCAATAGTCATGTTGGCAAAGCCCGGTCTGCCGTAAGTGATGGAAGCGACGGCGCACCCTTGAGTGATCGTATCTTTGAGAAATGCCATGCAGCCCATAAAAGAGGTCTTACCGGTGCTGTTACGGCCGATCAGCGCGTTGAGTCCGCGGAGGGCATTAAGACCCGATCCCGCTTCCTTATCAGCTAAGAAATCATCTATCAGTATTCCGGCTTTGTCCTTATCGAAAACATCGAAGTTGTCTATCTCAATACCAAGGATCATGGAAGGATACCTCCTATGAAAAAGCGGCCGCGTTGATCATTAGGCGGCCGCTGGTGCTTTCTTCAAAAAAGTTCTTAAACGTTAACCTTTTGGCGTCACTCTGAATCAGAAAGAGTTGTATTGATCTCAGTAAGGTTTGTCTGGATCTTAGCCATGTTCTCTGAGAGCGTCTCATTAACATTCTCGAGCAAGGACTTAACGTAGATGTGAGCGTTTCTTCTGAGTTCTTCAGCCTGAGCCTCAGCATTAGCGATGATCTGGGCAGCTTCTTCACGAGCGCCTCTTGTGATCTCGTGATCGTTAACCTTCATGGCATACATGCGGTTAGCATCGTCGATGATCTTCTTATTCTTTTCTCTTGCTGTGCTGATGATATCCTGGGCTCTTGCGACGATATCATTGGACTGGGCTACTGCAGCGGGAAGATTATTTTTAAGGATCTGGAGTGAATTGATAGTCTCTGTTCTCTCGATAGAGCACTTATCGGAGAAGGGAACGCTGGATGCATCCCTGACCATATCGATAAGATAGTCGATATGCTTGATAGCGTCATAACGCTGACCACCCTGATTGAAATTGCTGTTCTCCATTATAAATTCCTTCCTTTCAAAAGTTTTTCCTTAACTTGATCTATTATCTCAGCAGGAACCATCTTCGAGATGTCTCCGCCGTATGAACCTACTTCCTTAACCATCGAAGAACTGATGAGTGACAGGTCGTCTCTGCAAGGCAGGAGCACTGCGTCGTATCCTGCGAAAAGCAGGCGGTTGGCGAGCGCGTGCTCTGACTCATATCTGAAGTCAGACTCTGATCTGATGCCTCTTACGGAAGCACAGCAGCCGAGCTTCTGGTACAGATCGACCAAAAGACCGCCCCAGGCCATGACTTCAACATTGTCCAGGTTATCGTTCTTAAGCGACAGCTTAATAAGCTCAACCCGTTCTTCAGGAGTAAATATCGGCTTCTTGGCAGCGTTCTCCATAACAGCGATGACAAGCTTATCACAGAGCCTGGAAGCTCTTCTTGCTATGTCTCTGTGTCCTCTTGTGAAGGGATCGAATGTCCCCGGAAAGAGCATTACCTTCAAACGACTATCCTCCAACGTTTTTGTCCTTAAAAAATGTTATCACTGTAATCCCGTAACTACAAGAACGAACACGCTTCAGACCGTTAAGTTCCTCAGGAATCTCACAGTCTTTGTCGTGCTCTACGATGAGCATTCCGCCTGAAGCGAGCATATCGAATTCAGATATCAGCTTCGCAGCTTCTTCAAGCCTCACCGGCACGTCCCTGTAGGGCGGATCCATGAATATAATATCAAATTTCTCGCCCGCCTGCCCTAAGAGTTCTAATGCCTGGGCTACGCTTTTCTTATGGAGCCTTATCTCATCGGAGCCATCGAGCCTGATCTTGGTGATATTTCTGGATATAACTGCAGCAGCCTGGCCGCTTCTCTCGACCAGCGTGACACGCTTGGCGCCGCGGCTCAAAGCCTCAATGCCGATCTGACCCGATCCTGCAAAAAGATCCAGGAATTCCGAACCGGGAACATAAGCCTGAATAATGGAGAACAAAGCCTCCTTGACCTTATCGGTCGTAGGTCTTGTCTTATCGCCTTCCGGCGCCTGCAGTATCGCGCCTCTGAATCTTCCGGTTACTACTCTGGGCATTACATCTGCTCCATCTTTCTTGCAAATCTTAATTCGAACATCTTCCTGATCGAATCATTAAGTCTCTCGGCTTCTTCCCCGCCTTCTTCGATTATCCTGTTGACGGCTTCACACGCCTCTGTAGCTATCTTCATATCAGTATAAAGGTTAGCCGCGCGGAGCGTGGGGATGCCGTGCTGTCTCGTGCCGTAGAAGTCGCCCGGACCTCTTAATTCAAGGTCTTTTTCTGCGAGAGCAAAGCCGTCTGATGATTCGCACATCATCTTCATTCTCGAGAGAGCTAATTCTGACCTCGATTCAGATACGAGCAGACAGAAGGACTTCTTATCGCCTCTTCCGATACGGCCTCTTAACTGGTGGAGTGTCGACAGTCCGAATCTGTCCGCATCCATGATTATCATTACATTGGCATTCGGGTTATCCACGCCGACTTCGATGACTGTTGTAGATATAAGGATCTTAATATCGCCCGAGATGAATCTTTCCATAGTCTCAAGCTTATCTTTTTCCTTCATGGATCCGTACAAAACAGCACTGTTATACTGCGAGATATTGCTCATAGCATCTATCTGCTTCTTCATCTCAAATACACTGGTTACGGACTCGTCTCCTCCGACAGGCTCGCCGACCATATCATCAAGGCCTGTCTCAGTCTCATCCTTATCGATCTTGGCACATACGATATATACCTGTTCGCCCGCAGCTAGCTTGACGCTCATCATCTCTTCTATGGCCTTGCTCTTCTTGGAATTAACAAACCACGTGGTGATCTCACGGCGGCCGGCAGGCTTCTGCCTGATAACGGATGTGGCCATATCTCCATAGATGACCATAGCAAGAGTTCTCGGAATAGGCGTAGCAGTCATTATGAGATTGTGGACGCTCTTAACTGTTCCGTCCTTGGCGGTATCCTTGAAAAGGAGTTTCTCTCGCTGCTTAACTCCGAAGCGGTGCTGCTCATCAGCTATGACCAGCGCAAGATCCTTAAATACAATGTCATCAGTGAGGAGCGCATGAGTTCCTATAATGACTCTCGCGCTGCCGTCTGCGATCTTTGCCTTTATCTCCTGCTTCTCGGAAGGCTTAGTCTTGCCAAGGAGAAGCACGGGCTCCATACTACTGTTTTCCATGAGCTTTGAGATAGTTTTATAATGCTGCGAAGCAAGGACAGACGTAGGTGCGAGGAGCACTGCCTGCTTGCCCATCAGCGCGGTAATTATCATCGACAAAGCCGCGACCATGGTCTTGCCGGAACCTACGTCACCCTGGATGAGTCTGTTCATAGGAACAGTAGACATAAGATCAGTCTGGACTTCCCTGAAAGCTGCTGCCTGATCGGCGGTCAGAGTAAATCCCAGATTGCCTTTTATCTGATTCCATCTGGCAAGCATATTGCGGTCGATGCCGTTAGGACCGGAGGGTATAACCTGCTCTGCAACTTCTTTAACTCCGTGTCCCGCACTATAAAGCTTCATACCGATGCCTAAGAGGATCAATTCCTCATAAGCCAATTGTTCA
Source organism: Clostridiales bacterium (assembly GCA_017427465.1). GTDB lineage: Bacteria > Bacillota > Clostridia > Saccharofermentanales > Saccharofermentanaceae > Saccharofermentans. The sequence goes on along the minus strand of JAFRST010000036.1, from coordinate 37,733 downwards.
CGGGCTTTGCGCGCTTCCTCCAACGAACTTGGGAAATGCGCTTTCTCATAAACTTCAAGAGGAGAAACAAAGCCTTTTTCCTTTGCTATCCTCTCGGGAATGCAGGATAAAAGCTCATGGCCGCAGAGCTTAAGTGCGGTCTTTACCCATTTGGAAATATTATTGGAAGTGACACCGGCAGTTAAGTGATATACGGGTCTCACGAGAGCGTCGTCTTCGATCTTCTCAGCCTTCTCGATATATGGATTGACCATCTGCATCTGGCCATTAAACAGAGTTACCGTGCCATGTACAAAACAGTCATCACCAAGTGAGAACTTTCCTGCCAGGTATTGAGAGTTAAAGAAGGTCAGCTTGATCCTTCCTGTGCCGTCACTTACGAAGAATGACAGAGGCTTCTTACGGCTCGTAATATTAACTGAAGGATTGGTCGATATCGTTCCTCTGAATGACAGATCGTAACCCTGGTTATCGTCATAACGATCACCCATATCAAATGACGCGATAGTACCTACCTGTGACCAGTCATCGTAACGCCAAGGAATAAAAGCTATCAGGTCATAGATCGTATAGATATCGAGCTTGGCGAGCTTTTCTTCTGCCGCAGGGCCGATGCCGTAAAGATCGGTAACAGGATTGGACAAATGAATATTACTCATATGCCTCAGATCCTCCTTGCGCAGAAAGAATTAAGAGGACACATATCGCACTTAGGCGACTGGGCCGTACAATACTTTCTTCCGAGATCGACCGAAAGATGTCCGATCTTAATCCATGTATTTTCAGGAAATACCTTCATTATGTCCTTCTCGACTTTGCCGGGGTCACTGCTCTCTGTTATTCCTACTCTCTTCATCACGCGCTTGCAGTGCGTATCTACAACAACTGCCGGCGTGCCGTAGATCTCACCTACAATAAGGTTCGCGATCTTCCTGCCGATGCCGGGAACTTCCATGAGGAGCTCTGTATCATTCGGTACTACTCCGCCCCATTCTTCCGTCATCTTCTTTGCAAAAGCCATGACAGACTTAGTCTTGGAACCCGTAAGGCCGCACGGCTTAATTACAGCTGCAATTGTCTCCGGATTCTGCGAAGCGATCGCGCTCATATCAGGGAACTTCTCAAAAAGCTCCCTTGCAGTAATATTAACCCTTTTGTCGGTACATTGTGCGGACAATATACCTCTGATCGCCAGGTTTTCCGGACGATCTGTCTCAAGAGAACAAGTGCTGTCAGGGAATTCCGTTGACAGAACATCGTACATCTTTAAGGCCAGCGCCTTGCCTTTTGTATTTCTCGCCGCCAATTCCTTTTACCCCTGATCTTCCGGCGGATAAGGGAACGAGAAAACAAATCTTGCGCCGCCTAATTCTCTGCCTTCTTCACACACGATCGTCTGACCGTGGCCTGCAAGTATCTGCTTGCAGATATATAATCCCAAACCGAATCCTTCAGCTTTTCTCGAAGGATCTGCCTGATAGAAGCTCTCGAAAATCCTCTGCCGCTTGGATTCTTCAACGCCTGCGCCGGAGTCTTCGACGGAGATGATAACTTTTCGCGCTTTGGGATTAGTCTCAGTGGAGACCTTGATCTCGCCGTTCTGAGGCGTGAACTTTATAGCGTTAGTAATGATGTTGATGATGACCCTGCAGAGCTGCTGGGCCTCACCGTAAACGATGATTCCCGGGCCGGGATCCAGTGACTTGATAACCCTGATCTGCTTATCCGTAAGCTGCGCTTCAAGGTTATCAATGATGTCGTTGATCATATCATTGATGTTGAATTCTTCCATCATCTCAGGATCGGGATGTGACAGCGACGATGCTTCCGTCATCTGTGTTACGAGGGTCCTGATACGGTCCGTCTGCTGCTTGATGAGCTCGAGATAATGCGGCTGCTTCTCTTCGGGAATAGTTCCGTCTAACATAGCCGTAACGAAACCGTTGATCGAAGTAAGCGGAGTCCTGATATCGTGAGCGATAGACGAGATGAACATCTCTCTGTCGTGCTCCTGATTCTCTAATGATTCGATCATCTTATTGACCGTCTGTCCCATCTCGGTAAACTCCGAAGACACGGATAACGTCGTGAAGTTATTTGACTCTGAGTATTTAGGACTGACTCTTACCGAGTAATCGCCTTCAGCAACCTTGGAGATCGCATGTGAGATATCTTTTACAGGCATTAGGCTGAAGTACACGAATACCGCATAGAGGATTATTGCGATGATCATGGCGATCATGGCAGGAATAAAGATAACGTTTATGTATTCGCTCTTCGTCTGCTCAGTGCCTTCACTGTTACTGATGACAACAAAATAAGGTGTTCCGGAGATCTTTACGCAGCTGACCGAGATAACCCTTCCTGTATTATGCGAACCCATGTTGGCAAAACCGAATTCGTCCGCACTGGCAATGAGATCTAATGCATCCTGCTGCGCAATCGAAGAAGGGCCTTCTTCTGTAGTAAGAAGGTTATCATCTATCTCGTACACATAGGAATTACGGCTGTAGATCTTGCCGTTCTTGTCGGTGATATAGACGGAGCCGTTTGAACGGTACGTCTGTGAGTTTACGAATCTGTCGATTATTCTCGAATTTTTGAAATTATCCGTTCCGTCGTCATTGATCGTATATTCGAACGGAACACTCTGAAGAGACGTAATTGAAGTAATATCCGAAGCCAGATCCGAAGCAGCTGTCTCCGTGCCGCTCTCTACCCTCATTATGAGGTTGTTGTACATATTCTCATAGGAAAGGAACAACAAGACTGCAAATACAATCAAAGTTGTAAGTACAAGAAATGTGATCAGAAAAACGGCAAAGCCCGCCGATACCTGCTTACCGTCGGCTCTCGGCGTCATAAAACTTACCTCGTCTCGAACTTATAGCCCTTGCTCCAGACAGTCTTTATGCTCCAATTCTGCTCCCTGTCGGGATTCTCGATCTTCTCTCTGATACGCTTGATATGAACGTCAACCGTACGGGATTCTCCGTAGAAATCATAACCCCATACATTCTCCAGGAGCTGCTCTCTGGTGAATACTCTGTTGGGATTGGATGCAAGGAAGAACAGAAGTTCAAGTTCCTTGGGCGGCATATAGATCTCATTACCGTCAACGCATACGACATAACGGATCTTATCAACTGAAAAGCCGGGATATGTAATAACATCAGTTGCAACGTCCTTGCTCTCTGTAGCTGCAGCGCCGCTGTCACGCTTATCTGTACGTCTTAATACGGCCTTGACTCTCGCAAGAACTTCCTTAGGCTCAAACGGCTTCGGAATATAGTCATCTGCTCCTAATTCGAGGCCGACGATCTTATCCAGTGTATCGGTTCTTGCCGTAAGCATAATGATCGGTACATCAGATGTTTTTCTGATCTCACGGCAGATATCATTGCCGTCCATGCCGGGAAGCATGAGATCCAGAATAACGATATCAGGTGCGAATGCCTGGAAAGCGCCTACCGCTTTATCACCCTGCATGCATGTTGAGACCTGGTATCCCTCTTTCTCGAAATAGAGCTTGAGTACTTCAATGATGCCCTGATCGTCATCTACGAGCAAAACCTTATTAGCAGCCATTTGATCACCCCTGATAACAACTTCTTAGGTTAATTGCCTTTTTGTAACAGTGTTACAAACCTCTATTCTCCGACGGAATTAGCGCTTCCGACATCGAAATTATTGATCTCGGCAGTATAAGAATCCAGATCTGTGAAGTTCTTATATACCGATGCGAAGCGGACATAGGACACGCGGTCAATATCCATAAGCTTCGACATGATAAACTCGCCTATCTCTGACGAGGTTATCTCTTTATTAAATCTCTCGTCGACTATATGCGTAATATCTGAACAGATATTCTCTTTGACCTGTTGTGATACTCCACGCTTTTGGCAAGCGACGTCGAGACTTCTCAAGATCTTGTCCGGATCATAGGGCTGCTTGGAGCCGTCCTTCTTGACGACCATCGGCTTCAAGCCCTCGATCTTCTCAATTGTAGAGAATCTTGCGCCGCAAACCAGACAAACACGTCTTCTTCTTACTGCAAAGCCATCGTCAGTCGGTCTTGAATCCAGGACCTTATCATCGTTCGCGCCGCATTTGGGACAGATCACGGACTGACTCCTTAATTACTGTCCGTCCTTACCGAACATGAACCAAGGCTTAGCAGACTTCTGAGCCTTCTCTTCTGCCTGAGGAGCTACGTTAGCCTGCGGTCTTCCGCCCATCTGGACAGGCTGCTGAACAGGTGCCTGTACGGGCTGGGGCTGAATGGGAACCTGCTGGACAGGTGCCGGCTGAGGCTGTACGGGTGCTACAGGAGCAGGTGCGGGTGCAGGTGCGGGCTGATTAACGGAATCATCACCGAATCTGAAGCCGGGCTGTGCTCTCTGTACAGGTACAGGTGCCGGAGCGGGCTCAGGCTGTCTGGGTGTATAGTCTGTTCTCGGCTGAGGAGCAACAGGCTGTCTGGATGTGATAATAGTGGGGTTCTCTCTGGAGAGAACGGATGTGCTTGCTCTGTGGCCTGCGGAAGCATTGATCGTTCCGTCAAAGCCGGAAGCGATAACTGTGATCATGAGCTCATCTTCAAGTGAATCGTCAACGACTGCACCAACGATGATCTCTGCTTCAGGAGCAGCTGCCTGACGGACGATGGATGAAGCTGCATCGATCTCGGAAAGACGCATTCCTCTTCCGCCTGTGAAGTTAAGGATAACACCTGTAGCTCCATCGATCGTTGTGTCGAGGAGAGGTGAATTGATAGCCTGCTTAATAGCAACAGTAGCTCTGTCTTCGCCGGAAGCACGGCCGATACCCATGTGGCAGATACCTGCATCCTTCATGACACGAGTAACGTCTGCCAAGTCGAGGTTGATGAGTCCGGGGATAGCTACGAGGTCAGAAATACCTGCGACACCGAACTTGAGGACCTGGTCTGCCATATTGAATGCTTCTTCGAAGCTTGTATTGTCGTCTACTACGTCAAGGAGCTTATCGTTGGAAACAACGATGAGGGAGTCAACGGACTTCTGAAGTTCTCTGATTCCGCGCTCAGCGTTAGCAGCTCTCTTAGCGCCCTCGAAAGTGAACGGGCTGGTAACTACAGCAACTGTGAGGATTCCGAGGTCCTTAGCAATCTGAGCAACAACGGGAGCAGCACCTGTTCCTGTTCCGCCGCCCATGCCTGCTGTGATGAAGAGCATGTCTGTGTTGGCGATTGCTTCAGCAATCTCGTCTCTGGACTCTTCAGCGGACTTCTCACCTACACTCGGGTCAGCTCCGCATCCCAAACCTCTGGTGACCTTCTCACCGATCTGTATCTTGATCTCTGCCTTATTGCGGGCAAGAGCCTGATTGTCAGTATTGATCGCGATGAACGTGACGCCCTGAACACCACTCTCGACCATGCGGTTTACGGCATTGCTTCCGCCGCCGCCTACGCCGATTACCTTAATGCTTGCAACATTAGATTCGTCCATTGAATAGCTGTGCTTGCTCTCAGACATCCTTTTGTTCCTCCGTACCTATAGACTTTTGTAGTTTCAAACCGAACAATTAAAATAATTCTTGATTAAATAAATATTATTAACCATTCAAAATTTTAACCCAAAGAGAAGTTTCAATCAATACGGACAGCGGGATTTGCCGTCCGAATGTAAAGAAACTTTCATATTTATATTAGCATTAAATGCGCGAAATCAAGTGAATTTATTAATATTCTTTGAAAATAGTGTCTTCATCGGTCATATCGAGCGCGCCGTTAACGGTGATCTTGTCAAAAGCATCAGCATTAAACAGATACAAAAGCCACGCCATATCGTCACTTATCGTCTCAGTACTGTTGAGTTTTATCTGGATGAGATGCCCTGACGGAGAGTAGATCGTAAGGAAGATATATCCGCTCGGCAGTATTCTTACTTCTGAGGTGTTCTCAAACATCGAATAATCACCGCCTACACTTGCATTATCGGCCGCAAGGATAGCTCCAAGAACGATAACAGCCTTCTTGTAATCGTTCATGTTGCCGATTTGGACCTTTTTGCCCAGTTCGGCGGATGTGACATTAAGTCCGCAGATAACAGGTCTTACGCTCTTGGAAGAGTCAAAAGAAGACAGCTCTAAGACTATTCCGTCTCTATCCAGAGCGGCATAGCCGTCCGGAGTCCTGATATAGCATACCTTGCTGCGTTCTTTGACCTGGACATTTACAGTTGACGGGAGTTTTACGGAGATCCTGATGTCCTCGATATAAGGATTCTCCTTCTTGATGCGTTCTTCGGTCTTGCCGTAATTAAGGCACAGGATATCGAAGATGTTTCCGCTTACTCCGCTCATCAGGTGGGCATCGTATTCGAGACCGATCTCATTTAAGATCTCCTCATCGCTTAACGCAATATTGCCTTCGATATGAGCATTTCTGACTCTGAATGCCGGAAGGAAAAGCACGAGAATTACCATAACGATAATGGCGGCTACCAGGCAAATCGCAAATATGCCTCTGCCCGAGAGGCGCACCTTAGGTTTATCGGATTTCTTCGCAGAAAGAATCTGCCTGCGTCTTGCTTCATTGCCGCGCGGGCCTTGAGCTGCAGGTGCAGTTTTCTTTATCGGTTTTTCATCAGTTTCAGCTTCTTCGGAAGACTCTTCGCTATCTTCTGTATCTTCATCTTCGGAATCTTCAATCTCTTCTTCGGACTCTTCTGATTCTTCCTCAGTCTCTTCGTCTTCTTCAGGCTCAGTGTCTTCGACAGCCTCCCCGTCTTCTTCCTCATCGGAATCATCTTCGGGGCCTTCGTACTGACTTACAACGAATCCGTTAGCTTCGGCAGCCTCATCTGAAGACTCACTCTCTGGAGTCTTTACGTCTTCTGCTTCGGTATCAGAGGCTGTATCTTCCGGCTCATTTCCGAATAATCTGTCTAATTCGTTGTCATCCATAACTACTATTTTAACAGTTTACCCTTAAATCTCAGAGGGCAGATTTGATGGCATCGGTTATTCTCTTTCCGGTATCCTTAACAGCAAGGCTTAAAGCTGCTTTTCTGATTGATTCCTGCCTTGCAGGATCATTGATGAGACCAATAAGTACAGATTCTAATTTGCCTGCTTTTACGTCATCATCGCTAACTACTATTCCTGCACCTTTTGAAGCAAGTGAATTCGCATTATAAGTCTGGTGGTCGTGAGCGGCATAAGGATAAGGCACCATGATGGCGCAAGCTCCCGTTGCCGTTATCTCGGCGCACGTTACGGCACCCGCGCGAAGGATCGAACAATCAGCTGAAGACATATAAAGATCAGGCCTGTCGATGTATTCTTTTATCTCAAGATTCGGGATCGCCTTTATCTCAGGAGTGATCTCGACCGAGTTATGTTTTCCGACTGAGATGAAAAAACAGACATCCTTGTATTCGGGTTTTTTGGCGATGTCGAAAACAAAATTCGTAAGTGTAGCAGAACCCAGTGAACCGCCCATGATGAATACCATCTTGCGGTCAGGATCTATGCCGAGTTCTTTTCTCGAACCCTCTTTGGTCCTGCCAAACATCATGTCCCTGACGGGATTACCTGTATAAACCACCTTTTTTGCCTTCGAGAAGATCTTTTCCTGTCCCGGGAATCCGGTCATTACAAGTGCCGCGCCTTTTGACAGATATTTATTGGCTCTGCCGGGGAAAGCATTTGCTTCGTGGATCATTATGGGGACGCCTGCTTTGCGGGCTGCCGATAAAAGAGGTCCGCTGACATAACCGCCGGTGCTGATAACACAGTCAGGCTTAAACTCTTTAATGAGCTCAAGGCACTGCTTCTTGCCGCGCTGCATTGCACGCAAAGCTTTTATGATTTGGGGTGAAGGCTTTGACGGCATGGGAAGGGCTTCCACATCGATGAATTCGTATCCGGCTTTGGGAACCAGTTCGCCTTCAAGGCCTGTCTTTCTTCCGGTGAATTTGATCTTGCATGTATCGCCTGAAGCGGCGGCATCTTCCTGTAAAAGGCCTGCGATCGCAAGAGCCGGGTTGATATGTCCCGACGTTCCTCCTCCTGTGATCATGTAACGTCTTTCCATTGAATCAGACTCCCGGCTTCAAGGCTTTTTCATCAGATGTATTAGGCTTCTTCGAAGGACGCACGGTTCCGCTTCTTGATACCGACATGATGAGACCATAGGCAATAAGAAGACTGATCTGTGCGGTACCGCCGTAACTGATGAACGGAAGCGTAACACCTGTAGCAGGAATGACCTGCAACTCAACCGAGATGTTCATCAGCACTTCGACAAATATCAGCGCCGTACATCCCGTGGCAATCGTCCTCGAGAACACGTCTTTGGCCCGCCAGCATACCCTCAGGCACAGGAAAAACATCACCAGATACATCAGCATCAGTATGACACCTCCTACAAAGCCTGTTTCCTCGATATAGATGGAGAATATGTAGTCGTTCTGGGCCTCAGAAACGTAATTGTATTTAGATCTGGAATTGCCCAGACCGACGCCCCACATACCACCGGAACCTAAAGCGTTGTGAGCGTTATCAACCTGACGCGTATCGTCTTTTGTAAGTGTGCTTTCCTCGTCTTCCTCCTCTTCATCGGCATTGAAGATCTGAAGTCTCTTGAAAACGTGCGCGTAGTTTTTCATGAATCTGTCACGAGTATCGGCAGGAGACATGGCGAGCATAACGGCACCTAAAGCACCGCCCAAAAGGATCAGGATAAATGATCCTGTAAGCCATGACTTGAGCGGGATCTCTGAAACGAGCGTACACATGAAGATGACAGCAGCGATGATGATGAAGCACGAAACGTGCGGCTGGAGAACGATTACGATGTCGACAACTACGCACATTCCGACAGGAATGATAAAGTCGATCATAGCACTCTTGATGAACTTCATAAGATCTGATTTTGGTTCTCTTATCTTGCCGTCAGCGCGCATTCTCGCAACAGTTGCACGATAGCCCGCAAACGCAACAATCAAAGCAACTTTGATGATCTCCGAGCTCTGAAGCTGGATAGGTCCGATGTTGATCCAGCGGCTTGCACCGTGCTCACGTCCTACGCCCATCGCGAGCGTCACGAACGCAAGGCCGAAGCTTAATACAAAAGCCGATATGGCGACCCATTTTTGGGCGAAGAATTCGATCGGAATAAATGCCACGATGAGCATCATGATAAGGCCGACAACTGTAAATCTGATCTGTCTTGTAAGGAACCATGAAGAATCCTGGAACTGTCCGTAAGCGTCAGGACCTGATACCGAATAAAGAACTACAAGACCAAAGACAATGATCGCGAAGATCATCAATACCATCGCGATGTCAGTTGATCTTACGGCCTTCTCGATCTTTGCGACAGTTATTGCGTTGTCTTTTGCCGGCTTTTCAGGTGGTTCGATAAGTTTTTCGATATCGGTTACTACAGCGCGGTCATCCTCATGTGAATCTTTCTTCGGATTCACATCCATATCAGGAATGATCTTTTTATACTTCTCAGCCATATATCAGGCGTTTCCCTTCTCGATAAAGTGCCTTGCAACCGATTCAAAACCAAAACTGTGCGATGCTTTAAAGAGTATGGCATCGTCGTCTCTGACATATTCCTCAAGACGTCTTCTGACGTCTTCAGTGTCCTTACATTTTACTATTTCGAGGTTCATATTCATCATATGCGCGCCCTTGATAAATTCGTCGGCATTATCGCCTGTAACGAATACTCTGTCGAAGTCATATGAAGCGCATGCCTTGCCGGTTATCTCATGGAGTCCCGGGGCCTGTTTGCCGAGTTCTAACATTCCTCCCAAAGCAAGCACCTTGCGGTGTCCTTTAGCCTTTCTCGAGAAATTTAAGAATGCGTTTTCCATCGATTCCGGAGATGCATTATACGCATCATTCATAATGAGATATCTGTTGGTCTTTGTGATCGCGCCTCTGCCGTCCATGGCGCTTCTGTTCCTGATGGTATCGGCGATTTTCTGCTGCATCTCAGGTGTCTCGGTGATACCTGTCATGTAGGCGCAGAATATAGCGAAGAGAGCGTTCCTTATGTAGCTCTCACCATACATGCTGATCGAGAGTGGAACCGCGAACTCGGATCTGACACCCATTCTGTTAAGGCTGACACCAAAAGACATTCCTGTATCTGTCTCCTTAACGTCGTAAGCGGAAATGACAAGAGGACAAAGCAGATCATCATCGTCCCTTACCTGGATACCGGCAATAAAATTATTGATCGGCAATTCCTTAACGCAGGTATCAAAGAGTTTTCTGTCATCGCTGTTTACCGCAACGATACCGCCGTCTGTAAGACCTTCGCAAATCTCCATCTTGGCCTTCATGATATTGTCTTTTGTCTCGAGTATCTCGATGTGTGAATATCCGATGTTGGTGATGATCGCGATGTCAGGTCTTGCGATCTTTGTAAGATAAGAAATCTGTCCCAAGCCTCTCATTCCCATCTCGACTACGATGACATCCGAGTCTTCGGGAGCTGAGAGAATAGTCTTGCTCATGCCGATCTCATTATTCTCATTCCTTGATGTCGAATGAACTTTAAGACCTGTCTGAAGCACCTCTGCAATAAGCGATCTCGTGGATGTCTTGCCGACCGAACCCGTTACCGCGATGACCTTGCAGCCGAGCTTAAATCTGTAGTGGTTGGCAAGAAGTCCCAGCGCCTGGACAGTATCATTAACGACTATTGCGACAGCGCCTTCAGGGATGGCATTTTCATCGTTGGTGATAAGCGCGGAAGCACCGAGCTCCATTGCATTTGAAAGGAACTTGTTGCCATCGAAATTCTCGCCCTGCAAAGCGATGAAGAGTTCGCCCTCTTTGATCGTTCTGGTATCGGTCGATACTCCGCTTATCTCTATAGACGTTGCGAAAACAATGGCATCAGACTTTGATACCAGTTTGCCGCCTACCGCCTTTTTCACTTCTTCAAGTGTAAACATCATGCCTTGCCTTCTCGCTCAATTACCGCTGTTCTTGCGTGTTCGCAATCATCGAAATGTATCGTCTTATCCGCGAAGATCTGATAGTCCTCGTGGCCCTTGCCGGCAATAAGTACGGTATCGCCTTCTTCTGCCATGTCTATCGCAATCTTAATTGCTTTGCTTCTGTCAGGTTCGATCTCGTATCTGCCTTCTGTCTTGGAGATGCCCGTGATGATATCCTGAATTATCGCATCAGGCTCTTCATTTCTCGGATTATCTGATGTGATGACTGTGTAATCAGACATGTTACCTGACACTTCGCCCATCTCAAAACGTCTTGTTTTAGCGCGGTTACCGCCGCATCCGAACACAGTGATTATCCTGCCTGTTGTATATTCCTTTAGCGTATCAAGAACGTTCTCAAGAGCTGCAGCATTATGAGCATAATCGACGAGAATATTCACGCCGAAGTCATTTTCTACCGGCTGCATTCTTCCGGGTACGCTGATGTTAGCGAGCGCCGTCTTGATCACTTCAATGTCAATGCCTTCATTTACTGCCGAACAGATCGCACAGAGAGCATTATAAACATTGAATTTTCCGGGAAGCGCCACAAAGATATCGCACTTATAATATTTCGAATCCAGCTCGAAAACAGTACCTGTAACATGACCTCTTCTCTCAGGTCTTAAATTCCTTGCAACGAAGTCAGCGTCGTGATCGATACCATATGTGATGAGGTTGACCTTTCCTTTGCAATAATCAGTTACTCTGTCAGAAGCCGCGCAGTCGCTGTTAAGAATGCCGGTCTCACAGCTGTCGAAGATCCTGAGCTTGCAGGAGATATAGTCTTCCATATCAGGATGCTCATTAGGCGCGATATGGTCCTCATAAAGATTCGTAAAAGCAGCGGTGCGGTATGTGATGCCTCTTACCCTGTCGAGCTTAAGAGCCTGCGAAGAGACCTCCATAACAAGATCCTGAGAACCGAATCTGGTTAGCGTATCCATCATCTCAAACAAGTCTCTTGACTCAGGCGTCGTATGCGCAGCGTGAGTTTTCTTTCCTGCGATGATGTTGCAGACAGTACCGATAAGTCCTGTGTCCCTGCCGCTTTGCTCAAGTATCGCTCTTAACATAAAAGCAGTAGTGGTCTTGCCCTTTGTTCCGGTTATGCCGAATACGGCCAGTCTGTTCTCGGGATGCTCGTAGAAATTAGCGCATAAATCAGCCAAATGCTTATGAGTATCTTCGATCTCAACTATGCAAACACCGTACTGCTCTGTCAGTGCTTCTAATTCTTCTTCCGAGAAGCCTGCCCTGGTACTGTCGACAACGATAGCTGAAGCATCTTTCTCACAAGCTTTGGAAGCAAAAGTATGACCGTCTACCGTAAAGCCCTGAACGCATACGAAGAGCGATCCGACGGCTACCTTGCGTGAATCATACTCAACAGAAGTGATCTCTTTGTTAGGATCACCGGAAATAAGCTTGTAGTCTATGTTGTCCAGAACATTCGAGAGCAGCATTTCTTACTTCCTCTTTTTATTTTTCTGTCACCTGCAATGATCCTGCCGGTGCGCCGTCAAATATATTAAAACAAAAAGTCCTAACTCTAATGTGGCAAAAAGGATGAATTTATCCCGGTCACATCAACTATGTTTGTGCGTCAATCTACTAGTCGTCTTCGTCATCGTTGTCCGGAGGAAGGGCATCGACTCTTCCGTCCTCGCCTCCGGAATTGCTGTTGTTATTGGCAACCGTCTCATCCGGATTGGTATATGTCGGGCTTACCGTGCTTGAGAGTGTGACATAGATTATGTCTCCGGCATAGACCGTTGATCCCGCCGGAACGCTCTGCGCTATACAGATTCCTTCGATATCGCTTTCCTTATCGATCTTACAGTTAAGGTTGACCTTAAGGCATGCTTCAATACATTCGATCGCCGACATTCCGGTCATATTGGGAACCCTTGTCGTAAGCCATTCATCTTTCGAAACGCCTTCAGGATAGAGGACAACAATACCCGTCTTATACAGCGTGTATGTGTAATCCGGATGTGTTGTCTTAATGATCGTATCAGGAGTCATATCCAGTGTGCCGTAAAGCGTTGAAAGGCCGTTGACTGCGATCCTTGAAGAAGCCTGTGAAGCAGGCATTCCTTCTACTTCCTGAACGTACCACTGCTTAAGGAGCTGTTCATATTCTTCGGGAGAGAATCTTCTCTCTACGCCCATGTATGACAGTGTGCCTTCAACGATCTTTGCAGCCGTTGATGCAGCCGAGGATGAGCCTACCGAATGATCCTTAGGTTTATTGATTACTACGAGAACCGCGATCTTAGGATCGTATGAAGGAGCATAGCAGGAGAATGAGAGCACGTGCGCGCCCTTGAGGTCACCTACGTCGACCGTTGATGTTGACGTCTTACCTGCTACTGAATATCCGGCTACCTTACCTGCAGAACCCGTACCGTCGGATACAACGCCTTCCATCAGGGTCCTTACTCTCTTACATGTATCTTCAGAGAACACCGTACGTACGACTTCAGGCTCGATCTCATCGACGATATTGCCGTTGGAATCGGTGATGTATTTTACAACGTGAGGAACAAGCAGGTCTCCGCCGTTGATGATGGCGCAGTACGCTGTGATCAGCTGGATAGGCGTAACCGTCGAAGACTCGCCGTATGCAAGAACCGACATATCGACAACGGACGGATTCTGGTGGAAGATTCCCTTACCTTCTGCAGGAAGATCGATACCGGTCTTATCATAGAAACCGAGCATTCTGACGTATGAATAATACTTTGTAAGGCCTATCTTCTGGGCAAGCTGTGTGAAGACAGGGTTGCATGAATTCTGGAACGCTTTCTCAAGTGTCTCAATGCCGTGGCTGTAACCGCCTGACTTCTGGAGCCAGCATGAGATAGTATGCTGTGACGAGAGCTGGATAGGATCATCACTGAAAGTGTCGTCTTCTTTTGCAAGGTTCTCTTCGAATGCCATGCATGTCGTAAGCGACTTGAATGTTGAACCGGGCTCGTAAGTATCTGATACGCATCTGTTACGCCAGGCATTTGCCATAACGTACTGGACCTGCTGGTCCGAATTAAGAGCGTCCCATGCATCGGCACTTACTCCGTAAGGTGCACCGTAAGGATTATTCAAGTCGTAGTTCGGCAGAGATACCATTGCATAAATAGCACCGGTATAAGGATTCATTACTATCGCACATACGCCGTCGATAGGTTCATACTTATCGTATGCTTCCTTGGCAGCCTGCTCGGCGATTCTCTGAATACTTATATCGATGTTAGTGACTATGTTATTGCCGTCTGTAACAGGAATGGATGTAGCATCCGAGTACGGGAGAACACCGCCTGTGATCTCATCCGTCTCGGAATATCTGTATCCGTCTGTTCCTGAAAGAACATCATTGTAATATGCTTCAAGTCCGTAAAGACCGTTAAGGCTTACACCGTCATTTTTGGCGTAACCGATAACCTGTGAAGCAAGGCTTCCGTAGTTGTAATATCTCTGCGGAACGGCAACAAAACCGAAGCCCTTGACCTTGTTTTCCTTGAGATAAGATTCGAATGCTTCTTTGGTCTCGATCGGAACATTCTTAGTGATATCGCAGCCTTCAACGTTATTTCGCGGATCGTTCTTATCTGATGCATCCACAGGAATGATGGAATCCATCTTCTCATATGTAACGCCGAGATAATCAACAACAGCCTGGATGATCTGCTCTCTCGTCAGCATCGTGGAAGTAACCATCTTAGGCGAGCAGATAACCGTAAAGTCATAAGAATTGGAAGCGAGAGCTACACCGTTGGAATCGTAAATCATTCCTCTGTTGGCAGAATAAGTCATCAGTGTCCACTGCTCATTAGCGGCCGCCCTTGCATACTTGTCATAATCCTTTACCGTTGTCTGATAGAGGTTATACATCAGATAGAAGGTGTAGAAAACAACAAACAGAGCGACGATTACGATCCATGCCTTTGCAAAGACAACGGACTTGATCCTTCTTCTCTTTGCAGGATTGTTCTCTTTTTGGGAAGTATCCTGTGCCTTTTCTTCTTCGGCCGGACGCTCTTTTATCTTGCGGTCACTGATAATCCGATCTTTTGCAGGAGAGACGTTCGAATAAGGGCCTTTAACCTGAGGTCCTTTTGGATTATTGCTCCTTAGAAGAGCTTCTTTGCGATGTCCGTTGCGGCCGTTTTGCGGCCCGTTATTATTACTTATCGGGGTGTGCTGCATAATAATCAGCCAGCGCATCCTTGGAATCTTTGAATGCTTCTTCGCTGATTCCGTCGGTGGTGTAGTTTACTTTTGTGCGGAGAGAATCGGTGTTCGGAATAGGCAGATTGATAACCTGGTTCTGGTTAGGATCCTGCATACCGAGCGCGAGTGCCTGGGCACGGATGACATCCATGTCTGCAATTCCGTTTGCATTCTCTTCAGCGTTTACGATCTCTCTTTTCGCGGTGTTGATCTGGTCCTTGAGATTCGAATTGTCTCTTGCAAGTTCGGAGATCTCTGTCTGCGGATACAGGAGCAGCATTACGAAAACGCCGATCGCGATAATGAGTCCGATCGAAATGATCGTCTCGAAAAGCTTTCTTCTTGTGAGCTTTGCATTCTTTCTCTTTTGTTCGAGTCTTGCCTGGGGATTCTCATGTTCCATAGCATATTTAACAGTCCTGTCGTGTACTGCTTCATAGGATACGGTCTTGTCACTGACATCTTCTTCCTCAGGCCCGGGCACGTAAGGCTCGTCCTCAATGATCAATGTTTCTTCGGGAATGATACTGTCGTTCTTGTAAACGAAGTCGGACTTGCCGGCAGACAGCACTTCGCGGAGTGTCTCGTCGTTCACTCCTACGACAAAGCTATTAGCTTTTTTCTTTGTTGTTACTGCCATTGCTTACTACTTCCTTTACTTGTCAGTTGTACTGTTCGTTATCGTTCCTCTCAAACACCCTGAGCTTTGAACTTCTGGATCTCGGATTGATCTCGATCTCTTCTTCAGTCGGCTCGATCGGTTTCTTTGTTATGACCGTACCAAGTGATTTCTTACCGCAAACACATACAGGAAAATCTCTGGGGCATGTGCAGGGGCTTTCTGCCGTTCTGAATGCTTCTTTTACGAGACGGTCTTCCAGTGAATGGAATGAGATCACCGCGAATCTTCCGCCCGGTTTAAGCTTCCTTATTCCGTCCTGGAGCAGTGACTGGAGACCGTCAAGCTCGTGGTTAACTTCTATTCTTATGGCCTGGAAGCATCTCTTTGCGGGATGCTGGTCTTCGCCTCTTCCGTGGCCCGGCATGTATTCCTTGATAGCGTTCGCAAGTTCTGTGGTCCTTGTGAAAGGTCTTGTTTTTCTTCTTTCACAGATACCGTCAGCGATCCTGCCCGCATGATGTTCTTCGCCGTACTCTCTGAAGATCCTCTCGAGATCATCTCTTGAATACTTGTTTACGACTTCTGCTGCAGTAAGCCATTCATCAGGATCCATTCTCATGTCCAAAGGACCGTTTTTCATATATGAGAAGCCTCTCTCTGCCGTATCGAGCTGATATGACGATACGCCGAGGTCAGCCATGATGCCGTCGACCTTGCCCACCTTGAGGCTTCTGATGATGTCATCGATATCTTTGTAATCAGACTTAACAGGCATCCAGTCGATACCTTCAAAGCTCTCTCTTCTCTCCATGCATGCAGCGAGAGCAGCATCATCTTTATCGATAGAGATAAGGATACCGTTGCCCTTCATTCTTCTTGCGATCTCAGCGCTGTGCGAACCGCCGCCGGCCGTGCAGTCGACATAGATTCCGCCGGGTTTGACGTTAAGCGCGTCAACCGTCTGATAAAGAAGCACCGGGATGTGGTCAAAATCAGAGACCTTCAACATAATACTTTGTCTCCAATCCTTCTATGCTGCTCAAGTCGTGATCCTCGTTGTCATAGAAATTCTTCGTGCAGATGTCTAATTTGCCGTCATCATTAAATACGCAGATCTCGTCACCGGGCTTGGCACCGATCCTGTCCCAGAGCTCGCTGTTAACTGAGATCCTGCCCTGTGAATCAACGCTCACTTCGCAGGCTTCACCAATGATCGCCCTCTTGATCTTACGGGCATTGGCATCCATGGTGTTGAGTTTTGCAAGCTGTGTTTTTACGACGTTCTCAAAATGATCCTTGGAGTAAACGCAAAGATAGCCGACATCAAGGCTATTAGTTACAACAACCTCAGAGCCAAGCAGTTCTTTCTGCTTTGAAGGGATAAAAAATCTTCCCTTAGCGTCTACTTTCTTAATGTCTCTCATCCTGAATCTTTCGTTTTTTGCTTGATTATGCGGTTAAGCGAGGATTGCGGTCTCATTTGAGCCACTTTCCTCCACCAGAATGGGAAATATCTCCCCTAATCACCACACATCTGTATTCTATTCGTAATCTTTTTTTAACGCAAGGGGTTTTTTGTCATTTTTTGGAAATTTGTTAAATATTTTTTCCAGGTGCCAAAAAGGCACGAAAAACCGCGCCGGATCACAGGTTTCAGGGCAAAAATGAGGTGTCTTTTGAGGCTGTAACCGCGAATTTTGCCTCAATTTACAGCTGTCGGAATAAAAACGAGGGGTTTTTTGAGGCTGCGGCCGCAAATTTCGCCTCAAATCATGCTCTGCAATCAGCTTTTAGCCGCAGATCATACTCAGACACCTGTGCTTTTATCGCAAGCAGGCACTTACATCTCTTTAAGTTCAGGATATGACGGGATTGCGCCCTTCCTTTGGACGCTGATGGCGCTGAAACGGTTGGCAAAATCCAGGCATTCTTTAAGAATGCTAACAGGGCACGAGGAAACTTCTTCCCTGCCGATGCCCGAAGACTTGAGCTTCCAAAGAAACGAGCCGATGAAGCCGTCGCCTGCACCGGTGGTATCCACGACATTAACAGCACGACCCGCGGAAGCTACTTTAACCGATGCGGTATAGGCATCTGCGCCGTCCTTGCCTTTGGTGAGGATCACGAGCTTGACGTTGCCTGTGAACAATGAAGGCAACGCCTCTTCTATCACAGATGTACCCGTAATGAACTCCAACTCCTCATCGGAGATCTTCAATATGTCGCAGTCAGGGATAAATTCCTGTATCACATGCTTTAATTCTTCCTTGTCATCCCAGAGCATAAACCTCAGATTGGGATCGAAGCTCACGATAGCGCCTTGTCTTCTCGCGATGGTTATTGCGGCACGGTGAGCATCCTTCATCGGGAAATCACCCAGAGACACACTGCAGAAATGCAGGGCATAACAGTCGTCAAGCATCTCGCTTGTCACGTCAGACGCCTCGAAAAGCATATCAGCAGACGGATTCCTGTAGAAAGAATACGTGCTCTTACCTTCAACCGTATGGCTTACAAAAGCGAGCGCCGTATTAGCTGCTGACGTATAGCGTATGCATGAAGTATCCACACCGGCATCATTAAGAGTTCTCGTTATCACATCACCAAAAGGGTCATTGCCGAGCTGAGTGATCATGCGGGCCTTGCCGCCGAGCTTGGAGAATGCTCCGCAGACATTTGCCGGAGCGCCGCCCGTTGCAGGAGAGAATGATCCTACTTCATAAAACTCGCAGCCCTTCTTGTCAGGTATAAAATCGATCAGCGCCTCGCCGATCGCAATAAGGGTATCGTTTAATCTCAGCCGGGCTACTTCAGCCGAAGCGCCTTCTGTTGCGACTCTTACCTGGCGGTACTCAGGATAGAATCTGGTGCTCATGACATATAGACCGTTATTTATATAAATTTCCAATGAAGATCTGTCTGCAATGATTAGGACATTCTCAAGTGAAGAAAGCTTCAGATTGCGGACTTTTCTTCCGTAACCTTCTTCATTAAGCCTGAGACTTAAGATGCCGCTTTCTTTGTCCCACGAGACAGACGCGCCCGATATCGTGACAGTTGCCCTGTCGGCAAATCCGGCAGCACTGACCTCAAACGGCAGGCTTTCCCATGCTTCACCTTCTATCTTCCTTGATGAACGCTTAAGGCTTTCTAATTCGCGGATGGGATTTTGCAGGAGCTTGCCTTCAGGTGAGACAGTCAGTTCACGGGGCAATGTCAGGCAATGCTGCCAGCCGAGCCCGATAGTCGGATTAGTATATGCATCATCGCCTATGCCCATCCATCCGATCAGAAGTCTCCTTCCGTCTGGAGCTATAAACGTCTGAGGCGCATAGAAATCAAAACCGTAATCGAACTCTTCGAAGCCTGAGAGCTTTTCGCCGTCCAAATTAAAATATCCGCTGTGGAAGATATTCTGGAAAGAGAACTCTCCGCGCTTAGTACCTTGAGGACATAAAGCAAGGAATGTCTTTCCTTCAAGCGTAAACATATCAGGACACTCCCACATATATCCCATGTCGGGAATAGTGAGACTTCCGGCGTATCTGAACGAATCAGGAGAAGCTCCTTCATAGAGCAGAACTGATCCTTTGTCATCGACAGTCCGTGCGCCAAGCACCATCTTGTAAATCCCGTTTTCGATCCATACCTTTGGATCTCTTACGTGGCATGAACAAAAATCAGGATAATCAGAATTCTTAAGAAGGACTTTTTTGGCAGACATCTTATCACCGTCAGAAGAAGTGACAGTTATTACGTTGGCGCCCCTGCCCTCGAGCACATAATCATACGGGCCTTCCTCTTCCACGTTGCCCGTGTAGAAGAATTCGATGTGATCGTTAAATGCAACCGCAGAACCGGAGAACACACCGTTACGGTCTTCCGGAATATCCGGATAAAGAACGATGCCCTTGTATTTCCAAGAGAGAAGATCCGTGCTCACATAATGACCCCAGCATCTGGTTGCTTCGCCCTTGGGAGTACCCGGCGAATATTGAAAATATACGTGATAGAAGCCGTCAAAATAACACAGACCGTTCGGGTCGTTGAGCCAGCCTTCCGGCGCCTCGATATGAAGATTCTGTCTCCATTTGCGGTCCACGGATCACTCCTATGTTATGTTGCGCGACATCGAATAGTTCAGGATGACGCCGAACGCAAGGAAATTGATCAGCATCGACGTACCTCCCAGGCTGATAAAAGGCAGCGGAATACCGGTTATCGGAAGAAGTCCTACTGCCATGCCCATGTTCTCGATAAAGTGGAATGCGAAGTATCCCGTAAATCCCGTGATAGTGTAAGCCGCAGTCTTCGACGGTGTCTTGGCCGCAACATAAAGACATCTGCACAGAAAGAAAAATGCAAGGATTATTACCACAGTCGTTCCGATGAATCCCATGTGTTCCGATATGGCAGCGAAAATAAAGTCACTCTCCTTAACCGGAACTGTAGTCAGGATTCCCGTATGGTTGCCCGTAAGTCCGCCGGAAGCGATAGCCGCTTTGGACTGCATGAGGTTATACTCCGATCTAGGGTCAGATCCCTGGAACGCAAGCGACAGGATCCTGTCCTTCTGATAAGGCTTAAGATAAAAGGTCCACACTGCAGGAATAACTACAACGACAAAGAATGAGAACGCCAGAAGGAAGTATCTGTATCTTACTCCCCAGGCGAACAGCATGCAGACGAAGGTGAACGCGATAACCATCGCGGTACCGAAGTCAGGCTGCAAAAGGATAAGGAGCATCGGAGGCGCATAGAAGGCCGCCATTACGCCAAAACCTTTTAGGATCGTGTATTCCTTGTTGCCCATTCGCTCGAATATATCGGCAGCAACCATGATAAGGCCGAGCTTTGCAAGCTCTGACGGCTGGAAGTTGCCAATAACGGGAAGCTTGAGCCATGAATCCGCACCCCAAGTGGCGACCAGTGAATAACCGTCGATCGGGACAAGGATCAAAAGAAGGAGCGACACGATATAAATGATACGTCCGACGATCTTCATGAAGTGAGAATCGAGAAGACTGAGTATCAATGCTCCAAGAATGCCGCCGACAGTAGCAGCTATCTGTCTGTAATAGTTGCCCGGGTAAGCAGCATATCCTTTGGATAAAACTTTCTGAAGAACAAAGAGGCCTATTATCGTCATTGCCAGGATCGGCACGACAAGATAATAGTCGACGGCTTTAAGACCGTCTTTCCCGCGGAGTCTGACTACGCCGGAACCTGCATTGCCCATTATTATTTCTTTCCTTCTCCTGCTTCAGCATAGAGTTTTGCAGGGAACGGTCTCTTCTCCCATCTCTTGCTTCTTGCTACAGCGATATAAATGAGCGCTGCAACGACTAAAACGAGAGATAAGAGCTGCGATACTCTGATGCTTGTATGACCGACATAAAGCGAATCGGTTCTGAGCCCTTCAATGAAGAACCTTACTATTCCGTAAAGTACGAAATAAGCGCATGATGTCTCGAAAGAGATCTTGGAACGCTTTCTGATGTAGAGCAGGATAAAGAAGATCGCAAGATCTGCAATTGACTCATAAAGGAAAGTGGGATGAACCGGCTGTGTAGCAACAAGTGTCGGACAGAAACGGTTCAGATATGCCTCTACCGTGCTGCTGGTCATACCCCACGGAAGATTTGTTGTCGTACCGAATGCTTCCTGGTTAAAGAAGTTGCCCCATCTGCCGATAGCCTGTCCCAAGGGAAGGTAAACGACACAATAGTCAGCAAGCTCCCTGAAAGGGATCTTTCTGATGCGGCACATGACAAGTCCGCCGATGAATACGAGGATTACTCCTCCATAAATAGCAAGTCCGCCTGACCTGACATCGAATACGCTCTTGAAGTCACCCTTAAACTCATCCCAGTTGAATATGACATAATATGCCCTCGCGCCGATTATCGCGCACGGAATGATCATGAGGATCGTATCGTATACGAGGCTCTCGGGAAAATTCAGGCTCTTGGCCTGCTTTACAGCGAGCACTACGGCCAGAACGATCGCGACCGCGATCAGGAGCCCGTACCAATAAACCTCGATCTTGCCGAGGTGAAACGCTACCGGGTTAACATCAATGTTGATCCCCCATCCCGGAAACTTAACTTCAACTGCACTTATCATTTGTCCTTATCCTCCATGCCCCTCGATGGGCCGTTCAAATCCTTGATATATTACCACAAAATAAAGTATATGGCTTTTAAGGTATCATTTCGCGGTCTAAATGAGGTTTTTGATATATTCCAGAGCCTGCTCTTTATTGCGGTTTACAGCACCGATAAGCTCTTCTTTTGACGGATACTGCGTCTCGGCTCTCAAAAAATGCATCAGTTCGACCGATATTTGAGCGCCGTAAATGTCTTCGTCGAAGTCGAAAATATAAGTCTCAACAACATCATTTACCGCATCTTCCACCGTAGGTCTTCTGCCGATATTGGTAACGCCGTAAAGGACTCTCGGTCCCAGATGAACACGCGACACATAAACACCTCTTCTGACAACAAATTTTCCTTCAGGCACAATGATATTGACAGTGGGGAAACCCATTTCTCTGCCGAGCATCTTGCCCTGAACGACGCGGCCGGAATAAACATAATTTCTTCCGCCGCAAAGGTCCCTTGCAAGATCAACATCGCCGTCAGCAAGAGTCTTACGCAGCCACATCGTGGATATCTTCTTATCCGTGCCTTCGAGCATGCGGTCTTTTACCACGATGAGCCTGATCTCATTCGTATCACAGAACTCCTCGATCATGGTAACGTTGCCTCTTGCATTGCGTCCGAAGCGGTAATCCTCTCCTACGATGACCGTATCGGCGATGCAGCGCGCGGAAATAATATTCGACAGGAACAGCTCGGGCTCCGTATCCTTTAATTCATCGAAGTCCAGCACAAGTATCTCGTCCGCGCCTATCTCTTCGATGATCTTTGTTCTCTCTTCGGATGTGTAAAGCGATTTGGTGTCATATTTGTTGAGATGCTTAAAAGTCTGGACAGTCGACGTAAGCCCGTCCCTTTCCGCTATCGCAACAGCCTTCTTAATGATGTCCATGTGTCCCATGTGAAGCCCGTCAAAAAGGCCCAAAGCGATCACTCTGCCTTTTGTACCCAGAGGCAGGTCATTTAGCGTGTATGTGTTGCAAACTTTAATCATGAGCGTAAAGCCTCTCGATCCTCATAGTTAACGCATCGTTCTCCATCGCAGGGAAAACAACGGCGATAAGCTTATCTTCAGATGTTGCCCTGTAATAAATGCGCTCTTCACCTTCAGGGGTTACATCAATGGGGAAAGCTATCTTTCTTCCGAACCTGATATCCTTCGCCTGTTTGGGATCAAGCTTTATCTCAGGCAGGAAACTGATGGTCTCGGCAGCATCTCTTACAAACGAGAAATCACCTGCCTCAGCCATCTTCTCAAGTTCTTCCGGTGTGTATGCATCCTTAACACTGAACTGCCCGTTAACGGTTCTTCTCAATGTCTCGGCATATGCTCCGTAGCCCGTGATCTCACCTAAGTCAGAGCAGATAGTCCTGATATATGTGCCTTTGGAACACAGACAGTCAAAGTCAACAGCAAGACCTTTTTCACGTTTTGTGATGTTGGTTATATCAAGCGAATAGATCTTGACCGGTGCTGGCTTAAGATCAGGCATCTCGCCTTTTCTCGCAAGCTCATACGCCTTTACGCCGTCTATCTTTTTTGCCGAGTATGCAGGCGGGAGCTGCTCTTTGGTTTCCTTTACTCTTAATACCGCATTGCGGATAAGTTCGTAGCCGGACTTTTCGAGCTTATCTAACTCATCAGATGAAGGATAATTCTCAGATGTGATCTCACCTGTCTTATCCATGGTATCTGTTGTCGCACCGAAAATGCACTTGCAGGAATAGCCCTTATCAAAGCCTTCACAGAATCTTAAGAACTTTAAACCCTTGCCGGCAAACACAGGAAGAAGACCCGTTGCAAACGGATCTAATGTTCCCAAGTGCCCTACTTTTCTTGTGCCGAGGAGTTTGCCGACGAAGCGGTCAGTCTTAAAGGACGTCCATCCTTCAGGCTTATCTACAAGGATGAATCCGTCTTGAATCATAAAGCTGCCTGAACCCTCTTGATTATGTCTTCAGCAAGCTCGTTAATGTCTCCGCTCGCGTTAAAACCTGCAGCTCTTAAGTGTCCGCCGCCGCCGAATTCAGATGCGAACTTGCTGCAGTCAAAATATTCCTGGGATCTGATGTTGCCTCTGATCTCGCCGTTAGCCAATTCTCTCAAGACGATAGCGAGCTCGACACCGTCAATATCACGCATGGCGGATACTACATCGTCAACACCGTCAGGACCGGCACCGTAATAAACGAACTGGTCGTAAGGAACTACAGTTATCGCGAACTTGTCATCGCAGAAAAATCTTACTTCAGATCTCGCCTTAGCTGACAGGCGGAACTTCGGCTTTGACTTGCGGTCAAAGAGGTTATAACAAACTTCAGAGATGTTGCCGCCCAGAT
Organism: Clostridiales bacterium; assembly: GCA_017427465.1. Lineage (GTDB taxonomy): Bacteria > Bacillota > Clostridia > Saccharofermentanales > Saccharofermentanaceae > Saccharofermentans. The sequence goes on along the minus strand of JAFRST010000036.1, from coordinate 13,362 downwards.
CGATCAGTGCGCCTGCTGTCTCGAGCGTCTCAGGACGTGTATTTGTGAAAGTGAATCTTCCTGTATCTGTAACGATCCCGGCGAGCACAGCCTTCGCTGCATTAGGCGCAAGAACTTCTTTGATGTCCCTGCCTGTGATCTGCGATACCTGCTCTGCGACATAGTAAACCATCTCACTTGCAGATGAACTGTCGGGATCGATCCAGTGGTTGTCAGACCTTGTAGTTACTGAAGCATGGTGATCGATCACGATATTAGTCCCGATGGAATCAAATATCTCACCGCTTACACCCATTCTGGAACTCTCGGAAATATCTGTCGCAATAGCAGCACCTGCCTTCTTGCCTTTGATGGTTCCCCGGGTTTTAAACTCTTCGGCTTCTTTAGTATCACCGTCAGGGCGGAACAGATAATCGCCGATGCCCAAAAATTCCATATTCTCAGGCAATTCTTCCGGAATAGCTACATATGCATCTACGCCGAAAGACCTGACAATACTGACGATGCCGGAGGCTGAACCGACGCAGTCTCCGTCAACACTTCTGTGGAGGAAGACAAGGATAAGCTCATTGTTATCCTTGGCCTTCTCTATAACGCTTAAGATATTACGGGCGCTCCTGGCGCTCCCTTCCTTATAGCGTTCTCTCATTAATTACTCCGATCTAATAAGACAGAGGCGATTATTCTTCGCTCTGACCGTCTTCCTTCTTGCCTTCTCTTTCTTCTCTGGCAAGTCTTCTTGCTTCGTCTTCCTTGATCGTCTTTTCGATCAAAGACTCCATTCTCAAAGCTTCGTTAAGAGTATTATCGAGCTTGAAGCTCAGTTCGGGAGCAACTCTTAAGTTGATCTCCTGAACTGTCTCATAGCGGATGAATCCCTTCGCATGCTCAATGGCCTGCATAGCTTCCTTCTGCGTTTTCTCATCGCCGTAAACGGAGATGAATACTGTCGCATGAGATAAGTCGCGGCTCATCTTAACTGACGTTACTGACGTCATAATAGGAACTCTGGGATCCTTTAATTTCGTCGCGATAACGTTCGAGATGACCTTCTGCATCTCATCTCCGACTATCTCAGGTCTTCTGCTCTTCATATCAGTCCCTCTTAACTTCGACGTTACCGAATGCTTCGATAATGTCGCCGATCTTTATGTCGTTATACTTCTCGACTGTAAGACCGCACTCGTGTCCGGATAAGACTTCTCTTACGGAATCTTTTTCGTGCTGCAAGGAGCCCAGGACACCCGTATAAACAACTACATCGTCTCTGATTACTCTTACGTTGGAAGATCTCTGGATCTTACCGTCTGTAACATAGCATCCGCCGATAGTACCGATACCGCTGACCTTGAAGAGCTGTCTGACTTCCGCATGGCCCCAGACGACTTCTTCGATCTTCGGAGCGAGCATACCCTTCATGGCGTTCTCGACATCCTCGATAGCGTTATAGATGACGCTGTAGAGTCTGATGTCAACGCCTGTCTCTTTTGCCTTATCGATGATCATCTGTGAAGGTCTTACGTTGAAGCCGATGATGATAGCATTCGATACGTCAGCAAGAACGATATCTGACTCATTGATCGCACCGACACCGCCGTGGATAACGTTGATCTTAACTTCATCATTTGTGAGCTTCTCCAAGGACTGCTGAACTGCTTCGACAGAGCCCTGGACGTCGGCCTTGATGATGATATTGAGATCCTTGACATCGCCTGCCGCCATCTGTGCCGCGAGCGTATCAAGGCTCATCTTGGATGATCTGTGGAGCTGCTCTTCTCTCTGCTTGATCTTACGCTTCTCAACGAGCTGTCTTGCAGTCTTATCATCTGATACGGCGTAAAGGATCTCACCTGCCTGGGGAACCTCAGGAAGACCTAAGATCTCTACAGGGATGGAAGGACCTGCCTTCTTGATGGGAGCACCCTTATCATCGTACATGGCTCTTACATTACCGAGGATAGGTCCGCATACGACTGTATCGCCCTGTCTCAAAGTACCTCTCTGGATGAGAACTGATGCGACAGGACCTCTGTTCTTATCGAGCTTAGCTTCGATAACGGCACCCTTAGCCTGTCCCTTAGGATCGGCCTTGAGCTCCATAACGTCTGCCGTGAGGAGAACGTTCTCTAAGAGGTCATCGATACCTGTACCCTGCTTAGCAGAGATCGGTACCATGATCGTCTGACCGCCCCACTCTTCGCAGATAAGTCCGTAATTTGTAAGTTCCTGCTTAACTCTGTCAGGATTTGCGCCCGGCTTATCGATCTTGTTGATGGCAACGATGATCTCTGTGTTGGCAGCCTTGGCGTGGTTGATAGCTTCGATAGTCTGAGGCATTACACCGTCGTCAGCAGCTACAACGAGAATAGCGATATCCGTGAACTGCGCGCCTCTTGCTCTCATCGTAGTGAAAGCTTCGTGACCCGGAGTATCGAGGAATGTGATCTGACGGCCCTTGAGTCTTACTGTGTAAGCACCGATCTTCTGTGTGATACCGCCGGCCTCGCCTTCGGTAACGTTAGATGATCTGATCTTATCGAGGAGTGATGTTTTACCATGGTCAACATGACCCATAACAACGACAACCGGAGGTCTTGTCTCGAGGTTCTCCGGATTATCCTCATCAACGAAGAGGATATCTTCCTCTGTCTTCTCCTCTAAGAGCTCAGCATTGATGCCGAAGCTGTCTGCAACGAGGCAGGCAGTATCGAAGTCCAGCTCCTGGTTGATCGTAGCCATGACTCCGAGCTTCATCAAAGCCATGATGATGTCAGAGCTCTTCTTGCCGATACCTTCAGCAAACTCTTTAACTGTAATGAATGCAGGGATCTTGATCTCTGTGATGACCTGCTCTACTACAGCCTGCTGTGTCTCCTGCTTCTTTTTCTTCTTCTTGAATGAGAAATCATCATAATCACCGTCACTGTTAACGCGACCTGTGAACTGCGATGTACGTGACTGCTTTCTCTTATCGACATTGGCGTTCTTCTCACCGTCTCTTCTGTCGCTATTGTTGTGCTTCTTATCAAAAGCACTCTTCTCTGCGTAAGAAGATCTGCTCTTCTTTGCATCTTCGATGGGAGCTTCTGCTCTCGGCTTGGGAGTTCTCTTGAACTGCGGACGCTGGTTATCATCGTCCTTATCCTTGTCGAATCCGCCGCCACCTTTGCCTCCCTGGAAGCCGCCTCTGTTATTGTTGTAGCCGCCCTGGCCGCCGGATCTCATCGGGCTCTTCTTATCTCTGCCGGCATATGTAATAACAGTAGAACTTCTGATGGTCTCGCCTCTTGCGGGAACATCAGGAAGTGAGATTACCGCAGAAGAGAGTCTCGGCTTCGGCGCAGGCTTAACTTCAGGCTTGGGCTCAGGCTTTTTCTCTTCCTTAACGGGCTCGGCCTTAACTTCAGGCTTAACCTCTTTTACTTCTTCCTTGACCTCAGGCTCCTTCTTCTCGGGCTCTTCGGTCTTTACTGTCTTTGTCTCAGCCTTAGCTGTCTTGGGAGCAGCCTTCTTCGCAGGCTTCTTCTCTTCCTTTACTTCAGCTGCTTCTTCAGCCTTTGCTTCAGGCTCTTTCTTTTCAGCTGTCTTCTTTGCCGCAGGCTTCTTTGCAGCGGTCTCAGTCTTGGCAGCTGTCTTCTTTGCAGTCTTCTTTTCTTCTGCAGGCTTTTCTTCAGCCTTAGCTTCCGCGTCGGCTGTCTTCTTTGCCGCAGGCTTCTTTACAGGCTTGACATCTGCTTCTGCAGCAGGAGCAGGTGCAGGTGCAGGAGCCGGTGCAGCAACTTCTGCAACAGGTGCTGCAGGAGCTTCGGGAGCCTCTTCCGTCTTTTTCTTATGTACACGGCCGAGTCTCATCTTCTTGCTGCCGGATACGCCTCCGACGGTCAGACCGCTCTTCTTGTTCTCATTATCTTCACTCATTAATTCTCTTCCTCCTCGCTTATCTTCTCGAGTATGGCGGAAATGCCTTCCGCAAAGCTTTTATCCGTAATAGCCGCTGCCGTTCTGTCAGGTTTGCCCAGAGCATAACCCAGTTCTTCTGATGTTCCGAAGCTGTAACAGGTAATCTCCTTCGAGCCGGTGTTTTTTAAGATCTTATCCAAAGAATTGCGCGAGATATCTTTGGTAATTATCAGGAGTAAGGCGTTCCCAGAACGTATCGTTCCGATAACGGCATCGCTTCCCGATGCTACTTTGCCCGCGCGGGCCGCAAGCCCGATCAATCCGTATACTCTTTCCTTATCTGTCATCAGCTTTCCTTAATGCTCTCCATAAGTGATTGAGCGAGAGCTTTTATCTCTTCCTCAGTCAAAGGCTTCTTAAGGCCTTTGGAAAGCCTGGCTGCTTTCTTGAGTTCCTGAGTTATGCATTCCTCGTTGCGGCAAAGATATGCACCTCTCCCGGCCATTTTTCCGGTCGGATCGTAAACGACTTCACCATCGGGTGTCATTACCACGCGCAAAAGATCACTCTTGTCTCTTACGGTTCTGCAGGTTACACAACTTCTTTGCGGCTTCTTCTTCATAACTTCAAAACGCTCTGCTTATTATTCCTCTTTGCCGGCTTCGTCATCAACGACGGTAAAGTCATCGATAAGCGCCTTGGATGCTTCTACACTCTCGTCAGATTCCTTCTTGATATCGATCTTGAAGCCTGTGAGTCTTGCTGCGAGACGGACGTTCTGACCGCTCTTACCGATAGCAAGTGAGAACTGCTGGTCAGGTACGATTACCTTAGCCTTTCTCTCGACTTCGCCGTTATCGTTTGTTGTGATCTCGATATCAACTCTTGATACCTTTGCAGGCTGCAAAGCTTCACTGATGAAGAGCGCCGGATCTTCCTTCCAGTCAACGATGTCGATCTTCTCTTCAGCCAGCTCGTTCATGATCTGCTGAACTCTCTGGCCTCTCTGGCCAACGCATGAACCCTTTGCATCGATATCGGGATCTTTGGAATAAACAGCGATCTTTGTTCTGGAACCGGCTTCTCTTGCAACAGATCTGATAACAACGTCGCCTGCCTTGATCTCAGGTACCTCAAGCTCGAAAAGCTTTGTTACGAGTCTTGCGTCTGTTCTGGAGAGAACAACGGAAGGTCTGCCGTTTGCTTCTTCAACGCCCATTACGAGGAACTTCATGATCCTGTCCTGATCGTAATGCTCGTTTCTGTTATTTCTGATCTGGCCTTCGTGTCTTACGACTGCTTCTGCACGGCCGATATTAACATATACGTTTCTTGCGTCCTTACGAACAACAGTACCGGATGTGATCTCACCGATCTTGCCGGAGAACTCATGCTCGATCTTGGCGCTCTCTGCGTCTCTTAACTTCTGGTTGATTGCGTTCTTAGCAGCGCTTGCGGCAAGACGTCCCAGATCTTCAACGTCGATACCTACTTCGATCTCGTCTCCGACTTCTACGTCTTCATAACCGATCTCTTTTGCCTGCTCGATTGAAATCTCGTTTGCCTCGTCAACAACATCGTCAACGACCTCGACAAGCTTATAAACATAGATCTCGCCTGTCTCTCTGTCGATCTCAGCGTTTACGGACTTGATGATGTCCTGCTTGTTGCCGCCGAACTCACGTCTGTAAGCAGCTACAAGACCGCTCTCGATCGCCTGGAACACTTCTTCCTCATCGATATCTCTTTCTTCAGCGAGGAGCTTAACAAGTCCTACCAGTGTATCCTTGGGTTCCTCTTCATTCTTCTTTCTGGGCATTTTTATTTCCTCCTAACATTAATAAACTTTAGAAATCTATATGACGAACGGCTTTGGCGATCTCATCAAAACCGAGAGTGATCTCATCGCCGTTATCAAATACAAATGTTGCCTTGTCTTCCTCTGCGCCCTTGATCGTTGCTGTAAAGCTCTTCTTGCCTTCCATAGGCTTATAAAGAGAAATATCAACCTTCTCACCTGCGTATCTGTTGTAATCCTTGTCCGTCTCAAGAGGTCTTGTAAGTCCGGGCGAAGACACTTCAAAAAAGTCAGGATCGATAGACGCTGCCTCATCGATAACCGGATCGACAGCGCGGCTTACAGTCTCGCAATCGTCGATACCGATGCCGCCTCTCTTGTCGATGTAGAGCGTGAGGACCATACCGCGCGCTTCTTTGACGTAAGAGCAGTCGACAAGATCGAATCCGAGCTCAGTTACGACAGGCTCAGCCAGTTCGAAGGCTTCCTGTGCTACTTTAGATCTTTTTGCCAAAACCAATCTCCTTTTACAACAAAAAACGGACACGCCAACCGGCTGTCCGTTCGTAAAAACCCTTTTATGAACGCGATAATTTTACCATATAGGCAGAAATAGTGCAAACCGAAAAATGTTCCTTAATTTTTACACATTTATATTCATTTCGGGCGCCAAATATAATAAAATATGTACATCCAAATATCACATGGAAATATAATCCCCAAAGGAGACATTCTATGATCAAAGTTATTGCAGGACCTAAAGGTACGGGTAAGACAGCTAAGCTCGTCGACGACATCAACGCAGTTGCAGCTACAGACAGCAACGTCGTATGCCTTGAAAGAGGTAACAGATTAGACCAGCTTCTTAAACCCACAGTACGTCTTGTAAATATGAAGGAATACCCCATCGAAGGTTTTGACCAGGTTCTCGCATTCATCTGCGGCATCTGCTCAAAAGATTACGACTTAACACATATCTACGTTGACGCAATCTGCAAAGTTGCTAACAACTACGATCCCGAAGGCCTCGGCGCATTCCTTTTGAAGCTTGATGCATTCTTGAAGGATACACCCGTAGAAGCTACTATCCTCTACAGCGGCGACATCAACAGCCTTCCCGAAGAAGCAAGAAAGTTCGCATAATTTAATATCAATCCGTAAAACTCCCCGGGCTTATTCTGGCCTGGGGTTTTAATAACAAAATTCAGGAGGAACAATAATATGGGTTTAATGAAAGAATTCAAGGAATTCGCATTAAAGGGCAGTGTAGTTGATATGGCTATCGGTGTCATCATCGGTGCAGCATTCAAGGATATCGTTACTTCTTTTACTGATAACTTTATCAAACCTATCATCACATCCGTAGGCGGATCAGAGATCGGCGGATCCTTCATGCTTCCTTGGGTCGACAAGGCTGCTTTGTTAGCAGGCGTACCTGAAGAGAATGTTGCAGAAACTATCGCTTCTGTTTCGATCAATTACGGCGCATTCATCACATCGATCATCAACTTCCTTATCATGGCTGTGATCCTCTTCTTCATGCTCAAGGGCATCAATGCACTTAAGAACGGTGCAGGCAAACTTAAGAAGAAGGGCAAGAAGGAAGAACCCGCTCCCGCACCCGAACCTTCTGAAGAAGTTAAGCTCCTTACAGAGATCAAGGATCTCCTCAAGGCACAGAACGGAAAATAATCTTTTAATTCAATTCACGATCAACAGAGGCTGTCCTTTTTGGGGCAGCCTTTTTTTGAGAGAAATTGCGTCAGATAATATGAGAGACGGAAACCGACACCAAAATCCGATAAAACGTGTCACTTTTCAGCTATGTACCGTGCAGACAAAAACACAAGCTGTCTCACCTCAACTTGAGACAGCTTGCTTTTAAGGTTCCGAGTAGTACGGATTAATCTTTTTTCTTTTTCTTGGACTTATCTTTCTTCTTCTTTTTCTTGCTCTTCTTGATCTTCTCGGAAGGCTCTTGGGCTGCAGGTGCCGCCTTGCGCTTAACCTTCTTTTCCGGAGTGGTTGTTTTCGAAGGAGTGTTCAAAGAAGAGATCCCGGAAGCTATCAGATCTATCGTATCCTTGTTGACAGAATAGTATGCGAACCTTCCCTTTCGTTTAACGTTTACGAGACTTGCACCAGTAAGGCATGCCATGTGGTGCGAGAGCGTCGGCTGCGTGAAATCGAATTTTTCCAGAATGTCCTTTGCAGCAAGCTCGCCTTTTGAAGCGATCAAAGATAAGATCCTGAATCTGACTTCTTCAGACAGGACGCTTAATGCTTCAATAAACTGCGCGTCTTTTGCTGCCATATCGTTCACTTATCAGGCGATGAGCTGATCCTTCAATGCTTCTTCGAATTCGCCTAAGTTAGCGCATGCGATGATCTCGGCATTATCTTCCAGCAAGATCTCGTCTTCTCCTCTTACGAGCACCGTCATAGGTACGCCCATCTTGCGGAGAAGGATAAGCTGGTATTCCTTGGAAGCCTCTGCGGAAAGATACTTGCAAAGGAGTCTTAATACCTGCTTTGCATCTTCAAGATAGATTCCGGAAAGCTTCATAAGATGATCGATTACATACATTGCGAAAACATCGTTGAAGTCCAAAAGATCCTTTGTCGGGAAAACGGATGTGAAAGCGGTAAGAGACATCCTTCCGACGATCTCAAGATCCTTGAAATCCTGCATGGGGATCTTGAAGCTTTCTACGTTAGCAGAGAAAAGCTCCTGCATCTGGTCAACGGATAATTCGCTCTTGAGATCCTTGATGCGGCTGATCCTTGCGGTGATCTTCTCCTCAGGGAAGAAAGTAGCCTGGCCGATCTCTGTTGCCTTATGAATGAACCAGCTCTCGGGGATCAGGCCCTGTCTCTTCCAACGATAGAGTGTACCGTATGAGATACCTTCCCTTGTAAGCAGATCCTTTTTTGAAATAAGTCTGTCATCCATAAGCTGATTACCCACTTTCTTTTTTACTGATACCACGATTGTAAGATAACAATGTTACAGTCATAAGACATCAGGATAAAAAGAAGGCAACAAATAAAGATCCCTGCCTCGGAAGACAGGGACCTGAAGTATCAATCAATTGCCTTATAACTTATTACAGTCCGATCGAATAAAGGATCTCATCGAGTGCATAAAGGATGCCTTCTCTCATATCTGCAGGAAGTATGAGTCCGATGATGATTACGCCTAAGAGGCAAAGGATAATGCCGATGATGTAATAAGCGAGGATCGCTCTTTCAAAACGCTTGACGTTTCTGTTGCGTCCTGCAAATGAAAGGATGATCGTGATGATAAGACCTACGCAAGGCAGGAAACTTAAGAATCCGAACCAGAAATACTTGGATGTGGATACCGGCTTATACTGAGGAGGGCATGCATTGATCAATGCCTGCTCTGCTTCGAGCTTCTGTCTCTTCTTCTCAGCTTTGGCTTCTGCCTTCTCCTGAGCGATTCTCTGCTTCTCGGCTTCCTTCTCGGCAGCTAATCTCTGTTTTTCTGCTTCCTTCTCAGCTGCTGCCTTCTGCTTCTCAGCTTCCTTCTCTGCAGCTATTCTCTGCTTTTCTGCTTCTTTCTCAGCTTCGGCTTTCTGCTTCTCAGCTTCTTTCTCTGCAGCTATTCTGGCTTTCTCGGCATCCTTGGCTGCCTGCTCTTCAGCTTTCTTAGCTGCTGCAGCGGCTTCATCAGCGGCTTTCTGTGCTGCTTTTTGCTTTTCTGCTAATGCTTCAGCTTCTGCCTTGGCCTTTGCTGCAGCTTCTGCGGCTGCTTCAACGTTGGCATCAACTGCCGGTGTCTCAGGTCCAATATTGTTATTAATCTCGTCTGCCATATGAGAGCCCCTCCTTACTATGAATGCATTTATTATATCATAAATAAATTAGATGATAAGAAGCGGAGGGCTTACCATCTTGTATATGTTTTCGCTAGAAAGAGTAATAAATCAGGCTATTTGGAGTACCAGCGGCGTCTGTTGCTGTACGCTCTGATCACCCTGACGATTCCGTCGCATACAGCAAGTCCTCCGACGATCAGCATATACATCAGAAGAGTGTTCTCAGGTGCGAACAGGATATAGATTCCGCTGATCGCATAGAGCGCTGCCATTATCACGCAAAGGACATCGTAAGTCCTGTTAGATGTCTTCTTCGCCCTCGCCATGCCATTGTATGCGCAAGCGAAAAGCAGCGCTGCAAAAATGCCGCTCGCCATTACGAAGAGCGCGCCTTCCTTAACAAAAGTAATTACCGTTGTCGCTACTAACGCGGAAGATATAGTCGCATCTACAACATGCTTTTGCAGATTCCAGTTGTTCTTCTTCATCTTTTTAACAGTGAGGTAAATCGATACTATCGTGGCAACTACTAAAAGCATGCCGACCAACAGAAACATGAAGCCTTCAGGGATAAGGAAAATGCAGAGTCCTGCCAGTATCATGCCGAGTCCTTTTGCCATGTCAGATTTTCTGAACTGCCTGTAAATACTGGTCCTTGCGACCTTCTTTCCTGCGCCGTCAAGAAACAGCTGGTCAGGCAAAGCTGCGGCTGCATTCCTTAATCCTTCATCATCGCCCATTACGACCTTAAGGATTCTTTCCCATCCTTTAGTGCCCTGCGATGCAAAGTCTTCCAAAGTCTGCGTTCCGCCCTCGCTCATTGAATCAAAGAACGCGTTGATGAATCTCTTTCTCTCTTCGATATCAACGGAATATACCCAGTGGTCTATTCCACTGTTTATCTTCGCCGCAAGAGGATCAATACCCTCAGGCGCTATAAGCAGATCGCCGTGGTCGATTCCCCAAGAACAGAGCTCGTGTTGTTCGATCATCTGCCTGTCAGTCTTAATGACGTAACTGTCGTCTATGTCAGGCGCGAAAACGCTTCCGACAACCGTGAATTGCGGAATGATCCTCGTCGCCTTGGGATTGACTCTTTTGATCAGGTCTTTTCCGAGCACTTCATCACAGAATCCGGGACCGTCATTGGTATAGACATGCTCAATTCTGTCGAAGAGTTCATCGGGCAAAACCGCTGCCGAATAAACAGCCAGGTTACCGCCTTTGGAGTGGCCTCCGACAAGAAGCGTATCGAATGATTCAAGTCTTGCGCGGACATATTCTTCAGCCATCTTCTGTGATGACGTCAGAGTAAAGCTCGTCATGAAGTCTTCTTTCCATCCGGCGATCGTGCTGTCCGTGCCTCTGAATGCGACAAAGCCCCAGCCCTTCGCGCCGGGGTTTGGAGAGAACGTCATAGCCGAGAACTGAATGGCGTCTTCCTCGTTAAGAACATCCGTAAATGATGAGATATAAAGGCTTCCGAATCTCTTGGAACTTGCGCAGGTCCTGACGAGCCGGGTAAATCTCTCGCTGTCATCAGGAGCCATCTTGCGGATGGAAAGACCGAGATTAGTAAGGCTCGTGACGCAGTCTTTAAGCGTCATCTCGCCGCCCGGTTCATTTATCTCCGGAATATCTTTAAGGTCAAGATAGCATAACTGACTGAGCACGATATTATCGACTCTTGAGAAAGGCCTGCCTTCAAAGCCGGTTCCGCCCACCCAGCGGACATAGTCAGTTATGTTATCCATTTTAATCAGTCATGATCAAGTCTGGCCTACGGAATAATAGACAACTCCGTTCTCTAATCCTCCGCTGGTCTTTAAAAGTCCCAGTTCTTCTACGGTTACGAGCTGGAATCCCGCTTCAACGAGCGCGGGAACGAATCTCTTTGTAGCTTCTGCCGTACTCGCGTAAAGGTCATGGCAGAGAATGATGTCGCCGTCCTTTACCTTGCCGATGATACGGCTGCAAACAGTATCTGCATTTCTGCTCTTCCAGTCCTCCGAGTCAATGCTCCACAGGACGATCGGATATTCCAGGGTTTTGCATACTTCTTTGAGATTATCGTCGAATCTTCCTTCAGGCGGTCTTAAACACGTGGGGCCGTTGCCTGTAACTCTCTCGAGCTCTGCTGCCATCTTGTTGAGCGTTTCTGTCTGTCCTTCAGAGCCTAAGCTGGTAAGCCTGTCATGTGAATATGTGTGGCTTCCCTGCTCCATGCCGAGCTCAGCCTCACGTCTGGTGACATCCTCATTCCAATTGATCCTGTCGCCGACGATAAAGAATGTGCACTTCTGTCCGTATTCTTCGAATGTATCAAGGATAGAATCCGTGTACTGTGAAGGGCCGTCATCGTATGTTACAGCGACCATGGGCTTCGTGCCGTCGATCTCACGTGTAACTTTGCCGTCTCCTCCGAAATAATAAAGATGCTTGTCAGCGAGCGCCCTGTGGTTCTTTACCATAAGTCCGCCCATAAAGCCGTACTTGGCACCGTCGATCTCGAAAATGCCGTCTTTGCCCGCACCGGTCTCTTCTTCAAAATAATAAGTGTCTTCACCAAGTTCCACCCAGCCTGTCTGCATTACGCCGCTGGTCTGGTCAAAGAAATACTGTTTGCCTTCGATTACCGTAAGTCCCATTGAGACTGCACCTGTCGCAGGATCGGAATAATACTTCTTTCCTTCTTCAAGCTCGAGCCATCCCGTCATAAGGATGCCGCTTTCAGGATTGTAATACTTGGTTATTCCGTCAGTTGTCTGGAAACCGGTCTGCATAACGCCTGAACCGTCGAAATAATACCTGTTGCCGTCGATCTCCTGCTCTCCGGTTGCCATGGCAAAAGTGACAGGGTCAAAATACCTGACAGTTCCGTCAGGCATGACCTTCAGTCCGGCATATGCTTCGCCGTGTTCGTAATAAAACGTGCCTTCATCAGTGGTGACCCAGCCCTTTTTGCCGCATCCGGCGAACACCAAAGAGCTTAAGCAGACCGCTACCGTAAGGCATGCGATTAAAGCCTTTTTAGTTCTCATTTCCGTCTCCTCTTTATTGTCCTATTTCCCCAAATAAGTGTATCACAGACAAAATTAGCCTTGCGAAACAATTGTGTTACAGAATTAATGGCTGTCAGCCGCGTGCTTTCTTGAGCAGACCCTTAAGCAGAAGGTATCTTTGGTATTTTTCTTCCTTCGCGAAATGAACTTCTCTGCTCTGCGGATTCATATCATCATAGACGAGGCTTTTTGCCTCATCACCGAACTGTTCGATCGTCAGGTCATACTGCCTTCCGCCTATCACGTTATAGCAATGATAATTGCCGCCGGGTCTTAAGACCCCATAGACTTCTCCGCCGAAAATATCCTGGATAAGAAATGCGGTTATGGAGCACTGGCCCCATGTCTTATTATCTTCGCTCCACTCGTCCCTCATCCTGGGCGCGCATGTCTCAGCCCTCCAGATGCCGTCAGATAAGACATCGTAGAGTTCCAAAAGCGATTCCAGCCTCAGATTGCAGTCTTTAAGCGGCTTTACTTCCGCAGCTGTCTCATGTCCCAAAAATCTATATTCCATATGGTTTTCCTTAGGTTAGCGATTAATCGCACTTATATTATCCGTACAACCGGGTTTTGTATAGCAGATATTGGTTCAAATTTTGGGTATTAATGCGGACAAAAAAACCTGCTAACAAAAATCAAGAGTTTGTTGGCAGGTTTTTCTTTGGTGCATTTTAGGCATGGCAAACAGACCGGAATCAAATCCGGTCTTTGTTTTAGTCGAAAATACTTATACTGCTTGGTAAACCTCCATCACTCG
>JAFRST010000035.1 GCA_017427465.1 Clostridiales bacterium | reverse complement strand
TTATCACTGGGGTGTAGCCAAGGGGTAAGGCACGGGTCTTTGACTCCCGCATTCGTAGGTTCAAATCCTGCCACCCCAGCCAAATGGTTCACTAGCTCAGCCGGTAGAGCACTTGACTTTTAATCAAGGGGTCTGGAGTTCGAACCTCCAGTGAGCCACCAACTTGAGATCCCATAGCCTTCGCCTTGTTGCGGAGGTTATTTTTTTGACGGAACTAAAAACTTTTTATCAGATATATTTAACAGTGATATCTCATTTTCAATAAAAATATCATTTTTTGTACTTTCTAAACAAATAAGTATATAATTGTCAAATAGTAACAATGGGGTACTTTGTATTCGGGAGGAGTTAAATATGTCATATGTTTTCAAGACCGGCAGGAAGTTTGCCGTAATATTCGTTTTGGCATTGTCTGTAGCTCTTGCAGGCTTTGCAATGTCCGCTAAGACTGTTAATGCGGCAGAGTCCGGTGACGGTTGGACATTGTCGGATGACGGCCTGCTGACGATTACCAGCAGCACGGCATTTTCAAATGCTAAATGGACTAAAGATGATGTTAAGCAGGTAGTAGTGGGGAGCGGCATAACCGAGATCCCTCAGTATGGTCTGGATGGACTTAAAAATCTCGAGAGCGTCACCTTAGGCAGCGATGTTGTAACCATCGGCTACGGAGCTTTTGAAGGAAACCAAAAGCTTGTTTCCATCAATCTCGAAAATGTTACTTCTGTCGGTGACAGAGCTTTTGAGTTTTGTAAAAGTCTTACTGCTGCCAACTTAAGCCCTAATGCAACTACAATAGGCTTCAACGCATTTTTTGAGTGCAATAGCCTTGCATCCGTCAGTATCGGTAAAGTTTCTTCGATTGGCACAACGGCTTTTGGCAGATGCTATGCCTTAACATCGATCGATCTGAGTTATGTTACTTTTATGGATTATCAGGCTTTCTCTGATTGTACTTCGCTTGAGACTGTTACTTTGGGAAGCGGACTAAAAGAGATCAAGCAGAATACATTCAACGGCTGTAAAAGTTTGACTACTATTAATCTGGGTAATATTGAGACTATCGGATATGACGCTTTCTATGACTGCGAGTCATTAACCAATGTCGACCTGTCAAAGGCTAAAAGTATCGGATCTTCTGCTTTCCAGAAGTGCTATGGTATTACAACGCTTAACTTAAGCAAATTAGAGTCTGTTGAGAATTCAGCTTTTTCTGAGTGCAAGAATCTTGTATCGGTTACGTTAGGCGACAACTGTACTTCCATCGGTAACCGTGCATTCTATAACTGCAGGTCTATGGAATCTATCAACACAGGAAAAGTAGTTACTGTCGATGATGATGCGTTCCTTATGTGCGATGCATTGAAATCTGTTGATCTGAGCAGCTGCACATCTATCGGCATTAGTGCTTTCAGCAACTGCATTTCGCTTAAGTCTGTAACTTTGGGGGCTGATATTACTGAGATCAAATTCATGACATTCTACAAGTGCACAAGACTTGAGGATATTAACCTTGGAAATGTTACTAAAGTTAACGACGATGCTTTTAACGGAGCTGAATCGCTTAAAAACGTGGATCTGAGCAAATGTACTTCTGTCGGAGATTCTGCATTCAGCGGCTGCAAAACCATGACTGCAATTAATCTCAGCAATGTTACGTCTATCGGATATGCAGCTTTTTCCGGATGTTCCGGATTAACGACTGTTACTTCAACTGCTAAAGTAACGGATATCGATAAGTATGCATTTAAGAACTGTTCTGCTCTTACGAGTCTCGATCTTAGCAAAGCTTATGCGATCGATGAGGAGTGCTGCTGCGGCTGTACAAATCTCGTAAGCGTTGATCTGAGCAGCGCTGAAAACATCGGTAAGAAAGCCTTCTACCAGTGCTCCAAGTTGGAGACTGTTGTATTGGGTCCTGAAATTAATTATCTGGAAGATTATGCATTTGCAATGTGCGATGAACTTTCTACGATCGATCTGAGCAAAGTTGCTACTATTGGTGCGGACTGTTTCTATAGCTGTGACGCTCTTGTTACAGTTGACTTGAGCAGTGCAACAACACTTGGCGGATCGGCATTTAACGGATGTACGGGATTAACAACTGTTACTTTGGCTGAAGATCTGACCGGTATTCCGAATTATGCTTTTGACGGCTGTACCAAACTGAGCAGTATTAATTTCCCGAATGTTATAACGATCGGAAGGTGCGCTTTCCGTAATTGTAAGGCACTTACCAGCATTGATCTGAAATATACCAGCGTAATCAGTGAAGGAGCTTTCAAAGGCTGCACGAATCTTACTGATCTGACGTTGGGCTATAAATTAGGTTATATGATTACAGACGCAAGCGATCCGTCCTTGCTGTCATTTGAATACGATACATTTACAACGGTATATTTCTTAGGTCCTAAGAGATTGTTTGAGGAACTTGGCATCGCCAACTATTTCCCGGATGCAACAATAACTTACGGCGGTGCTTATGATGTTTTCTATTATAATGGCACCAATGCGGATATCAGAGTTATTGAAGAAGGCAACCAGGCGCCTGTACTTCCTGATCCGCAGGGGCCTAGTGGTTCTATATTTATCGGATGGTTTATGGATAAGGACTTTAAGAATGCTTATGATTTCAACCAGCCTGTGACACACGATGTCACTCTTTACGCAGGCTTTATCAGGGATATTTCAAGAGACGTGTTCAAGGGCTATACCTTAAGCCTCGGCGGAGACATCGGTGTTAATTTCTATACGCTGATGCCTGATGGTGTGGTAGGAGACCGCGATTACGTTAAGTTCTCTATCGACGACATCGACACACCTCAGATCATATATATTAAGGACGCGAGAACTGTGGTTAAAGACGGCGTTACTTACTACGTGTTTAAGTGCCAGGTACCTGCCAAGAATATGACTTCCACAATATATGCGGATTTCTATATGGATGGACAAAGAGTAGGCCGTAACTGGTATTCCGTATTGAACTACGCTAATCAGATCTACCTGAACCAGGTTTACTATGCGGATGCAGTTCCGCTCGTCACAGCAATGCTGAATTACGGCGCATATGCACAGCTCTATTTCAATTACAGGACAAATGCTCTTGCTAATGCTAATGTTTATAACGGCAATTATGATTTTGATTCCGTAACGGACACATTGATCAACAGGCCTTATGACAGCAGCAAGACTATCCTTCCTGAAGGATTAACCGCTTCTAGTGCCAGCCTGACTCTTGATTCAAATACGACACTTAAGCTTTACTTCACTGATAATACGAATAAGAATCTGACGTTAAAGCTTGTCGATGGCAATAAAGAGATCACACTGACTCCGACAGTTTCCGGAGGAAGAAAAATAATCAGGATCACCGGAATACCTGCTGACAGGCTTAATGACGATTTCAAGATCAAAGTTTATGTTGAAGGGGACAGCAACGAGTACAGCATTACATACAGTCCCATGACTTATGCTTATAATGTTCTCAATAGAGAGCCTGATGCCGTCAGAACTGAAGAACTGAGGAACCTGATGAAATCAATTTATCTGTACAATCAGGCAGCAATAGCTTATAAGAATAAATAATCGGAGGAATGTATGAAGGATATATACGAATCATTAGACATGGAATTGATAATGTTTGAGACTGATGATGTTATCGTAACAAGTGATCAGACTCCCGAACAGGGCTTGTAAAAAACACACGAGTTGTACAGCTCTGGCCATTTTCCGGCCGGAGCTTTTTTATGCCTTTTTGTTTTCGAAAACATTAATTACAGGCATTAATTCAGATTACAAACTTGTGACATTTTGAGCGTCTGCCCGATTTTTGCTTGATTTATCGGTTATTTAAGTTGGGTTAGATGGTAAAATCTAAACATGAATGTGCATTGTTGCACAATATGAGAGGAATCAAGTTGGATATAAGGAAGCTTAAAGTTTTATCAGGTGTTCTTTCCGCAGTGATCGCTGTCGGTGCTATCAGTATGCCTGATTGCGGCTCAAAAAATGAGGTCTCGCTCCAGAGTCCATCTCTTATGGGCCCCGATGCTGTTCCTTTTACTGAGCTTTATTCACCCGCAATGGATGTTGACGAGACAGAATATGTTGAGATCCGTTTAGGTAATTCTTCAGTTAATATTGATGACTATACTATCGTAGCTATGTCTTCTTATTCCGATATTGCTTCGCAGTTTACCAAGACATCGGGCAATTCAGTAAGTTATGACGGCGGCTCATATTGGATCAATGAGGATACTTCGTTGGTAACTAATGATATCTCGGCTAACAATGATGATCCTGATTCTGATGCTGATAAGACTGTCGTTAATCTTAAGATCGGCGATAAGGTAGTAAGGATTTCATATAATAATGAGTATTCTCTTATCAAGATCTCTGACGGTAAGCAGGGGTATATCAATAATGATTTCCTTTCTGAGACAGAGATAACACCTGTTCCTACGGCAACACCTACGAATACACCTACGCCGACACCTAAGCCGGCTACGAATACTCCTACGCCGAAGCCTTCATCTTCATCGAGCAGTTCTTCAAGCAGCAGTTCGTCCAGCTCAAGTGATTACAGTGAAACTTCATGTTCTAAGACGGTCTATGCAAGCTGCGCTCTCAATACCAGATCAGGCCCCGGCATTTCTTACACATGCCTTTCGACATTATCGATTGGTACGGCAATCGAGGTCGTCGCTGAGACGGATAACGGCTGGTACAAGTCTTCTTCAGGCTTCTATGTAAAGGCAAGTCTTACCCTCGACAGCAAGCCGACTTCAACACCTGCGCCTTCTTCTTCAAGCTCCAGCAGTTCTGTAACGATGGGTGATACATCACAGGATTTTGCTACATTCGTTAAGAGCTTTATCGGTTGTAAATACGTATATGGCGGAGCTTCACCGTCAGACGGTTTTGATTGCTCCGGTTTCGTTATGTATTGCTATCAGACATATTATGGCATTACGCTTCCTCACGGCGCTACAAGCCAGTCCAGGAAGGGTTATGAGGTCTCAATCGATGAGATACAGGTCGGTGACATTATCTGCTTTGACAGAGACGGTGACGGTACAATGGAGCATTCAGCTCTTTATGTAGGTAATGATACTTATGTACATGCACAGGGAAAAGCGACGGGCGTTGTATCATCCAAGTTCTCGTCTGCTACCGGTATTGCTCATATAAGACGAGTTCTTTAAATAAATAAGCGTCGGATCTGATCCGGCGCTTTTCATTAGTCGAATCTTTATCCTTAAGTCAGCTTCTTTATTGCTTCGGTTAAAACTTTTATGTCTGTCTCAAAGTCATTGAGTGCGCGGCATTCATTTGCCTGATGGCATTGGTCTTCCTGCCATGGAGTCTGTATTCCAAACGCAATCGTATTAGGCATATGACGTGCGTAAGTGCCGCCGCCGATAGCAATCGGATCAGTATATGCATCCAGGTATTCGGGCTTAAATCCGCTGTAGGAAGGCATATTGTCCTTCCAGATGTCTGTAAGGATGGAGATCTCAGGAATGTCCTTTGCTTTATAAAGAGGCGCCATCTGGTTCGTGATCTCGCACGTAAGTTCATAAGGCGCGGCTATCATTGCGAGGTGAGAGGTGATGGCGTCCATGCTGTAGCTGACAGGGCATCTTATATCAATTATCAATGACTCTCCGTCTTCTCCGCATTTAAGGATCGAGGGATTGGCTGTTACACTTCCTGAATCGTCAGTAATACCGCAGCCTGTGTATTCGGCAGCGGTTTTGCCGATGATCTCGTTGGCTATGAAACGGAGAAGAGGTGATGAGTATTCTACAGATTCTCTGTCTAATATCCTTATCATCTCGAAAATCGCGTTAACGCCGAGATCAGGCTTTGAGGCATGAGCCATCTTGCCTTTGGCGGAGTAATTGATGCCGTCAATAACGCATGAACTGTGGGCAGGCACCATGTTTGCTGCTGAACCGGCTTGAGCTTTGATTGCAGAAGGCTCATCTGTAGATATCTTTATATTCATAATGCCTTTTTCAGCATAAATAACAGGGAACTCACCATCGGGAGTGATTGCAAATGAAGGGATCTCTCCCTTGGCTGCATAAGTCTCAACGCAGGAGCATGTGCGTTCTTCGTCGGTTCCGAGTATAAGTCTGATGCGCTTAGAAGGAGCGTAGCCGCTGTCTTTAAGCCTTTTCATTGCTATGTAACTTGCCGCAGCAGGACCTTTATCGTCTACAATGCCTCTGCCGTAAAGCATTCCGTCTTTGTTTGTCAGCGTAAAAGGATCAGTCTTCCAACCGTCTCCTGCGGGAACAACGTCAAGGTGGCAGACTATTCCGATGAGATCAGCCTTCTCAGGACCGAATTCGCACCAGCCGACCCGGTTATCTATTATTCCGGTCCTCATACCGTCCTTATCAGCAGTATCAAGAAAGAACTTTAATGCCGTGAATGGCTTGGCCCCGTATGGGAGAGTGCCGTATTCGGGATCTTCAACAGGTGTGGAACCTGTGCTGTCTATAGAGATAAGCTTTTCGATAAAGCCGTATTCTTCAGGAGTTAAGGAGTTGCTCATATATTGCCTCCGGTTGAACTTGATTCATTAGTATGAATCATAACACAATAAGTCATAAATGAAGGCTGATAAAGCTTGTTTTGGCAATTTGCCGATATGTGCGAAGATAATGCAAGAGTCTATATGCTAAACGGCTCAAAGTTGCTCGTTTGTATAAAAAAGGCAAAAAGTCTATAATTATTGATTATAAATATAGGGAGAATTCAAATGGATTCAAACAAAATTGAATCAAGTGAGGCTAACATCAATAAGAATGGTGTCGTTCTTATGATGAATCCGAGTGAAGAAGAATCTTCTATAAGCATTCGGGATTTGTTATACGCAATCCTTAAGAAAATCGGAATTATTCTTGTAGTTGCTTTATTGCTCAGCGTAGTTTTATTTGCTTATAAGTTTTTTAAGAAGACCCAGAGTTCCAATGTTCTTGATACAAGCATTAGATTAAGCGGTGAGACAGATGTTCAGTTTCAGACCCGCGTTCAAAACGTTGACAGAGCAAAAGACATTGTTCAGGCAATATCAAGAGTTAATGGCCAGATTGAGAATCAAAGAAAATACATTACAGACTCAGTGTTTATGCAGATTAATGCAGAGAACGAATATGAGTCCACGGTTCAAGTAGTTATCAAACTCAAAGATTCTGATTCAACGGGATCAGACTCTGCTTTGATATCAGCTTATAACCTTGATATAGAAGCTGGCGATTATCTTAATGATTATGCTTTTGAGACAGGTATTAAAGCTGACTATATTAAAGAACTTATGACTTTTACATTCTCTCCTTATGATTCGAATGTTACTGCGCTTGATAATGAAGTTAACAGAACGATTTCAATGTATGTAAGGATCAAGGGACCTTCACAGGAATTCATTGACCGGGTTTCTGATATTGTTGTCGAAGAGTTTAACCGCAAGTATGATGAATTAAATAAATCTGTTGTACCGCATACCATGAATGTTATCGGAGTTCAGAAGAATGTTAAGGTCGATTCTGTAACGAGAGATTCCCAGGTAAACCAGACAGCCAGACTTGAGACTTTACAAAAACAGGTTGTGAGTTATTATGATTCACTTGATGTTGTTGCTAAGAATCTCGGACTGTCCGGAAAAGATGAGCTGCTTAGTCATTTTAATGATATAGAATCAGGCATTTCTGTTGTTTCTTCCGGAGAAGTCAGCGCAAAGAGTAAGATTAAACCTTCTTTAAAGTTTGCTGTTATAGGGTTTGCAGCAGGTTTTGTTTTTGTAACTGTTGTTATTATTCTTGCTTATGTTTTTGCGAAGAAAGTAGCAACACAGGCACAGTTCTTCAGCGTTTTTACTGACGTTAAGAAGATCGGCGTTATGAAGCCTTCTGCAAAGCGATCTAAGTTAGTCACATGCCTTGATATCAAGACTGATGATGATACCAAGATGAGCGCTGAGAATAACAAGAAGCTGATATTGGCTAATTACGATAACCTTACTAGAGATCTTAAGAAGGTTCTCATTACCGGTACAGGTGACAAGAAGGCTATGGGTGATGCTGTTAAGAGTATAGGAATAAAGGGTGACTTTAAGCCTGATATATTCAGTAATCCAGATATCCTTAAGGATATTTCCGGATATGACGGTGTTGTTCTTCTTGAGCAGCGAAAAGTCTCTCTTTATAAGAATGTTGCCAATGAGATCAGTCTTATCAACAACAGTGGTGTTGATATAATCGGTGCAATAATCATTTAAGCGTTGACTAAGATGCAGGAAGGCAAGAGATTAAGCCCCAAGAGATGGTTCATTCTTCCTAAGTGGGAGCTGCTTCCTGATGAGATCAGGAAGGAGAGTGTAAGACCTTATTACGATGCGCTTTGCAAGCGCAAGGCAGGTCTTTTCTTTAAACGCATTTTCGATGTTTTTACGGCTTCTGTTATGCTGATACTGCTCGGAATACCGATGCTTGTTATAGCGATCATGATCAAGTGTGATTCTAAAGGCCCGGTGTTCTTCAGACAGGAGAGAGTAACGGCTTATGGTGCTAAATTCAAGATCCATAAGTTCAGGACTATGGTCAATAATGCGGAGAGCATAGGGACTTCTGTTACTGTAGGTAATGACAGCAGAATCACTAAAGTAGGCAATATGTTAAGAGATCACAGACTTGATGAATTTCCGCAGATCTTTGATGTGTTATCCGGCAATATGAGTTTTGTAGGTACCAGACCTGAAGTAGTCAAATATGTTAACAGATACACGGATGAGATGAATGCAACACTTCTTTTGCCTGCAGGAATTACTTCCATTGCAAGTATAGAATTTAAAGATGAAGCAGATATTCTGGAAAAGTATGAGAATACTGATGAAGGATACGTTAATGAGGTCTTGCCTGCGAAGATGAAGTACAACCTTAAGTCTGTAAAAGAATTCGGTTTCTTCAAGGATATCGGGGTTCTTTTTAAGACTATTGCCGCTGTGTTTTAGGTTATACTGAAAGATAGTGAGGACAAAAGATGCTTAAGCTTTCGATCTGTATAATCGCATATAACGAAGAGCAATATCTTCCAAGACTTTTGGAGGATATAAGACGCTCTGAATATCCTCATGAATATACTGAGGTCGTGCTTATTGACGGCATGTCTTCAGATAAGACAAAAGATATTATGCTTGCCTTTAAGGCAGAAGATAACGGCTTTTATAACGTTCAGGTACTTGATAATCATAAGCGAATACAGGCAGCAGGGTGGAATGTAGCCATTCAGAATTTCACCGGCGATGTTCTTTCAAGGATCGATGCTCATACTCATGTCCCGTCTGATTTCTCGCGCAAAGTCATGGCCGATATTGAGACAGGCGAGAATGTTGTAGGCGGCAAGCGCCCGTGCCTTATTGAGTCTGAATCAGCATGGTCAAAGATGCTTCTTTCAGCTGAGAATGCATTGTTCGGAAGCAGCATTAGCTTCAGTCGTCACAGTGAGACTAAGACCTATGTTAAGACGATGTTCCATGCTTCCTACAGAAGAGAAGTTTTCGATAAAGTCGGATTGTTTAATGAGCAGCTTTTAAGAACAGAAGATAATGAGATGCATTACCGCATCAGAGAAGCTGGGTATAAGCTCCTTTATGATCCTGAGATCGTATCTTATCAGTATGCGAGAAACTCTTTAAAGAAGATGATCCGTCAGAAATTCGCGAATGGTTTCTGGATAGGACTTACCGTAAAAGTATGCCCCGGTTGTATATCTTTGTATCATCTGGTCCCTATGGCATTTGTTCTAGCGATAGTTGCAACATCAATACTTTCAGCATTCGGCTGGTGGATTTTCGCTGCTGTCATGTGGGGTCTTTACTGGCTCTTTGCGATAATAAGCATGATATTCAGCATTATCAAAGACGGTTTCTCATTCCCGATGCTCCTGATACCTTTTATCTTCCTGATACTTCATGTCAGTTATGGTGTGGGAACTATAGGCGGACTTCTTAACTTTACGAGGCTTAAGAAAGCATGAATGAACTGATTAGTGTGATCGTTCCTGTGTTCAGGACTGAGAAATATATTGAGAGATGCTTAAAGAGCATTCTCGCTCAGACATATACTGATATCGAGATAATCGTCGTTGATGACGGCACTGATGACAGATCGGGTGAGATGGCTGATGAATTTGCACGGAACGAACCAAAGATAAAGGTCATCCATAAGCAGAACGGAGGTCTCTCAAGCGCAAGAAACAGAGGCATCGAAGAGGCTTCGGGCAGTCTGATATCCTTCGTGGATTCCGATGATTTTATCGCTCCGGATTTCCTTGAGATCTTATATTCGAATCTTAAAAACAACGGGTGTGACCTTTCTAAGGTCTTATACGAAGAAGTGACTTTCGATAAGCCTCAGGAGCGTAAAGCGACTGGTGAGACGAAGGTTTATTCAGGACCTGAGGTAGAGAAAGCTTTCCTGGATCTTAACATTGACAGCGTTTGTGACATCCTTTACAAACGTTCTCTTATTGGTGATACAAGATTTCCGGAAGGAAAGACCAGTGAAGATATTCCGTTCAATTTCGAGATCTTCAGAAAGGCCGGTAAGTTCGTAAATATTCCCATAGTGAAATATTTTTATTATCACAATCCTGAGTCAATAAGCAACGGGCCGCTCGATAAGAATATGCTCAACTACGTGGCTTTCAGGAAGATGATTTACGAGCATTATAAGGCTGGATCTGATGCGGAATTAGAGTTCAAATCTGAGTCTTTGTATGCGAGATCGTTAATGGGTCTTACAGCCAGGATGTGCCTTTACGGGGCTAAACCTGAGATTGATGAGAAGAGCCAGAAAGCTGCTTTTAAGAGTGAATTTAAAGAGCATAAACGATCTTACTATAACGATAAGGACATCCCTTTCTCCAGAAAGGTTTTGGCAGTGGGAGTATTTAACTTCTATCCTGTTACCAGATTGTTCAGAGGGGTGGCTAAGTGATGAAGATCTTAGTTGACGGATTACCGAGAACAGTCGGCGGTATCGGCACTCTGATAATGAATATAGTGAATACCAGCCGTGCTTTGGGTGCTGACATTGAGTACGAATTCTTAATGCCATCAGGCTCCCGATATATTGATATTCTGACTGAGAAGGGAGAGAAGTTTTATCTCGTTCCTCCGGTCTCGAAAACAAAAGAATATAAGGCTTACCTGACTAAACTTTTCAACGAGAATCATTATGATTTTTTATGGTTTAACAATACGAGCAAGGTCAATATCTATCTTCCCAGGATCGCTAAGAAAGTAGGGCAGTGCAAGGTCATTACCCATATTCACGGCTCGAGCATCGAAGCATCAGGCAAACGCAAGGTGGTAATGACCATTCTCGATAAGCTCAATGCGCCTGAGATGTACCGTCTGATCGATATCCCACTTGCTTGTTCTAATGTTTCAGCAAGGAATTATTACCGCAACAAGAAGCTGTTAGACCGCACAACCATTATCTATAACGGTATTGAGACTGATAAGTACACGTTTAATGAGTACGACAGAAATGCCGTCAGGAACGAGCTTAAGCTTGCTGACGGTGATATTCTTTTGGGCACGGTCGGAAGACTTACGGCAATAAAGAATTATCCTTACATCATCAACATGATGAAGGATCTTCCCGCTGACTATAAGCTGATCATTGCAGGTATCGGAGAAGATGAAAAGCTCCTTCAGAGCCTGATCGATGAAAGTGGTCTTTCTGACAGATGCAAGCTCCTGGGAATAAGAAATGACATACCGCAGCTGTTATCTGCCATGGATGTTTTCCTTCTGCCTTCTTTCTCGGAAGGTATGCCGTTCTCG
Source organism: Clostridiales bacterium (assembly GCA_017427465.1). GTDB lineage: Bacteria > Bacillota > Clostridia > Saccharofermentanales > Saccharofermentanaceae > Saccharofermentans. The sequence continues at coordinate 56,479 of JAFRST010000035.1, read as the reverse complement.
ATAATCGAGGCTCAGGCATCAGGTCTTCCGTGCATTATGAGCGATACGTTAAGTGATGAACTTGATATAACCGGCTTGGTCAATGCGTTGCCTATCAGCGGTGAACCCAAGGTCTGGGCCGGAAAAATATTGCAATTGGATATTGGAAAATTCGGCCGTTTGGAGTATTCTTCCAAAGTCAGGCAGGCAGGATATGATATCGATGTTGCATGCAGACAATTTATTGATATATTGAGTAAGGCTTAATTTATCTGGATATATGGAAAAAACTGAGACGAACAACAATACCGGCAAGGTGAAAACATTATTGAAGGACACTGCGATCTTTGCTTTGGGAAGCATAGGTTCAAAGGTCATAATGTTCTTCCTCGTGCCTTTTTATACATTCTATCTTTCGACAGCGGAGTGGGGAGTATCTGATTTGGTGTACTCGGCCGCACAGGTCGCGATACCTATCGTGTCGATCGTTATTTTCGACTCCGTCATAAGATTCGGAATATTCTATAAAAACCGGCCGCAGGATGTATTGCTGGTAGGTATTGTCGTGTGGATAATCGGCTCTGCTGCCGTTATCCCGTTAAGCTTGCTGCTTAACTTCTACAACACGTTAAAGCCATGGATTATCTATGTTGACCTTTATGTAATACTCAGTATCCTTTTGAGTATCCTGATGTGTTTTATAAAAGCGGTCAGCAAGAACTTGGTCTATGCCGTGGTGTCGATCGTTCAGACACTTATCTACGCACTCTCAAATATCCTGTTTATCGCGGTCTTCAAGGCCGGTATTGAAGGATACCTTATCTCGAGTCTTATATCCCAGCTGATAGCTGTTATCATTACGCTTTTCTGGGCCAAGATTTTCTCATATCTCAAAACCGCCAAGTGGGATAAAGCCATCGCCAAAGAGATGATTAAGTATTCCGTCCCATGTATAGCGAACAACCTGTCCTGGTGGGCTATCCAGTCTTCGGATAAGTTCATGATCGAGCGTATGATCAACGAGTCAGATCTCGGACTTTACACGGCAGCTTCCCGAATACCTTCGATCATCAGTGTTTTTGTTACTGTTTTCCAGTCCGCGTTCGGAATATCGTCGAGCAGGGAAATGGATACTACAAGGGATACGTCGTACTTTAAAAAGATCTTCGAAGTGTTCAGTGTTGCGGTAACTTTTGCTGCGCTGGCACTAACGATTATAATCAAGCCTTTCATGATGATCTACACGCCGGGAGAAGGCTATGAAGGCGCGTGGCAGTTAGTTCCTTTATTGCTCTTGTCGGCTGTTTTCTCGGCCTATTCAGGCTATTTCGGAGCACTTTACGGCGCTATCAAGAAGACGGTTAACAATATGCTGTCAACGTTCGTTGCTGCCATAACAAATGTTATCGCGAACTTCGTATGCATTTATTTCTTTGGTGTTTACGGTGCCGTTATGGGCACTGCGATATCTTATATCGTGCTAGGAATCTACAGAATGGTCGATGTCAACAGATATATGAAGATCGACTACAATATACCTAAACTTGTTGTAAACAGCGTTGTTTTCGCGACCGCAACAATATTCTCGACATTGGATTTCCTTAAGTATATTGTTCCTTCGATCTGCATGATCATCATGATCATCTATAACTTCAAGGAACTTAAAGAGATCATCACAACGATCTTTAAATTCTTAGCGGGATTACTGAAGAGAAAGAAAAAAGCTAAGGTGGAATAAAATGTACGATCTTCGCGGCTTACAGATGAAAGAATTGGAGATAATGCAGGCGGTTCATGATGCCTGCGAAAAGCTTGGCATCGAGTATTTTATCTGCTTTGGAACGCTTATCGGCGCCATACGACATAAGGGCTTTATCCCGTGGGATGATGATATCGACATCATGATGACGTACGAGAATTACGACCGTTTCATCAAAGAGGCACCGGCTGTACTGCCGCCGAATCTTAAGCTCCAGCACTGGAGCACAGAGAAGAATTGTCCGAGACTGATCCTTAAAGTCAAAGACATAAATACAACTTTCCTTCACGAAGAGCTTATCGATGTTGATATCAATCACGGTGTGGCTATCGATATTTTCCCGCTCTTACGTGTAAAGGATAAGGAAGCGCTGCAGAAAGAACTTAAGAAAGAAGAGCGTTTCAGTGCCATCAACAGGTGTCTGGATCAGTCTTTTGTAAATACGGTCAAACGTAAATCAAGCATAAGAAAGGCTAAGATCCTGCATTTCATCTATGCCAAGAGCATCTTCAAGATAAGGGACCGCTCGAAGTTCCTTGCAAAGGAAGAGGACAGAAGACGCAAACTTTCCGCCACGCCGGGCAATGATTTTACTTATATCGACAACTGTACGGGTCCGTACTCGATGTTTACCGAGAGGGCTTTATATCAGTTCGAGGACCGTCAGTTCTACGGGCCCAAGGATTATGATAAGGTCTTAACCCTTCATTACGGGGACTACATGAAGATTCCACCGAAGGAAAAGCAGAGGACGCATAAGCCTTATTTTGTTGATCTTGAGCGAAGTTATACGAAGGCTGAGATCATGGATATGATCAAGTCCGGCAAGATAAAGAGTGAAGAGTAACATGTATGATCTGAAGGCATTACAGCATAAGGAACTCGAGATCCTTCTGGCAATCCACGATGCTTGCGAAAAGCTCGGAATCGAATACATGATCCATTTCGGGACATTGATCGGAGCCGTAAGACACAAGGGTTTTATCCCATGGGATGATGATATCGATATCGTCATGACGCTTGAGAACTATGACCGCTTTATACAGGAAGCGCCTGCTGTTTTGCCAGGAAACCTTATGATCCAGTATTACAGTACGGATCCGAATTGTCCCAATATCTTTGCTAAAGTCAGGGATAATAATACGACATTCCTTCATAAAGAGCATATCGATCTTGATATCTGTCACGGTGTGTTTATTGATATTTTTCCGATAACAAGGCTTCCTGAAGGCAGGAAGTATAACAAGCGCGAAAAGCGCAAAAGATACAGGTTTGACCTTATTAACGGGTGCCTTGATATCGGCTATGTTAAGGCCACATATACCGGTAAAAAGCTCTTCATAGGCAAGCTTATAAATTTCTGGTTTACCAAGACGCCGTTCAAGATAAGGAACAGGGCTAAGTTCATAGCTAAAGAAGAGAACCGCAAGAGAAAGCTTGATGCTATAGGCGGTAACAACTCATATAACGGGCCTTTTTCACTATACACTGAGCGTGCATTGTATGATTTTGAAGGCCATAAGCTCTGGGGACCCAAGGATTATGACGGCGCTCTGCGCTATGAATACCGTGACTATATGACGATCCCTCCTAAAGAGAAACAAGTTACCCACGCTCCTTTATTCGTTGATCTTAAGCATGGTTACTCGATGGCTGAGATCCATGAAATGATCAGGAAAGGGATAATAAACTTGTGATTTAAGCCGCTTATGCTCAAATAGCGGCTTTTTTGTGCATATTCTTATATTTTCCCCTATATCATTTTGCACTTTCAACAAATCAGTGCCAATGCTTTGCCTATATATTATTAAATAATATTTAATTATAAATGCTAAAATATCAATATGTGGTATGTAGTACAAGTACGCACTGGCGACGAACGTAAGATATCCGAACGCTTTCAGCATGAGATTAAAGCTGATGGTGAGGATGTCTTTGTTCCGATGTTTGAAAGAAGGAAAAACATCAAGGGCAGATGGACTAAAGAGATCAAGCCTCTTTTCCCGGGATATATTTTCTTCCAGACTGAAGACGCCAAGGGATTGCACTTGCGTCTAAAAAAGATGGATGCTTTTACGAAGATCCTTATGACCGGGTCTGAGTATACTCCGATATCTTCCGAAGAGGAGATGTTCCTGCACCAGCTTATCGGTGATGACTACATAGCTCAGGAGTCGATAGGTGTTATCGAAGGCGATAAGGTTATTGTCATGAGAGGTCCGTTGCACGGCCTTGAGGGCAGCATCGTTAAGATCAACCGCCATAAGCGCATTGCAATTATTAAGGCTGACTTCATGGGCGGCCCCAGAGAGATCAAGGTAGGTCTTGAGATAATCGACAAAAAGCCTGCAACGGCTTAATGAACAACAGACTTAAACATCCGTAATCGTCGCCGCCGCGCGCGTTGCATTTGATTAAGTTGTCAGACGAAGCTTAAAAGGGAGTTATTTGACTCCATAGCGAAGCATACTCTGATAACGGTACTGATTACGGAAATAACAATAGCAGAGGGAAAAATAGTGTATAAGAGAAACGCACAAGGATGGTCAAAGCACATTGATTTTATGGTGCTGGATGTTGTGATCCTTCAGCTTGCCTATATGCTTGCTTACTATTTGCGTAATCAGGGTTGGGTTTATTCAGTTGATGAATATAAGAAGTTAGGCGTATTGTTGGTCTTTGCTGATATTCTTGTTATTGTTTTAAACAATTCTTTGCATGATGTTCTTAAGCGAGGATATCTTAAAGAAGTTTTCGCTCATGTTAAACACAGCATATATATTCTTGCTGTAATTGTTATATATTTTTTCTCGTCTCAGTTAGGTGAAGTCTATTCCAGACTTGTATTAGGCTTTACTTTTGTCTTTTATGTCCTTTTCGGTTATTGCATAAGGATTATCTGGAAATATATCCTTACTCACACCAGTTTTAAACGCGAACATAACAATATGTTAGTTGTAACTACCATAGACACAGCTGATGACATTCTTTCACGTTTGCTTAGCGATAAACAGGCAGGATATGAGATCATCGGCGTTGTTCTTTTGGAGTACACCGACTATAAAAGTATTCGTGGAATTCCTGTTGTAGCAGATATGAAGAAAGCTGCAAATTATATTGCTAAGGAATGGGTTGATTCCGTTTATATAGACGCTCCTATAAACGACAAGAAAGTTGTAAGGCTTATGGATGCCTGTGCGACAATGGCGGTGCCTACCCATTATCACGTTCCTAACATGAGCCGTTCCGGAGTTAAGAGATTCTCTGAAAAGATTGGCGGAACAACGGTTCTTACTACTGCCATTAACTATGCTACGCCTATACAGGCTTTGGTCAAACGTGCGTTTGATATATTTGCCGGACTAATCGGCAGCTTGTGCGCTATTCTCATTATGCTGTTCATCGGACCAATCATTAAGATTCAGTCACCCGGTCCTATTCTTTTCAAGCAGGAAAGAATAGGTAAGAACGGTAAACATATCAAGATCTATAAGATCCGTTCGATGAGAATGGATGCTGAAGCTCTTAAGAAAGACCTTATGGAGCAGAACCGCGTTAAGGACGGAATGATGTTCAAGATGGATTTCGATCCGAGGATCATCGGCAATAAGATACTTCCGGATGGAACAAAGAAGACCGGTATAGGTGAGTTCATCAGAAAGACGAGTCTTGATGAGTTTCCACAGTTCTTTAATGTTCTTGCAGGCACTATGTCAACCGTAGGAACTAGACCTCCCACGATCGATGAATATGAGAAGTATCACTTCCATCACAGAGCAAGAATGGCTGTTAAGCCCGGCATCACCGGAATGTGGCAGGTGAGCGGACGAAGTGAGATCACCGATTTCGAGGAAGTAGTAAGGCTTGATACAGAGTATATTGCTAACTGGAGTATCGGACTTGATATCAAGATTATGTTCAAGACTTTTGGTGCGATCTTCTCGCATAAGGGTGCGATGTAAAGGGAGAATTACTATGCAGGAAAGAGTATTAAAGCATGTTGACACTTTGATAGAGAGATATCCTGAGCTTGATGAGTGCAGAGATTCAATCATAAATGCTTATGAGATCATGAAGGATTGCTATAAGACTGATAACAAGATACTCATAGCCGGCAACGGAGGAAGTGCTGCAGATGCCGAACATATAGCAGGCGAACTTATGAAACGCTTTATGACCGCAAGACCGGTTCCTCCTGAATTTGCCGAGAAGCTTAAGTCCATCGATCCTGTCAGGGGAGAGAATCTTTCCAATAATCTCGAAAGAAGCCTGATGGCTATTCCTCTTGTTGCTCATGAAGCCCTTACCACAGCATATATAAACGATGTCGATGGCCTTGGCGTATTTGCCCAGCAGTTATACGGATTTGGCAGATCGGGAGATGTTTTTTTAGGCATATCAACAAGCGGCAACAGCAAGAACGTTATGAGCGCAACAGTAGTTGCCAGAGCTCTCGGCATTAAGGTGATAGGCCTTACCGGAAAGTCCGGCGGCGAGCTTGCTACAGTTGCCGATGTAACGATTAAAGTCCCTGAGACTGAGACATATAAGATCCAGGAACTGCACCTTCCCGTATATCATTGCCTTTGCATGATGCTCGAAGACCGTTTCTTCGGAAGCGAAGGATAATTGGAGAACCTTGCTTTGAAGACAGTAATAATGGCAGGCGGAAAAGGAACGAGGATCAGTCAGTTATTTCCTGACATTCCCAAGCCGCTTATCGGTATAAAAGATAAAGACGGCATAACAATGCCTGTTCTTGAGCGCGAGCTGATAAGCCTTCGCGATCAGGGATTTACGGATATCCTGCTTACTGTCTCTTATATGCACGAAAAGATCGAGAACTATTTCGGTGACGGAAAAAAGCTCGGAATCAACATTACTTATTTTATTGAGGATGCTCCTTTGGGCAATGCCGGTGCTTTGTTCAAAGTAAGAGATTGGTTTGGCGAAGATCCGTTCCTGCTTCTTAATGCAGATTCTGTTTTTGATGTCGATTTCAGAAGGATGACAGAGTATCACAAGAGCAAGGGCGGACGTGTCACTCTTTTCACTCATCCCAACAGCCATCCTTTTGACAGCGGCATCGTAATTGCAGACACGAGCTGCGAAGTTATCAACTGGCTTGCTAAAGAGGATAAAAGACCGGAGTTTTATAAGAACAGAGTCAATGCCGGACTTCACGTGATCGATCCTAAGGTCCTTGATATGAGTGGCATAGATAAAGATACAGTAGGACCTGACTTTAAGGTCGATCTTGACCGTATGATCTTAAAGCCGCTTTGCGGAACAGGTAAGATGTTCTGCTATGACAGTCCCGAATATGTTAAGGATATGGGCACACCTGAAAGATACTCGCAGGTATCAAGAGACTTTGCATCGGGTGTTGTCGAAGCAAAGAATTTAAGCCATAAGCAGAAAGCTCTTTTCCTTGACCGTGACGGAACTATCAATAAGTACGTAGGATTCTTAAGAGACATCAATGATTTTGAATTGTTAGATGGAGTTTCTGATGCCATTAAAGATATTAACGCATCAGGTTATCTTGCAGTAGTTGTGACCAACCAGCCTGTAATAGCCAGGGGAGAAGTTACGGTGCCTGAGCTTGATGCGATCCATAACAAGCTTGAGACACTTCTTGGAAATGACGGGGCATACATTGACGGTCTTTACTATTGTCCTCATCATCCCGATAAAGGATTTGTAGGTGAGATCCCTGAACTGAAGTTTGACTGCGAATGCAGAAAACCGAAGCCCGGAATGCTTATCAAGGCAGCGGATGATCTGAACATCGATCTTGGCTCATCATGGATGATAGGAGACGGTAAGAACGATATTGAAGCAGGCAGGAACGCAGGCTGTAAAACAGTTTATTTAGGAACAGACGGCAGCGTCTTATCAGATTTGAAAGCTGACTCATTAAAGAGCGCTGTCGGGATTATCTTAGGACATTAAGAGGTAAAGCATGATCATTACAAAGACACCTTTCAGGATGAGCTTCTTCGGCGGCGGTACTGATATGGAGAGTTTCTTCAGAGAGTATGGCGGAGCTGTATTGAGCACAACATTCGATAAGTATTGTTATGTTACCGTAAGACATCTTCCGAGGTTTTTTGACTGGAAGACTCACGTTACATATTCATCACAGGAATATGTAACCGATGTTGATGAAGTCAGACATCCGGCTATACGTAATGCCATGAAGATGCTTGATATGCATGAGATCAGACTTATATATGATGCCGATCTTCCTGCAAGGAGCGGTCTCGGAACATCGTCTTCTTTTGCTGTAGGCATGCTTAATGCATTCTATGCACTCAAGGGAAAGTATGCCGATAAGAAGAGGTTAGCAGATGAGGCTATCTATCTTGAGAGAGTACTCTGTAATGAGGCTGGCGGCTGGCAGGACCAGATCGCTGCTGCTTACGGCGGAATGAACCGTATCGAATTCAATAAAGATGGCACATATGATGTTAAGCCGATCATTATTCACCCTGACAGAAAGAAAATGCTCAACGACAATCTTTTAATGTTCTTCACTGGCTTTACCAGATTCTCGAGCGAAATGCAGGAAGCAAATAAGGCCGGCTATAACGAGAAGAAAAAGCAGCTTCAGGAAATGTATGCTCTTGTCGATCAGGCAGAATCCGTTCTCGAAGACAAGCACAGCGATCTGGATGATTTTGGAAGACTCCTCGACAAGACCTGGAGATTAAAGCGCCAGACCGGCGGTGCGATCACTACTGATTCCATCGATGCCATTTACGAGAAGGGTATCGAGGCCGGCGCCTTGGGAGGAAAGCTTTTAGGAGCAGGCGGCGGCGGTTTCCTCGTATTCTATGTCCAGCCGGATAAGAAGGCAGCTGTCATGGAAGCTATGCAGGATTTTCTTTATGTCCCGTTCAGATTTGAAGACGGTGGCACACAGGTTATCCACTATACACCTGAGACTTACGAACCTTTGGAGGATTGATGCATGCCATTAAACCGGATGAGGTTTATGAATACATACGTTGATAACGTTACCGAAGAGGAAGCTGTCAGGCATATCGAGGAATGCGTTAAGAACAGGACTATAGGTTTTGTCGTAACGCCAAATGTCGATCAGATAGTTATGATGGAGAAGAATCTCTATTTCAGAGAGATCTGCGATAATGCCGAGCTCTCAGTAGTAGACGGTCATCCGCTTCTCTGGATCGCGAAATGGTATAAAAGACCGATCAAAGAGAAGATTTGCGGATCAGATCTTATGCCTCATCTTTGTAAGATCGCTGCCGAGAAGGGATACAAAGTCTTCCTTTTGGGAGCTGCTGAAGGAATTGCCGCAAAAGCTGCAGATATCTTAGTAGAGCAGAATCCCGGACTTAAGATAGCAGGCACATATTCTCCTCCGTTCGGATTTGAGAAAGACGAGAAAGAGTTAGAAAAGATTAACACAATCTTAAAGGAATCCGAAGCGGATCTCCTCTTCGTCGGAATGGGCGCTCCCAAGCAGTCTGTATTCATCTATGAGAATATGCATAAGTATCAGATCCCGATGTCATTCTGTGTCGGTGCAACGATCGACTTTATTGCAGGTGAGCAGAAAAGAGCTCCCAGGTGGATGACCGATCACGGGATGGAGTGGCTCTACAGGCTTTTTAAAGAGCCCAAGCGTATGTTTAAGAGATATATCATAAACGATACCAAGATAATAAGATTAGCCTGGAAATACAGGAAGGCCTCATAAGATGGTACTGAAAGATCAGAATCTTATGTTTGTGCTCCGCGCAACACAGCAGGCCGGTACCGAGAATGTTGTACTGCAGCTGTGCGAAGTCTTTAAGCCTCTGGTCAATAAGATCGTCGTGGTAGCAGCTGACGGATTCGATAAAGAAAAACTTAATGATATGGGCATTAAGTATTATGCCATCCCTGATATTGAGAATAAGTCACCCAAGACCATTCTCAGTATCATAAAGACTATCAAGAGGGCAGCAAAAGAAGAGAATATCACCGTGATCCATACTCAGCACAGAATGGCCGCATTCTATGTAAGGTTTACGGGTCTTTATAAAAGGTGCTTGTTTTTAAACACGAGCCACAACACGTTCTTCAACAGGAAAGCATTGACTAGGTATGCATTTAAGCATGCGAAGCTGATTGCATGCGGTGAAATGGTCAAGAAAAACCTTGTTGAAGAATTCGGTCTTTCTGATGTGACGGTTATACATAACGCAGTAAAGCCTTTCGATGAAGAGATCGTAATTGACGAGGATTTAAGAAAAGCGAGGCAGGACGACAAATACCTTGTCGGTAATGTAGGCAGATTATCCGAACAGAAGGGAATGGAATATTTCATCAAAGCTGTCCCGCTTGTAACAGCTTCTCACCCTGATACACAGTTCTTCATAATCGGTTCAGGTGAGGATGAGGGTAAATTGAGAAATATGGCCAAAGATCTTCCTGTTACTTTCCTCGGATACAGAACAGATGTCAGGAATATTATGTCGCAGTTAGATCTGGTCGTTTTATCATCACTGTGGGAAGGTTTGCCGTTAACACCGATCGAGGCGTTCTCCGTTGGCAAGACAATTGTCGCCACAGCGGTAGATGGTACGGTGGAGATAGTAAAAGACGGTGATAACGGTCTGTTAACCCAAGCCCGTGATGTTGAAGGATTGGCCGGAAAGATCAACTGGATGATCGATCATCCCGGTGAGCAGAAGCAGATGGAAAAGCAGGCTTTAGATACATACAATGAGGAATTCTCATTTGACACTCTTGCGAAAACATATATCGATTACTATAGGAGCCTCTGATAATGATCAAAGTACAGGACGGCAATACATTCAAAGAGTTTACTGAGGACGGCAAGCGCATATTCCATAAGAGTATGGGCAACGATATGTCCAAGGTACATAAAGCTTTCTATTATGCCGTAATGCTCTGGAACAACAGAGTGATCAATAAACTGCCGAGCAGGCACATCAGAAAGCTGTTCCTTAAGATGCTCGGAGCAAAGATCGGTAAGAATACAATGCCGGCAAGGAGAGTTGAAGTCCTTTTTCCTAAGGGACTTAAGCTTGGGGATAATGTGGCTGTAGGCTGGTTTGCAGAACTGGATGCCAGAGGCGGTATCACAGTCGGAGATAATACTAACATCAGTTCACACGTAAAGATCATTACCGGTTCACATGATATTGACGATCCGGATTTTACGGCTGATTTCCTTCCCGTACATATCGGTCACCATTGCTGGATCGGTACGGGTGCCACAATACTTCAGGGCGTAAAGATCGGTGACGGTGCGGTTGTTGCTGCAGGCTCTGTCGTAACTAAAGACGTTCCCGCGAGGACAGTATATGGCGGAATTCCTGCCAGATATATCAGAGACAGAAATTCGGATCTGAATTACACACTCGGCAAGCTGACATTCTTATATTAACGGCAGAGTAAAACAACAATGAAGAAGCTAACAATATTGATGTCAACATATAACGGCGGAACCTTTTTGGATCAGCAGCTCGCAAGCATTGCTGATCAGAAGGGGCTTGACGGTTTTAAAGTAAAGATTATATGCCGCGATGACGGATCATCGGATAACACGGTTGAGGTCCTCAGATCCTGGAGTGACAGACTTGATATAGAAGTCATTCAAGGCCAAAATCTCGGTGCCAGACTGAGTTTTTATGATCTGCTAAAGAATGCCGGAGAATCTGACTACTATGCTTTCTGCGACCAGGATGATATCTGGCATGAAGATAAACTGTCACGTGCCATAGCATCATTCACATCTGAGAAGATGCTGTATTTTACCAATATCGAATATGTTGACGGTGAAGGCAATAAGCTCGGCCGCAATCTTTTAAGCGATGAATTCGAATTGAGTCTCAGAAGAGTAATGATGTGCAATCCCGCCAACGGCTGCGCGATGGTCTGGGACAAGGCCATGCAGGATGTCCTTATGGGAATTCCTTATGATACGTTCACAATGCATGATGAGTATCTTTGCACTGTGGCATTGCTCTTCGGCAAAGTCATATATGATCCCGAACCGTCGATGAACTACAGGCTGCATGCTCTTAATGTAACCCAGTCAAACAGCCTGAAGAAGAAGTTCAAGCTTTGGAAGTCTATCTGGTTCGGAAGAAGAGCTTTTTCGCTTGATAAAAGAGCGAAAATGCTTCTCGGATATGAGATGAAAGAAGAAGACCGTAAGATCATAACTGATCTGAGTAACTACAAACGGGGCTTTAAGAGATTTAAGCTCGTTAAGGAATATTCCTGTGAAGACCGCGGGATACAGAGATCATTTAAGATGCGCATGATCCTCGGACTGTTGTAAACACTTTAGAGATTATATGAACAAGGTCAAGATATATTTGAATTATTTTGTGTTTCTGATCTGCCTGATCATCCCCAAAAGGAAGAACAGGTGGGTGTTCGGCGCCTGGTTCGGCAACAGGGTATCGGATAATCCTTATGCCCTTTATCAGTATGTCAAAAATAACAGGCCTGATATAGAAGCTTACTGGATATGCAATGATATCTCAGTTGCGGATAAGTATGGCATCAATGCCGTAAAGAGAAATTCCGCACGTGCAAGATGGCTCTGCCTCACGGCAAAGGTGTCAGTGATGAATCAGGGGTATCTTGATCTGGGAGGTCTTAATTGGGTCAGAAGAAGTTTTAAGGTCCAGCTTTGGCATGGTGTGGCCTGGAAGAAGATCGGTGAGGATACTCCTGACACAAAGACAGGTCTGCTTCATAAAATCAGTCACAAGGCTTATCTTTTTGCCAATAAGTGCGATCTTTATATTGCTCCTTCAGATGAGATGCGAAAGACATTAAAGAGCGCATTCCTCGTAGGGGATGATAAGATCCTCTCAGTTGGCCAGCCCAGGAACGAAGTGCTCCTTGATCCCGAATTCTGCATCAGACAGAAAGCGGAAATGAAGAAAAAGACCGGAGCTATGACGATCATCTTATATATGCCTACTTTCAGGGATAAGACTTCTGAGCCTTTTTCCTTCATTAAGATATCTGATGATATATCTCAAGTCTTGGATAAATACGATGCGGCCATATTGGAGAAACAGCATTATGTACAGCTTCAGAGGACAGAGCAGGCAGATACTTCGTCCGGGAGTATCATTAATGTTGCTGATCTGGATGCAACAGATCTTCTTGCAGCAGCAGATATCCTGATAACGGATTATTCCAGCTGCTTTTTTGACTTCGCATTAAGAGACAAACCGGTGATCCATTACATGTATGATTATGATTCATACAAGGATGACGACAGGGGACTTTATTATGATGCCGATTATGTCAGGGCGGGAAGTATTGTAAAGACCGCTGATGAACTGATCAGCCGTCTGGAAGAGATCCTTAAGGGTGAGTATGACGATCCTGAGAGACGTAAGATCGTACGCGACAGATTTGATACATATGAGTCGCCTGATAATTCTGCAAAAATAGTTAACGAGGTGCTTAACCGTATTCATGTTGTTTGAGATGCAGAGATCAAAAAGTATATTTTATTACGTGGGTATTTTCCTGTATGTTCTCTCTATGAACCTGCAGTCATCATTCATGTTCAATGAGTGGTCTCTTGCAAACAGTCCTATGCTGATTGTGCTCAAGCTTCTGAAATATGCCGCTTATCTGTTCTGCATTTTGCATTTTTTTACTTTATCCAGATTAAGCCGGAATTTTCTTTTTGCAGCAGGAATTATGTTGGTATTATCCGTATATGCCATGTATACGGGGCCTCAAAAGCTCCCGATATTCTATTTTGTTTTGATCGCAACGGCAGTAAAGACTGATTTTAGGAAGATCGTAAAAATATTCCTTTTTATCCAGGCAACAACTTTTGTTATCTATCTGTCGCTTGCCTTGCTCGGTATTATGGGAAGCGGTGAAGTAGTGGAAGTCGGAAGGATCAGAAGCTATCTCGGTTACGGCTGGGTAAACAGAGCATCTTACAATCTGCTCTTTATGAGCCTTGAACTCCTTTACTTAAGGAAGAGAGCCTTAGATCCGGTTCTTGCCATTATCCTGTCTGCGGTCAACTGGTTTGTCTATGTAAAGACTCACACAGTATTTTCCATGGCGATCACATTTATGATCATTGCATACGGCGCCATTTACTATTTCTATTCAAAATCAGACAGAAAGATCAGATTTTTTAAGAAAAACAGGAAGCGTGACTATTATCTGTTACTGACGGCTTTCCTTGTATTGATCGTTGCAGGAATCGCTCTGATATTGATTTTCAAATCGAGTAATCCGTTTCTGTATAAGTTAAACAGATTCGTAACCGGACGACTTGAACTCGGTAAGAAAGCAATCGACAGATACGGCCTTCATCTTGGCGGTAACAAACTGCAGTGGATCGGTTCAAGCACTTTGCTGTTCGGTTTGGCGGAAGGAAATGATTATTTCTATGTTGATAACGGCTTTTTGCAGATTGCATTGGAATTCGGACTGATTTTCACGGCGTTCGTTCTTTTCATGTATACGGCTGCGATCAAGAAAGCTGTATTTCTAAAGGATTACAGCTTTGCGGCTATAGTCCTTATCCTGGGAATGGTTTTTGTGTTTGAACCGTACGTAATAGATTTCGCATTAAATCCATTCGTTATTTATTATTTTTCGAAGATAACTATACCAATTTCAGACAGAAAGATCGCAATGGATAATTTTGATATAAGACTTCTGTCTTCATATAAAAGATAAACATGAGTGTTATAGATAAATACAGAAACATGCCTGTTCAGGCCAAGGCATCAATATGGTATGCGGTATGTAACTTCTTCCAGAAGGGCATATCCTTTATCGTTGTGCCGGTATATATCAGACTCCTCACAACGGCTGAATACGGCGAGTGGAATATCTTCCAGTCATGGCGAGATATTCTGATCGTTATTGCATCTCTTAATCTTTATGCCGGTGTTTATACCAAGACACTTGTAGATAACAAGGATGACAGAGACAGATATACTTCGTCCATGCAGGGACTAGGCACCTTGATCACGATTGCTTTATTCGGCATCTATGTCTTTACAAGAGGTCTGGTTAATCCTCTCATCGGACTTAATACTAAGTACATGCTCCTGTTGTTCCTCTATTTTATTGTTTATCCGGCATTCTCTTTCTGGGGTACAAGACAAAGAGTTGAGTACAAGTACAAGTCGATGGTCATTGTTACGGCTATAGTATCACTGATGACTCCGGCATTAAGTCTTGCATTGTTCTATTTAACAGACTTAAGAGAACTCGCGCTGGTCCTCGGTTTCCTTATAGTCCAGTGCGCAGTAGGACTTGTGTTCTATGTTTATCACTTCTTTAAGGGCAAATGCTTCTTCAATAAGGGTTACTGGAAATATGCCGTCAAGTTTAATGTGCCGCTTATCCCGCATTACTTAAGTCTCATTGTGCTCGGTCAGTCCGACAAGATCATGATCAAGTATTATTGCGGTGAAAGCGATGCCGGTATCTACAGTTTTCCGTATCAGATCGCGTCTGCGATCAATGTGGTTATTACAGCTATTAACGGCTCAAGGGTACCGTGGTTATATGAGCAGCTGAAAGCTAAGATCTATAACAGGATCAGTAAGATATCTAATTATCTTGTTGTTCTTATGGGCGGCATTGTCATGCTTATAGCTTTGCTGGCTCCCGAGATAATGCTTATCGGAACGGCTGATTACAAGGAAGCAGTATTTGTAATACCTGTTGTAACACTCGGTGTGTTCTTCACGTTTGTCTATGATATGTTTGCAAGTATCGAGTTCTATTACGGAGCAACAAAATACGTAATGGCTGCTTCAGTTATCGGAGCAGTATCAAATCTGATCCTTAATGCATGGCTTATTCCGGTGTTTGGATATATAGCAGCCGCATATACAACGCTGATAAGTTATGTCTTGTTCATGGTAATGCACTTAGTCTTTATGAAGATAGTACTGAAGAAGCAAAGCATTAAGGAGCAGGTATATAACCTCAAGTTCATTATCCTGTTTACGGTCTTGCTGACAGGCATCGTTTTTCTAAGTCTGTATACATATCAGTATCCTGTTATGAGATATTCTCTGATCGCGTCACTGCTCATTCTGGTGATCGTATTCAGGAAGAAGATCGTTGATATGATGAGCACAATGAAGAAAAGGAAATAAAAATGAAGCATCTAAAGAAAGATCTCACACTAATATATTCTGACAGTGCAGAGAAATCCATCTTCAAGCCGATTGCTGATGAAGCTTCGAAAAGAGGATATAAGGTTACTCTGACCGATGATAAATTCGCAAAATGCGAGATCGGTTTCTATTGCCAGCATGTAAACTTCCCGCAGTTCTCAAAGTTTTCCTTGATAATGCTTCACGACATTATCCAGCAGTACGGCAACTGGCCTGATCTCTGGCTTCGTGAACCATGGAATAAGTATGATATCGGATTTCTCCCGAGCAACCAGTGGGTCAATAACTGGAATCAGTGTTCTCAGTGGTATTACGCGAATCCCAGGAAGGGTATGTATAAAGCCGGCTGGCCAAAGGCTGACAATTACGCGGGTATCGATCGTGAGAGCTATAAGAAAGAATTCAACAGAAAGCACGGCATTGACGATAAAAAGCCTACTATCCTTTATGCACCCGCATGGGAGAATGATAACAAGCAGGATGATTTTGTTCAGTCGATGTTAAAGCTTGATGTCAATATTTTGATCAAGCAGGGAAACGTTGATCCTAACTATAGCCCTCAATACTATGCTCACTACCATGAAGTTTTAAGAATGTCGGAAATGCATAAGGATATTGTTGAAGTAACGATACTTGATCCGACCACGAATATATTCGAAGCTATTATGGCCAGCGACGTATTGGTCTCAGAAGAATCAAGCACCATGTGTGAAGCAACGATGATGGGTATTCCTGCTGTGTCCGTTTCCAACTGGCTTATTCCTGATACAGACCCGAAGAGATTCCCGGAGTGCGATTACGACTTTGTTTTCATGACGACAAAAGAAGAACTTACGGATTTTATATCGGGAATCCTAGGCAGCTACGGGGACTATGTAAGCAAAGTAAATGCTTTCAGAGAGGCGACCTTCGGTAACATAGGCGGAAGCGCGAAAATCATCATGGACGTCATTGATGATTGTGTGGAAGGCAGGCCCGTGCGTTATGAGGCCCTGAAGCGTAGGCCTGAGGAAAAGGTTCCCAAAAAGCAATTGAAGTTCCACAGACATGAATGTATTAAAAGAGAGATGTATTACAATTATAACAAGCGGTCCAAGCTGTTCCATTTCTTCTATGAGCCTGTGCGCAAGCTTAAGAAGAAGGCTGAAGGCAGAGAATAGCATTAATATATTTTGGAGGATCTGTAAATGACAATTTTCGTTACAGGCGGAGCCGGATTTATCGGCGGAAACTTCGTGCATTACCATCTCAAAGAGCATCCTGAAGACAGAGTTGTCTGTATTGACAAACTTACTTACGCCGGAAACTTAAGTACTCTTGCTCCGGTCATGGATAATCCGAACTTCAGATTCGTAAAGCTCGATATCTGTGACAGGGAAGGTGTTATGGCATTGTTTGAAGAAGAGAAGCCTGATGTCGTAATCAACTTCGCTGCTGAGAGTCATGTTGACAGAAGTATTGAAGATCCGGGAATCTTCCTTCAGACAAACATCATCGGTACTGCTACCATGATGGATGCCTGCAGAGCTTACGGAAATATCAGATACCATCAGGTAAGTACTGATGAGGTATACGGTGATCTTCCGTTAGACCGCCCTGATCTGTTCTTTACTGAGACTACACCAATTCATACTAGCAGTCCTTACAGTTCTTCCAAAGCAGGTGCTGATTTGCTTGTCATGGCATATTACAGAACATATGGATTGCCCGTAACGATCAGCCGTTGTTCTAATAACTATGGACCTTATCATTTCCCTGAGAAGTTAATTCCTCTTATGATCGCAAACTGTCTTAACAACAAGCCTCTCCCGGTTTACGGAGAAGGCAAGAATGTACGTGACTGGCTCTATGTAGAGGATCACTGCAAGGCAATTGATCTTATTGTACGGAAGGGGACTATTGGTGAAGTTTACAACGTTGGCGGACATAACGAGATGGCCAATATCGATATCGTTAAGCTCATTATCAAGGAGCTCGGCAAAGATGAGAGTCTCATAACCTATGTTACTGACCGCAAGGGTCATGACTTAAGATATGCCATCGATCCTACCAAGATCCATAACGAACTGGGTTGGCTCCCCGAGACAAAATTTGCTGACGGTATAAAAAAGACAATTCAGTGGTATCTTGATAACAGATCGTGGTGGGAAGAGATCATCTCAGGTGAGTATCAGAACTACTATGACAAGATGTACGGCAACAGGTAAATCCGGAGACAGATGATGAAGATTTTCGTAACAGGCGTTTGCGGACAGTTAGGTCATGATGTAGTAAATAACGCGATCGCCAGAGGACATGAAGCGTACGGTTCTGATATACAGCCTGTATATTCAGGTGTTGCAGACGGAAGCAGTGTTATTTCGGCTCCTTATGTGCAGCTGGATATTACTGATAAGGACGCTGTCTTCTCGGTTATCGAAGAGATCAGACCTGATGCGATTATCCATTGTGCAGCCTGGACAGCAGTAGACGCGGCTGAAGATGAAGAGAATAAAGAAAAGGTCCATGCGATCAATGCTATCGGCACAAAATATATAGCTGAAGCTGCGAAATCAGTTGATTGCAAGATGCTTTACCTTTCTACCGATTATGTTTTCGACGGTAAAGGGGAAAGACCTTGGGAGCCTGACGATAAGTGCTATGCTCCGCTCAATGTTTATGGACAGAGTAAGCTTGACGGCGAGTTAGCGGTATCAGGCACGCTGGAGAAATATTTTATTGTAAGAATAGCCTGGGTATTCGGCCTTAACGGTAAGAATTTCATTAAGACCATGATCAATGTCGGCAAGACACACGATACAGTCAGAGTCGTAAACGACCAGATAGGCACACCTACATATACTTTGGATCTCTCGAGACTTTTGGTCGACATGATAGAGACAGAGAAGTACGGATATTATCACGCGACTAACGAAGGCGGATATATCTCCTGGTACGATTTCTGTGTTGAGTTTTATAAACAATACGGATTAACTACAACAGTTATACCTGTTACCACTGAAGAATATGGTCTTTCAAAGGCAGCAAGGCCTTCGAATTCCAGACTCGATAAGTCCAAGCTTGCCGCAAACGGCTTTGAGCCCTTGCCTGACTGGAAAGATGCCGTTAGAAGATATTTAGAGGAGGCAGCTATTTAATGGCTTTTACATTCGAGAAAACTAAGCTCCCCGGAGTGGTTATCATCCAACCTCAGGTGTTTGGTGACAGCCGGGGATATTTCATGGAAACATACAAAAAGACAGATTACGCTGCTATAGGAATTGATAAAGAATTCGTACAGGATAATGAGAGTTCAAGCACAAAGGGTGTCTTGCGAGGACTTCATTTCCAAAAAGAGCATACTCAGGGCAAACTTGTACGTGTTACTAACGGTGAAGTCTTTGACGTTTCAGTTGATGTCAGACCCGGCTCTGAGACTTATGGCCAGTGGGTAGGAGTAACGTTGAGCTCAGAAAAAAAGAATATGTTCTATATTCCTGAAGGCTTTGCTCACGGATTCCTGGTCCTTTCCGATACAGCGAACTTCGTATATAAATGTACCGATATTTATGATCCGACATCTGAAGGCGGAGTGCCGTGGAATGATGAGACTATAGCAGTTGACTGGCCTAAGCTTGATTGTGAATATAAGACCAGTGAGAAAGATGAGAAGCATGAATCGTTTAAGACCCAGGATTTCTCCTGGGCATCCAAGTGGCTCTAAGGAGGATATAGTATGAAGGGAATAGTATTAGCCGGCGGCTCAGGTACAAGGCTTTACCCGCTCACAAAAGTTACATCCAAGCAGCTTTTGCCGATCTATGATAAGCCGATGATCTATTATCCGTTGTCGACTCTTATGTTGGCCGGGATCAAGGATATCCTCATCATCAGCACACCTGATGACACGCCCAGATTTGAAGCCCTTCTTGGAGACGGAAGCCAGTTCGGAATTAATCTCTCATATAAGGTTCAGCCTAGTCCCGACGGCCTTGCCCAGGCATTTATCCTCGGAGAAGAATTTCTCAATGGCGAAGCCGGAGCGATGGTATTAGGCGACAATATATTTTATGGTATGGGTTTCAGATCCATTCTTAAGTCAGCTGTAGCTAACGCAGAAGAAAACGGCAGGGCCACTGTGTTCGGTTACTATGTGCCTGATCCGGAGAGATTCGGCGTAGTAGAATTCGATAGTGAAGGACATGCTCTGTCGATAGAAGAAAAACCTGAGAAACCTAAGAGTAACTATGCTGTTACCGGTTTGTATATTTATCCTGCCGGTGTGTCTGACAGAGCAAATCAGATCAAGCCTTCAGCCAGAGGAGAGCTTGAGATCACAACATTAAACGAGATGTATCTTAATGACGGACTTCTCGATGTTAAGCTTTTAAGCCGCGGGTTTGCATGGCTTGATACGGGTACGATGCAGAGCCTTCTACAGGCCGGAGAATTTGTGCAGATGATTCAGACAAGGCAGGGAATTACGATCTCCGCTCCTGAGGAGATAGCTTATATCAATGGCTTTATCGATAAGGAAAAGCTGATGGAAAGTGCAAAAGCTTATGGCAAGAGCCCCTACGGAGAACATCTGAAGGCTGTAGCCGAAGGCAAGATAAGATATTAATTTTGGGGAGGAGCTAATGAAAAAAGGCTCAGGAATAGTAAGCGGTGATGATCTCAAGCGCTTACAGGACATTCAACTTGAACTGATGTCAGAGTTCGACAGGGTGTGCAGAAAGCATAACATCATGTATTCGATAACCTGTGGAACACTTTTGGGTGCCGTAAGGCACAAGGGTTTTATCCCGTGGGATAATGACGCGGATATCGGAATGCTCAGGGAGGAGTATGAGAAGTTTAAGAAGGTTGCTAATGAGATGGATCCTTCTATTTGCTTCTTTCAGGATCACGATACTGATCCCGATTATCTGTGGGGATATGGTAAAGTCCGCCGTACAGGCACTACATTTGTAAGAGAAGGACAGTCACATATTCACTGTAAGACAGGGGTATATATTGATATCATGCCGGTCGATGACATACCGAATTCTGCGATCGGTCAGCAACTTAATGATTTTAAGTGGTTCCTGTTAAGAAAGATCTTATGGTCAAGAGTGGCTGTAGCTAACAGTAAGCAGCTCAGATGGAAGCTGATCTCAAAGATACCGGTATCGATCGTATATAAAAATCTGGCAAGGGCTGCCAAGAAGAGCAAGAACTCCAGTAATAAACCTGTCCGTGTTCTTACATTGCCCTCAGGCGGTAAGGAGAGAAGCCAGGTATATGGCTCAGGTAAGAATGCTGTCAGCCTGCGTTATGGTGTCCCGAAGTCTTGGCATACCGATTTGGCTGAATACGAGTTCGAAGACAGGAAGTTCCTGGGTACAAAAGATTACGATGCTTATCTTACATCACGATATGGTGATTATATGAAGCTGCCGCCGGAAGATAAGCGTGTGGCAAAAGATCCGGCAGAAGTATGGGAATTCTAAGGAGATAAATTATGCAGGCGATTATTCTTGCAGCAGGTATGGGAAAAAGACTTAAGGAGCTTACTTCCAACAAGACCAAGTGCATGGTCAAGGTAAACGGAGTTTCTTTGATCGACAGAATGCTTCACCAGATCGAAAAGTATTCGCTTGAACGTATAGTAATTGTGGTCGGTTATGAAGGCCAACACCTTATGGATTACATCGGAACTCTTGGGATCAAGACTCCGATCATTTTCGTAAATAACCCGATATATGATAAGACAAATAACATTTACTCACTGGCTCTTGCAAAGGACTATCTTAAAGAAGACGACACACTTCTTTTCGAGTCAGACCTTATCTTTGAAGATGCTGTAATTGACGAGTTGTTATCTGACCCCAGAGAGACTCTGGCCCTCGTTGATAAGTATGAATCCTGGATGAACGGTACATGCCTTAGAGTCGATGAGAATGACAACATCAAGGACTTTATCTCAGGTAAGAATGTTCAGTACAAAGAAGTGGTTGACTATTATAAGACTGTAAACATCTATAAATTCAGCCAAAGATTTTCCGAGAAGATCTATATTCCTTTCCTTGATGCATACGAGAATGCTTTAGGTAACAACGAGTACTATGAGCAGGTCCTCAAGGTCATAACAATGCTCGATGATCCTGAGATCAAGGCCAAGAGATTGAACGGTGAGAAGTGGTACGAGATAGATGACGTACAGGAGCTTGATATCGCAGAAGCTCTTTTCTGCGAGGATCCGGCGAAAAGGTTAAAGCTCATCGAACAGAGATACGGCGGTTTCTGGAGATTCCCTAAGCTGGTAGATTATTGCTATCTGGTTAATCCGTATTTTCCGCCTCATATGATGGTCGAAGAGATGATCGCAAGCTTCCAGACGCTTCTTACCCAGTATCCTTCCGGACAGAGAGTTAATTCTTTGCTTGCATGGAATTACTTTAATATTCATCAGGAAAACATCGTGGTAGGTAACGGTGCTGCAGAACTCATTAAGAGCCTGCTGGGCTTCTTAGATGGCAAGACCGGTTTTATCAGACCTACATTCGAAGAATATCCGCACAGATTCAATGCAGATAACAGTGTCTTCTTTGATGTTAGCAGTATGGATTATTCTTATACGGCTGATGACATTATGGCTTTCTTTACTGAAAACAAGGTCGATAACGTAGTAATAATCAATCCTGATAACCCGTCCGGCAACTTCATTTCAAAAGCAGATATGCTTAGGCTTGTTGAGTGGGGCAAAACAAATAGCGTAAATATCGTTCTTGATGAGTCGTTCATTGATTTTGCCGATGATCCTGACAGTTCGCTGCTCGTACAGGATATTATCTCCGGTAATCCTCATCTGTATCTTATGAAGTCGATCTCAAAATCGTACGGAGTTCCAGGCTTAAGGCTCGGTATCCTTGCGTCAGGCAACAAGGATATCATCGCTGAGATCAAGAAGGATGTATCTATTTGGAACATCAATTCCTTTGCCGAATTCTATCTGCAGATCTATATCAAATACATTAAGGATTACGAGAAGGCGAAGGTTTTATTCCGTACAGAACGCGCCAGATTTGTTAAAAAACTGTCTGAAATAGAGGGAATCCGTGTGCTTCCTTCTCAGGCTAACTTCCTTCTTATTGAGCTTACATCCGGCATAACTGCGTCCAAATTGACCGAAAAACTATTAAATGAGCATAATATTCTGATCAAAGACCTGACTTCCAAGCTTGGTAACGACCGGTTTATAAGGATCGCAGTCAAGGATACAGCTGATAATGATAAGTTCTTAGAGGCTTTGAAAGAAAGTCTTATGGTATAATTATTTTTTAGTAATAAAAGAGGTATATATATGAAAATGGAAGATTATAAGTTATTTACTATCGGCCCCACCCAGATGTATCAGAGTACGGTTGATGTAAGGTCCAATGTAGTTCCATATTTCAGAACCCCCGAATTCTCCGAATTGATGCTTGATAACAAGAGATTGTTAAAAAAGATCCAGTTCGCTTCAGATGATTCCGAAGTAGTATTCCTTACCTGTTCAGGAAGCGGCGCAATGGAAGCTACCGTTATGAACTGCTTTAATTCCAATGATAAGCTCCTGGTTATATCAGGCGGAACATTCGGTCAGAGATTCGAGAAGATCTGCGAGATCCATAATATTCCTTTCGAAGCTTTAAAGCTTGGCGAGGATGAGACTTTAGTCGCTTCTCACTTTGATAAGTTTGAAGATAAGGGTTTTACCGGCTTGCTCGTAAATATCGATGAGACATACACCGGTCAGCTTTACGACATTAATATCATCAGGGATTTCTGCGACAGAAACAATCTTTACCTGGTTGTTGATGCTATCAGCTCATTCCTTGCAGATCCTTACTATATGGAGAAAAACCATATTGATGCCACGATCATCAGTTCCCAGAAGGGCTTATGCCTTGCTCCGGGTCTTTCTCTCGTTACTTTGAATCCCCGGATGATCGAGAAAGTCGAGAGGAATAATGTTCAGTCTTTGTATTTCGATTTTAAGGATTATTTCGTAAACATGAAAAGGGGCCAGACCCCGTTCACACCTGCGGTCGGAGTTTGCTTCGAACTCAATGATATGCTGCACAAAATCGATGAGCAGGGTATAGAGAACCGTATCAAGGAAGTTGAAGACAGATGCTTTTATTTCAGGAACAAGATAAAGGAACTGCCCATCTATCTGCCTTCTTATCCGCTTTCAAATGCTATTTCGCCTATTAGATTTGAGAAGGATATTGCTATGGATTTCTTCGCTTATCTTAAAGATGAGAAGCATATCATGGTTAACCCCGTAGGCGGAGAGCTCGGCAAGAGAAGTATCAGAGTCGCTCATGTGGGTGATCTTAAGTTTGAAGATTACGATAATCTTATTGAAGAGATAAAAGTGTTTTTCGGCATGTAATATGAGGTAAATCATATGGAAGAGGCGTTAAATAAAAGTCTGATAGAATGCTGTAAGAACTATGCTCCTGAAGCAGAGTGCGTCTTTATGGATCCGAAAGAAACCATCTTTGAAGAATGCGTAAAGATGAACTGCTTTTATTGCGGACGATATGGCAGGAATTGGCGTTGTCCGCCGAATCTTCCTGATATCGATTATCCGAAGATGTTCTCCGAATACGATGAAGGCTTATTCGTATATTTCACTTTCGATGTTTCTGACAAGGACAGATTCGAATATTACAGAAACGAATCAAGTGTCGTTCTCCATAAGACTCTCTTGGAATTAGAGAAATGGTGCTATAACCACAACCGTTCTACAGCAATCTCTTTTGGCGGAGGTTCATGCAAATTGTGCAAGGGCGGATGTGGAAAAGAAAGATGCAATAATCCTTACATGTCCAGAAGTCCGCTCGAAGCTACAGGCATGAACGTCTTAAAGACGGCTGCCAAGTTTGGCGTGGAAATAGAGTTCCCGACAGATCAGAAGCTTATGAGACTCGGATTGTTATTGTGGCAGAATCCTATTGAGACTTTACCGGGAGGTATAAACGTATGAAATACATATTTATGGTAGCAGGCAAGGGCACAAGACTTCAGCCCCTTACATTGAGCCACCCTAAGTCAATGTATAAGCTTGATGAGCACACGACTCTTCTTCAGAGAATGGTTGCTCTTATCAAGAAATATGATGAAGAGGCCGATATTATTATCGTTACCGGTCACATGCACAGATCTATCGAGGAGCAGGTACAGGGTGTTAAGTTCGTTTATAACCCTTTCTATGAAGTTACAAATTCAATCGCTTCTCTCTGGTTTGCAAGAGATGAGCTTGATGCCGATAACGTAGTTCTTATCGACGGCGATATCGTTATGTCTGATGATCTTGTCCGCGAGGTTATGTGCAAAGAAGTTGATAAGCCTTGCGTTTTCGTTGACAGTTCTATTAAGACAGACGGCGATTATAACGTTGAAGTATCCGGCAACCAGGTTCTCGTTATGAGCAAGGATCTTGAGAGCTATTACGGTGAATATGCCGGTATTACCAAGCTTGACCGTGCAAGTGCTCTTCTTATGAGAGAAGAGATGAACAGCATGATCGAGGACGGTTTCTACGATCAGTGGTATGAGAATGCGCTCGTACAGCTGATCTTTAAGAAAGATTTCAAGCTTTATTATATTGATATCTCCAGCTATGAATGGACAGAAGTAGATTCTGTTAATGATTTGCTTGCTGCAAGAAGAATTCACGGAAGAGAATGATATAATAGGGTTTTGATATAGGAAGTGGAGGAATTTGAGATGAGTGACAAGAAGGTTTACACCTGTTTTTGTACCGATATTATCCATGAAGGACATTTAAACATCATCAACAAGGCTAAAGAGCTGGGTTCTGTTACCGTCGGAGTCCTTTGTGATTCTGAGATGGTAAGATACAACAGATTCCCTCAGAAGACTGTTGAAGAGAAGATCGAGATGATCAAGGCCATTCCGGGCGTCGACAACGTTATCGTCCAGAACCACATCATGTACGATGAGGTTGTTAAGGAGCTTCGCCCTGATTATATCGTTCACGGCAACAACTGGAGCTCTCCTGCTATGGCTGTCATCAAGGATAATATCCTGGGCCTCCTTGCAGAATACGGCGGAGAACTCGTTGAAGTTCCTTATACATATAACGAGAAGATCCAGAAGATCGACCGTCAGATGTCTGAGAAGCTCGCAATGCCTGAGTTCAGAAGAGGAAGACTAAAAAAGCTTCTTAAGATGGTGCCTATCGTTAAGACTATAGAGGTCCACAGCGGTATTACAGGCCTTATTGCCGAGAAGACAATAGTTGCAAACGGCGAGCACATTGATCAGTTCGATGCTATGTGGATAAGCTCTCTTTGCGATTCCACAGCCAAGGGCAAGCCTGATATTGAGCTCGTTGATATGACAAGCCGCTTCAGGACAATTGACGATGTTATGGAAGTTACTACAAAGCCGATCATCTTCGACGGTGATACGGGCGGACTTACCGAGCATTTCGTTTATACTGTCCGTTCACTTGAGAGAATGGGCGTAAGTGCCATCATTATCGAAGATAAGACAGGTCTTAAGAAGAACAGCCTGTTCGGAACAGAAGTTAAGCAGACACAGGATTCCATTGAGCATTTCTCAGAGAAGATCAGAGCAGGTAAGAATGCCCAGCTCTCTGAAGATTTCATGATCATCGCACGTATCGAGAGCCTTATCCTCGAGCAGGGCATGGAAGATGCTCTTACCCGTGCCAAGGCTTTTGTCGAAGCCGGCGCTGACGGTATTATGATCCACAGCCGTAAGAAGGATCCTGCCGAGATCTGCGAATTCTGCGATAAGTTCAGAGAATTCAATAAAGAAACACCTATTGTCGTTGTACCGAGTTCTTTCAATACGATTACTGAAGATGAGCTTGCTGCACACGGTGTAAATATCGTTATCTACGCTAACCAGCTTACTAGAGCTGCATTCCCGGCTATGAAGTCTGTAGCTGAGGACATCCTCAAGTACCACAGAGCTGCCGAAGTAGATTCCAGATTGCTCCCGATCAAAGAGATCATTTCTCTTATCGATGAGCTTTGATGAAAGCACGATATGGAAATAGCGATATTATCTGACATACATGGTAATGTTTCTGCGTTAGAAAGTGTCTTAAGAGATATTAAGACCAACCATAACCCGCAAAAAATAGCTTTATTAGGCGACTTTATCGATTACGGAATGCGCTCTAATGAAGCTATTTCCATTATCAGAAATATTGATATTCCTGTTGTCTGCAACATCTGGGGCAACCATGAGCAGGCGATAATGGAGGACGATTACTCAAGGTTTTCTTCTGAGCGCGGCAGAGTATCAGCTAAGAATACCAAGAAAAACCTTAGTCCTGAGTCTTTCTCGTATCTTGAAGCGATTGAAGGCAAGTCTGGAAAGTTCGAGTTCGAGCTTGACGGCAAGAAGTTCCTTGCCGTTCACGGAAGCCTTACGGATCCTTACTGGAAGTCGATTTTCCCTGACAAAGGAAATGGTACTGATGGCGCTTTTGCCGGTTATGAGGCATACGATTACGTGCTCTCGGGACACAGCCATTATGCTCATGTTTTCGAGAAGTTCTATGAATGCAACAACCCGGAATATCGCAACAAGAAGAAGGTTACGTTTATTAATCCGGGCAGCGTAGGTCAGCCCAGGAACCATAATCCGAAGGCCCAGTATGCTATCCTTGATACCGGGAAGGGCATAAGCCTGATATCGGTTCCTTACGATATTAAATATGAACAGAGTCTATTCACAGAAGATGTGGATACTTTCTATAGAGACAGATTAACGAATGGAGTGTGATTGACATGAACAATCTCTATGTAATCAGCGGCGTAACCGGAATGACCGGAAATGAGCTTGTAAGGCAGATCCTTGCAGGCAATAAGGGAAGCGTAATCGGCTTCGATAATTTCTTTTGCTCATCTATTGATACAGTAGAAGACTGCATCGACGATCCGCGATTTACTTTCTTCCAGTACGATATCAACAACAACGCACAAATGGCTGAGATCGGATATCTCGTTAACAGGGAGAAGAAGAATTACGATAAGCTCTTCTATATCAACTGCGCTGCCGTTGTTCATACAGAGTATTTCTATCGTGTAAATACTACATTCGATACTAACGTAGTCGGCATGAGAACATTCCTTGACCAGGCTATCGCTGTTGGCGCTGACGCTAATATCAACTGCTCAACTTCTGAAGTTTATTCGATGCAGTCCTTCAAGGAAGGAGGCGTTAAGGAGAGTGATTATCTCCTCATGTCTGATGCTGAGCACAGCCAGAGAACATCTTATGCTACAGGTAAGCTCCTTACGGAGTTCTTCATGAAAGATGCCGTAGATAACGGTAAGATCCGCGGCGCATCATTAAGATTTGCGAACGTTTACAGCAAGAATGAGAGATTTGCCAAGCACATTCTTCCTCACATCGTTAACAGCCTTATCGATAACGGCAAGGTAGTTCTTCTTGAGAATTCCAAGATCAACAAGAGAACATTCCTTCATAACATCGACAGCTGCGCGGCAGTTCTTCATCTGCTCGAGCATGATGATGCTATGGACGGAAGCGTATACAACGTCGCTACAGATGAAGAGATCTCTATCCTTGATCTTGTAGCTCTAATTGCAAAGAAGCTCGGTATTGAGAATCCGGAGATCACATTCTCAGGATATAGGGAGTCTGATCCTGTAAGGCGTGTCTTGAGCACCGAAAAGCTCAGGACAAGAACAGGCTGGGAGCCTAAGATCACTTTGTCGGAAGGCATCGACATGATCGTCGATTTCAGGAAGAACTCATGAGGATATTTCTTACTACAGTTGCAGGTTCTGCCACAAGGTTCTCCGAGTCGGTCGGAAAGCCTACTGTAAAGTGCATTTATAACAGGGAAGACCCGAAGAAGACACTTCTTAATCACATGCTCACACAGGCTGCTGATTATGATGTTTTTGTTGTCGTAGGTGGATTTCTTATCAGTGAACTTGAGGATTACATCAATAATGTTTTGTCTGATGAATTCCGCGAAAAGGTTCTCCTTGTAGATAACAAATTCTACAAAGAATACGGTTCCGGATGGAGCCTTTATCTTGGTATTAAAGCAGTTATCGAGAAGTATGGAACGGATTTTGACGAACTGCTCTTTGCTGAAGGCGATCTTTTCGTTGATGATGAGAGTTTTAAGGCTGTAAGTGATTCTTCTGACAGCGTAATCACAATAAACAGCGAAGCGATCAGAGCTAAGAAAGCAGTTGCTCTCTATTATGATCTCAATGAAGTACCTCATTATATATATGATACTTCGCACGGCCAGCTCGCCATAAACGAGCCTTTCACGGCTATCTATAACTCCGGACAGATCTGGAAGTTTACTGACAGCGAACTTTTAAGCCGTGTTACGAATGAGATTCCCGATGAAGGTCACCAGGGAACTAATCTTGTACTTATCAATGAGTATTTCCAGACACTTGCCAAGAACGGTAAGAATATCAACGTTATACCCATGAAGACGTGGATCAATTGTAATACGATCAATGATTTTATAATTGCAGGATTATAAGAAAGGATAACAGGATATGATCAACGACAAGTTAAAGCTCATCAAACAGCACGACAGCGAAGGTAAGATCAAAGTCATGATCATCGGTCTCGGCAGCGTAGGTAATTATCTACTTGAGTATCTTCTCTCTACAGCAGACGAGAAGCTCGAGATCATCGTTGCAGGCCGCAATGCCGATAAGCTCCAGTGCGACGTAAATATTGCGCGTGTAGCTGCACTCATCAGGCGACAGAACAGATCAAACGTTATCGTTGACGGTACCTGCGATCTCGAGAATGTAGATTCCATCGCAGCAGTTATCTCCAAGTACCAGCCGGACTTCATCGTCAATACGAGTCGTGTTTATTCAGGTCTTAAGTACGGTACCATTTCATGGAAGAATGTACGTGCTTACGGTATCTGGACACCGCTTTCCATCAAGTATATCCGCAATATCATGCTCGCTTACGAGAAAGCTGACGGTAAGGGCGTTGTTATCAACACATCTTATTCAGACGGCACTATCCCGTGGCTCAAGAGCGCCGGAAAAGCTTATCCTGACTTCGGTTCAGGTAACTTAAACCATTTGCTCCCGAGACTTAAGTTCGCAATCGCTGCAGAGAAGGGTATTGAAGATTTTTGGAACATCGATGTTACCATGGCTACAGCTCATTTCCATGACGTTGTAATCAGCAAAGAAGGCCAGAATGAAGGCGTTGAGCAGCTCTTAAGCGTTTCTTACAAGGGTGAGAAGATCGATGTCGACCAGGCTGATATCCTTAAGAAGTGTGTCATCTCAATGCCTACTGATTCAAAGCGCAACATGATGAACGCTTCATCTAACTTCGATATAATCAACAGCATTCTTACGGCTATCCGTGAGAATAAGAAGATTACATTCCATACACCCGGTGTTTTCGGTAACATCGGCGGATTCCCGGTCGTCGTTGACGGTACAGGCGCTGAGCCTACTTGCAAGATCGATGACAGCGTTTTCTCTATGGAAGACATGATCTCAAAGAACAGACAGTCCCTTGCCCTTGACGGCGTCGAGGATATCAAGGACGGCTGCCTTATCTATACGGATGCACTTATCGCTAAGGCTGAAAAGGCCTTTGGCGTAACGCTTCCTAAGACTGTTCATTTCGATGAGATCGATCAGACGGCATCATTTATTATCGATAACATTATCAATCCCTCACTCGAAAAGGGTTTGAATAAATAAGAGGTGAATTACATTGAAGGTTGAAAAGTTAGTTGAGATCATCGGATCAGATTTTTATACGGGTGTACCGGATTCACAGCTAAAAGCTCTCTGCAATTACCTGATGAATACTTATGGCATTGACAGCCATCACCATGTGATCGCTGCGAATGAAGGTAACTGTACTGCTCTTGCTGCAGGCTATCATCTTGCTACGGGTAAGGTCCCTGTCGTTTACATGCAGAATTCGGGCGAAGGCAATATCATTAATCCTGTAGCTTCTTTGCTCAACGATAAGGTTTATGCGATTCCTGTCGTATTCATTGTCGGCTGGAGAGGCGAGCCCGGTATTCATGACGAACCCCAGCACATCTATCAGGGTGAAGTAACGGTCAAGCTCCTTGAGGATATGGATATAAAGCCTTTTATCATCGGTAAAGAGACAACAGATGAAGAAGTAGAAGCTGCTATGGCTGACTTCCGTGAAATTCTTACAGAAGGCAAGGATGTCGCATTCGTTATACGCAAGGGCTCTCTCTCTTATGATGAGAAGGTTGTCTATAAGAATGACAATACGATGGTAAGAGAAGACATAATCAAGCATATCGTAGCCGTAACAGGTGAGGATCCTATCATTTCAACTACAGGTAAGGCTTCACGCGAGCTCTTTGAGACACGTGTAGCCAACGGCCAGTCACATAAATATGACTTCCTGACTGTAGGATCAATGGGTCACAGCTCTTCAATCGCTCTTGGTGTAGCAGTTAATAAGCCTGATCAGAAGATATGGTGTGTTGACGGTGACGGTGCTGTGCTGATGCACATGGGCTCTATGGCTTTGCTCGGTGCAAATAAGCCTTCTAATCTCGTTCATGTCGTTATCAATAACGGTGCCCATGAGACAGTCGGCGGAATGCCTACGGTGGCTTCCGCGATCGATCTCGTTGGAGTCGCTAAAGCTTGCGGATATCCTTATGCAGTTAAGGTAGATACATTCGAAGATCTCGACAGCGAGCTCAAGGCTGCTAAAGAAAGAAATGAGTTGTCGCTCATTGAAGTAGCCTGCAGCATCGGTGCCCGTGACGATCTCGGAAGACCTACAACAACGGCGCTCGAGAATAAAGTCAACTTCATGGAATATCTGAAGACTCTTTAATTACTGCAAAACTTATGAACAGCTCGTTACAGGAACTGGCAAACAAGCTAAACGGTGTCGGCAACAAGACTAAGAAGTATGTCGACAGGATCTATCTGTTTGCTCTGTTCCTGTTTGTCGCTGCACAAGCATGCTGTCTGACAAATACTGTCGGTCAGTATGTTTTGTTTTTACTGGATATTAGTTCGATACTTCTGACTTTTATCGGTATATACAGAATTCTATTTGAACTTTGCAGTAATCTAAAAAAAGCTCTTTTGATGATTGCAGTAGTTCTTTTTGGTTTTGTCTATACGATTAACACCAATGAAGCATTGCCGTTTTCTCCGGTTGCATTTGCAATCATTGGAGCGTTAGGGGTTAATGCCGATTACGTATTGTTTGCCGGTATCGGTGGCAATCTTGTGATGATAATAACGAATATCATCATCACGCTTACCGGTGAAGCAGGCTTTTATATTAATAAGTTCCAGGATCGTGATTTCTTTTATCTTGGAGACAATGTTTTCTATGTGTCCAAGTGGAATAACTGTTCATCCACGGACTTAGCTGCGCACTATTTCTGGATGATAGCAGTTTATCTTTGGATCCGAGGCAAGAAACTTACCTGGGGTGAGTTGTTTGCTTTGGGAGCACTAGATTTTGTCGTTTACTCGCTGACAGGTGGCAATACTTCATTCTTGTGCATTGCTCTGATGCTATTCTGTGTTTTTGTCTTGAAGATCCTCGCCATTTTTAAGGCACGCACCAAGACTTCAGATATAAAAGCTAATTCTTCAGGAAGCGGTATTTTTGCTAAGTTTACTATTTTTTTCAAAAATGTATTTGTATTCTGTATAAGATATTCTTACCTGATAATAGCGTTCTTCTGCATACTATTTGCTGTCTTGTTTAAAGTTGGCAATCCGATTTATGAGAAACTCAACCAGATGCTTCATTTCAGGCTCAGCCTTGGACACAGGGGTATTGTTGAGAACGGTATTCATCTTATAGCTACAGATGTTCCTTCTTTCGGAATGGCTTCATCTGCTGATGAGTTTTATAATTTTCTAGACTGTTCTTTTATCTACGTACTTGTTAATTGCGGGTTGCTGCTTTTGTTGTTCTACATTTTGTCCATGACAATAGTTCAGATCAAGCATAAAAAATATATATTTGGTCTTATTATACTTGCGGTATGTGCATTCTCCTGTGTAGAAGAACATCACTTATCCCAGCTTCCGTATAATCTTTTCCCGTTGTTACTTTTCGCTGATATCGAAAAAATCAAAACAGATAATAAAGAACCGGTTATCAAGAAGAAAAATACGCTGATTATAAGTTTAGCTTCGTTCCTGATTAGTTTAGTGTTCCTTGCTGCAACTGTTCTTATCAATCTCCCGAGATTCAAAGCTGTTAAGAATCTTGACAGACTTGACGGTAAAGCCAGTGATGTATATATGAGCGTCCAGGCTAATATCGATGATATGTTAGAAGATGGCTCGTGGCAGGAAAAAACTGCTGCCATGAGTTCTTATCAATTAGGAGAAGTCATATTGGAAGAACCGGTTGACTTCAAAGATGTAACTGGGACGTATTGGGCTGATGCAATAAAAGAACCCAAAGTTTGCTCATTCTACAGTGTTTTGTACGATCCGCAGATTACGGGTAATCCTGAAATCAATAATTTACTCATTACTGATGACGTCAGGGAAATCGTTGGAAGCGGAAGTGTAGTTATTGAATATGATGTTGTTTCAGGAAAAGTCTATTCAGTCTGGTATTCTGATAAACCAGGCTGCACAGTAATTCCTGATGGCAGATTAGAGGGCAGGGCTGACAGATTAAGAGAAGATGTCGAGCCTGTCGGATATTATACGGGTGAAAAAGATGACTGATAAAAGAACGGAGATCTTATTGGCTTTAAGAAAGCATATGTCATTATTGCTCGTGGCATCTGTACTTATCTCTTTGTGCGCGTGCCAAAAGAATAACAGTGGATTTGACGGAAAGCGGTTTGCTGAGACAAGACGTATAACTGTTATGGTCGATTCATTGGTCGATTATACTTTTGAGGCTTCTGATGGCTCGGAAGTTACTGTCAGCACATCGCTTTGTGCTGAATATATACACGATGCAGTATTAAGAGATTGCAACATTGATGTTGAGTTCCTAAACTTTAAGGGCTTGAGCCTTGGCAGCGGAACTGTTGCTGATGTCTCGCATTCTGTGTATTATAACCAGCTTAATTCTTATTACAGAATGAATTCTGTTTTGAATCTGGCTCCTCTTCTTGAAGAGTATTCTTACGCTGTCCCTAACCTGATAGATCTTCTGGGAGAAGAAAATATCTATTCCTGTAATGAGGATCACTCTGAAATCTGGTATCTAACAGCCAAGAAGACAGATCCTGATACCAGAGTCACATTTATACGAAAGGACTGGCTTGAAAAGTTAGGCCTTGAAGCTCCGTCTAACCGTGAAGAGTTGTATTCCTGCCTGGTTGCTTTCAGAGATAACGCTGATCTTCTTTTAGGCGAGGATTCAGATCAGATGATTCCATTCTTTGTTGACGGAGATCCTACAATCAGCGCTAAACCCCTGTTGGATTCTTTCCTCGATACTTCTATTGAAGACAGAGAGTTCTATGATCATGGCTTCAGAAGGATAACTCAGGAGGGATATAAAGATGGTCTTATGGTTTTGAATGACTGGTATCTGCAAGGCCTTTTACCTGATGATTTCGAGAATATAGAGCCTCTTACAAAAGATGTATATGATCCCATAGAGAATGGTTATGTCGGAGTTTTCTGTGCTAAAGCATCCTATCTTTACGCAAACGGCGAGAAGTCTCATATTAATGCGCTTCATAAGAACTGCGGTGAAGAAGCTGAATACATTGCCGTTAATACGTTCGAGAACCGTTATGGAGAATATACTTCTTGGGAAGAAGATTATCTTGATGAAGGTGGGTTGAAGATCTTTTTGCCTTCTACGTGTTCTGATCCACTTGCTTGTCTTGTTTATCTTAATTGGTTGTCTTCTCCGGATAATATTGAAGCTGTTCAGAATCTTTCTTTGAATAATACGAATCCTGACGATCCGTACGGATATAACCGTTATCTGATTACTTGTCAGGGCCTGTATCCCAATGGTTTGCTTTGTGATATTCCTGAAGCTATGCAGGCAAGAGATGTAGCTCTTGAAGTAGAGTTTATTCAGCGAGGTTGCAAGTGTGTTAGAAACGGTCCTTATTATTTCAAATATGTAGTCGGTGAAATTGATTATGAAGAGGTGTATCCCGATTCTACCAGGATATTTATGTACGATGTTATTACTGCTTCAGAAGGCGAGTTTGACTCCGTTTATGAAGTATCTTTCAAAGACTATCTTAACAAGGGCGCTTACATGATCTACAAGCTCCGTGATAATGAGTGGGAGAAGGTCATGGTCGAAGGCGACATGACGCCCTGGTAATCTTATTTAAAGGTATATTTACAATTGTTCACACCTCAAAGCATTATACTAAGTATAGAGGTGACTGAACGTGAATAATTCATACGATATTGTCATTATCGGCGCGGGCGTGTCAGGCTCTGCGATCGCCAGAGAACTTTCACGTTACGATTGCAAAGTCCTTGTAATTGAGAAGGACGAAGATGTCTGCTGCGGCTCATCCAAAGCTAACAGCGGCCTTGTTCATGCGGGCTATGATGCCAAGCCCGGTACTCTCAAAGCAAAAATGAATATCAGGGGCAATGAGCTCATGACTGCTCTTGCCAGTGATCTCGATATACCGTTCAAAAGGATCGGTTCTCTCGTTGTATGCACAGATGAATCCAGACGTTCGGGTATAGATGAACTATACGAACGAGGGATCGCAAACGGCGTCCATGACATGCAGATCCTTTCCGCATCTGAAGTTAAAGAGCTCGAACCGAATATTTCTGATAATGCAGTATGTGCTTTATATGCTCCGACAGCAGGAATCATATGTCCATTCAGGCTCAATATCGCTATGGCAGAATGTGCCTGCCAGAACGGTGTTGAGTTTGTTTTTAACAGTCCTGTTATATCGATTGACAGAATTGATGAGGGCTTTTGTGTAAAGACTTCCGCTAAAACTTATACTTGTTCAGTTGTTGTTAATGCTGCCGGATGTCATGCTGATGATATCCACAATATGGTCTCCTCAAGAAAGCTCCATATCACTCCCAGAAGGGGTGATTATCTTTTGCTTGACCGCTCATGTGACGGTTTTGTTAAGCATATTATTTTCCCCCAGCCGACTGATCTGGGTAAGGGAATCCTTGTTACCCCGACAGTACACGGCAATACCATCATCGGTCCTACGGCGATAGATAACGATAGTAAAGATGAAGCTCCTGCTACATCAGAAGGCATCGCCAAGGTCATCGAAGGATCATCACGCAACGTGAAGGGATTGCCTCTGAAGCAGGTGATCACTTCATTCTCGGGTTTGAGATCTCACGAGGATGGAGGAGACTTCATTATGGAAGAAGTCTTTGATTGCCCCGGATTCTTTGACTGTGCAGGCATCGAATCGCCTGGTCTTACTGCTTGTCCTGCTATTGGTGAATATATGGCCGGGCTTGTTGCAGACAAGCTCTCGCTCAGATTAAAAAGTGATTGGAACGGTATCTGCCACGACGTAGTTAAGCCGTTTGAGTTGCCTCCTGAAGACCGCGAAAAGCTTATCCGTGAGCATCCGGAATACGGACGCATAATCTGCCGCTGTGAGACGATAACTGAAGGGGAAATCATTGATTCCATCAGAAGGCCGCTCGGTGCCGTATCTCTTGACGGAGTTAAACGCCGGACGAGGGCAGGAATGGGACGCTGCCAAGGCGGATTCTGTTCTCCCAGAGTTATGGAGATCATCAGCCGCGAGACGGGAATTTCACTTGACCAAGTAACAAAGAACGGCGGGTCTTCCAAGATTGTTTACGGGAGGACTAAGGATGAGATCTGACATAGTAATCATCGGCGGCGGTCCTGCCGGACTTGCAGCTGCAGTCGCTGCAGCAAAATACGATCCGTCACTTGATATCATGATCCTTGAGCGTGATGCTGAGCTTGGAGGAATACTTAATCAGTGCATTCATAACGGCTTCGGGCTTCATACCTTTAATGAAGAATTGACCGGACCTGAGTATGCCGAGAGGTTCGAAGCGCAGCTTCCTGATCTCGGCATTAAGTTTATGCTTAATACCATGGTGCTTGATGTCGCTTCTTCATCTGTAACTGCAGTAAACAGCGACCAAGGACTTTTTAATATCGAGTGCGGTGCAGTTATTTTGTGCATGGGATGCAGAGAGCGGCCGAGAGGCGCTTTGAATATACCGGGACTTCGTCCTGCAGGTGTTTTCACTGCCGGAACAGCGCAAAGACTGGTCAATATCGAAGGATACATGCCTGGTAAAGAAGTAGTCATTCTGGGTTCCGGTGACATCGGTCTAATTATGGCGCGTCGTATGACTTTGGAAGGTGCTAAGGTCAAGGCGGTGTGCGAGCTGATGCCATATTCAGGCGGTCTCAAGCGTAATATCGTTCAATGCCTTGATGATTTTGGGATCCCGTTGTTCTTATCTCATACAGTTATCGATATCAAGGGCAAGGAGAGGGTTACATCGGTCGTGATCGCTGAAGTTGATTCTAATTCGAAGCCTATTCCGGGTACTGAAGAAGAGATAACTTGCGATACTTTGCTCTTGTCATGCGGCCTTATCCCGGAAAATGAGTTGTCCAGAGCAGCCGGCATTAAGATTAATCCTTCGACTAACGGACCTGTTGTAAATGAATCGTTTGAGACATCTATAAAGGGAATCTTTGCTTGCGGTAACGTTTTGCATGTACATGACCTTGTCGATTACGTTTCTGAAGAATCAGCAAGGGCAGGAATAAGCGCTGCCAAGTACGTTAAATCATCATCTTTTGGTGAAGACTGTTCTGTTATTGAGATAAAGGCCGGAACCGGTGTCCGTTATACCGTCCCAAGCTTTATAAGGCTTGGTGAGATCGATGACAATGTAACGGTAAGGTTCAGATCAGGCAATGTTTATAAGAATTCGTATGTAGATGTGCTTTTCGACGGTGAGCAGAAGTATCACAGAAGAAAGCAGATAATTACGCCGGGAGAGATGGAGCAGGTTATTCTGAAGAAAGAAGACCTGGAAAAAGCCGCAGGTGAGATTACTGTAGCGATTACGGAGAGTTGATATGGAGATTAGAGAATTAACGTGCATTAACTGTCCGATGGGCTGCAGGATAACTGTTACCATGGACGGATCAGCGATAATCAGTGTGGAAGGCAACACCTGCAAACGCGGTGACACATATGCCAGGACTGAAGTGACTGCGCCTGTAAGGACTGTGACGACGACCATTAAGGTAACCGGCGGAGTTGTTGACAGGATTAGCTGTAAGACTAAAGAGCCTGTGCCAAAAGATAAGATCTTCGAGGTAATGGCAGCGATTAATAAGTCTACGTCCTTGGCACCAATAAAGACCGGAGATGTACTTATTGAAGACTGTGCGGGGACGAAAGTTCCGGTCGTCGCTACCAAAACTGTTGATAAAGTATAAAAAAGGATGCTCGTTGAGCATCCTTTCTTGTTATTGATTTAATTGATTATCAGTAGTTTGCAAGTTCAATGATAATTATCAGGAGAACGAATGAAAAGATACATCCGAAGATCAAACCGATAAGTGAAAGGATCTTACCTGTTCTTGACTTGCCGTTGTGAAAACCGCCGTTTGAATTAACGAATGCACTTGCCTTAGCCATACCGATAGCTCCGCAAATGATAGAAGCGGGTGATGTGTATACGAACCAAGGGCAGATGATAGCTACGATACCGAGGATCAGAGCAGCTGTAGCAGCGCCCGGATTGTCTGATGTTGTTGCGATAGGTGTTACAGGTGTAGCGTAAGCAGGTACTTGGGGAGCAATCGGTTGCTGACCATAAACAGGTGACACCGGAGCCGGCTGATATACGGGCTGAACGGGTGCCGGAGCAGGTGCAGGTGCGGGAGCAGGCTGATAAGGATCAACCGGAGCTGGAGCAGGTGCGGGAGCAACAGGTACTGCCTGGACGGGTGTTGCAGCAACAGGTGCAGCCATAACCAGAGCTGCCTCAACAGGTGTAGCTACGGGAGCTGCATCAGCAACCGGCTGTGCAACGGATTCTACTTTTGTACCGCAGTTTGGGCAGAAAGCATTGCCATCCTCAAACTGTGATCCACAATTAGTGCAAAACATATTTCCATCCTCCATATTTACAAGATAAAGAGATATTAACATTATTGGGTGGGGTTATCAAATGAAATATGATTTTAAGGCTTTTTCAGTCGTATGGCTGTGCTTTTGACTGAATATAAGAGGATACCCCTGATCTGAAAAATCAAGTGCTATTTTTTATTATTTAATTATAGTAGAATTACTAGTTAGATTTCTTAAACTCGGTGCTTTATGTTTAAGAGGAAGGTGTAGGGTAGATACTCGGTTAATGAAGACAGCTGTTCTTTTGCCTGTTTATAATCCTGACGAGAAGTTCCTTCATCTGGTAGAAGAGCTTTATAAGCGCGGGTTTAAGGTTGTTGCCTGTAACGACGGCAGCAAAGAGTCTTGTGATGAGTATTTCAGACGCGCCAAATCATTCGCTGATGTTATCGGTTATAAGGACAACAAGGGCAAGGGATATGCCTTAAAGCGCGGATTCGAGTATATCGGCAATAATCTTTGTGATGAAGTCGATTATATCGTTACGGCCGATTCGGACGGTCAGCATGCCATCGAAGATATCGAGCGCGTAGCTAAGCTTACCAAGAAGACGGATGGCATTGTTCTCGGCATGAGAGACTTGTCCGAGAAGATCCCGATCAAGTCCAGGATCGGAAATGACATGTCCAAGTTCGTTTATACGATAGTTACCGGTGTTTACTTAAGGGATAACCAGTCAGGTTTAAGAGGATTCCCCGTAAGGCTTTGCCAATGGCTTCAGGATATTCCCGGCAATAAGTACGAGTATGAGCTTAATGTTCTCGTTACAGCGCACAAAGAGGGCATGAAGGTAACCGGTATCGACATTAAGACGATCTACGAGAATAACAATAAGAACACTCATTTTAAGCCTATCAAGGATACGTTCAGGATCCAGAGGTCGCTTTGGTCTTACGGTCTTATCTCCGTGTTGATGTATTCGATTTACATTACTACGATATCTGTTCTTGTATGGTTCAGGATCCCGTATTTCTTTTTCTGGCTTGTAGGTATCTATGTCTGGGTTACGGCTATGCATGCGGTAATCAATGTATTCTCAGCAGGCATAAGGCACAGGCAGAAGATAAGTGTTATCTACTATGTTACTTGTTCGATCAAGTACTGTATTTCCACGCTTATCATGCTTTTGTTCTTCTATCAGGGATGGTACATGGTTTTGGGCGGATTGCTGTCATTGTTCGTAATTGTTATGTTGAGTTATCTTTTCGGAAGATCAGGAATATTGGGAAAGGTATAAGGGTATGAATAAGTGTGATTTTGAGCTGGTAAAAAAGATCTTGGAATCCGGTGAAGTGTTAAACACCGGTGAGCAGGAGATTACGGTAAAGCCGCTTCCTGACAGTGATAAGACAGGCGTTATGGATCAGAGGGAGTTCTTTATCAGAAGTGCGATCTTTGCTTTCCAGAAGTCTATGCCTGTGAGCTTCTCCGTACAGGGAATGCGTCAGGTCACAAAGACTTACTGTCTTGATATGTGTTCGAAAAAAATCATTGAAGATTCTTTTGATCTCGATGTTAACGGCAGAAATGTTAAAGTGTTCTCATATGTTACAGCTGATGGTGCATCAAGCAGACTTCCCGCAATGATCTATGTTCACGGCGGTTCTTTTATCGCTTCCAAGGCTGAGTTTTATAAGGAACCTTGCCGTTATGTAGCTGAGAATCTCGGATGCAGGGTATTTAATATTGATTTTAGCCTTGCTCCTGAGAATATGTATCCTGCAGCAATAGAAGATATCTGCGCTGCTCTCGGGTACATCTACGGTAATGCCGATGCCCTGAATGTTGAAAAGGATAAGATAGGCATGTTCGGCGACAGCGCCGGATGTAATCTCGTACTTGCAGCGATCCTGGATAACAAGTCTGAAGCAAAAGTCAGCTATGCGGGACTGTTCTATCCCTGCGTTGATCTTTATTCACAGGACAAGCTTTATGACTGGAACATTGATATGTTTGACATAGCCGATGAACAGAAGGAGCTGATCCTTTCCAGACTTCAGCTCGGCAGGGCAGACGGTGAGGGCAATAATGACCTTATGGGTGCTATCCTTCAGGCCTATGCAGGTGCCAGATACGATGAGATCAAGTGTTATCCTGACGTAAGTCCCATTTATGCAGACCTCAGCATTATGCCTTCGACAGGTGTTTTTACTGCTGAGTACGACGGGCTAAGGGTACAGGCGGAGTACTATTCAAGGCTTTTGGATAAGGCGGGAGTGCCTAACAAGCATATAAGATATCGCGGCGTATCACATGCTTTCCTGGATTATTTCGGAGTATTGCCGCAGGCGCAGGCTGCACTTCTTGAGATGTGCGGACAGGTAAGAAAAGTTTGGGGAGATGAGGAGTAATGGTAGCTAAGATTGTAAAGGAGAATGTTGCTGCGCTTAAGAAGTCGGAGCAGACATTTGAATCGATCTACACGATTATTAAAGAAAACTTCACGAGCGAAGTTTTCGCTGAGTGGCTCGAAGACGGCATTGTTAAGGAGATGTCTTACTATGAGATGTTCGAGAGGACAGATCTTTTCTCCAAGGCTGTTATCGATTATGCGAAAAAGTGTGGAAGCAGCAGCAAGTTCGTTGGGGTTTTCCTTGATAACTGCGCTGACTGGGTAGCTGTCTTCTGGGGAATCCTCCAGGCCGGCTATAAGCCGATCCTTC
Source organism: Clostridiales bacterium (assembly GCA_017427465.1). Taxonomy (GTDB): domain Bacteria; phylum Bacillota; class Clostridia; order Saccharofermentanales; family Saccharofermentanaceae; genus Saccharofermentans. The sequence continues at coordinate 14,719 of JAFRST010000035.1, read as the reverse complement.
TTAACACAAGACATAATGTCGCAGTTAACGGTGAGATCATCGCTGAGATGGATCCGGTATTTGTCATTTCTAATGATGCAAGAATTGACAGAGCTGTTTCTATTAAGGATCTTCTCCAGTACGGTAAGGATATAAAGTCCGTCAAGGAGATATCCGCTTGGGAAGATGAGATCGTGCTGATATCGAGCGGCTCTACGGCAAGGCCGAAGATCATTTCTCACAAGGGCAGAACTATATGTGCGCTGGTTGAGATGAGTGAGTACATTGTCAGTACCAATACTTCCATCCAGTACAACAGAAAGCTTGAGATCCATAATCTCGCATTCCTGCCGTTCTATCACATCTTCGGACTTGTAGCTACTTTGATGTGGTTCATGTTCTTCGGCAGAACATTTACGTTCCTTCCCAAGTATGACGCGCAGAGCATTCAGTTCATCTGTAAGAGAATGGGTGTTACCCACTTCTTCGCCATACCTTTGGTTTTCAATAAAGTTGTTGCGGGACTTGAGCGTGAAGTCGCACTTCAGGGTAAGACAGAGAAGTTTAATAAGGCAATCAATTTCTCCAATAAACTTCAGGGCATTTTCCCGAGATTCGGTGCTTTTGTTGCAAGAAAGATCCTTTTTAAGAAGATCAGACGCCAGGTTTTGGGCGAGAAACTCATATTCCTTATCTCAGGTGGCGGATTTATTGCTGCAAGAACACTTGAGGTAATGAACGGCCTCGGATATTCGGTATATCCCGGTTATGGTCTTACTGAGTGCGGAATACTTTCTGTTGAGCTTACGAGAAACGTTAAGTACAGGAACGGGACGAGCACGGGTATTATTTTCGATAACGTCAAATACATCCAGAGCGAAAAGGGCGAGCTTTTGATCCCTAAGGACAAGGCTATGAACGGCCTTTATATCAACGGCAAGCTTGAAGAGTATGCTGAGGATTACTATCCGACTAATGATATCGTTCAGATCGATGAGTCAGGAAGACTCCACATCATCGGCCGCTGCGACGATGTCATTATCGGTTCGAACGGCGAGAATATCTCTCCCGAAGAAATCGAATGCCGTATTTACAAGGGTGCATTTACCAATGCGGCTCTCATCTACGCTAAGCTTGCGGGAATGGATGAGAAGCAGATGATCCTTGTGCTTTCTGATGACGGTAAGATGGGCGCGTACGAGAAGGCTTCTTCGCTTAAGAGCGTTTATGCTTCGATTGATCTGCTCACTCTTTCTGAGAGACCTACTAAGGTTCTGAATATTGTCGGCGAGTGTCCTATGACATTTAAGGGCATCAACCGTAAGGCTCTTGCCGCAAAGCTCGAAAACAATGAGATCTTCGCGACTGAGTGCCAGAGACCTTCTGATGATGAAGTAATGCGTACCAGAAGTGCTGAATATACTCAGCTGCTCGAGAAGATCTGTGATATTTACGCTGAAGTCCTGATCAAGGAAAGATCTGAGATTACAGACACTTCGAACTTCATCGCTCTGGGCGGTGATTCGATGCAGTATGTTGAGCTCCTGTCCAAGGTGGCTGAGGCAACAGGCAAGCAGATCACCATGACAGAGACGCCGCTCATTACGCCTATGGCTATTGCCGATTATATTATCGAACAGAGCAAGGAGCCCAAGTCGTAATGTTCTTAGTAAGATGGTTCCTTTACATCACTAATTTTTTGCCTGCCTGGCTTTTCTTCAACATTAAGAAGATCTATCTTCAGAAGAGGAAAGAGAAGTATAGGGGCCCTGTCATCATAGCAATGAATCACACGAGTTTCTGCGACTATGTCGAGGCTTTGCTGGCGTTCCCGTTCAGGCGTATTTACGTGCTCATATCGCACGATATGTATGTCTTTAATCCTGTTCTGACTTTCCTTTTAAAAGCCATGGGCGTTATAAAGGTTGCCAATGTCACAGGTAATATGGATGCAGTCAATAAAGCGGTTGAGGTCATCAACAAGGGTCACTCCGTACTCATTTATCCTGAAGGGCATATAGAGACTGAAGGTAAGCTCCTGGAATACAAACAGGCTGCCGCACTTATCTCTTTAAGCTCGGGTGCACCGGTAGTTCCTGTATTCCACAACGGAAGGATAGGCCCCGGCAAGCGTGACCTCATCTTTATCGGAAGCTATATGTATCCTGATACGTATTACACAAGAGACGGTCTTGATAATCTTCAGGACAGGGCTAATGCTTTTACAAGAGAACTTCAGGAAAGAACAGAAGAATACAGACAGTTCTATCTTAAGAACTTCCTTATAGCTGACGGTAAAAAGCTTAAGCACCCCAAATATGCAGGATTTTTCTATCACTTCATCAGGTGGACGGCTTTCCCGGGCATAAGATTTTTGATAAGACCGAAGATAACATACGGAGGCAATTTTGCACCTGCAGCAAGGCATATTGATAAGGGAATGGTAATCGTTGCAAATCATTCCTGGTGGTGCGATTCGCCCTTCCTTTACTACGTTTTCAAAAGAGTATATTGCAGAAGCCTTTCAGCCAAAGATATAGCCGAAGTAAGCAAGAAGTGGGAGTTTTTCCTTCTTTCCATGGGCTGCGTTCTTGTTGACAGACAGGGATTTGACTGGGCTGCGATCAAGACGATGATGGACGGACTTAAGAATAATGAGCCTTTTGTCATTTTTCCTGAAGGACATATGAATTACGATGATGAGTTCCTTGAATTCCAGAAGGGACCGGCTATGTTATCGCTCTACACAAAGCGTCCTGTAGTACCGGTTTATATCCATGCTTCGTACAGACTTTTCAAACCTACGAGATTTGTCATCGGAGACCCTTTGGAATTTGACAAAGAAGGTCTGGTAACAGATAATGATTCGATAGAGAAAGCCAATGAGATGATACGCGAGAGCCTTGTTTCTCTTAAGCGTCAGGCTATCTCTGAGACAAAACCTCATTTGAACAGATATATCAAGAAGGTAAGGGCCCAAATGAAGGCCAGACTTGCCGAGGTAAGTGCTGAGATTGAGGAGAACAGAAGTGCAAAGGCGGGTGGAAAATAGTTATGGAAATGATTCCGGAATTGTATTCCATTATCTGTGATACTTATAAGACGATGAACATGTCTTTCGATATCCCGCTTGAGACGATTACCCCTGAAACAGAACTCAAGTCTTTGGGTATCGACAGCTTATCTTTTGTCGTTATCCTTATGAACATTGAGTCAAAGATGAACGTGACATTGCCTGTCGACAGCAGCATTAAGCTCAATAACGTAGGCGATGTCATTAATATGATCAAGTCTTCAAAATAACTAACATAATAAATGGGAGGAACAGAAAAATGAGCGATTACGTGCTTCTTACTGACAGCTCAACAGACCTTACAAAGGATTTAAGAGAAAGATTCGGTGTAGATGATTACCTTCCCGGTAATATTACATTCCCTGACGGAAACACACACGACTCCACGCTTGACTGGGAAGAGATCTCTCCTCAGGATTTCTACATGAGCATGTCAAAGGATTCCATGTATACTACGGGAATCAAGAATATTGAGGTTCAGGAAGCTTTCTTTGAGAAGTATCTCAAGCAGGGCAAGGACATCCTTAATATCTCCCTCTCACATGCACTTTCCAATACATACGACAGCTGCCGTAAAGCTGCCGAGAACCTTAAGGAGAAGTATCCTGACAGAAAGATCATCTGTGTAGACTCTCTCCGTTATTCAGGCGGTGACGGACTTCTCGTTTCATTTGCAGGTGATATGAAGAAGGCCGGCAAGTCCATTGAAGAAGTTGCTGAGTGGCTCGAGAACAACAAGCAGAAATGCCACCAGACCGGTACGGTTGATGATCTTAAGTTCCTTGCAAAGATGGGTCGCTGCTCCAATGTTTCCGCATTCATGGGTTCGCTCATCAATATCAAGCCTTTGGCTGATTTCAACCGTGACGGTATGAACCAGATCATAACTAAGGTTACCGGATATAAGAAGCTCTATAAGGCAATGATCGAGTACATGAAGGCAACGATCGAGCCTGAGCCTAAGAGGATCTTCGTTTCCCACACATTCCGTAAGGCACAGTGGCTTGAGATTCAAAAGCTTATTGAAGAGACATTCCCTACAGCTGAGATCATTCCCACAACGGTCAACATGGCCAACGGTTCTTCGATCGGTCCCGGAATGGTAGTTGCTTTCTACATGGGTAAGGAGATCTCCGAGGGTCTTGCCGAAGAGACTAAGCTCTTAGAGGAGATCAAGGCGAAGTTATAATGGTCTGTGCTGCTGTTAACCCGGTTCTTATAGTAGTTATTGTTGTCGCGCTGCTTTTTATCAGCGGATCAGTCTTCATGTGGTTCTACTGCATGAAGATCGCGAAAAAGCAATATACAAACATGTTTGTTCGTGAGACTAAGGAAAAATGGGCCAGAGGCAACAGTGCACCTGAGAATGCCGAGCATACAGTTATGTTTAATGCAGGTATGAAGTGGGGCGAAGAGAATGCTTCTTTTATGACTGAGATCGAAGTCACATCCTTTGACGGTCTTAAGATGAAGGGTGAGTATTTTGACTTCGGGTTTGACAGAGCGGCCATAATCATGGCAGGCAGGGCAGAGACCTGTAAGTACTGCTACTATTTTGCTGATCTTTATCAGAAGAATAACTTCAACATCATCGTTGTAGACCCGAGAGCTGCCGGCCTCAGTGAAGGCCTTTACACAGGCGCAGGCATGCTTGAGAGCAAGGACCTCGAAGCATGGATCGGTCTGGTACACGAGCAGTTCAAGATAGATCACTTTGTTATTCACGGTATCTGCATCGGTTCTGTTGCAGCGATCTATGTGGCATCAAGACACAATCCTTATGTTGACCGCATAGTTCTTGAAGGTCCCTTTATCTCGTTCTATAACGTACTTTGCCAGAGAACGAGGAACCTCGGCAAACCTACATTTCCGGTTTGCTTCCAGATGGGTCTTCTTTTCAAGAAGATCGCAGGGATCAACATCTTTAAGAACAAGCCTATCGATGCCATGAAGAGAGTTGAAGTTCCCATGCTCATGATCTGCGGAAGACAGGATAAATCGTCACTTCCCAAATATTTTGATAAGATTAATCAAGCAAGTGCATCTAAGGAGAAGCCTATGGTCTGGTTTGACGAAGGCGCGCATTCTCACTTGAGAATAAGAAACCTTAAAGCATACGATAAGGCAGTAAGCGATTTTGTTAATTGCGGAGGATGAGAATATGGCATCTTTTCACGTGTTAACCGACTCTACATCAGATCTTCCCATCGAATTGCGTCAGCAATATGAGATCAATTATTTCCCGATGGAATTCTCTACAGGAGATAAGAATTACATAGCTTCACTCGACTGGCTCCAGATCGGGTCCCATGACTTCTATGAGTCAATGCGAAACGGCGTCAAATATAAGACTGCGCAGGTATCCATCAAGACATATACCGAGATCTTAAGAGAGCATCTGGGCATGGGCAAGGATGTCATCTATATCGCTTGTTCATCTGCTTTGTCGAGTTCTGTTAAGACAGCATATGTGGTAAGAGATGAGCTCCGCGCAGAGTTCCCTGACCGCAAGGTCATCATTGTCGATTCACTCATCAGCGGTATGGCCCAGGGCCTTCTTGCCATTGAGTGCGCGAAAATGAGAGACCAGGGCAAATCCCTTGATGAAGTTGAGACTTGGATAGAAGATCACAAGATGTTCTATAACCAGTGTTCTACGACTGAGTCATTGTCTTATCTTAAAGAAGCAGGAAGAGTTACTGCTTCATCGGCTTTCTTCGGTAATCTCTTTGCGGTAAAGCCGATAATCATATCTGATACGAAGGGCCAGAATCTTGCTATCAGAAAGGTAAAGGGAAGAAAGTCTTCCTTTACTGAGATCGCAGACCAGATCTCAAAGTTCATCGTCCAGCCTGAGAAGCAGACCATCTGGGTAGGTCACGCTGACAGCCAGGCAGATGCGGATTCATTGGCAGGTGAGATCAAGGCTAAGATCCCCGAAGCAACGGTAAAGACATATGTCATCGGACCTATCGTAGGTGTATCTGTAGGCCCGGGTACATTGATCTGCAATTACAGGGGCAAGCATAAGAACGAACAGCTTGAGACTGTAAAATAAAATAAACAAGGAATAATAGGAAGAGAATATTAGGAAATGGAACTATCTATCCTTAAGAAGATGCTTATTGGCGGAGCCAAGAAGATCTTAGATAATAAGCAGACATTAAACGACATGAATGTTTTCCCTATCCCTGACGGTGATACGGGTACGAACATGGATAAGACCATGTCGGGCATCATCAAGACCCTTATGGATATTGGTGACAGAGACCTCACACCTAAAGATTTTGATGATCTTTATACGAGTGCTCTGATGAGTTCACAGGGCAATTCCGGTGTTATCCTCTCGCAGTGGCTTAAGGGATTCCTTAAGGCATTCAAGGATTTTGATGAGGTCAATGCAGGCACACTCGATGCTGCTTTTATTGAAGGAACGGGAAGCGCATATAACTCAGTAGCTGAGCCTGTCGAGGGCACATTCCTTACAGTCTGCCGTGAGGCGCAGGAGAATGCGGAAGACAGTCTTGATGAAGACACTACTACTGAAGAGTTCATGAAGGCTATAGTAGAGGGCGCTGCCGAATCACTTAAGAATACGCCTGAACTTCTTCCTGTCCTTAAGGAATATGATGTTTTGGATAGCGGCGCTATGGGATTCCTCTGCCTCGTTACAGGTATGATGGAAGCTCTTGATGACACTTTCAGTGTTGATTTCTCCGAATTCGAGTCTGTTGCCAATGTTAAGGGTAACGTCCCTGTAAGCATGGGCGGTGAAGGCCTTGCTGAATTCGGTTACTGCACCGAGATGATCATCCAGCTCAATGACGATAAGATCGATGACTTTAATGAAGAGCTTGTCAGATCTGACATGAGAGACTTCGGTAATTCTCTCGTTCTGGTTAAAGACAACAATCAGGTCAAGATCCACATCCATACACTAAAGCCTGAGTCTGTAATGGCTTACTATCACAGATATGGTGAGTTCGTAAAGCTCAAGATAGAGAATATGACTATCCAGCATCACGAGTCGTTCCTCGAGAACATGAAGGATGTCGCTATCGTTGCCGTAGCTGACGGCGACGGATTCGAGAATCTCTTTAAGGAGATGGGAGTTGCCCGTGTGGCAAGAGGCGGGCAGTCTGATAATCTCTCGCTGCAGGACTTAACTGATGCCTGCAAAGCAGCCTCAGCCAAGCACATCATCCTTTTGCCTAACAACAAGAATATCATCATGACAGCTGAGAAGGTAAGGGAAGTTAATAAGGATTCAGTTATCCACATTGTTCCTACCAAGTCTATGGCTGAAGGCTATCTTGCTCTGTCACTTATCGACAGTAGCGCTTCTTGCGAAGAAATCGAGAAGACAATGAATAAGGCCCTTCAGGGCGTTCATACAGGACTTATCGCAAAAGCTGACAAGACAGGCGTTTATAACGGCGTCAGCGTTATGAGCGGTGATTATATCGGCGTACTTGACGATGACATAATTACCTGTGCTGATAAAGATCTTAAGGAGTGCGTACTTAAGTTCCTGCCGACAGTGCCTGAAGTAGACAGTTATGAGTCAGTCATGGTCTTTTCAGGCAATGACGAGGACAAAGATCTTGCTGACAGCATGATGTCATCTATATCAGGTTTATGCTCTTCTGCGGAGATTTTCTCTTGCTTAGGCGGCCAAAATATATATAATTACGTTATTGCGTTCTCATAAACGCATAAACTATAAGGTCAGGTTTTAAGAATGTCGGATGGAGAAGATCATCTTAGACCTCTTTGGAGGAGACAATTCAGTTGACGTATTGATCGTCGGCGCTTATAAAGCGCTGTCTGAACGCTCTGACCTTTTTATCACTTTTGTCGGGCCTTATGAGATGCTCGCTGCCAGACTTAATCAGCACCCTGAATTTGAAGGCAGATATGAGATCGTAAACTGTCCGAATATCCTTGATAACAACTTAAATCCTCTTGTCGCAGTCAGAACAGGTGAGCCGTTCTCGCTCATCAAAGGCTGCGAATTATTAGCTTCCACTGATGCGAAGTCTTATGTCAGTGTAGGTTCTACCGGTTCTCTCATTGTAAGTTCACTCGTTAAGGTCGGTCTTAACAAGAATGCCCATAAGCCTGTCCTCGGTGCGCTTTTGCCCTCCGATAACAAGGGCGGCAGATTCCTTTTGGTTGACTGCGGATCTAATCTCAATCCTTCTGTCGAAGACTACGACCAGTATGCGCTCCTCGGCGCCGAGTACATGATGAGCAGAGGGCTCATGAATCCGAGAGTAGCTATGCTCAATGTCGGTTCTGAGGAAGGTAAGGGAACTACCGAGATGGTTGCCGCAAGCGCTTTGATCAGGGAATCAGGCATTAACTTTGTTGGTAATGTAGAGCCCGATCATATTTTCGATAACAAGGCAGACGTATATATCTGCTCCGGACTGGTAGGCAACGCTTTGCTCAAAGGCCTGGAAGCGCAGGGAAGATTCTTAGTAGACAGCCTCAAGGAGAAGATCTTTGAAGGTATTGATGAAGATGCAAAGTCAAAGGTGGCATCTCACATCGATGATCTCGGCCAGCTCTACAAGTACAATGATCTCGCCGGCGCTGTAATTCTCGGTATCAGAAAGCCCATCATAAAGGCTCACGGTAAAGCTGACGCCAATACGATCCTAAATTGCCTACTTCAGGCGCTAGGCTGCTAAAGCGGCCATATTGTATTGTTCGGCTTTCTCGCATAAGCCAAAAATCCATGCGAATGTTTTACAAAATCCGTAATAACCTATATAATCACAAGGTTGTTAAATAAGACTATTAATATATAAGAGGAAATATTTATGTTAACTTGCTTTTCAACACTCGCTTGTCCAGATTTTTCCTGGCAGGACATTTACTCGATGGCCAAGGACTTCAATTTCAACGGAATTGAGATCAGAGGTCTCGGTCAGGATATATTCTCAGTTAAGGCTCCGCCGTTTACTGAGGCAAACCTTCCCAAGACAGTAGCAAAGCTTAAGGAATTAAAGCTCGCAATCCCTTGTCTTTCATCAGGTGAGCCTGTAAACGACCTTGCTACCAAGGATAAGGCAATCGCTGAGATCAGGGCATATATCGAGCTCGCAAATAAGCTCGGAACTTCTTATATCCGTGTTCTTGGCGACCGTAATCCGGCACCTGAGAAAGAGATCGACGATGAAGTTGTTATCTCAATTATGAAAGAGCTCGTTCCTTATGCTGAGGAAATGAACGTTACTTTGCTCATCGAGACAAACGGCGTTTATGCTGATACTAAGAGACTTAAGAAAGTACTTGATGCAATCGGTTCCAGAAAGGCAGCAGCCCTTTGGGATATGCATCACCCGTACCGCTTTATGGGCGAGTCACCCGTTGATACCGTAAATAACCTTGGCGAGTACATCAAGCACGTTCACGTAAAAGACTCCGTCATGGTCGACGGTAAGGTATCTTACAAGCTCATGGGCTTGGGCGATATGCCTTTAAAGGAAATGTTCGACGCTCTCCAATCTATCGATTATCTCGGTTATGTATCTCTTGAGTGGGTTTACAGATGGTCCAAGGATCTTGAGAATGCCGGTATCGTCATTCCGCAGTTCGCAAACTACATGGAGTCATACCGTCCGCAGAAGAAGTTCGAACTCCAGACAGACACAAGAGGTACAGGTTACTATCCCTGGCCCAAGGAGACATTGATCGATCTGACATTCCCGGATGTTTTGGATAAGATCTGCGAGCTCTTCCCGAATCAGTATGCTTTCAGATATACAGAACTCGACTATACCAGAACATATCCTGAGTTCCGTGACGATGTTGATAACCTCGCCCGCGCTTTCCTCGCTATGGGCTGTAAGAAGGGTGACCACATCGCTATCTGGGCTACCAATGTTCCCCAGTGGTATCTGACATTCTGGGCTGCAACAAAGATCGGCTGCGTACTCGTGACAGTCAACACAGCTTACAAGATCCACGAGATCGAGTACCTGCTCAGACAGTCTGATACATGCACGCTCGTCATGATCGATAAGTTCAAGGACTGCGATTATTTACAGATCATCAATGAGATCTGCCCTGAGTTAAAGGACAGTGAGCCCGGTAAGCTCGAAGCAGCAAGACTTCCTGTTTTGAAGAACGTCATCACTTGCGAATCACATGTTCCCGGATGCTTCCACTGGGATGAGCTTCCTGCTTTGGCTGAGAAGGTCAATGTTTCTGATGTCGAAAAGATCAGAAGGACTATCGATAAGCACGATGTCTGCAACATGCAGTACACTTCCGGCACTACAGGTTTCCCTAAGGGCGTTATGCTCACACACTACAACGTTGTTAACAACGGTAAGGCTATCGGCGACTGCATGGATCTGTCATCCTTTGACCGCATGATGATCCAGGTACCGATGTTCCACTGCTTCGGCATGGTTCTCGCAATGACCGCATCCGTAACTCATGCAGTTACAATGTCTCCGATCACTGCTTTCTCACCCCGAAAAGGCCTGCACTGCATTAACCAGGAGAAGATCACATGCTTCCACGGTGTTCCTACGATGTTCATCGCAATGCTCGGTCACGAAAACTTCCCTAAGACAGACTTCTCGCACATGAGAACAGGCATCATGGCAGGCAGCCCTTGCCCGATCAAGACTATGGAAGAAGTTATCGAGAAGATGCACATGCCTGAGATTGTTATCACATACGGCCAGACAGAGGCTTCTCCTGCTACGACAATGTCTAAGACTACAGACACGATCGAGCAGAGAGTTAATACCGTAGGACCTTCCATCTTCGGTGTTGAGACCAAGATCGTTGACCCGGAGACAGGCGAAGAGCTTCCTGACGGTGTTCCGGGTGAGTTCTGTGCACGCGGTTATAACATCATGAAGGGTTACTACAAGATGCCCGAAGCTACCGCAGCAGCAATCGATGAAGAAGGCTGGCTCCACTCAGGAGATTTGGCTCTCAGGAGACCTGAAGACGGTTACTACAAGATCACAGGACGTATCAAGGACATGATCATCCGCGGCGGTGAGAATATCTATCCGAAGGAAATCGAGGATTTCCTCTATACACATCCTAAGATCCAGGACGTACAGGTAATCGGTGTTCCCGATGCTGATTACGGTGAAGAGATCCTTGCTGCGGTCGTCTTAAAGCCCGGTGAAGAGTCTTCCGAAGAAGAGATTAAGGAATATGTTAAGACTCACATGGCTAAACACAAGATCCCGAGATATGTTGACTTCGTTGACGGTTTCCCGATGAATGCTGCTGGTAAGATCTTAAAGTACAAGATGAGGGAACAGGCTATCGAGAGGCACGGCCTTGAGAATGCGAATAAGATCGTAACTGCTTAATATTTTATCTTTCAGGGCGTCTTCCTTCGGGAGGACGCTTTTTTGTTACCCGAAAATGTATCCTAAAGTGTCTGTTTTGCGGCCACATAGTTGACTTTTTTCGAAAAAATCATCGAAGTGGCCGTATATCGGGGTGTTTAGGGACATTTCGTAATTGGAAAAATACAGGTTTTAAAATATAATGATTTTGATTATCAATTATTTTTAATATGGGGTGAGAAAAGTGAAGAAGTCATTAAAGTACGTTTCTTTGGCGTTGATCTTTGCACTTGCATTAACTCTCGGTTCTTGCAAAAAGAATGATATCAGCGACATAGATGCTGAAGAAGATGACGATCCCGTTTATAAAGTTGAGCAGGATGAGACGGAAGATCCGGTTGTTGTGAACGATCCGTCAGATCCCGATAATTATGATTTTGACCGTTCATCATTAGTTGAGACTATTGGGCTCGCTGAATCTTTTATGGGAAGTGATCCGGTAACTTTTAGTGATGCCATGTATGATATATATGCTTTTAGCGGCAGTTATTTTGTCAATGACTATTATGAGGGATCCGTCTCATTTATGGGAGACGGATTTGACTTAGACGGCGCTTTTATAAAGAGCTTTCATTATTATTTGAAGGATTACAGTATCATCGAGCTGGATTACTGCATAACGGAAGCACAATACCTGTCTATGGGTGCTAAAGAGTCTGACGATATTAGTTCTGACCTTAACCTTCCTGCCGAAGAAGCGTATAAGTCTGTTTGCGAAGTCTTAGAGAAAAAATACGGTAAATCCGAGATGTGTGATACGGCTTGGATGAAGGCCGATAAGGCTGAGAGTCAGAAGTGGAATGCCGGGAACGTTGTCGTAGCCGTTACCTGGGGCGAGAACTGCTTCGGTATCCCCGGGAATAATCAGATGGAGATAGCTATATCAGCAGATCCGGATTTTGTACCTGGCTGTAATGCAATCTTCCCTACGAGTGACGTACTCGATCCTGAACTTGAGAGCATTATCGAATTTACTGAAAGCTGTTTTGGAAATGACCAGGACACAGTAAAGAAGATGATCGAAGATTATCTCAATATTGAGCTCAAGGACGGTGAGAAGCTCACGGAAGACTATGATGATACAGTAGAGTATTTGTATGAAGGTTTGGATTTTTCTATTGCTGAAGTAAAGTATAACGAGATATCGATCATCTCTAATCCTGATTCAGGAAAGGTTTTCGACATTATCTATTGGAACCTGAATGTTACACCTGAGCAGGAACAGTACGATTATGAGCTCTATTATCATAAGTTCTCTTCTTACTACGGAAAACTGGAGACTTATTTCTTCAGCGATTCCAGCAGTGTCAAACTCGAAAGCAATACCGAGATCATTTTTGGCGGAAGCCATGAAACATATGATTCGTATTTTAATTTTGTTATCCAGAATGAAGATTACAATTCTTGATAATTAAAATATAAGGGAGGATAAGAAAATGAATGTAAGGAAGGTCTTTTTGATCCTGGCGTGCCTTTGCTCGGGGCTCTCGGCGTTCCTGCCGTACTACACAGTAACGGCAACGGGAACCATCAACGGACAGGTCATCAATGATTCGGCTACTGCGACATTGTTCCCGCAATTCTATGGGATAGTGATCGTCGTTTCTGCCGTCATGGTCATACTGTTTACGATGGTAGGATTAAAGAAGGGTTATGTTATCGGCTCGCTTGTAAATGTCGGTGCATCGTTATGGGGATTATTCACCATGACTTTGCAGCAGGACAGCGATAAAGCAGTTCTGAATATCACCGGGAAATTCGTTGATGCATTCAGTTATCAGTCTGATTACAATATCGACGTAATTGACGGCCCGGGATTCTTCATGCTGATATTCTCAGCCGTACTGGTGCTGGTTCTCATGATCTGGAACGCTATCGGCAACGATGACTGACAAGAAAAACCTAAAATAAAAAAGGCGGAGATGATCCGCCTTTTATTATGAAATAATCTGACCGGTCAATTCTCAGGGAAAAGAATGGAAATAGGACCTTTCCTGGATGCCTGGGAGATGATCTCGGCAATGTCCTCAGGAGATTCCTTCATTCCTTCAGATACCCATTCGCGGAGTACGGCAACACAGCCGGCATTGCAGTAGCAGCAAGCAAGGTGATCAGCCGTAGTCTTGATCTCGTGCTTTTTGTCCATAAGGATCCGGGCTTTCTCAGATGCAACACCGAAGATGTCGTCAAAGTAATCAAGATCGCAGTTAGGGGAGATGATGATGCGCATAAAACCCGGATGACGGTAAATGATCTTGCAGATATCAAGAACGGTCCTGTTAGTGCGGTTCTTATTAACATCTAGCACGGAGGAGAATTCTTCCATCAGTAGCTGCTTGTATTCAGCCAGTAATTCATAAATGTTGTTGTAGTGGTAATAGAAAGTGTTGCGGTTGAGGTTAGCTTTGGTACAAAGTTCAGTGATCGTGATGCATGAGAGCTTCTTGTTCTGGATAAGCTCTCCCAAAGCGCTAAGCAAAGCCTTCTGTGTCTTAATAACTCTGATGTCAGTAGATTTCTTCATAGTCCGACCCTGATATCTGAAATTTTTTATATTTATAATATACCACTAATATTCTAATAAATTATTACATGCCTATTAATAAATATAATTTATACCGGTGTCTGAGAATGAACGAAGAACTTACATCAATGCAAAAAAGAGGCTGTCCGAAGACAGCCTCTGTAAGTTTAAAGTCAGATCTTAAAGAATCAGAGCTTAGGACCAGCCTCAACTAATGCCTTACCAGCTTCGTTTGTCTCATACTTCTTGAAGTTCTTGATGAATCTGCCTGCAAGATCCTGAGCCTTCTTATCCCACTCAGCTGCATCAGCATATGTATCACGGGGATCAAGGATCTCTGTGGATACACCGGGAAGCTCTGTAGGTACTTCGAAATCGAAGTAAGGGATCTTCTTTGTAGGAGCGTTCTTGATAGAACCATCAAGGATAGCATCGATGATACCACGTGTATCAGGGATGGAGATTCTCTTGCCTGTGCCGTTCCAGCCTGTGTTAACGAGGTAAGCCTTAGCACCGGACTTCTCCATCTTCTTTACGAGCTCTTCAGCATACTTTGTAGGGTGGAGCTCAAGGAATGCCTGACCGAAGCAAGCGGAGAATGTAGGTGTAGGCTCTGTGATTCCACGCTCTGTACCGGCAAGCTTAGCTGTGAAGCCTGAGAGGAAGTAGTACTTTGTCTGCTCAGGTGTGAGGATGGAAACAGGAGGGAGTACGCCGAAAGCGTCAGCAGAAAGGAAGATTACGTTCTCA
>JAFRST010000004.1 GCA_017427465.1 Clostridiales bacterium | reverse complement strand
TCTTCATGAGGAAAGGAACGATAGCCGGATCGATGTCACCTGTTCTTGTACCCATGCAGATACCTGCAAGAGGTGTAAGACCCATTGATGTATCCTGGCACTTGCCGTCCTTAACAGCTGCAAAGGATGAGCCATTGCCCAGATGGCATGTGATGATCCTCAAGTCTTCATACTTCTTGCCGAGGAAATCAGCAACTCTGTGGCTTACATAACGGTGGGACGTTCCGTGGAAACCGTAGCGGCGGATGTCATACTTCTCGGAAAGCTCATAAGGAAGAGCATATGTGTATGCCTTCGGGGGCATTGTCTGATGGAAAGCTGTATCGAATACTGCAACTTGAGGTGTGCCCTCAGGAAGAACATCCTCGCAGGCCTCGATACCGATGAGGTTAGCGGGATTGTGCAGAGGTCCTAAAGGGAAGCACTCTCTGATAACTCTCTTAACGTCGTCGTTAACGATAACTGAAGCACTATAGTACTTACCGCCGTGGAGTACTCTGTGGCCTACAGCTGCGATCTCGGATACGTCAGAGATAACGCCGTGCTCAGGATCAACAAGAGCATCGAGAATCATCTTTACAGCAACCTTGTGATCAGGCATGGGTTCTGTAGAAACGAACTCGTCCTTGCCTGCAGGCTTATATGTGAGCTTACCGTCGATTCCGATTCTCTCGGCATTACCCTTTGCGAGTACATCGCCTGTATCGATATCGAAAAGCTGGAACTTTGCGGAAGAACTACCGCAATTGATTACTAAAATCTTCATTAGACTTTTCTCCTGTCTTTTAATTCTTATATCGGTCAGCTCTTAAGCCTGTGCAGCCTGAGCCTGAACTGCGGTAATAGCAACCGTACCGACGATGTCGTCAGCGTTGCAGCCTCTGGAAAGGTCGTTTACGGGGAGAGCCAGGCCCTGGAGGACCGGTCCGTAAGCAGGAGCCTTAGCAAGTCTCTGAACAAGCTTGTAGCCGATGTTGCCTGCTTCGAGTGAAGGGAATACCAATGTGTTAGCGTGGCCTGCAACCGGTGATCCGGGTGCCTTTAACTGGCCAACTTCTTCAACGAGAGCTGCATCGAGCTGGAGCTCACCGTCTACTACGAGATCAGGATACTTTTCCTTAGCGATCTTAACAGCGTTGGAAACCTTATCTACGTCAGCGTGCTTAGCTGAACCGTATGAAGAATATGAGAGCATGGCTACCTTAGCGGGAGCGCCGATGAACTGCTCGAATGACTCAGCGGAGAGCTTAGCGATCTCAGCGAGCTTAGCAGAATCTACGTCTGTGTTAACTGCGCAGTCAGCGAAAATAAAGAGACCGTGCTCACCAAGATCGCAGTTAGGAACGTCCATAAGGAAGAAGCCGGATACTGAAGAGATACCGGGCTTTGTCTTAAGGAGCTGGAGTGCAGGAAGGATCGTGTTACCTGTGGAGTGGCAAGCAACGGAAACGGCACCGTCAGCATCACCGCACTTGCACATAAGGCATGCATAGTACATGTAATCGGAATTCATCTTCTCTTCAGCCTTCTCGGGTGTTATGCCCTTCTTCTCAGCGTCAGCGATTGCAGCAGCAGTCTCTTCCTCAGAGAAACCCTTCTTCTCAGCCTTCTTCTTAGCTGCAGCTACCATGGTGTCAACACCGCGGAGCTCAACGAACTTGTCGATATATTTCTGCTTGTTGGGATCGTTATAAGGATCAACGATCGTTGCGCCTGTAATGTCAAAACCTGCGGAATTCTTAGCGATCTCGTCAGGTGTACCGATGATGATGAGGTTAGCCATGTCAGCCTTAAGGATCTTCTCGGCAGCCTCAAATGTTCTCTTGTCCATTGACTCGGGAAGTACGATAGTCTTCTTGTCAGCCTTAGCTCTGGCCATGATGTCATCAATGAATGCCATATATATTGTCTCCTTTGGAATTTTTTGTCGACAAAAGTATACTCGTAAACACTTGTTATTTCAATTAAGAAGAACTAATTAAGAAGTAGCAAGACGGGCAGCGAAATTCTCCCTTGCGTAGAAGACATATCTGTCATTCTCTTCCCTGAAGATCATATAGAGAGCAGGACTCGTCGATTTGGTGGCAACTCTCTTGCCGAGAGCATTGGTAAGAGTGGCGTAAAGGTCTTTATCGCCCACAAAATATGCCAACAGCAGAGCATCAGAATATGCGTTCAAGGCTTCCCTGCCGGAGTAACTGCCGGTCATGATAACGTACTCGGTATAGATCCTGCCGTAATTCATGACCTGGCCCTTAAACTCGGCAAAAGACTCATTGTCGAGCTCTCCGACCTCTGCAAGATTTCTCATAGTCTTAACACTATGCGTGATATCGAATGCTCCGATATCCTGTCCGGTATAGATATAGTCTTCGCTGTCCATTTGGCCGTTAGTCGCATATGCATAGAATGCGTAGCCGGCTCCCGCGAATCCGCCTTTGACTGCTTTCAGGGCACGCTCGTAAGCTCCCTGAACCAGGATGCCGTTGTTCTCGAGATCCCTGATGAGCCTCAGATTGATGTTAGACAGCAATACACCTTCAATATCAGCTTCGAGCTCATCTCTTGCAGCATCAGCTCCCTCGACATCTCCGGTGATAGTCCCGTAGAGCTGCTCAAGAGATCCTTCCATGCCTTCTTCGATGGTGCTCGTATCCTCAAGGCTTACATAAAGCGATTCGGCATATTTAGCGACCGAGAGCTGCTCGGGGATAACTCTTCCTTCATTATCGAAAAGAAGTCCCGCAAGATGGCAGATCTCCTTATAGTCGTCGTCATTACCGTATGAGACATAGTATTCTGTCAGCGCATCGAGCCATGCCATCGAAGCGGATACGGTAATAAGTTCTTCCGACTTGGCAGGATCAGAATAAACGAACGTCCTGTACGCGCCGTCAGACAATCTGAATCGCTTGGTCACTTCATTCTTGAGAGCTATGGCATTGGCACCGTCGCCCGCTCTTACATAACACTTGAGGAGCAATGCCTGGTCAGTGAGCTCGTATACTCCCGAGTTCTCGGCTTCCTGTGTAACCAGTCTTCCTGCGATAGTATATGTGGTGGACGCGAGTATTCCGTCGCCGCCCTTCTCGACATTGAGTTTCTTGACCTTTCCGAAAAGATAATCACTGACAATATTGTTATCAGCAGCTATGTCACTGTAATCGTGACCGACATGGACGGGGCTGGTAAGTTTAAGCTTCGAACCGCCTCCGAATCTGCCGGTATAGAACAGGTAGAATATAACCGCGCCTAATGCGATAACGGCCAGTATCGCTCCTGTCACGATCTTTCCTATTCCGATGCCTGCTATCTGCCTGCGTTGCATAAACTCCGCCTTATGAAATATAATCTTACAATCAAAGATTATACCAAAAGCAGAGGGTTTACTTAAATTGCGGGTTATAGGAATTATTGCGGAATTTAATCCTTTCCATAACGGTCACGGGTATCTGATAAAGAAGGCCCGTGAGATCGTTAATGACCCCAGAGCCATCGTCATGCCTGTCATATCAGGCTTTTTTACCCAAAGGGGGCTTCCCGCTGTCTGCCCTCCTGCCGTACGAGCAAGACAGGCACTTCTTTGCGGTGCCGATGTAGTGATCGGACTCCCGTTCAGCTTCTCCTGCGCGCCTTCTTCAAGATTTGCCGAAGGTGCCGTGTCTGAACTCGTTTCCACAGGCGTCGTAACCGACATTGCCTTTGGTGTCGATACGGATGACACTGATCTTTTAAAGGCTCTTTCCGAAGAGCGCTTTGAAGATAATGTGCTTTTCAATTCCAAAATCAGCGAATACATCTCCACAGGGATCAGCTTCCCCGAAGCAAGAGCTTCTGCCATCAAGGATTACGCAGTCTCTAAAGGAATCACGGGGGACATCGCTTCAGTCTTATCGAGCCCTAACTCAATACTGGCATTGGATTATCTCCTGGCTCTTAAGAAGATCGATAAGCAGCACAGGATCAACGTGATAATTATAAAGCGCGAAGGCAACGGGTATCACGAAGACAAGATCAATGGCGAATTCGCGAGCGCTACTGCAATACGCAAGGCTATCTTCGAAGAAGCCTCCAATAACTTCAGTCAGTCGGCGATCGCTCTGAAGCTCAACGGCCACATGCCGGACTTAGCTCTTGGCACAATGCTTTCAGCCGCTTCCTCAGGCGTGTTCACTTTCCCTAATTATGTTGATTACATAAGGGAATGCATGCTCGCTGCAAATGCATCTTCATCTCTCGATAACATTGCTTATATGAGCGATGATCTGTCAGGTTATATCAAAAATACCGCATCAGATATCAGGCCCGGCACCATTCCGGATGACGATTATGACCTCAAGGTTTTCGGGAACATGATATCCACAAAGAGATATACGTTATCAAGAATCCAGCGGGCTCTCGCCAGCATGATCACTGGCCAGGATAATTCCTGCCTTGAGATAAAAAGACCGCCCTACATCAGAGTGTTGGGCTTTAACAGCGAAGGTAAGTATTGTCTTAAGATAATGGGTAAGTGCGCGAAGATCCCTGTCATCAACAGGCCTTCGGATTGCCTGGAACTCCAGTCTGAGAACGAGAGCCTTAAAAAGATTTTCGAGCTCGACATGAGGGCGGCATCTACAGGCTGGAAGCTCTACGACAGGGACACCGCTTCAGAGTGGGAATCGATCCCGGTAATCGTAAAATAACCAATTGTTTTCATCCTGCCTTCAATCACGGAGTCTCAAAACCGACAAGAATTTGTCGGTTAAGGGTAAGTCTGTCTCAAGGTTTCGAAAAAGGGTTGAAGTTCCAAATCAATGTTTTAGCATGTTCTTACAATGACATAACTTTTCGACCTACAAGATTGCAAATTACTCAATCTTGTAGGCTGTTTTCGCATCAGAAATGACCGTTAGAAACTAATACGACCTACAAAAATTGAACTATAAAGAATCCTGTAGGTCATTTCTGACCCAAAGACTAAAAATCGCAACAAAAACGACCTACAAGAATCGTTGTTTTCGAATTCTTGTAGGTTATTAAAAACTATTAACTCAGAAAGCGGAAATGAATATGAACTTAATTCGTTTAGAATCAGCAGTTAAAATGCTAATTCAGCAAAAGGTAAGAATAGACCAAACAATTAATTATCTTGAAGGCAAGCTTAAAGAGTCTCCGACAGGATTTCTGCGCATAGCTAAAAAGGGGAACAAGTATCAATATTACAGAAGGAACAATGCTAATGATCTCAAAGGCACTTATATTCACCTTAGCGATCGCCATCTCGCCGTAAGCCTCGCCCAAAAAGATTACGATGCCAAACTATTAAAAACGCTTAAAGAACAGCAAAAAGCTATCGAAGCGTTTTTAAAGAATTACGATGAATCTGCACCACAGCAGATATATGAGAAGATGTCAGAGGGGCGCAAACAACTGGTTGTTCCTGAATACTTGAGCGACGAAGAGTTCATAAAGCAGTGGCAGAATACTCCGTACGACAGATTGGGCTTCGGAAAAGACGATCCGGAGTATTACACGGCAAAGGGCGAACGCGTCAGATCGAAATCCGAGATACTGATCGCCGATGCTTTGCTTAGGAACAACATTCCTTACCGTTACGAGTATCCGCTCTACAGCCACGGAGTGCTTATCGCTGCGCCGGACTTCAACTGTCTTAATGTCAGGCTTCGAAAAGACTATTATTGGGAGCACCTCGGCATGATGGGAAAAGATGACTATGCCGACCGTAACGTCAGCAAGATCGCGAAATACACACTCGCCGATGATTTTGATGAGACAAGTCTGATACTGACAATGGAAACGGACAGGAAGCCTCTGAACACAAAAGTAATAGAAGAAAAGATACGCAGATATCTGTTATAGCGCAGGTCTTTCGCCTCTTGCAGTCATGTCGTGGCAGTATCCGCACATCAAATCTGAAAAAATGCAGAATAAAACCGTCCGCCGGATAATCCGACAGACGGTTGTTGTTATTCGCTAAATAAACTAATTAAGCCTTGGTAGCGTTAGCAGCCTTAGCAAGTCTGGACTTTGTTCTGGAAGCTGCGTTCTTGCTCATGTGGCCCTTAGCAGCAGCCTGATCCAATGCCTTCTGTGTTGACTTGATTGTAGCATCAAGATTCTCGCCGTTAGCGATATCAGCCTTTGCCTTCTTAACAGTTGTGCGGATAGCACTCTTCTTGCTCTTATTGGCAGCAGCCTTCTTCTCGGAAACGCTTACACGCTTGATAGCTGATTTGATATTAGGCATCTCTTCTTCTCCTTTTTAGAGTTATATCTTCAAATTACCGAAGAATTGTATCACGATTGTATTTTATTCGCAAGACTTTGTTGCTTCATAAAGCCCGATACTTGCGGCAATTGTAATATTCAGGCTGTCAATATCGCCTGAATGCTCTATTCTGATTGGCTGACCTATGTTTTGGAACGCAGGATCAAGGCCTGTCGCCTCATTGCCCATTATGAGCGAGAAGGGCTTATTTATCGTTGTCTTTTGAAGGATCGTGCTGCCGTCAAGCATGAACGGATAGAGATTGTTATTGGGAAATCTCTTCTGATAATCTTCGAACTTCTCGAAAACTTCGACATTCACGCTAGCTAAAGCGCCCATAGATGCTCTTATCGTCTTGGGATCAAAAGGATCTGCCGCCTTGGGACCTACTATCGCTAAGTTCTTAACGCCAAATCCCAGGCAGCTCCTTACGATCGTTCCCAAGTTGCCGCAGTTGGAAGGATTGACGAGGACCATGTGGTTGCCGTCTCTTATAGGTTCGTTCTTCTTCTCTATTACACAGATAACAAAGCAGTTCTCTTTTTTGGAAAGAATATTGAATGGCTTTGCCTCGACTGATACCGGAATATCTTTGCCGCAGATCGAATTGATCTTGGCAATTGTCTCTTCAGATCTGAAATCCGGGTGAAGGATTACCGCCTTAACCGCTTCCTTCTTCTTGAGAAGGTATTCCATGGCGATAGTCGCGCCCAGTCCGTATGAATATTCGTTTCCGCTTTTATAGCTGGTTACTTTGATCAAGATACCTTCTCCTTTATTTGAAGATCATTACTATTATAGCCAATTAGACGGTCGCTTGCTCGCATAGACTATTCACAATCTTAATCGCAAATAATTTAATGTTTATCGTTAAAAAGTTGTTGACAAAGATAAATCAGCGGTGTATTATCCAAGCATCAGGAATAAAGGGGCCCGAAAGTTTTTTAACCTGAGGATAAGGAGATTGTTTTATGGAAGAAAATGTAAAGATCGCTAAGATCAAGAAGAGCTGCAAAGTCGGAAAGACTGTATCAAAAATCCTTTTCATCATCTTGCTTATCGGCGCGATTGCATGTGCTGCCGCATCCGTCACCTGTTTCTCTATGGGAAAAGATTTTGACATCCAGATGCAAAAGGCTGTAGATGCGGGATATGTATCGACTGATGACGATATTGCTGCTGCAAAATGGGTCGACATCAATCTGGGAGATCCCGATTCACTTCATTCGGACATCCCCGCATTGCAGGAGGCTATTGATGATCACCCCTTCAGCATAATGTACGGCACCGTTTGCCTGGTACTGTCGATCACCTGCGCTATTGGTGCAGTATTAATGAAGATGCTGAGCAATGTCTTCAATCTCATAATGGAAGAAGACACACCGTTTACGGACAAGGTCATCAAGAGAGTAACCATCGTGCTTATCGTCGCAAGTGCAATCGGATTCTTAACGTCCGGAGCAGCTTTGGGCGCGATAGGACTTGTCACCGCATGGGTAGTTCATACTATCCTTGATTACGGTAAGACCCTCCAGATTCAGTCTGATGAGACACTGTAAGGGAGGCGCAATATGGGACAGATTATTCTAAGATTAGACAGAGTCATGGCAGACAGGAAGATCTCGCTCAATGACTTATCAGAGAAGGTAGGCGTGTCCAACGTCAATCTCTCGAAAATGAAGAACGGCAAGATATCGGCGATCAGATTCTCGACGCTCGAAGCGATATGCGAAGCATTAGATTGCCAGCCGGGAGATATTTTGGAATACCGCAAGGAATAGGAATAGATTTGGGGGTGTCCTTACAGGGCACCCCTTCTTATTTGCAGTTAAACCTCAAAACAGATATAATTACCGCCGTAGGTATCGAGGTGTAGCGCAGTTGGTAGCGTACGTGCTTTGGGAGCATGGGGTCGCAAGTTCGAGTCTTGTCACCTCGACCAGTTTTTTACAGAGTAAGCGGCCCGGCAATTAATGCCGGGTTGTTTTTTGAAGAAAGTAAACGATGCGGGTAATGGTTAATTATATTCGTGATATACCATTCTATTATTCAATAATGCCGCAAGCGTTAGGTTGGGCTTTCATTGCCTGTAGCCGTAGCGACCAGAAAACATATGGTGCGGTGTTCCTACCGCAGCTTCTTCCTCTCTGGATACACAATACAGAGTATAGCTTACAGAAGTACAATTAGGATCTTTTGTGAAGTGATCACGGGTGTCAAAGCTGTCGAGAGCGTTATAGACAAACTCCATTACTTCGCTGCCCTCTGCATCAGTCAGAGACCTGTCTGTCCACATCGAAATACCATTAAAATATATGTTGTAGATATCTTTATTTTTTGTCTCGATCAGCTCATCCTGCTCGATCGTTATATCATATTTGTCAGTCACCGGTGACAGGTCAGTTCTGTTGAGGAATTCTTTAAGGTAGTAGTAATCAAAATCTCTGCAATAGTAAGATGCAACCGGCTTACTCTTATTCGAATACTCATGATACCTCTCTTCAACAGTATATGTGAATCCGAATTCGGAATCAGTAAATTTGTGTATGAGGACTTCTGCATCACCCGCAATGACGGTATATGATTCAATTTCTTCACAAGGACCGCACCAATACTCGGCAAACTCCTTTGCGTTGGCAAACGAAGAATCATAAGGATGTTCTTTGCTCGTTGATGCACACCCGGAGAATATGAATAGCACAGATGCCAATAACAAAGAAATAATCTTAGATTTGATAATCATTATTCTCATAGTTTCGTTTCCTGTTTATTAAGCTATCCATGCCTCTATATCTGATACTGAAGTTCCTTAGTGATTATTGCAGCATCTTCCGGCTGATTCTTAACGGCTATCTGGTGCGCATCCTCATATATGATCTCACCCGGAATCTCATCGCATTCGGAAATATAGAGCTTTACTCCATACTTATTACACATCTCACGGTAGAACGTCATCTGATCCCAGATGCCCTTTGCTTCCTCATTGTCCTTGAACCATGTGATGGCACCGTCAGGATTATTCTTCTCATAAAAAGGAGGAACAGGCAAAACTCTTTCAAAATATTCTCTGTTGCGCCAGTATTCTTTCTCTTCTTCTTCAGTTAACGTCTTACTGTCTACAAGCTTTCCTACAGCCGTAAAGATGCCTCTGGGCTGTTTAGTGATGTAAGCACAGTCTTTCATGTGTACTCTGTAATATTTCATGATTTCACTCTCGTTAAATTAATTCCTGATCCGGTTGTCTATACTGCTGATTTTCTATACTTACTCAAACCTTTTACTAACTCTATCCTAAATCTTCTTTTGCATCCAAAGAAGATCATACCAACGGTCGAATTTCTTGCCGATCGCTTTTAACTGAGCTACCTTTTCATAACCCATATGCTTATGAAATTTATAACTGGCATGAGTTAAGTATTCATCCTCAACATCGCAAAAAGCACTTCCTGCAAGAAGATTTACGATTCCCTGCTCTTTCAGGCGCTTTTCCAGTTCACCGTACAAGAGCGATCCTATTCCCTGTCTTCTGTAATCCTTATCAACATATATGGAGTTAGCTGCTGTCCACGAATATGCTTCACGTGTACTGTAAGCTCCTGAGTAGACGTACCCTACTACAAGATCGTCCTTGACAGCGACCAGATACGGATATTTCTTCATTATATTTCTCATACGCTCCCGGAACTCAGTAACCGTCGGCACTTCATATTCGAACGAGACTGCTGTATTCAAAACATAATGCGAGTATATCTCGACAAGTCTTTCTGCATCTTCTAAAGTTGCTTCACGAATCTTATACATTTCCATTTAAGTATGCCATTTTAAAAAGATTACTCACCGCCGACCGTTATCCAATTGCCGGTATCAGGATCCTGCATGGTAAAAACGATAAGTCCCACAGAATCAGGATCGTCACTGCTGACCTTCACGTGATAGTACCCAAACTCCTCATATACTATTCCGTTATCTGTTTTGGCTCCGGCATAATTGACCGATATATGCGAGTCATAGACTTTGCCGTCCTTATCTTTTCCAAGTCCTTCACCCGGATACTGAAGACCTTCGTAAGAGACGATCTTCCCATCCATATGATCGAAAAAGTTCTTCCACTCGCTTTCGAGACTGTGTTCAGCGCGCACATCCGGAGCGAACAGTTCACACAGGCTGTCGATATCCTCATTCTTCAGATATTCGAAGACCTGTTCCGCATATTCTTTCTCATCCGTTTTCGGATCGTCGTTAATGATCTTAGCAGCATTATCCGTTACCCTGCATCCTGACAGCGAAAACAACATTACAAGGCTCATTAAAAGAGCAGTAATCCTTCTATGATTCATATCATTCATCCAAACATTTCTGCATAACGATTGCATCGCTATAAGCATTATTTGCAAACCAGTAGTTTTTTATTACCCCAACATCAGAAAATCCCATTTTGTGGTAAAGCGCAATGGCTGCCTTGTTATCAGCAATAACTTCCAGTTCGATATTCATAATATTCATTTTTCGCGCACGTTCAATGATCTCTGTCATGAGCCTTGTGCCTATCTTCTTATTCCAATAGTCTTTTCTGACTGATATCGAGAACTTGGCATTGTGATGTAATCTTGATCCGGGACAGCCATCCAGTTCTGCCCGGGCTATGATCTTCTCTCCTGCCAGAGCGATCAGGATTACACTGTTATCTGCGTCATGGGAAGCCTGAATGCGCCGTTTTACAGCCTCGACCGGCACCATTTTAAACCCGTTCGCTCCATGCATGAGATTATCTGATTCTCCACCAACGATATTCAGATAGGAGATCATTTCCTCAGCGTCATCTGCTGTTGCTTCTCTAATAACTATATTTGCGTTTTCCATAAGTACCCCCAAAGTATATTAAACTGTCGATTAAACTCTCTTACATTCCGAAAAATCTGATCTTCTTTTCAGCCATCTCTTCTACTCTCTCGATATAAGTCAGAACATCCTTAATGGTCGGGCATCTTTCCACCCTGTGCTTGTAAAGCTCGCCTTCCTGGATAAAACATCTTTTGCTCATGCCGCCTGCGCCAAAAGACAATACATCTCTGCAGTCGCTCATCATTGCCACATTATAAAGATTGCCTGTATTGCCCTTCGCAAAACCGGTATTCTCAAGGCCATGACCTGTATCCTTCTGGCGGTACATATAGTAAGGGTGATAGCCTGCCTCTTCCAACAACTTGTAGCTCTCAGCTACACACTCATCCAGAGTGCCGCGGGTCTTATTCTTATCCATTACTGTCTCACGGCTCATGGCAGCTCTCCTCTTCTTGTAGAGAGTGTGCACGGTGATGTTGGCAGGGTTTAATTCGATCAGCTTTCTTGTCGACTCAATATGTTCTTCAGGCTCTTCATATGGAAGCCCTGCAATAAGGTCCATGTTGATCAGATTAAATCCCATATTGCATGCCTGATCGTAGATCCGGATCACATCTTCTGCGGTATGTTTCCTGCCGACACGAAGAAGCGTCTCAGATCTCATGGTCTGGGGGTTGATGCAGATCCTTGTTATACCATGATCTTTCATCGCTTCGAGTTTGCCGTCTGTTATGGTGTCAGGCCTTCCGGCTTCTACTGTGACTTCGCACTCGGGGCTTATCTTAAGATTCGAATATATGCAGTTGAGGAGTGATGTGAATTCTTTATCCTGAAGCACCGTGGGCGTGCCGCCTCCGACATAAAGCGCAGCCAGCGGCCTTCTTATTGAAGACGCGATCAGCTTTATCTCGCGCTCGAGAGCTGCTTCGTAGTTTATAAGCCTGTCCATATGACAGGATATATCAGAAGATACGAACGAACAGTATTCACACCTTGAGGGGCAAAACGGAATACCCACATAAACACACAGGCTGTCCTCGGGAACCAGCTGAAGGATCCTCTGCTCTTCCCTTGATGTCTCATATGCGAGCTTTGCTTTATCAGGCCTTACGAAATATTTCTCTTCAAGATCGTCGGGACTTTTTTCTTCCAAAGCAACGAGCGTCGGTCTTATTCCCGTAAGACAACCCCAGGGCATTTTTTTCGATGTGATATCAGACAGAGCCATATATAGTGAACGTTTTATTTCACGTCCGGGCTCTAACAGCTCTCCCTTATATTCATATGCCTTGTCATCAGAATATGTGACTGAACGTCCGTCATCAAGAAGCTCATTAATGAGTCTTAAATCAGGACCTTCAGGTGCGATAACTTTGCCTTCGTCCTTAAGTTCTTCGGGTACGCCGCAGAACATCCTGACCACGTCGGAAACACCGTAAAACTTGTCGTGACCTTTAAGGATAACTTCAAGCATTTTCGTCTCCTGCTACATAGGTCAGATAGAACCTGACATAGATGCTGTCCGGAACCACATAGGACTGTACACCTTCCTCGCCGTTGGACCTTAAGAAAGCATCATTTGCTTGGTTGCTCATTTCGGTAACATTGATACCGAGCTTCTCATACAGGGCATCGACTTCCGCATCTATATTTTCCCAATAGTTGATCGATGCTCTCATATCCCTGTAAACAGGATCCATCTCGGGCGTTGCATAGTAAGCGGGTACTACCTCCCCTATTGCATCGCCATATTCTTCAGCGATAGGATAGATGCTCCAGAAGATCTCATAATAACCCGCATATCTGAAATCCGCCCTTGTTGATGAACAGCAGGCCAACGCAGCCAGAAGATTGCAGTCTGTCTCACCGGCATATCCTTTTGCATGACAAAGCTCATGGCAAATAGTGAGCGGGAACTCATTTACACCCATGTAATCCGTATTAACATTTGCCTCACCCAGGAAAGGATCGTACATACCGACGATATATGTGTAGCTCCAATAATGGCTCAAAGACACCGGCTTGGCGCGGAGATAGTTCTCGCTTAATGGGACATCGTACTCATCGCAGAACGCGTCTAGGAGCGAACACGCATACGATGCGGAATTCTCAAAGCTGTTCTGCATATGAGCAACGCCGTTATAATCTTCACCCAGATGACTTCTGGCTTCGATCATTCCCAAGTATGCCCACCTTAAAGCAGCACAATATTGTTCAAAAGTGAGTTCTTCGCTCGTAACAAGATCCAGCTCATCTTCCACGTCTGTTCTTCTGTAATTGATGCCATGCATCAGCTGAAAAAGTACCGCTGCGATAAGACCGATTATGACAAGATTCCTGTATGACTTATAAAGATATTTCAAAGCACCTTGCGAAAGAAGTTTCTTTATAAGTATCACCAGCCACGCTATAACTCCTGCAGTAAGTACCGGCACGAGAATTATAACCAGATTCTCGGTTACGGAATGCTGGAAGAACATATTAAGGCTCTGAAAAAATGACGATATGGCGGGAAATATCTTTTCGCCGTAATAATCAGCAAAGCCTCTCGGAAGAAAGTTATTGCAGATAAGCGCAGCAAGAAACAGTACCGTTAATACCGTGACCAGTACGATCTTAGATACTATTTTTCGCTTGAACTTAGGCTTTATCTTCATTTTACAGTTCCGATAAGAAGGAAGATCACATATAAGATCCCGTAAACTACCGGCTGATGAACAAGATAGATAATGAGCGAATGCCGTCCGATAAACTCGACGGGTCTTGCGATGGCCTTCATCGTCTCACCGCGGGCAAATAAAGTCTTCTTCTCTTTGTAGCATGTTCTTCCGATGACGCATCCCAAAAGGAATACTCCGAGCCACGGGAACAACGGCATATAGTCAGCCTGCGAGGGGATTCCGGTAATGGCAAAACCTACAGGCAGGAACCAAAGCGAATGCGCAGCGTAATCCATAAAGTGCATATCGCAGCCGCAGATAACGATATAAAGGCCTATGAGACCAAGTATGACGTTTACCGCAGTGGGATTCGCATTGGTCTTCTTTTCGATGAACGAGATAAGAGCGTAAAGGAATACTCCGCATGTGAGCACATGCAAAACATTAAACAGGATGAGGCATTCGATGCCTGCGAATTTTGTAATCAGATAAGTAACCAGCGTAAGCGTTAAGGCTGCTGCAAGAAGCTTTAGTCCGCGCTTGATGTTACTGCGCGAGAACGTGCAGCAGATACCTGACACGCCGACAAAAAGCACAACGATCACAGGGTGTCCGAATGACCAGAACCATCCTTTCTCAAGATATGAGAAGGCACGGACACCGAATTCATATCTCATATCCCACGAAAAATGCATAAAGAGCATCAGGATCAGTGCTACGCCTCTTAAGAAGTCTAATTCCCAGGCGCGTTCTTTTGTGACTGTCTTACCGCTCACTTGTTTTCCTGCCCTTCTGCAAGACAGCTGCCGAGTGCGGTTGCATAAACTGCATCTTCGGGAATTATCATGTTAACGCCATAAAGAGCTTCAAAAGGAAGAAGATATGTCTGGCATTCCTTAAGGTCAGTAAGCTGGCCCGTAAAGACAATGTCCTTTAAACCGCACTGTCTTGAAGCCATAACGGCAACCGTACCAATGGACTGATAAACAAGATTAAATACACCTGCCATCTTATCTTCCCTGGAAAGATCGTCAGCAGCCTTACCGAAATTGGATGCCGTAACATTCATAGGAAGTCCTGTGACACCATTCTTTGTGATATCACCGATCGTAAGATCGCACTTCAAAACATCGCCTGCCGTAGCCATATCAGAGAGCTTAACAGCATCAGATGTGCCGGCTACCGCAAGTCCCAATCCTACGAGAGTACCTCCGCCTACGCCTGAACCGATAATATGTCTGACGCTGTCCTTAGAAGCCTCGAGATAAGCAGTACCTGTACCCATGCTTACTACTACTGCATGATCCAGGCCTGACAGATAAAGACCGCCGAGACCGGTAGCTTTGAACTCTTCAACTGCAATTGTCTTGATGCCGAGGATCGGAGCCTGCGGGAACCCTGAACCTACACCTGTTATATTGATCTGCCCGATATCATTTACGGAGATCTGGTTATCATTAATAAGTTTTCCAACTGCACCAAAAGCAGATGTTACCGGATCTGCGGCTTTTACTATTGCTCTTGCAATGATCCTGCCTTCCTGCATTCCGACTATCTTAGTCGTACTGCCGCCTATATCAAGACCGACTTTAATTTTCATAGCGGTTAACTTCCTTATGTTTAATTAGGTAATTCTATCAAATATGAAGTTATATATCCAATTACAAGAAAAAGGGCTGCCTCGTTTGAGACAGCCCTGAGATTAATTATTCTGAATTATCAGCCCCAAGTATATGTGATCTTAGAAGCAAAGCCCGAGTTATTGGAATCTTCAACAAACTTCTTGACCGTCTTGTACTCGTCAGCTGTGAAGTGGTATTTCTGCGTAAATGTTTCTTCGGTCATAGCGTTACCGCTGACTGTGACTGCTCTTGAAGTACCTACGCCTGCAAACTCTGCACGTCTCTCAAACTGCGGTACCCAGAAGCTGTCTTCGTAAACATATACATAAGCAGTCTTGCTGTAGTTATCTTTAATAAAGATCTTATAGTCAACAGTAGCAGAATCAGAATTAAATCTGTAGAACATATAAATTGTCCACTTTGAATCTGTGGTGCTGTTGCCGATCATCTTGGGCTCGAATACATTGGAAGTCTTGCCATCCTTATCCTTCATCTTGAGGTAAGGAACCTTATTAGCGGAATCTACCCACCAATCCCAGGTATTTCCTGTTGTGCCTGCGCCCTGTGTGTTAGCAAGGAATGAATTCTCAAAACCCTTGCCGTATAACATTGCATAGTCAGTAGAGTCGTCAATATTGTATGTCGTACCAAAAGAATTGGAGATTGCTGCACACACACCTGCAATAACACCACCCAATAAGCAGATAATTGCCAGTGACAGCACCATTTCGACTAAGGTAAAACCTTTTCTGTTCTTTCTTTGTTTATTCATAAACAGCTGTCCCCCGTTCTTATAGCATCAGGATGAATGTATAGGTGTATTGCTGACCTTCTCTGCGCCGGCAAGATTCTTGTTGCCGTTGTCAACAACCCAATAATACTTATTTGTCTTAGCGTTATACATTACGATTACTTTGCCTAAAGAAGAAGCATTAGAACCCTGCCAATATTCAGGATAGTAAACGATAGCCTTTCTGTTATCAGCTAAGGACTCGTTATTAGGTGAGAACTCGTATCCGTTAACTGTGTTAGGAACTGTAAGCTTAAGATCTGTGTAAGCAATGATCTCAACATTGAGTTCCTCTAATGTATAAGGCCAGGAACCGCAGTCGAATTCCAAAGAAGTAGCTGAACTGCCGTTAGCTGTGTAATAAGCCTTTCCGCGGACTTCTCTGCCGTCAGCCCCGGTGTTCTCCAAGTGGCTCCATTGAGCTACTTCGTTCATGCAGGCTGTGTAGTTATTTGCACCGGACTTAACATATACTGAAGTCTGGTAAGAGAAACCCATTGTAGCTATAAATCCATTGAAAAGCATCGTAGAGATGACAACAAGAATAACAGCCGATAAGAGAGTCTCTACAAGGGTAAAGCCCTTACGATTTAATCTTTTAATTCTTCTCTTCATAATATAATACCTCTGAAAAAATTTACCCTTGTATTAATTAACCGAAGCTATACTCTTCTAACTTTTCCTCACTATCATTGATCTGTTTCTTAAGAGAGTTGGAGGAAGCTGCAATGGCGTCATTGGAATCATTTGCTGACTTGATAAGATCTGCAACACCGACACCAACTACGCTGGCAATAATAATGATTATCGCTACTACTATCATCATCTCAGTAAGTGTAAAACCACACTTAGAATTGATTTTCTTAGATATTCTGTGCATAACGCCCTCCAGAATCGTGAGTAAATCTTATACTTCTATATGTGTATTATACTTTCTTCTGTGCAAATTTCAACACCAAAATTCATAATTTGTTAAAATTTGTAACTTTTTGTTAACAAACAATTAGCGGAGGACTTATGTCCTCCGCTAACTGATTAATTCTTAATTGAATTAGCTTATAGAGATGTATTAGCCGAGCTGTGCGTCGATCTCTGCATCAACCTGGTTAACATCAGAGTTATGCTTAGCAACGGAGCTTGCAGCTGCCTTAGCCTTGTTGAGGTATGTACCGATACCAAGAACGAGAACTGCTGCGAGGATAACGATGATAGCAATAACGAGAACCATCTCTACGAGTGTGAAACCCTTCTTTGACTTCTGAATCTTCTTCATTTTAGATTCCTCCTGTAAGTTTTTGAGTTTGTAGCCTGATTATACAGGGTACTGTAAACAATTGCAACACTTTTTTTCACTTTTTTTCAAAATTTTGCCACAATTGGTCATTTTATGTCGTAGCTGCCGGTGTAGGGGTAGCCAGAGCTGCTTCTTCTGCTGCCATCTTAGCGTCGAAATCCAACAGAGTGCGGATATCGCCAGCTGCCTTAAGCTGCTCGTTAAAGATAGCAATTGCCCAATACGGAGCGAACGGCTTATTAGCATTCTCTTCGATATTGCTGTTCTCAAGACCGTACCACAAGCTGTCTTTGTAGTCGCAGATGTAAGGATAGCCGATAAATCCGCCGGATGTATCAACATTCTTATGACCGGACCAGCTTGTATAAGGATCAGTTCTGTCGTCAACAGAGATTCTGTTGTTGAGGTTTACACCGTAGAAGTTGATAGCAGCTGTGAGTGTCAGGAAACCGTTGTTGTCTTCAACTTTGATAGTGTCTACCTTGATGCACTTAGGGTTCTCTGAATTGATCTGCTTCAAAGCCTTAAGGAATTCATAGTAGCCGACTCTCTCAGCGTACTCATCTTTTCCGAACTTATCCATAAGCTCATTGAGAGTCTCAGCAACTTCTTCATCAGAGCCTGTAAAATCAGGTGTGCGGTTGTACTGAGTTACTGTGTAACCGTCTGTAGATGAATATTCAACTACTACCTGCATGCAAACGAGGCTGTCAGGTGATGATGTTCCGTCAGGATAGGAAACAGTTGCCATACCGATATCAGCGCTTGTAATACCAATGAGGTAGGGGCAGCCTGCCTTCTCAAATGTGCTGAGGACATACTGCTGGATAACTTCTGTCTCAAGCTTATCAATGAATGACATTTCGAGTTCTGAGCAGGACGCGTTAAGAGTATCGATCTCAGTTCTCATGTTCTCATTGTTTGTTCTAAGCATATCGAGATATGCCTGTCTCTCTTTTAAACTCTGTAATTCTGCCTTGTACTGATCGTACTTATCGTTGAGTGTTCTGATTCCGAAGAAATAACCCAGAACAATGATGATCAACAATGTGACCGCGTACATAAAGGCCTTTTCTCTTGCTGTAAGATTACTCATTATTATTTCCTCCCTTACAATCAGCCTTCAGTCGGCGCAGCTGCGGTAACAGGTGTGTAGTAGAACTTGACATCTGTATTGCCATGAGCAACATCAGTGAATCTGTTTTCTGCCTTATAGGTATCGAAGCTTGCCTGTTCTACCTGGATACCGTCAACATAGATTCTGGAGAGTGAATACTTAACTCCGGCATACTCGAATTCAGCAACACCTTCTGAGATGGTGTAAGACTCACCTGCTCTGACATCGATAGTGTCGACACCGCCGAGTGATGTAGCGTCTTCTGAACCATCAACGAAACGTGTGATTGAAATGTGAACATTAGTTACCAATGTTCCGGAAATTGTGAAGTTGTAGTAGTTGTTGATGATGTTGATCTTGTCACCCTGGATCATATCGTCCATGAGACCTGCAGCAACAGGATCGACACGTGCGATCGCAATCGAAGGTCTGGAAGTGAATACATTCTTCTGATTCAGCATATTAACCATATCGATAGGGCTGTAATATGTGAAAGAAGTACCTGTCAGACTGAGCTGCGAGCTTGTAATAGTGTAAGTAGAGACATAAGAGTCACTGGGGATACACTTTTCAAGGATCTCAGGAAGATCTGTAGGAGCTGCATCAACAAGGTCAACTGTCTTACGCATCTGTGTAAGTGCGAAATAATAGTTAGTCTTCTTATTGAGTTCTTCTGTAAGTTGAGCTGCTTCCTGCTCGAGCGAAGCATAGCTGGGGCCTGCAAGGAGCTCCTTCATATCATTGATCTGACCCTTAATGATCTGATTTCTGATGAAGAATGCAACGATCAAGCCGAGTACTACGAATACTACCAGGAAACCGATAGCAACGCCGTAGCCCAACATTCTAGCAGCTTTAGCCGCATTGGCTGTGAACTCGGCAAAAAAGTTCATATCCTTTTTTGCCATTATTCTTTTGTTAATTGTAGTAGCCTTAGCCATAAAGCGTCCCCCTCCTTAATCGTGACGAATAAGAGCGCCACAACAATTTACGAACTTGCCGAGTTCAAAATCCCTGGGACCGTTAACGGTGCTGAGGGCCTTGAGGATCTCGACCTGAGTTCCAAGCTGGCGTGCAAGCTCTTTGTCTATCTTCTTGTAACCGGCACCTGAACCATAAAGGAAACATGTGCTGATGGCATCAATGTGATACTTAGCGATTGAGAACTGAGCCGTACGGGATACAGCGTCTACGAGGCTCTTGAAGTAAGCATTAACAGCGCTCTGGAGAGCAGGTGTCTCTGCAACAGTCTCGTTCCAAACGTCGATATCCTCGATCGGTACGCTGGCATCAGCTTCAGAAGTTGTGATGTTAAGTCTTCTTGCAAGTGAAGACTGCTGATTACCGTTCTGAAGTTTCTTAACGGAATCTGCAACCTGTCTGATATTGCCGTGACCAAACTGAAGTCTTCTTGAAAGTACCGGGAAACCCTTATCAAGAACAGTAACAGTCGTTGTCTTGCTGGACAGCTCGATCAAGAGGATTGTTGACTGCTTGATATTTACATTTCCGTTGATAATACCATTCTCGAAAAGTTTTCTTACCGCATTGGGGTTAACGTCAAGAGCAATGGGGTTGAGATCCATGTTCTTGAGGAACTCACGGTAATCCTTGATAACATCAGTAGGAATAGCTGTAGCTCTAACCTGGAGCTTATCAGCGTTTGTTTCAGCATCCTTTGTGCTTCCGTAAACAAGATAGTCGATGGACATGTCTCTGTTGGAGCCCTGACCGAGAATCTCGTACTTAACCATATCCTTGAGCTGATCTTCCTTAACTACAGGAAGCTCTAAGTCTCTGCTGTGAACGAAAGCGCCCTCTGTTGTAAGGATGCAGCTCTTCATTCTGATGTCGAGTCTTGCGATAGCGTGCTTCAGAGCCATTACGATACCGAAAGAATCTGCAACGGCACCGTCGTTGATAGCATCGCCTTCGAGGGGAACGATTCCCATCTTCTCGATTGTAATTGTTCCTGTCTTGGAGTTGTAATTCCCGACAGCTAATTTAAGGTCTGAGCTGGAACAGTCGATTACCAGTTCATTTGATCCTTTTCCTAATGAAAAATCCATTTATTTTCTCCTTTCAAACTTAACGGGATTACATGATCCACTGAGCCATTGTGAAGATAGGCATTGCGATACCGCCTACAACAGTTCCGACGATGATAGCCATGATGATGATCATGATAGGCTCTAACGCGGATACCATCTTTGCGGTTGCGGAATCTGCCTCGTCCTCAAAGTAGTCAGCAGCTTTCTCCAAGATTGAATCCAAAGTACCGGACTCCTCACCGATGGAAACCATTGCGTAGATCATCGGCGGGAACTCAGTAATATCTCTGATCGATCTGGATAAAGATGTACCTTTTCTGATCTCAAGACGAGCCTGAGCAAGTTTCTTCTGAAGAATTACGTTGTCGAGAGACTTCTCTGTGATCTCAACTGCCTGAAGTACAGAGATACCTGACTTAAGAAGTGTAGATACCGTTCTTGTAAATCTGGCGGAAGCATTCATTCTGGTAGCCTTACCGACTACAGGCATCTTAAGCATGATCTTTGACCATGTCTCGGAACCCTTTTCAGAACTTTTCCAAAGCTTGAATCCATAAACGAGAAGTCCGATAACTGCCAGGTAAATATACCAGAAGTGTACGAGAGAGTGAGAGAGGTTAAGCAGGAACTGTGTAAGTTTAGGCAATTCACCTCCGAGGTCTACGATCGTTACACCGATCTTAGGTACCAAGAAGGTCAAAAGTCCGATACTGACTGCTCCGGTAAGAGCTGCAAGGATCTTAGGATATACCATTGCAGAAGAGATCTTGTTCTTGAGCTTGGCATCCTTTGCGAAGTGCTCAGCAAGTCTTTCCATAACCTCATCGAGTCGGCCGGATTCCTCACCTGCCGCGATCATACTGATCATGATGTTAGGAATGACACCCCTCTGTTCCTTAAATGCTTCGGAAAGAGAACGACCGCTCTGAACGGATTCGTAGATCTCACCGATACATTTCTTTGCTTTTTTAGATTCAAGCTGCTGATAGAGCATATCGAGCGATCTGACAACAGTGATACCTGCTGACAGAAGTGAAGCAAGCTGTCTGGAAATGATAACTAAATCCTGAGTCTTAAGCTTGGGACTGCCGATTTCCATATTGGCAATACCCTTACCTTTGTCCAATGACAAGCCGGCAATGTACTTACCGTCCGACTTGAGCTTTCTGGACGCTTCGCCAATAGATGCAGCTTCGATAATACCTTCAGACATTTTACCGTTTGAATCGATAACTTGATATCTGAAATTAGCCATCTATTATTACCCTCCTTCTTAGATTACTTAAATCAAAGCGCCCGATTATCAGGCAAACTCCAGATCACCGAACAACGGGCTGTTCGTCTGACCTGCGTTATTAATGAAACGTTTGAGATCTTCAGGGACTCTGCATCTCTGGAGAGCAGTATCTCTTGTGATCATGTTGCGCTTAACGAGCTCTGCAAGATAGAAATCAAGAGGGCACATTCCCTGCTGAAGGCTTGTAGCGATAGCACTGTCTATCTGATACGTCTTACCTTCACGGATGTTGTTCTTGATAGCATCGTTGGAGATCATGATCTCGAATGCTGCGCATCTTCCTCCGCCGATCCTCTGAACGAGTGTCTGACAGATAACGGCATTAAGAGTAGCAGCAAGCTGAACTCTGATCTGATCCTGCTGATGCGGCGGATATACGTCGATGATACGGTTAACTGTATCTGCTGCTGAAGAGGTGTGGAGTGTTGAAAGAACAAGGTGTCCTGTCTCGGCTGCTGTGATAGCGGTACTGATAGTATCGAGGTCACGCATCTCTCCGACGAGGATGATATCCGGGTCTTCACGGAGAGCAGCTCTGAGCG
Organism: Clostridiales bacterium; assembly: GCA_017427465.1. Classification (GTDB taxonomy): domain Bacteria; phylum Bacillota; class Clostridia; order Saccharofermentanales; family Saccharofermentanaceae; genus Saccharofermentans. Next base: position 27,116 of record JAFRST010000004.1, on the reverse strand, counting down.
CGTTAGCGAATGAGAGTGTATCCTCGTGAATTTCTCTTTGGTTGATCATAGCCTCTCCGTGCATATGGAGATACTCGATAGGCTCCTCAAGAGTGAGGATGTGGCACTTCTTGCTCATGTTAACGTGACCGAGCATAGCAGCCAACGTTGTTGACTTACCGGAACCCGTAGGGCCTGTAACGAGGATAAGTCCACGCGGTTTCATAACCAGATCCTTAAAGACATTAGGAAGTCCCAACTGTTCACATGTAGGAATCTCATTTGTAATTGTTCTTGCTGCGAGCGCATATGTGCCGCGCTGCTTAAATACATTACATCTGAAACGGCTGTAGCTCTCTACAATGTAAGAGAAGTCGATCTCACCTCTCTCGTTCAGATACTGCTGTCTTGACTTGTCGATCATCGACTTGCAAAGATACTCTGTATCTGCTGCTGTAAGCGGTTGATTGCCCATAGGCATCAACATACCGTCAACACGAATCATCGGAGGCAAACCTACAGTAATATGAGTATCTGACGCACCCATTTTTACCGATTCTGCCAGAATCGATTCGATTGATAAACTAAATCCTTCCACGTTAAAAAACCTCCTTATCAGTCTATCGTGTAAGCTACTCTGTTAAGCTCATCGACCGTCGTAATTCCTTCGAGTACGAGGTCTCTCGCTGAATCCTGGAGCATCTGTGTGCCCTCGGAAATTGCAAGCTGACGCATTTCATCTTCACTTGCTCTTCTCTCGAGCAAGGTCTTCATGGCTCGGGTAATGATTACAATCTCGTGGATTGCAATACGTCCCTTATATCCCTTTTCGTTGCACTCAGTGCAACCCTTGCCGCGGTAGATCTTCTGACCCGGATCAAGTCTGAGATACTCCCTGTCAGACTCATCAGGATCAAAAGCTTCTCTGCAGTTAGTGCAGATACGGCGAACAAGACGCTGGGATACAACGCCGACAAGAGCTGAGGATACCATGTAAGGTTCGAGGCCCATGTCGATAAGACGGTTGATGGAAGATACAGCGTCATTCGTGTGGATAGTACTGAAAACAAGGTGTCCGGTAATAGCAGCTCTCATAGCGATCTCGGCTGTTTCACCGTCACGGATCTCACCGACGAGACAGATATCAGGGTCCTGACGCAAAACTGATCTCAGACCGCTTGCGAAGGTCATTCCAGCCTTGGCATTAACCTGAACCTGATTCAAGCCGGGAATCTTGATTTCTACCGGGTCTTCAATGGTGATGATATTTACTTCGTCTGTGTTCTTCTCCGAAAGGAGTGTGTAAAGCGTTGTTGTCTTACCTGAACCCGTAGGTCCTGAAATGAGGATGATTCCCTGAGGGATCTTGATCATTTTGTCGATCATCTCATTATTACGGTCGCTGATACCGAGATAAGATCTGTTGAGGTTTGCGTCGTTCTTGGCAAGGATACGGATAACGGTCTTCTCACCTGTAACGCAAGGAAGAATGGATACACGCATGTCCACAGGCTCGCCGTTGATTACTGTTGTGATACGGCCGTCCTGAGGGATACGCTTCTCGGCGATGTTCATACCGCCAAGGATCTTGATTCTGGTTGTGATGGCATCTTTTGCGGAAATAGGGTTGCTCATTACTTCCTGCATGACACCGTCGATTCTGATACGGACTCTTACGCGGTCTTCAAGAGGCTCGATATGGATATCGGATGAGCCTGAACGGATAGCGTAATCGATCATTGAGTTAACAAGCTTAACAACCGGGGCACTGTTAACTGCTTCAGAAAGCTCAGCGTTATCATCGAGACTCTCGCCTTCGAAGCTTGCACCGAGTTCTTCTGCGGCCTTGTTGGCGCTCTCTTTACCGTAGTTAACCTTGATGGCATCAACTATAGAAGAATGAGTTGCGAGCATTAGGGAAATCTGATATCCGGTCTGGAACTGCAACTCATCTTCAATTGTAATATTCATCGGGTCATCGATAGCAACTACTAAGTTATCATTATCGAAACCTATCGGGAATACGATATTCTCTTCACAGAATTTCTGCGTCAATAAAGCTGTAGCCTTAGGGTCTACATCAATACCGGCCAAATCAATAATAGGATAGTTGTACTGGCTAGAAACCGCTCTCAAGATGTCGAATTCTGACATCAATCCGCTTTCAACGATTACTTCACCAAGACGTTTTCCGGTTTCCTTTTGAGTACTGAGTACTTCTGCAAGTTCGGTAGCATTTAGGAAGCCGCTCTCGACCAGAATATCACCTAATCTCTTCATCGAACCCTCCCGATAATCGTTACAAAATATATGCTCAGAAAATGCGCACGCAATAGACGGGCATAATTTACCCAAGCATAGATGTTAGAACTATACAACAGCCAAGGACAAAAAACAAGTTTAAAAGACAATCTGCACAAAAAATATATTTGACATTCTTATGTCGGTGACATTACACCAACAAAATCCAACGAATCTTCATATCCGGATTAAAAAAGGGAAATAAAATAAGGTATAATAATAAATCATTTAAAACGACATAAGTCATCTTGGAGGAAAATTAATGTCAGGTCATTCGAAGTGGAGCAACATCAGAAGGAAGAAAGAAGCATCCGATGCAGCAAAGGGTGCAGTTTTCACCAAATTCGCAAAAGAGATCGCTGTAGCAGTCAAGGCAGGCGGTCCTGACCCAAACAGTAATTCCAGACTGAAAGTTGTCGTTGCCAAGGCAAAGGCAGCTAATATGCCTAACGATAATATCAACCGCGCCATCAAGAAGGCTGCAGAAGCCGGTGAAGGCGACGATTATGAAGAGATCACATACGAGGGTTACGGTCCTGCAGGCGTTGCCATCATGGTCAAGACCCTTACGAACAACCGTAACCGTACGGCTGCAGACTTAAGACACATCTTTGATAAAAATGGCGGCAACCTCGGTGTTGACGGTTCCGTATCCTTCCTCTTTACCGAGAAGGGAACGATCCTGATCTCGAAGGAAGATTATGAGGATGAAGACCAGGTCATGGGCGATGCACTCGATTGCGGAGCTTCAGATTTTGACAGCGACGATGAATTCTATATCATCTCAACCTCAACAGCTGATTATTACGATGTCAGAGATGCCCTTGAGGCAAAGAACTATGTGATCTCTGACTCTACTCTCGGTCCTGTCGCCATGACAACTGCAGAAGTAACCGATCCCGATGCTGTAGCCCAGCTCGAGAAAATGCTCGACATGATGGACGAGAACGAAGATATCCAGGAAGTCTTCCATAACTGGAACGGTTAAAGGACCTCAAGCTTTGGACAACCTTGACGAATCAAAACGCGAACAGATTCAGGAAACCGCCGCTCCCGTAGCGCGGAAGACTCTTTTGTCTGAATTTCGCGGAACACTTAAGAGATTCGACAAGTCCAATCCTCAATATCAGAATCAGTATTCGGACTATTCATCGCAAGGCTATGAGCTCAATGCCGACATTATCCTTTCAAGCGAACAGCTGACCCGGGAGGTATTGTCGAACATTGCGGTAATAGCCTTTGTCGGTCCTTCAGGTACGGGTAAGAGCACCCGTGCCATAAAAGTGGCACGCGATAACAACATCTACTACATAATCGATGACGGCCTCCTTATCAACGGAAGCCGTATCGTAGCCGGTACTTCTGCAAAGAAGGCCCCCACGAAGATGGAATCCGTCAGGCAGGCCATCTTCGTTGATCCGACAAGATCGTCGGTTATGCGCCGTGCTTTGATCGAGTCCATGCCGAGAGCATTGATGGTCCTGGGCACTTCAGACTCAATGCTTAACAAGATATGTGACAACCTCTGGCTCAACCGCCCCTCCATGCTTATCAAGATAGAAGACGTATCTACCGAGGAAGAAAGGCGTCTGGCGCGTAATACCAGACTCACCGAGGGTATGCATACGATTCCCGTTCCAAGCATGGAGATAAAGCACGAGTTCTCGGGTTACTTCTCAGATCCTTTCAGCAAACTCAGGCAGAGATTTGACCGTGAAAGAGGCGTCATACCGATGGCACCTGACTCTGAGAGAACGGTAGTAAGACCTACCTTCTCTTCCCTGGGTTCATATTCGATCTCCGATGATGCGATCCTCGATCTTATCAAGATCGTACTTAAGGACGTACCGGGGTTTGCGGAAGTAACTTCATTTAAAACAGAGAAACAGACCTTCGGAGTAATGATAAGTCTGGATCTCGCTCTTTATTACGGTTACGATGCTCAGAAAGTTCTCGAGACCTGCCAGCAGCGTGTCGGCAATGCCGTCGAGGAATTCACTTCTATTACAATGAACGGCGTTAACGTCAGGGCAAACCGGCTTATGCATCTGCCTAAGCCCGAGGCCAAGGAGGATAATTAATGGAAAAGATATACATGATCCCGGTAAACGATGCCTACAACGAATCGTGCGGATGCCCTTTGTGCAGACTCCGTGATAAGGCTGAGACCAATTATCTCGAATATTATCTGGGACCTTCGTTGATGGAACCCGATACCCGTAAGATAACCAATAAGACCGGATTTTGCCCTGTTCATATGGGCAAGCTTAATAAAGCAGTTACTAACAGACTGGGACTCGGGCTTGTAATGCATACTCATCTTAAGGACTTTAATGAAGACCTTAATCCCAAGCTGAAATCATCGATTCCCGCCAAGGCAGGACTCTTAAAGGGAAGAAGTCCCGATTATAAGCAGAAACTTAATTATGTAGCAGATCTGATAGAGAAAAGGATTAACACCTGCCCTATCTGCGAAAATATGAACGATGCAATGGGACACTATATCGAAGTCATCTGCTGGATGTTCTCGCATGACCCTGCGTTTAAGGATAAGTTCCTTAAAGCTGAATTTCATTGCCTCCCGCATACTGCTATGCTCCTCAGACAGGCTTCGAAGCTGTCACAGAACGAGGCTTCTGATTTTGTCGAAGCTCTCTATAACAACAATACTCAGACCTTTGATTCGCTTATCGCTGATGTCGAGTATTTCACTTTGAAATTCGACTATAGAAATACAGATAAACCTTGGGGTACAAGCAAGAATTCGATCCAGCGCTCAATGCGTTTCTTGTCTTCTGACGGGAGGGATTTTGATGAACAGCAATCCAAAAAACAGTCTTGATTTTTCATCGGCAGGAATGGAAGAGTATGCCGGTAATACTATTCTTGAAGTATTGCAGGAGAAAAGTGCCGATGATAATTCTTCAAAATACGTTCTTATAAAGCACGATTATTATTCTGCCGATTCAGATCACGGAAGAGATATGCTCTCCTGTTTTCTGGATGGTCTCTGCGGATCTTCATGCAAGACTCTTACTGTCTATTTGGTAGACAAGGGCACTTTATTGCTGGATAATTCAAATCCTCTTTTTGAGAAAATGAAGCGCTTGTCAGACAAAGCCGAAATGATCATTGCCGAGAACGAGAGCATTATCTTTTATGGCGTAGACGTAAATGAAAACCCCAAGATCGAGATTCATTCCATGCGCTCCATCGCTGAAGATCTCATTTGTCTTCCGGGTATATTAACTTTGGAATAAGTCAATTGTTCCGCTGACGTTTCAAAACAATAATAAGGGCTGCCTCATTTGAGACAGCCCTCTTTGTTATTTGGTTTTATCGAACCGTTGTCATCAGTAGTAGTAGATGATCTGAGCGATTTCGAACTTTGTCTTAGCAGCTCTCTCATCCGGTTCTTCGTCTACTTCTCCGGGTGCCGGGCAATAAGGCATCTGGAAGTGACCGGTCGGGTTATCGCCATTCGGGAAAGCGTTAGCTTCGATTCTTCCGTAGATAGCGATCTTAGAATCGATATCGTTTCTCTGCTTGAAGTAAGAATTGCCATACAGACCGATATAAGCTTCGAAGATGCAGGAGTCGCCTACTTTCAAGCTGTTGTTGCCTGTACCGAAGATATAGAAGCTGGGCTTAACGATTCCGTCATAGTACTTAGAATACTGGATCTGATTACCGTCCTTACCTTTATGTGTTGTGCTCCAAGTGATATCTTCGCTGTTTGCAGCACTGTCTCTTATGTACTTAGCGAGATCATCAGCATTTGAGAATCCGCGGTTGATGCAGATAAAACCGGAAGAGCAGAGACGATTAGACTTACGGAAGTTTGAACTCGTTGTGCAATTGAGGGTTGCGCCCGGTTCGAGAATGAACATAACCGGACTCTGATTCGACTGAACGTTATACATTGCAAATACACAGTTGTTAAGATCAAATGTGCCTGATGCAAAGTAGAAACGGTATTCAGAAGCCTTTGCGCCATTGATTGCAATAATGATAGGCTTGTTGTCGGCATGGTCCTGGCTGCATGTTGAACCGGATGTAAACTGATAGTATCCTGCAGCAAGGTTGACTACGCCATTAGCATTTGCCATACCTGCAAGCGAATTGAAGCTGATCTGTGTTCCGGCAGCAAACTTATAGTTGTCGCCATCCTTGACCATTTTGCTCTTCGGGAAAGTCTTAGTGATCGGATTAGCGTATACTTCATATTCTTTATCAAGCTTAGTGCCTTCAGCAATTACGTGATAAGTATATCCGCCGCCGGGGAGCTCCTCTGCCCAATATTCATCCTGAATTGTCGTATAGTCCTTAGGTAACTTCTTTGTCTTACCATCGGCATTAAGCTCTGCAAATACCTGAGAAACTACATCAGTCGGATAAGGATTTGATGTTGAGTAGTTATAAGTCTTATACAAAGAAGCCTTGTTAGAGATCGTTGAAGGAACACCGCTGGTAGCCTTGTTGGTTACATTGTAAGTACCATTCTTATTCCTGCATGCGATCGTGTTGTCATTTTTGTCTACAAAGTAAACACCTCTTGAGCTTGCCTGGAGCAACTCCTTTACCTTGTTGTTCTGGTCATAGGTGGAATCATCCTGGGCTTTTCTGTTGCCTGTAAAGATGAAATTGCTACTGCTGCTGATGCTTCCCCAGATATTATCGTTACCATTGTGCTTGATGCCCTGATCGCTGGAGGTGTTTCCGATGAAATAGAAGTCACCGCTCATCTCTTTTACAGAAGATGTACCGCTGAAGTATGCACCATCAAGGAATACCAGATTGCCCTTATAGTAGTTGCCGCCGCCCAAAGCACTGGTGCCCTTTGCGCAGATAATATCAGAATAGAAAATCGCATCAGAGGTCTGCTCGTATGAATCGCCTCTGAGGAGGATCGTATTGTCATCAACGTCTCCAAGTGCAGGATTTACCATACCCTCGCCATAGTCGAAACGGAGCTGGGATGTTGATACAGAAGATGCAATATCGATCTGGTTCTTAAAACGTCCGGAAGGATGAGGGTCAGAGTGATTAACGCTGAGAACGATTCTTACATTCTCTCTCTGGTCACCGATAATCGTAGAAAAGTCTGCGTAGACGATATCTTTATCGTCGGTATCCGGATAATAAAGGTCAAGGTAGGTGCAGTTCTCGGGATCTGTTGACATGCCCGGAACACCGTCAACGATCATCTTGATCTTATCAGCATCATCGTCGTGGCGTGAGGGTGAGTCTGCAAGCATCTTATCGATCTGGTCATCGGTGATTTCCTGTGTAATAAGAGCTTCCAGGAAAACTTCTGAAGCAGATGTAACTGTAAGACGAGCCTGGCTCTGCATGGTGTTACCATACAGACGGCCTCTTGTTGCCTGTGTAAGCATCATTGCTGCAGTGATGAAGATCATTGCGAGCGCAAGGATGAGTACAACAATAACAAGTATTGCGCCCTGCTTGCTGTCCTTCTTCTTTACTAATCTTTTAATCATAAGAAGCACCTTCCTTCTTTATGGTGTCAAAATTATTTATTTTATTAGGTTCGGCGGGAATACCCCGCACAATACCCCTTATTAGCTAAGCCTATTTTATGACATCTCCGTTTAAATTTCAACAGAAAATTCGAATTTTGCTAACTTTTTTTACATAGTTTGTTAACATTTTGTTTACAAACTATGTTTCCTTCTCTTCTTCCTCTGTTTTCGGGGCCGGAGCGCCCTTTTCGCCGAACTTATCAAACTCCTCTTTCTTGGAGGCTACGAGCCAATAATCGTTCTGTGTCGCGAATCTCATAACCGAAGCGGCATAGTAATTGCCGGCTTTATTCTTCTTTACTCTGGTCCTGGAGAACAATTCGCCGTGTTCCCTGCACTCGAGAAGAGCATACTGCGATTTGCGGATGCGGAAGCTGTTGATCTTAACATTCAGGCTCTTTCCGCACAAAGGACATGCCTTCATAAAGTTTTTCGATGTGGCAAAAGCACTTATGCTGTCAAGACACTCGGGGCCGACAAAACTGAAATCGGAAGGCACGTCCGGATCTATGGAGGAGCTTGATATCGCGGAAATTACCTCCGACGGCTTGTTATGTTTAAATATCTCTTCAAATACGGCGCCCGTATAGTGAGCATCGGCGTTCGCGCTGTGGAATATCTCATTCTTATCAATATTATAAAAATCCACGGCAGCTTCCACGCTTCTCTGCGATCCCTGAAGGCCTGCAAAAAGTGAGAAGATCGGCTGAAGGTCAAGGAAGAAGAGATTGAGCTTGGAATCAAGCCCAAAGAATTCGAGGTTCATCTTGAGCATGGAAGGATCAGAACTTCCCCATCCTACCAGGATCGCGTCTCCGCAGAATTTTCTGAACTTCGTATAGGCATCCTTAAAAGAGAGTCCGTTCAGAAGATCTGCATTCTTCTTATGGGTAACTTTCTTTACATGATAATGCAGCTTTGTATACTTAACAGGCGCAATATCAGTGGAAAACGTATCCTGATATATCAGTTCACCATTGTCATAAACATATTTCAAAGCGCCTATCTCAATGATCTCACCCGTGAGCTTGCTGACATCAAAGGGGTATTCCTTGCCCGGCATCGGCTGGTTCCACTCCATGTCAAATACAACGAATTCCGTGCCGTCTGTGATTTTCCTGCTAAGCATTTGTACTATTTCCTTCGCCGGTTACTTTCTTCTTATCATTATACCTTTGTATAAGCGGAATGGCGATAAGACACAGGGCCATAAAGGCGCTTACCATATTGGCCGGAAGTGTGCCTGCCGCCTGTTTCCCGACCCTGACATCCGCTGTCTCCGAATCGCATTTAAAGGATACAGCCATCTTGCCGCAGATGTCATAAGTCTCATAGGCTGTACCGTTGATCCTGACTTTGGTGCCTTCGTCATATGCGTAAGGCAGAATGAGAGTGTTTGTTCCGTGCGTCCTGTTAATACTGCTTAAATCTACCTTAAAAGCAGATCCGGAAGCTTCGCCTGAAAACGCCTTCATAGATTCGAAAACAGATTCATTAAGTGTGACCAATGAAACGCGGATTGTTCTCTCGGCCTCCGAAGTAACGGAAATGTTGATGGCGATATCTTCAGAAGCTGTATCGAGCTCTGTGAGGAAAGGTCCTGCAAATACCCTCTCTGCCATTCCGTTGTTTGTCTCGATCCTTACCGAAGCGCCATAAGGGCTGCTGCAGTATACAAACATTCTCTGCCCTTCTGTAACTGTCTCGGGGATCACTACCAGTTCGTTGTAGCCTTCCTTAAGCATGTACTGGTCTAAACCCACGGACAGCATTCCGTCCCTGCCGTCAGCCTCATATTCTTTTCTGCTGAACAGCTCGTCTCCGGTGACCTTATACGAAAGATAATTTATGCTGTCTATCGCATAACCTGAAGATTCATAAGCTCCCAGGTCGGACGGGATCAGGATATATGTGTTGTCGTCGCAGAGCGCGGGCAGGTCAAATTCATTATCGGTGATAAGGTTCTCTGCTGAATATGTCAGTCTGTTGCCCTTGAAGTATTCTGAAGCAGATGTGACCGAGAGCGTATTATTAAACATTACAAAAGCGGTATTTATACCGACAAGCACAAAGGCCAGGAAAAGCACGATGTACTTGCCTGCAGAAGAGAGCTTGTTTCTTGCCAGAGCATATACAAAGAACGCTTCAAAGAATGTCACTGCAAAGGTCGAGACTACTATCGTGCTTGCAAAAGAAGTTCCGGCAGAGGAATTGTTTGACAGTACCAGAAAAGCCAGCGGTACAAGGCAGACCGCTATAAAACCGTCTCTTTTAAGGCTCTTAACGTTCTTTAAGCCGATCGCTGCCACAAAGAATATCAATGCCTCAAGACATATCAGTCTTGAAGAAGTTAGTACCGGTGCGCTTCCGAAAAAGCTTAAGACTTCATTCACAAACGAAGAACAGCAAGTGATGTGAATCACTGCGGCTGCTAAGGAGGAAGCAACTTTAAGCCTGAGCGGGATCTGCTCATTTACAGCAAATGCGACTACCGCTACAAGAGTCAGTATTCCGATAAAGAACAACGGATTGCCGTTATCGCTGATGCTGCCCGAACGCAGCGCAAGTGTGCCGCGAAGAAGATCAAAAACGGTATATGTGACTTTAGAATTTGAAAAGCTCTCTGCGATGTTCAGCTTTGACTCCATGGAAGAAAGTCCCGGGACAAGGAAAGCCATATCCAGAAGGAGTCCTACAGATAATCCTGAAACAAGCTTAAACCAGGACGATACCGCCTTTCCCGATCTTGAATAAAGACCAATGCACATTACAAGACCGATAAGCGCCATCGCCGGCAGCCCGGCGATTATGGCGAACCCGCCGGTAAATGCAAGACCGAACGCGCAGACACAAACTACCGTATATGATTTCCAGGTCCTCTTCTGAAGATAAGAATCAAAAGCAGATAAGAGCACCGGGAACATTACCGCCATGTTCATGACGGAAGCAAACTGTGCCGTGAAGATGATCTGCGATGAGAATGCATACATGGCGGCAAGCATTGCCGAGGGAAGCCTTGAGAGCTTTATATGCTGTGACATAAAGTAATACATGGCACTGCAGCAAAGGCCGAATCTTAAATAGTATCCGATGAGAAGTATTGTCTTGGCGGCTGCCTCGGGAACGATCAATGCCAGATAAAAGAACAGATCAGCATGAACGAATGTCAAAAGACGCCAAAGATCAGAGGATTCACCTGATCTGATAAGGCTGATGTCATCCAGTGCGAGATCGATACCTCTCAGGATATTCTTATTCGTCTCGCCTGAACGCATGGTGATCTCGGCAGGAAGGATCTTGCCGGGCTCGGTAACAATTCCCAGATTGTATGCTGCCGCAGCCAATAATACTGCCGCGAAGAAACAGAACACCACACCAAGGGCGGTGCGAAGATTCCCTTTAGCCCTGATCATCTTCGGTCTCCGGGTCGCCCTTCTCTTCTCCGGTAACAGGCTTACCGTCCGCTTCCGAAACAGGCTCTTCATAAGGTCCGCCTGCTTCTGCGGGAATATCTTCAGCCTTCGGTTCTGCCGTGTCTTCAGGAAGGATGGCTGCTACAGGGACCTCTTCGACAGAGACTTCCGGAGCATTGCCGCCTTCAGCAGGAGCGGCCCCTGAGACTGCAACAGAAGCATTCTTATTCTTCTTAAGCTTTCTGACGAGTGCAGGAACAAACGCTACAAGCACGATCAGGAAGATCGATACGACACTTATAAGCGCACCTTCCTTAACTGCTTTCGGAGCGTACTTCAGATTGATGTCATGGCTGCCCTTTTCGAGCTTAATGCCCATAAGAGCATCCTGGATCGGTGTGATCTCGGCTTCCTTGCCGTCCACCTCGGCGACCCAGCCTTCAGCGTAAGGAATGGAGAGGAACAGCAGTCCGTCTTCCTTTGCATCAATGTGTCCTGAAAGAGATGTATCTGTATAAGATGTTACTTCGAGCTGCTCGTCACCCAATACGTCGAGCATGTTCTGATAGCCTGCCTGGTCGAGCTGGTATCCGTATACGAATACGGATGTGCCGGGCGCATCCTGATACTTGATCGTGACATCGTAAGGTGTGCCGTCATAGACGCCGACACAGATGATCTGGTAACTTCTGATCTCAAAAGATCTCTTATCCTCGCCATGGACGATAGTGACGGTTCCGCCCTTCTTTGCATTCGCGTAAATATATATGTCAGAACCGATGTCTGCGTTATTGACCGTCAGGTTGATCTCATAGCCCTTGGTATTGCTGTACTGGTCAGTATATACGAGGACGTGACCCATTGTGTCCTGCGTAGAGATTCCTGTTGAGAATCCGGCATTGAGGATCACGGGCTTATAAACCGATTTTCCGCCCATGCTGATTATCCACTGGTTGGTCTTATCGAAAACATCAAGGTTGTTGTCGTAATCAGGCGCATAATCGATTACGGCAGTATCGGTCATGAATCCGACGCTGAAAGCATCAGGGTTGCCCCAAGAGGTGACATTACCGTTATTGTATTCCTGCTCGAACAGCGTAGGAACAGACTTGGTCTTATCGGTCTCAATGAGATTTCTTACATTAAGGACCGTCGCGGTTACACGAGTAAGTCCGGCGTTGCGCAGACCGTTGATGCCGTTGTTGTGGAAACCGTAGTTTCTCATGTACTTAACAAAACTCTCTCTTGCCGTTGATGAGAATATCGACAATCCCTTAACGTTATAAAGCGATTGCAGGTCGCAGACATTGTTGGGGAAAAGCTCGGAACGCTCAAAGTTCATATGACCTTCGGATCCCTCAACCTCTGCTGCATAGTTTGATACTTCCTCATGGTTTCTTCCGTAAGGAGCGTAGCTCGTAAAACCTTCGTGTGCGGCAACAAGGCCGATCGTTGTAAGGGAAGCCGCGAACATCTCGATCATCATCGTGACAGTAAGAAGAGTCTCGCAGAAGAACTCGCTCTTCTTTGCCTTTGTATTGCTTACGGTGTGAAGCGCAGCGCCCTGGATGATCAGGAAAAGAAGTGATGCTCCGATCTGGATATAGCTCTCGTTACCTGATCCGAACTTTTCATAGAAGATAAGGAAAACAGCAGAACTTAAGACGGCGCCGGTAACATATTTAGCACCTAAAGCCCTGATGCGTCTGATCGTAAGGAACCCGATGAATACCAGGAGGAAGCTCATTATGAAGGATTCTCTGTAAGGTATCTGGTTCGGGAAATGGAAGCCGTGCCAGATGAAGTTGAGCGTACGGTTCGAAAAGCTCAGATACATGATGCCGAGCATGATCGCAAATACGATCTTGTGCTTAAGCTTGATGCCTGTTTTAGAAGGGAGCAGGAAGAACAAAGGCAAAAGCAGAATGATTACTATGCCGCTGTAGACGTTAGCCATACCGTCCCTGATGTTCGGATTGGCCATTACCATGAATCTGCCTATAAAATCAAAGAGCTTATTCTGAAGGTTATAGTCCATCTTCAGAGCATCGCCCGTAGCAGAGCAGTTCTGAAGGATAAGATATGTAGGGAGCGTCAGTACAGCAGATGCTCCGGCTGCAAGAATGCTCGATAAAGCAAACCTGGATGCCGCGCCTATAAAGGTCTTGAAGCAGAGCCTTGAAGGATCGCCCTTCTTCTTTTCGCGCGAGAAGATGCAGATGTAATAGCAGGGCGCAAAGATCACAAGGAACAGGCAGAGGAAATATCCCGCATAGTAGTTGCTGATAAGAGCGACCGCGAGAGTTACCGCATAAATTCCGCATTTCCTCTCGAGCAGGAGTCTTCTTAAGCCGAGCAATATCAATGGCAGCAATACGACCGCGTCGCACCACATGATGTTCCAGAAGAACGAGATGAACCAGCCGCAGAGCGCGTATGAAGAGCTGAATATAACAGTAATGTTGTCGATCCTCTTGTTATCGTTGGCAGATAAGAAGAGCATCATGAACAATGAGGAAAGTCCCGCGCGCAGACACGTTACGAGTCCTATGAACACAGGCATGGTCTTCGCATCGAAGAGCAGCGCGAAAATATTAAGAGGGCTTGATGCGTAATTCGCATAAGCTGCGTAATATTCCTGTCCCAAGCCGTCATTCCAGCTGTAGAACAAGGAACCGCCAGATAAGACCTTGTCCCTGAACGCTACAAGGAAAGGGCAGTACTGGTGATAGAGGTCAACTGTAAGGATGGTACGGTCGCCAAAAGGATAACAACCTGTTACCGCAAAAGCTGCCAGAACTGTAAGTGTCGGAAACAAAAAAGCCAAAAGAAACTGCGGCCAGCATTCCACCAAAGTGCCACTTTTTTCTTTCAGTATCGGTCTATCTTTTACCCGCATATAACCTCTAAAATTTTTATTAGATTACAAACGTGTTAATAATAGCATACTTTAACCATGTTAGTTCTTCTTTTATGGTAAAGTGTCCTTAACCTATACCTATATATATATCTAAAATGTGGGGTTTGACTTAATGAAGGGTAAAAACAAAAAGAGTAACGATAATAATCCGGCCCGCGTACCTGAGGTAAACGGACAAATTTTGAATAATGAGGTCTTGGAGTCTTCCGAAGGCACGCCAACTAATGATTTTATGGAGACTCCCGTTGCCGAAAAGCAAAAGGGCGTTACGCTGAACGACTTAGCCGAGATAGATCCCGAACTTCTCACAGGTAAGAGCAGTGATGCCGTAAAAGCACCTGATCTTCCCTCCCTGCCCGAGAAAAAGGGCTCCAAGGCAGAAGAACCGGCCGCTGTTACAAGAGACATTCCTACCGAGATCAATCTCGACAAGAACGAAGAAGCGATGGATAAAGGCAAGCGCAAGCGCAATGCCGGCATCTTCTTTGTAGTATTCGGCGTTATCCTGGTGCTCATTATCGCTGCATTGTCATTCGCCCTAGACACAGGCATGGACGAGTCTTTTATAAGCCCTCTCACCATCAACGGCAGAGATATCTCCAGCGGCGAGTTCAGCTTCATGTACCACTATGAGCTTTTGAGCGAAGGCGTGGATCTTTTCGCTGCCGACACTGAGCAGATGCTCTCTTCCCCTTATCTTGACGATGACAGCTTTGCAACATACAGAGACTACTTCAGATATGTTACGGCTCAGGACCTTCAGAAGATGGAGATCTTGTACGATGACGCTAAGGCTCAGGGCTATGATATCGAGAAGGCTCACTATGACCGCGCCAATGCTTACATCAACTGGCTCAAGGGCAAGGCTGATGAACTGGGAGTTCCGCTCGACACATATATCAAGGGTGTTTTCGGAAGCCAGGTAGACGAGCAGATCATTATTAACACTCTCGCCCGCAAGTACTTCACTGAAGATTACGCAGAGGGAGAAAAGCTTCTCCAGCTCTCAGCTTCCGACGATCAGGCAGAGAGCGCATACACACAGTCCAGAAACATCTACGATCTCGTAAGCTATAAGCTTCTCAGACTCACTTATGAACAGAGAGACCAGGCATTTATCGATACCGCAATGATCCACGCACAGGAGATCATCGATGCCATGGATCACGATCCTTCGAAGTTTGAGAGCTGTGCAGCAAAGTATTTCACGGGCGTCGCTGCCAATACTTTGAATGAACCTGACTCAAGACTTATCCCTAACTGCCGTTTCGAAGATATCTCACATCCTGACTTCAGGACATGGCTTTTCGATGAATCGAGAGTTGACGGTGATGCCACCATCATCCCTGATGAAGACGGCTTCCCTATGATCCTGGTATTCGTATCAAGAGTCAGAATGTCCGAGCAGCTCCGCAACTGCTACATCGTAACAGTCAACACCCAGTACACGGAAGAGATGCTCCCTGACCTGGCCGGAACACAGGCACTGGCTCAGGAGATCTACGATTACATCAATGACGCAGACAACTGCAACGAAGTTGAGAACCTTTATAACGACTACATCCTCGCAGGCCAGCTCTCTGTCATCCACGACAGCCAGATCTATAAGGCTAAGTATTCCGATATTCTTGCTGACTGGATATTCGCACCCGAGAGAACGCTCGGAGATAAAACAATCATCGAGCAGGAGGGCACCTTCTATGTCATCTACTTTATCGCGGAGTCACCTAATCCCGAATGGTATGACAGGGTCAACAGCTTCCTTCGTATGAACAACTATCAGAACTTCATCACAAGCAAAGCTTCTGAATACACCTGGAGTTTTAATAACGACGGATTAGCTCAGATCAAGGACGTCCCGTAAGAAGATCAGCCGCCAAAAAGGCTTGCATACTGATTCTGCGAGATAATTACCATTATTATCGCGAAAACAAACGTAAGGATCATAGCTCCTATCAATATCCATGCAAGAAGCTTGGTTCCTGTTCTCTTTGTGCTGTTTCCGCTCATATAAATATCATCCTTTTTGATTATTTGTAATTAGAAGTCTGCGCTGTCGCCTATCACGAGTGTCAGGGTTATCTGTCTGCCGTCACGCTCGACTACCACATCGATCGCGTCACCCACTTCATGCGCATCGCGCACCTTAATAATATCACCGGTCTCTACTATTTCAACACCGTCCATTGAAATGATCCTGTCGCCGACCTCGATGCCGGCCTTGTCAGCAGGACCGTTCTCAACGATCTCAGCGATGTAAACACCGCCTCGCGCACCGTAATAAGACTCATCGGCAACATATTTTACCGTTATACCGAGATAAGGTCTGTTGATGACCTTGCCGTAATTGATAAGGCTCTCGATTATAGACTTTACCGAGTTGACCGGGATCGCAAAACTCAGGTTCTCCGTCGTGGAGTTCACGATCTTTGCATTCGTGATACCTACGACTTCGGCGAATGAATTGATGAGAGGTCCGCCGCTGTTACCGGGATTGATCGCGGCATCAGTCTGGATGACATCAACAAGGTAACCGTTCCTTGTGATCTGTCTCTTAGGAGCGGAGATAACGCCTACCGTTACTGAGTCATCAAAGTTGCCCATGGAATTGCCGATCGTTACGGCGAGCTCGCCTGACTGGAGAGTATCGGAATCACCGAGCGTAACATAAGGAAGTTCCTTGTCAGTATCTACTTTGAGAACAGCGATGTCCGTCTGCTCATCCGCGCCTACGATCTCAGCCCTTACAAATTCATCATTGCCCGGAAGCACAACGACAACATAGTAAGTGCTTACAGCCTTATCTGCCAGTTCAACGACATGCTGGTTAGTAACGATATATCCGTCACTTGTTATGATGAAGCCTGTTCCTGATCCGATCTTAGTCTCCTTTTCATCATCAACGCTTATAACGCTGATCGGAACTGTTGCGGGACTTACTTCCTTAACGATATCTACCACAGACATCTTTGTCTTATTGGGATCTGTTACCGAAGCGGCGTCCTCTAAAGCAAACCAGGGCTCCGGCAACTCGTCTGTCGCCGGATTATCGGAATCGATCAGGGATTCAATGGCGCTGGTAGGATCGGAATCAGTCTTCTTCTGTGTCTCAGTGTAAGAGAAAATGCCTTCCTGTCCGTTATTGAGCCTGAAGATATAAAACGACTGAAAGCCTGAGAATATGGCGCATGCAAGGAGGATCAGAGATAATGCGATGATTATAAAACGGAGGCTTTTCTCCTTGTCTGATCTCACGGGCTTTTTTGCCGTCTGATTCATAAGCTGCTCGTTATTCTTGTTCTCCATGAACCTATCCCCTTATATCGCGCTCGATTTTTATTTTATTCTGAGCGCTTCACTTATTTTGGGCAATTTCTTGTCAAAACACAAGTCAGGAAATAGAAATTTTCTCACCCTTCATAAGGATCTTCTCAGGCTCTCCGGGTACTATGGCTCCGCCTGAAGCATCTAAACAGAACCTTATAAACGCTCTATTACTGTCTTCAGGGATCTTGATATCGCAAGTAACGTCCTGTCCGTATTCGACATTCTCAATTGTCCAGCCGGAAGCTGATGCTTTTCGTGATAATGTCTCGAAAAAAGGATATGAACAGCTCTCATGCCATCTTAACGCGGGTATCAGGGTCACGGGCTCTCCGCTGATCAAAGCCTGTCTGCCGCTGTCAGAATAAGCGCGTCTTAATCTGCCTGTCCCGAGGAGCGTGCCTCCGAAATATCTCGTAACGCATACAAGCGTATCGGTAAACCCGTTAGAAGTGATGAGCTCCAACAAAGGTTGTCCTGCTGTTCCCTGGGGCTCACCGTCGTCACTGGTCTTCTGTCTGGCATTCTCCCCTCCTATGACCCATGCATAACAAAGATGCCTGGCATCAGGATACTTCTTGCGCTCTGCGGCAAGGTACTGTGCTGCGTCTTCAGGAGAAGTGATATGGAAACTCTTGCCGATAAAGACCGACTTCTTAACTTCGATCTTGGAATCACCGGTCTTACTTAATGTGATGTTTAAGCTCAATCCTTGATGCTCTCCCTGTACTTCTGATAAGCCATCATAAGAAGGGACTTATCCTGACTGTAGGTGATGTCATCGAGGGCTTTTGTGATCTCTTCAAATCTGCAGTCGATCGTACCCGTCTCAGGAACAGCCTTGCAGGTGTCACCGGCAGCTTCCATCACAAACCAGGAGATATTATTGTGTACGGGCTTTCTTCTTGAGATCGAATAGAATTCATAATTGGTCTTGCCACATGGAGCTATGACCCTGGCATCGACTTCGCACTCAGCCTTGATCCTCTCCTTGGCAAAATCAGACAGGGAGAGTTCGCTGTTAGCCTTAACAGCTCCCTTGGGGAAACCCCATTCCTGCTTATCGTTACAGACAAGAAGGACCTTGTCTCCCGTAAAAACGATTCCACCTGAACAATTACGAACGATCATATCAAACCTGCTTTTGTAAAAGTCAAATTTTTATAACAGTATTTTACCATAGAACGCCGCCAAATGCTCGCCGTACAAGGGCTCTCGGCCGCTATGTTTTCAGGCAACATGGATCGTTTTTGCGCATAATTTGTCCTTTTATGACAAGGTCTGTATAATTGTCCTATGCTTAATAATAATGAAAATAGTACTTCAGGCAGCGACAGTCTTGATGTGGCAGGACTCAAAAGAATACTGACAGTTATGCTGTCGGTATCGGCGATACTTGCCGTAGTACTGGTCACCCTGGGTATCACAAAGCTGATCAAATACATGAAGAAGCCGGAGGCGCCTGCGAATGTCCCTATCCTGGCTTCTGCTTCCTATTCGGAATTTACCACCACAGAGCCGGTCGTCTACCACACCGAGCTTTTGGCATCATCAGAGCTGGCTGACAACTATTGGCGTCCTCTTCCAGAGCTCCCTGAAGATCAGGTCATTGTCCCTGAACACGTTGAAGTTAAGGCTCTCTATATCGGATCAGGTTCCGCTCTTGATAAAGCAATTGAACTCTGCAACAACAGCGAACTCAATGCTATAGTAATCGACCTTAAAAACGAGTACGGTCTTCCCTACATGTCACAGGTCCCTACGGCAAAAGAGATAGGCTACGTCTGGGACGCATACGATCTTCAGGCCGTGGTAAACAAGTGCCACGAGAACGGCATCAGGGTCATCGGCAGGATCGTATCTTTCAATGACCGCGTAGCCGCTAAGCACTTCCCCGAGAGAGCTATCCGCGACGCGAATAACAATGTCGTTAAGTTCAGCAACGAAGGTAATAACCCCTTCTTAAGCCCTTATTGTGTCGAGAACTGGGATTATCTCATCGAGATCGGTATCGAAGCCGTAGGTTACGGCGTTGACGAGATACAGTTCGACTATGTAAGATTCCCTGCCGGCGCTACCCAGAATAAGGTCAAGCCTTACTATGGAGAAGAGAACCAGTATCCTTCCAAGGCTGAAGCGGTCAACAGATTCCTTCAGGAAGCGAGGATCAGGATCCAGGATACGTACGGCGTTCCTGTATCGGCGGATATTTTCGGTATCGTGTTAACATCGCCGGGCGACGCTGCGATTATCGGCCAGGATTTTGAGACACTCGGAATGACCGGCATAGACTCATGCTGTCCGATGGTCTACCCTTCCCACTACGCTCTGGGCACGATGCTCGCTGGCCACACCTTCAAGTATCCTGACAAAGAGCCCTACCTTATGGTCTACAGCGTTCTTCACGAATGCCAGTCGATATATAAACAGGAAGGATTTACTTATGTAAGGCCTTATCTGCAGGCATTTACGGCTTCTTATATCGGCAAAGGCAATTACATCGAATACGGTTACTATGAGATCAATTCACAGATAAAAGCCATCAAAGACCTTGGAATCGACGAGTTTATCTTATGGGATCCTTCATGCAAATACCCTTCAGGCACATATGACGGAGATATGTCTGTAGAGACAGATTGAAACCTGAGGCTTCTAAGCATACAATTAGGTAATTATTTTCAAGATATAAATATATATGAGGTGACACAATGCTTGATATCAAATTTTTACGTACCAATCCTGACATCGTAAAGCAGAACATCAAGAACAAGTTTCAGGACGAAAAGCTTCCCCTGGTTGACCAGGTAATCGAACTCGATAAGGAATTCCGCGAAAGCAAGACACGCGCAGAAACTTTAAGAGCTAACCGCAACAAGGTCAGCAAGCAGATCGGCGCCCTCATGGCTCAGGGCAAGAAGGACGAGGCTGAAGTAGTTAAGAAGCAGGTCACAGACATGGCTGACGAGCTTGAAGCACTTTCCCAGAAGGAGACTCAGCTTGAAGAAGAGATCAGAAAGATCATGCTCGTTATCCCTAACATCATCGATCCTTCCGTTCCGATCGGCAAGGATGATTCCGAGAATGTAGAGATCGAGAAGTTCGGCGAGCCCTTCGTTCCCGACTTCGAGGTTCCTTATCACGTAGACATCATGGAAAAGCTTGACGGCATCGAGCTCGACCAGGCAAGAGAGACATCCGGCAACGGTTTCTATTACCTCAAGGGCGATATTGCAAGACTTCACTCCGCTTGCCTTTCTTACGCACGCGACTTCATGATCGACAGAGGCTTCACATATTACATCCCTCCTTACATGATCAGATCTTCCGTAGTTACGGGCGTTATGAGCTTTGCCGAGATGGAGAACATGATGTATAAGATCGAGGGCGAGGACCTCTACCTCATCGGCACATCCGAGCACTCCATGATCGGTAAGTTCATCGATACGATCACAGACGAGGACCAGCTCCCCCAGACACTCACCTCTTACTCCCCCTGCTTCCGTAAGGAAGTCGGTGCTCACGGCATCGAGGAAAGAGGCGTCTACAGGATCCACCAGTTCGAGAAGCAGGAGATGATCGTTGTCTGCAAGCCTGAAGATTCCATGACTTGGTACAACAAGCTCTGGCAGAACACAGTTGATTACTTCCGTTCACTCGATATCCCGGTAAGAACGCTCGAGTGCTGCTCCGGCGACTTAGCTGACCTCAAGGTCAAGTCCTGCGACGTTGAGGCATGGTCTCCCAGACAGAAGAAGTATTTCGAAGTCGGTTCCTGCTCTAACCTGGGCGACGCTCAGGCAAGACGCCTTAAGATCAGGATCAGAGGCTCCGAAGGAACATACCTCGCTCATACACTTAACAACACATGCGTTGCACCTCCGAGAATGCTCATCGCCTTCTTAGAGAACAACCTCAATGAAGACGGCTCCATCAGGATCCCCGAGGCATTGAGGCCTTACATGGGCGGCAAGTCCGTTATCGAAGTTAAGAAGTAACCGCGCAAGATCATTGATTCAAAAATATAGTGCCTCAAGAAGTTATCTTTTTGAGGCACTTTTTTTATTTCCGCAGAAATACCGTCATCAATTTATGACGTTATATTTCATACATTTCTTTGGCCGCTATCGTGATCTCCCAAATCCCCCGGTTTTGATCACTTTCAGGCCTTTGATTCGAAAAGCTGTAACTAAACTTGTACACTAAACCGTGATCGCCCAAAAAATATGCAGCATGCCCGTTCATCAAGTCATCCTCCTGATATGCCGGAGTGCCGAACATATCCCAGATATCCCCGTCTGTCGTATCGAACGATATATTATGGAAATCAAGATCCACCTGGTTATATTCCTGGAATGTAATAGCAACCACTACTGAATCATCGGACGCTTTATTGTTTTTGTAGTCATAAGAACCGTATTCCAGATAACAGTCAAAATAGGGACCGTTAAAGTAGGATTCCCTGTCGTCTTTAGGCCACATGTGAAGCGTTTGCGAAAGCAATTCATAATCAGTATCAAAACCCTTTTGCTTCAGTTCTGCTACCGTACAAGGCAGAAAGATCGCTTCTCCGAAGATCTTGGGAACTCCATCGATTACGGCTGAGTCAGTATCCAAAGGCACATCCTTGCCGGGAGATGTCCAAGCGGCCATTATTCCGGAAAGCATTGATCTTGTCAGCAATAAAATCACGAGAACTACTGCCATGATCGAAGACATGATCACGCCGGTAAGTCCGAACGGACCGCCTTTACTCTTGCTTTTCCTTGCGGAGATAAAGCCTGCAACAGAAAAGATCAGCGACAGGGTCAAAGATACGCCAACCGCTGCAGTCCCGATTACTACCGCCACATTGTTGTTCCTGAACCGGTCTGAAGCTATCAGCAGCCAGACAAAACAGATCAGAGACAAAAACGAAAGAATAAAACCTGTAAGGCTGAGTTTACTAAAATGACGCCCTTCTTGCAGAGCACCGTTCCCTCTTACCATAAGCAATCCCCCCATATGCTTACCGGGCAAATACCTTAACACAGATCCGGAGCTTATCCGGACAGACATATTATAACACCAACAAAAAAGAGGTCGCCTCATATGAGACAACCTCTTGAATCGCTAATCAACAGCTAAAGAACTTACGCTCTTTCTACCTTGCCGGAACGAAGGCAACGTGTGCAAACGTTCATCGTCTTGGGGGTGCCGTCAACAACAACCTTAACTCTGTGTACGTTAGCTTGCTGCTTAGTAAGCGCGCGGCGCGAAATCTGCGAACGCGTGATTCTAATCTTTCTGCCGAAGAACATATCTTTCTGGCAAACTTCACACTTAGCCATGCAAACACCTCCTGTTAGAATTCAAATGCCTATGAATAATACCACAACCGTTTTGATGTTGCAACAAGTTTTTGCGCCTACATTACCTTGCTGCTAAATAATCTTCTGATAGTTATGATTCGTTCACAAATATCATCGCCTGATTGGAAGTTGCGGAGTCTTACCGTGGTCCTCGCAGGCGACAGCATAAACAGCGTTCCATAGTCCGTACAGACAGCCATCTCGTATATCTCAGTATCTCCCGGAGCCTTGTTGGGACTGGACAGGAATAATATGTCGCCGGGCTGGATCTGGTCGATCATGATCTGTCCCGTAACGGCGTCAGGCTCCGGGATTATCTCAGTTCCGGCCTGAGCCTGTCCTTCCATTGTCCTCGGAATAGATATTCCGTTGATCTCGGCACAGACATAGACCGCGCCGTTAACCGATGCGCCGTCTACGGACATGCCGTTCTGGATATACTTGGCATTAACAAAAGTAAGTACCGAGCTCACGAAATATCGGCTGGAGACTTCTTCCGTCTCAGCTCTGGGCGACAGCTCGATTACGCCTGAAGATCCTATCCACCCTGTAGTACCGCCCGGAAGCGTTACCTGGTAAACGCCCTCTCTCTTGATATCACCATAGAGAACGGTGTTCATCATTACTTTCTTAATAAGCGTACCGTTACTGGCGTGCGTCATTATGTTCTTGGAAGGATCTGAAACGATAAGTTTAAACTGGTGAACGTCGGGCTCTACAGACTCCATGTCGCTGATAAGGCTCGATGCCGTGACAAATCCTTCGAGTCCGTCTAATGTCCTTATCTTGCAGTAGCCGTTCGTGCTGTCATCTAAATAAATAACGGCTTCATTGTAAAGGACTTCCGCGATCCTGGTCGAAGCCGGCTCCGGCTCGGACATCAGTGAGACCGTGCTGTCTATTACAACTCTGTACGAAGGATCATCATATTCGAGGTTAATGACAGGCTCAATGAAGAGTTCGATGTTGGATCCTTTGAAAAGACCCGGCAATACTCTCGGAAGAATATAGAAAACACCGACTAAGAGGAGGATAAACGCTGCAAACGCAATGGCAAGGCTTATGATCCTTCTCTTGCGGACAACATTTAATGTCGCCTGCTTCTCGGAAAGCCCCCACTTGTCCTGCATATCTTCAGCTGCGCCGTACTGCTCTTTGCCTTCATCCATATCCGCAAGGAACGGGAGCTTTATGGGATGTTCGACGTGCCTTATATCCTTAGGTGCGACTTCTTCGCCGATAACCTGCTTTTTCTTGCGGCCGGCGCCCTTAAAGATAGAACTTTTTTCCTGCTTATCCTGTCTTTTCATCTTACTTCTCCGACAGCATCACGCAATAAGCTATAGCCATTCCGCCGTCATGTGACAGGCTTATTGATACAGAACTCATCCCGATAGCTTCCGCATGTGAAAGTGCGCCGCCTGAAAGCTTTATCCCGGGGGTGCCGTTCTCATCCTTGATAACTTCTATGTCTCGCATCCCGACGCCTTCGTTCATGAGGCCTGAGCCAAGGGCTTTGCCGACGGCTTCTTTGGCCGCGAACCTGGCGGCAAAACGCTCTGCCTTCTTATTAAGATCCTTGGACGCATTGCAATAACCGGTCTCACCTTCGGTGAAACACTTATTGATAAAAGGCGTATTACCGTCTTCTATTATCTTTACGAATCTTGAGACATCTACGATGTCGACACCGCAGCGAACATTCATAGAAAGCTGATTACCTTCCTTCCGAAGAGATCAGCTTGGCTGACTGGAGCTTGCCGCTGATCCTCATGTCGCACTTGTTAACAAGCTCGCTCTTAGGGAACGGTGTGACCAGGACCGTAGAAAGGCCTGCTGCCGCTCTCGTCTCAAGTATGGAATTAAGTATCGATCCCACATTGTTATACATTGTTACCGCATCGGCAAAATCATCAATAACCAGGAAATCTATATGCTTAAGGTCATCTAATGTATCGGTCCCAATTGTCGCAAGATCTTCACACTTGGCATAAAAAGCGCTCTTGCCAAGATTTATAGCGGTCTTGCAGACACCGACCGCAAGGAAAGTCTTGCCAGTCTGGGGCGGTGCGGAATATACGCATAAAGGAGACTTGCCTTCGCCGCTGTCTAACCCCAGCATGACCTTCAAAAGCTCATTCTTGATCTTTTTACGGGAAGCAGCATTGCCGAGATAATCATCTCTGTAATTCTTCATCTTATAAGAGGAGTAATCAGCCATACCGCTCTGCTCATAGCACATCTCAAGCTCTCTCTTCCTGCAGGAACAGACCTTGACCGTACCGTCGGAACCTTTTGTAAAACCTGTATCACCGCATTTATCACAGATGCTCTTCTCCTGATCAAAGTCAGGGTCGATGTTATTCCTTGCGATGATCTTATCGCGCTTTGCAATAAGCTCTTCTTCAGCTACATCGAAACGCTTGATCAGTCTCTCATCATTGTCGATAACGGCAATAAACCTGCTGTTGCGGACTTCCAATATCTGATCGTCAATATCCTTAAGATCAGGACATGCCTTATAGACACGCTTAATGGATTCCTGCCTGTTGATATCTCTGGTGGCAGCAACTTCAGTAAGTCCTTCTCTTATAAGCTCTTTAATAGTCTTCATAATCAATCATCACCAAACATGTTGAGGATATCATCAGGGATATCATTGTCATCCCCGGAGGAAACATCCTCAGAGACCTTTTTGTTCCCTGGCTCTTCCGGCTTGCTGCCGATTCCTGCCTCTTCGCCGGTGCGCCATGAAGAACCGGCGTTGGCCTTCCTTCTGGTGGCTTTGCGCTTATTCTCTTTATGCTCTTCTTCACAGAACCTGGCGGCGTCTTCCGCCGTCTTAACACCCTGGTCGTGCCATTTTGTAAGCGTATCACCGACATTCTTAAGAGTCAGGTTGCTTCTGAATTCATTCTCCTTAAATGCCAGAGTTACAAGCTCTTCCGTGGCATCAAGATCTTCTGCCCAACTCTTTACGCGGTCAAGATCAAGACCGTTTAATCTCTTGCGCATAAGGCTGCCGGTAAGCTTAACGAGCTTCTTATATCTCGCGCTGACCTCAAGATGCTTCTCAAGGCTCTTGATATCCGTATAACCCTTCTCGTACCATTCACGGGCACGGTTCTCCATCTGGATATTCGATCTGTGAATGGACTGGTCATATCCCTCTTCGAAAAGCTTGTAGCAGACGATGCCGTCAAACTTATACTCGTAAAGGCACTTATCGATAAGTCTGTAGAAGATATAAGGCAGCTCGCCCTGATAGAAAGTCTTGGAGATGGACTCGGCAAGAGTCGTCCTCTCCTTCTCATCACTGCTTAAGACAGAATCGGGATCTACTCCTCTGGCCTTCTGTGCCTGGACGTATTCTTCCACTTCGCGCGCCTTGATGTCATCGAAAAAGTAAGTCTTATCCTTACGGTTGATGAGGCCGGAAGCCATGAGCTCAGCTAAAGTCTTATCTGTCTCTTCGTCGGGAATTATCTTGAACTGCTTAACAGTATTGCCGTCAAAGCTGTTCTTATTTCCCGTCATGTTGATCCAGAGATATACGAGCAAAGCATTTCTGCTCAGCTCCTGGGCATATCTTACGAGGAATATATCGGGCAAAAGGCTGTCATTAATGAGCAGTCTGGAATAATCGTCGTTGCCTTTATCGCTTTTCATACTGTAAGCCTTGTTCACTTCCTTAATTTGCTTTGCTAATTATAGCATGGATTACACGACCTATTGGGTAAAGCTTGGGGAATAGTTGCCTTATATTAGGACAAAATAGAAAAGAGGCTGTCTCATTTCTGAGACAGCCTCTGAATTAATCTGTTAACTGGTTAACGATTAAGCTTCGTTTGCCTTCTTAACATAAGAAGCATAACGATCTCTGGAATCCTGATAGCATCTCTGGAAGAGACCGTCAACAACGTCTGCATCATACTTCTTGTACAGAGAGTTGTAACGTACTTCTGCCTTGAGGAATTCGAAGAAGTCAGCTGTAGGCTCCTTGGAATCGAGAGAGAAAGGATTCTTGCCGTCTGCTGCGAGAGCAGGGTTGAATCTGAAGAGGTGCCAGTAACCGCACTCAACAGCTGCCTTTTCTCTCTGCTGAGCTACCTTGAGACCACCCTTGATACCGTGGTTGATACAAGGTGCATAGCAGATAACGAGGGAAGGTCCCTGGTAAGCTTCTGCTTCTGTGAATGCCTTGATGAGCTGGTTCTTGTCAGATCCCATAGCAACCTGAGCAACGTAAACGTAGCCGTAGCTCATAGCCATCATACCGAGATCCTTC
>JAFRST010000003.1 GCA_017427465.1 Clostridiales bacterium | reverse complement strand
GAAAGCCCATTTATGGGCTGCTACGGGTCAAAGGCAATAAGGCTTGAACGTATGTGAAAGCCAGCGCCTTGAGGCGCTGGCCGGTAACAGAGGCTTATAGCCTCAGAGCAAACCACCCGTTTGACGGGTGGTGCTGATTTTGCCCGGATACATTGTCATTTATCAGGATTTATCACACGAATGTAATTTTGCGCTCGCGGGTTTTTAATATATAATAAGCTGGAATTTATCTGGATTCATGAGCAGTATTATGTCTGCTTGATGGCGGAAGGAGCGCTTTATGGATTTTATCGCTAAGACCACCGATGAGATGACCAACATGGAGATCAGACACATGAATACCGTCAAGGAACTTGCGGGAGAGTGTCTTGTGCTTCTCGAGAATGACGGTGCACTTCCTATAACAAATCCGGGCAAGGTTGCTCTCTACGGCAACGGCGCCAGACATACGGTCAAAGGCGGCGACGGTTCAGGAGATGTTAATACCAGGACCAATGTTAATATCTGTGACGGTCTCGAAGAAGCAGGCTTCGATGTTTCTTCAAAAGGGTGGCTTGACAGATACGATGAGATCTACTATCCCAAGCTTTCAGACTACCTTGCTGAGGTAGACAGGCTTGCCAAAGAGCGCAATACCGCTCCGATCAATATTTTCTTCGAGATGGCATTTGAAGCTCCGGCTTTGCCTGAGATCACTGAAGAGGATGTAGCTGAGGCAGATACCGATACAGCCATCTTCGTCATCTCGAGAGATTCTTCCGAAGGCAGAGACAGAACTCCTGCAAAGGGTGATTACTATCTGACAGATGAAGAGGATTCGTTGCTCGATTTTGTTATCCATCATTATGACAAGGTGATCGTCCTGCTTAACGTAGGCGCGGTTATTGATATGTCAAGGCTTAAGCACCGTGCTGGCGTAAGCGCTATCCTTCTTGTAGGTCAGGTAGGAAACTTTACCGGCAACATCGTTGCAGATGCCATCACAGGCAAGACCAATCCTTCCGGTAAGCTCGTTGATACATGGGCTAAGTCTTATGAGGATTATCCGTTTGCAACAGAGTTCTCAAGCCTGAACGGCAACACCGATGACAAGTTCTACAAGGAAGGGATCTACGTCGGTTACAGATATTTTGATTCGTTCGGAATCCAGCCTTTGTATCCTTTCGGATACGGCAGATCCTATACGACTTTTAACTGCGAGACCATCGATGTAACCCAGCAGGGTGCAGAGATCAAGGTTACTGTCCTCGTAACAAATACAGGTTTTGAGTTTTCGGGCAAGCAGGTTATCCAGGTTTATTTCTCTGCTCCTGAGGGCAGGATCGACAGACCTTATCAGGAGCTTGCAGGATACGCTAAGAGCGGCCTTATCAGACCGGGCGAGAGCCAGGTCGTAACGGTCACTTTCCCGATCGAGAATTTCCGTTGCTACGATGACGAGATCCCGGCTACTGTTATACCTGAGGGCGACTATCTGATAAGAGTCGGTACCAGCTCCAGGGAGACCAAGATCGAAGCAGTATTAACAGTACCCGAGACTGTTGTGAAGGATAAATTCACAAGACTCCTCGAAGATGATGCAAGATATCTTTTCGAAGATCTGACAAATCCCGGAACAGGCAAGCAGGCTCATCAGGCAGTAGATGAAGCACAACTTGCACAGAGCTACAGAAGGCTTACGCTTGATCTGTCCAGAGTCAGAAGAAGCATCGTCAGATACAGAGGCGTCAGTGAGACTTTTATGAACCAGAGAAGAGACGAGGTCCTTACTTTAGGTTCGGTCATCGGACGCAATGCCGGTGTCGGTGAATTTGTTGCGCAGTTCTCACTCGAGGAACTCTCTGAGCTTCTTGTAGGCAACTACATCAGAGAAGGCGAAGAAGATGAAGTAGTATCCGCAGCTATGCATGTACCGGGTGCTGCAGCTGAGACTACATCCCTCTTCGAAGGCAAGAGAAGATTTCCTGCCATGGTTTTGGCTGACGGTCCTGCAGGATTAAGACTCCAGCCTCACTTCAAGGCTACGAAAAACGGTGATCTCCTTAAGGGAGGAGAGACATTCGGCCTCATCACGGAACCCTTCCCTGAAGATACTCCGGAAGATGCAGTAGATTACTATCAGTACTGCACCATGATACCTACGGCTACATCACTGGCATACACATGGAATACCGGACTTATCGAAAAGCTCGGCAAGCTTGTAGGTGAAGAAATGGAAGAATTCGGCGTTCATCTCTGGCTTGCACCGGGAATGAATATCCACAGAAATCCTTTGTGTGGGAGAAACTTCGAGTATTTCTCGGAAGATCCTCTCGTAACGGGTCTTTGCGCCGCAGCTGAGACAAAAGGTGTTCAGTCTGTTGACGGCAAGGGCGTAACGATCAAGCATTTTGCCTGCAATAACCAGGAAGAAAACAGAATGTTCAGCAACTCTCACGTATCCGTAAGAGCTCTGCGCGACATATACCTTAGAGGATTTGAGATCGCCATCAAGACGGAGCAGCCATTTGCTCTTATGGCCTCTTATAATCTCCTCAACGGAATCCATACAGCAAATAATTACGAGCTGCTTCAGAATGTTTTAAGAGACGAATGGGACTACGAAGGTGTTGTCATGACCGACTGGTTCTCTTCATTTGAGGACACCAGCATCATCAACATCGACAACAGCAACAAGAAGTATCCGCCGGCATTCTCAAGACTTTGCGTCTATGCAGGCTGTGATCTGCAGATGCCGGGTTGTGCTAAGAATGCGCAGGATATCGTAACGGCCGTATATAACGGCAGACTTACATTAAGTGATGTACAGAATGCTGCCATGAATGTCGTTCGTCTCGCTATCAAGTGCTTGTAATCTTAGGAGTCAAATGAGCAACGTAACTGATCAGGAAAAAACACCCGAGACTAAAGAAGAATTAGACATCTCGAAAATGACACGGGAAGAAGCCCTCGCATATATGGGACTTCCTGCTGATGCTGATATCAAAGAGATTGAAGACCGTTTCTGGCAGATGTCAAAGAAGTACAGAGGCAAGGATGACGAGGAATCCATGAAGCTCGAAGACGAGATCTCCTCTGTCTTTGATATTGCCACAGGAGCCCGTGACAGAAGGCTTGAAGCAGAAAAGGCCAGAGCCGGCGAGCCCAAGATCTTCGGTAAGACTAAGAGCGAGTGGAGAAATTACTGGGAGTATTCATGGAAAGGCATTGCTATAGGAATTGCTGTTGTAGCCTTTGTCATCTATGTACTTTACAGCGTGTTCTCAAGCACAAGATCGGCTTATTCGATATTGGTTTTCGGACACATGGATTTCGATGAAACATTTATCCGCCAGTCTATGGAAGAGCAGGGTGTCAAGCCTTACATCGGATGGGCTAATATCGTCGTACCTAATGACGAAGGATTTACTACTGATGAAGTGGAGAACACAAAGTTCAATGCGATGTTCTATACAGAGCCCTGCGTACTGATCTCCGACAAAGAATCTTATCCGTATAATTTCTCGTTATTTAAGGATATGTCACCAATCTCACAGGAGATCTGGGATGGTCTGTCAGACAAAGCAAAAGAAGGTGTCGTTCCTGTCTATATGTCTGAAAGAGAATCCATTGAGTATCAGAATGAGATCACTATAAACTCCGGAATCTACAGTGATGAAGATATCCTGAATCCGGATTTCTATGATGATGAGCCTATCCTTATCGGATACATGGTAAAAGATCCTGCTATCTCAGCAAAACTCGGCATTGATTGCTGGTGGCGTTCCAGGGAGACTACTGTCCTTTTCGGTGAGTGCTATAACAACGGCGCTGATGATAAGGCTGTGCTCGTTATCACGACGCTGCTTAACAGCGCTTTTGAGGACTGATAATCAGGCCATTCCGGTTGCTTCAAATAGCATCCTTAATTCTTCTTCCGTAAGAGGTCTTATAGAACCGCACCCGTCGGATTCTTCTCTTACAGTTACTCCTGCCAGCCCGATCCTGCGCAGCTCTATGACTTCTTTATCGAAAAAGGCGAAGATCCTTCTGACTTCATGAGTCTTGCCTTCGCGAAGTGTTAATAATGCTTTCCCGATGCCGTCAGAAGTTTTTTTGGTAACTATAAGTTCGGCGGGGGCAATTTTCTCATCGTAGCCTTTGTCTCTGATGTTAAAACCTGAACGGATAGTATTTATCTCATCTTCGGTCCAGTCAATACCCCTGAATGACGCAAGATAGATCTTGGGCACTTCATATCTGGGTGACTGGAGGCGGTGCGACAGCTCGCCATCGTTGGTAATGATGAGAAGACCTGATGTATGGTAGTCGAGTCTGCCGACCGGCGCCAGTTTTTTGGACTTAAGTTCAGCCGGAATATAGTCAGCAATGCAGGGAAGACGTTTATCTTCCATTGCCGTAAGCACGCCGTCGGGTTTATCAAAAAGGAAATACAGCTTTGTCTGGCAATTGATCTGCTGACCGTCAACTTCGACCGGGTCATCTTCATTGACGTGCATGGACGAATCGTTAACGACTGTACCGTTAACTTTGACTTTGCCGTGCATTATCATTGCGCGGACCTGTGATCTGGTCCCAAGACCGCTGTTTGCGAGTAATCTGTCAAGTCTCATGAGATTATTATAACTTATAGTTTATAATTGAAAGCGTAAGCGAGGTCTTTTAATGGAAATAATCAATATCGAACAGGGACATCCTACTGTCCAACAGGCGATGGTAAAGCTTCAGAATGGTATTTACCGTGCAAGAGCGACGGGTAAGCCATTGGCTAAGATCGTTCACGGCTACGGGTCTTCAGGCACGGGCGGGGCGATCAAGCAGGCGATAGGAATTGAGCTTCGTAAATATATTTCCCGCCGCATGATCGTTTCTTATTGCCCGGGAGAGGACTTCGGACCTTTCTCAGCTTCCGGCCGCGCGATCAGTGAGAAACACCCCGAAGCGTCCAGGGACCGTGACTGGGGACTTCAGAATGACGGAATTACGGTCATTATGTTCAAGTAATAATCGAAAAGGTTTGGTTTACAGATATGGCAGAAGAGTTTGATAAGAGATGGGAGGCTTTCGAAGCCAAGTGCAAGAACTGCAATAACTGCGGTTTAAGAGCAGGATGCACCAATGTTGTAATCTACAGAGGCAGCCGCAAAGCACCCCTGATGATAATAGGTGAAGCTCCGGGCGAGAACGAGGACATCCAGGGCCTTCCGTTTGTCGGCAGATCCGGCCAGCTCCTGCAGAACCTCCTGGGAAGCTACGGTTTTACGAGCAACGACTATCACATCTGCAACATCGCCAAGTGCCGTCCGCCCCAGAACAGACGCCCGACTCCTGAGGAGATCCATGCCTGCAAGCCGCTCCTTGCCGAGCAGTTCATGCTGGTAAGACCAAAGGTCATCCTTCTCTGCGGTTCTACGGCCTACGAGGGATTCTTCGGTACAAAGCCCGTTATGCATGACGTAAGGGGAGTGTTCATTGAGAAGAACGGATATTACATTATGACCACATACCATCCTGCCTATGCTCTCCGTAATCCGGCCAACAAGATGCCGATCTACGAGGATATGGGCAAAGTCAGGCAGAAACTGACAGAGATAGGTGCCATGCCGCCTTTAGAGGCCGTAACGGAGTAAGACGTACAGGGCTTGCCAAAAAGAATTGTTTACTGTATTGATTTTCAGAAATTGCTTTGCTATAATTCCTGAGTTGTAAAAAGCATTGCCGAATTGTGTAACGGTAGCACACCGGTCTCTGACACCGTTTGTCAAGGTTCGAATCCTTGTTCGGCAGCCACAAGATAAACCGCAAATTGCTGATCAAAGCATTTGCGGTTTTTTATTTGTCCCGACAAGAAAAATTGATATTCATCACAGGGCCGTCATTCTGCCTGATATTTGTGGTATAAGTAATTATATTTTAATCGGGGGTATAGCTTATGCCGCACGTAGTCATTAAATGTTTTAAGGGACGCACTGAGGAAGTGAAGCAGAAGTGCGTTGATAAGGTCGCTCAGGATGTAGCTGAGCTGATGGGATGCGACCTTTCTTCTGTATCGGTATCCGTAAAGGAATTCGACAAGGAAGAATGGAAGCCTCAGGTATGGGATAAAGAGATTGCGCCTGAGATGGATTCGCTTTACAAGAAACCCGGATATACATGTGATTAATAATACTTTTATGTACCTATTTGGTAGGATTTGATTTTTCGTGATGTTATAATCCTTAACGGTTAACAAATCCTTTAGGGGGAGGTTAGTTATGAAGAAAAAGATAGTGAGTATGATCCTGGCATGTTCCATGATCATCGGTGCTGTTTCCTGTAAAAAGGCAGACACTACTGATGTCCCGGATTCTTCTGAGTCATCTTCCGAGATTACAGAGACGACAAAAGATCCGAATTCGATCACCGGAGAGAACCTTATGAAGAACGGTGATTTCTCTGATCCGGAGCTTTCCTGGGGAACCTATTTCGAGGGCGGCAGCGGTGAACTCTTCATAAACGACAAACAGGAACTTCAGTTTGACGTCCAGAAGCTCGGCAGTGTCAACTGGGCAAACCAGGTCAATTATGACGGCTTCAGGCTTTATCAGGCTTGCGTTTATGAAATGCAGTTTGATGCATATGCTACTGTAGAGCGTGATGTCGAATACAGGATCCAGATCAACGGAAGCGACTATCATCCGTACAATATTGCGACGATACATCTTACTACTGAAGTCCAGCACTTTGACTTCGTTTTCACAATGGAAGAAGAGAGCGATCCGGCTCCCCGTCTTTGCTTGAATATGGGCTTCTTCGACGGATATGAGGAGATGGGCCCGCATTCTGTTATGTTTGACAACTTCGATCTGCAGTGCATTGATGATTCCGCTTACCTTGCAAACAGCGGAAACAACACTCCCATGATCAACTTAAACCAGATTGGATTTTTCCCTAATGCAACAAAGGTAGCTGTCCTTAACGGTGACGCTATCGTTGATAAGGCTTCTGTTGTCGATGTAAAGACAGGAAGCAGCGTATTCGAAGGCAACGTCGGTGCTGCATCACATAACGCATCAACAGACAGAGACGAAGCCAGATTTGATTTTTCAAGCTTCACGACACCCGGTACCTACAAGATCGTAGCCAACGGCATTGAGTCTTACGAGTTTACGATCGGCGAAGATATTTACGACGATGCTTTCAAGGCAACGCTCCGTATGTTCTACATGCAGAGATGCGGTACAGAGCTTACTGAAGAATTTGCAGGCGCGCATGCTCACCCCGAGTGCCACACCGGCATGGGCAAGATCTACGGAACAGATACTCTCATTGATGTATCCGGCGGATGGCACGATGCTGGCGACTACGGAAGATATGTTGTTCCGGGCGCAAAGGCAGCAGCTGACCTGATGCTTGCATACACGCTCTATCCTGATGCATTCGATGACGATCTCGATATCCCCGAATCAAACAACGGTATTCCCGATGTTCTTGATGAAGTCAGGTATGAGCTTGAATGGCTCTTCAAGATGCAGTCTTCTAAGGGCGGTGTTTACCACAAGGTAACATGCGTCAACTTCCCGGGATTCGTTATGCCTGAGGAAGAACAGAACCAGCTCTTCGTAACTCACGAATCAACAACAGCAACGGCTGACTTCGCTGCCGTTATGTCTATGGCATCTTATGTATATGCCAATATCGATCCCGAGTTCGCTTCAAAGTGTCTTGCAGCTGCCGAGAAGGCTGCGGAGTATCTCGAGTCTCATCCCGAATGCGAAGGCGCTAAGAATCCGATGGGCATCCAGACAGGTGAGTATCCTGATGATAACGACGTTGACGAGAGACTTTGGGCATACGCCGAGCTCTATAAGGCTACAGGCAACTCCAAGTATGACGATAAGTTCGGCGAAGTTATGGGTTCAGGCATCCCTTGCGCAGCTGATCTCGGCTGGCAGGGCGTAGGCGCATACGCAGGTTATGCTTATCTGTCATCACCTGCAACAGGCAAGTACAAGGATGCGGTCCTTACGAGCTTTACGAGCGGTATCGATACCGTTAAGTCTGCAGCAGCTTCTGATGCTTACAATTCATCTCTTACCACATATCCTTGGGGCAGCAACATGTCCATTGCAAACAATGCCATGTATCTGCTTCTCTATGATGATATCAAGGGCGGCAGCGACGGTGACGAGATCGCCAGAGAGCAGCTCAACTATCTGCTCGGTACAAACGGAACCGGCTTCTGCTTCATTTCCGGATTCGGTACTATGTCTCCCGAAAGACCTCACCACAGACCTTCACAGGCAACTGGCGTAGTTGTTCCCGGTATGGTCGCAGGCGGTCCTGATGAGAGCCTCGAAGATCCGTATGCAGAGAATGTTCTTACGGGTACTGCTCCCGCACTCTGCTATGCAGACAGCGACCAGGCTTACTCACTGAACGAGATCACGATCTACTGGAATTCTCCTGTAGTATTCCTTTTCGCTTACATTGAGGCAAACAGCTGATAAGGCAAAGCAACTTTAAACTGCTCAGGGCCTGCCGGGACATTACAGTTCAGGCAGGCCCTGTTACTTTTTATGTTAGAATTAGCACATAGTGTTTCTTAAGGAGGCTGCTAATGGATGCTTCATATTATGATCTGATCTTCAAGCGCAAGTCGTTCCACCGTTATGGTGAACCGGATGACAAGAAGATCACACCCGAAGAACTCGATGAGATCCGCGGGATGTGGTTTAAGTTCACGCCTCTTTTCGAAAACATCAAGACAAAGATAAAGATAGTTCCGGGCAATCAGACGAGCTGCAACAGAGGCGAAGAGTACTGCATGCTGATCTACAGCGAGAAGAAGCCCGGATATCTTCAGAACATCGGTTATATCGGGGAGCAGCTGGATCTGTGGCTTACTTCAAGAGGCATCGGCCCATTATGGTTCGGTGTAGGCAGGACCAAGGAAAGAAGATTCGAAGGACTTGATTATGTCATCATGATGGCTATGCGCAAGATCGATGATGACTCCAAGTTCCGCACACCGGGCGACCTTTCGGACTTCAAGCGCGTTACCGTTGAAGAGATCTGGGAAGGCCCTGTGATGGAGGGGATTACTGATGTCGTAAGGCTTACTCCAAGTGCATGCAATATCCAGCCCTGGAGAGTCGTAAATAAAGAAGACGGCACACTCGAAGTGTACCGCTACAGACGTCCCGGCAAACACGGAATTATCCCGCCGTTCAGACTTGCTTATTTCGGAAGCATAGATACCGGCATTTTCCTTTTGATGCTTGAATTGTGTCTTGAACATAAGGGGATTGCCTTTGAACGTGTCCTTACGCCTGATGACGGCAATTTCCAAAGACTTAATCTCAATGCCGTATATAAGCTCAAGAACTGAAGTAAATATATAAGGGTTGGCTTTCGGGAATTTCTGCAAACGAAAAATAGGTATTGACACCCTGATACTACAAGTGTAGAATTACCGCATAAAGCAGTTCTACACTTGTAGAATATGTAATAAAAAGAAGTATAGCTCTTATGGAGGGAAATAATATGAAACCCGTTGATAAAGGGACGATTAAGTCAAAGAATAAAGCCTTGATGCTTGCAGCCGTTCTTCTTGCCGGTACGGTTGCTGTCTCATCTACCGGCTGCAAGGGTGAGATAAAGGCAAGTGGAATATCGATCGACAGCCTTGAGATCAAGGCTTCAGGCGATGAAGATGTTAACGTTGATGTTAATGTTACTGAAGATGCTGGGACAAGTGAAGAAAGCACACCTTCACAAAAGGAGATGCCGGCACCGGACGAGATCGTATCTGTAATGAAAATGATGAGCGATGACCGCTTCAAGATCCCGCATATCAATCTTGATACGGACGAGATCCGTCAGTTAAATGACCATATTGAAGAAGAGGCAGCAGATTTTATCGCGCCGGGCTTTGATACGTACGACAGCTACAGGATCGACTTCGAAGTGTTCAATGGCCT
Organism: Clostridiales bacterium; assembly: GCA_017427465.1. Classification (GTDB taxonomy): domain Bacteria; phylum Bacillota; class Clostridia; order Saccharofermentanales; family Saccharofermentanaceae; genus Saccharofermentans. The sequence continues at coordinate 10,205 of JAFRST010000003.1, read as the reverse complement.
GGAAGGAATATATTCCATCGCTATCGATTACAATTATGACGGCTGGGCAGGCTATTATAAGACATACACATTCAGTGCAGACGGACATGTCTTAAGCACATCAGAGATCATAAGACTGGCAGGACTTTCCGAGAATACATTTTTCAGCGAGGTCAAAAAAGCGATCATGACCACAGCCGGGGAATTCGAATCGCAGGGTCAGAAGGCCATCGTAAACGGCGAGATCAATCCTAATTATGAGCATGCCGAGCTTCTGGCTGAGAGCCTGTCTGAGAAATATATCAATCTCGACATGCCAATGATCATTGGAAATGACGGCAAGTTCTATGTCTGCATGTGCATCATACCTTTTGCCGATCCTCATGATATGGACAACTTCTATAGTGTTCCGGGCGGAATCGAGACAGAAGTTAAAAAGGCCAGCTGGGATTAAATCTTTAGATCTGTTTTAACTTGGGGCTGCCCTGCTTTATATGAGCGGGGCAGCCTTTTTATTTGTTTATTGCCCCGAAAAGCATTTTCAATTAATATAGACACTGTTCTAGTATGTTTTTGGGATGGTAACAGATGAGAAAGATCCTGGTTGTAAATGATGACGGCATCACTTCTGAAGGTCTTGTAAGACTGGCAAGGCTTGCCAAGAAATACGGCGAAGTGTGGGTCATTGCTCCTAACAGACAATTCAGCGCAAAGTCACATTCGGCGACTTTCTGGGAGCCGATTGAAATATGGCCCGTGGACTTTCCTGTTGAAGATGTTCATGCATATGCCATCTCTGGCACACCGTCTGACTGTTCCTGCCTCGGCATTAACGAGGTCATTCCCGGTGGCCCCGACAGGGTTTTCTGTGGGATCAACCTGGGCTATAACATAGCTTCGGATATCCAGTATTCGGCAACGGTAGGCGCTGCGATGGAAGCGGCCAGCCACGGTGTTCACACTATCGCTTTCTCAGAGCACCATGAAGCTCCTCACGATGTAACCGATAAGTACATTGAAGGAATAGCAGATGAGCTTATAGATAAGCCATTGGGCAAAAATGAGATATGGAATGTTAATTTTCCCGGGTGCTCACTTGAGGAGTGCCGTGGCATCAAATACGGCTGCATTGTTTCACAGGATGACTTCTATGCAGGCGGCTATAATGAAATAGCCAGAGACGGTGACAAGATCTCGTATCAGATCGATTTTGCTCGCAACTGGCAGGGCGAAGAAGGCACGGATCTGGGTGCTATAGTCGGCAATTACATTTCTGTAGGCAAAGTAAAGAATTACAGCTGATATGAATAAAGTTAGGGACAACAAGGCTCTCGGTATCCTGATAATTACGGTTATCTATATTGCCGCATCATTCCTTGGAATATGGCTATATTTCCTTCTTCCGTTCTCTTTCTGGCTCAACCTTCTTATTGCTGATGTGGTATCAACGATATTTGTATTCTCCTTCAGCGTTGTCTTAAAAAATGCTTCTGTTTACGATCCTTACTGGAGCGTCCAGCCCATCGTGATACTCGTATGCTTTGCATGGCATTATAAACTGACATCTGCTGCTGTACTGCTTCTTGTCTCGGTAATCTTCTGGGGCATCAGGCTCACAGGCAACTGGGCTTATGTTTTCGGAGGGTTAAATCATCAGGACTGGCGTTATACCAAGCTTAAAGAGGATAACGGCAAGCTCTATCCGCTTATTAATTTCGCGGGCATCCACATGGTGCCGACGCTTATCGTATATATGTGCATTCTGCCTTCGGTCTTTGTTGCAAGGGAGGAAGTAAACGCCAATATAGGAAGCTATGTGGGAGCTGTTATATGTATCAGTGCCGCTACGCTGCAGCTTGTTGCAGATACTCAGATGCATAAGTACAGGAAAAGAGGCGAGCATGGTCTTATCCGCACGGGCCTTTGGAAGTATGCAAGACATCCTAACTACCTTGGTGAGATCTCGATGTGGTGGGGTGTTGCTATCCAGGCTGTATCGGTGATGCCTGAGCGCTGGTGGCTTATTGCGGGCGCTGTAGCAAATACGGTCCTCTTCTTCACCGTAAGCATTCCGATGGCTGATAAAAGACAGTCTAAAAAGCCGGGTTATGCCGAGTATAAAAAGTCTACGAGAAGTCTTTTGCCGATCCCTAAGTGATAATCTTTACTGAAGCCAGATAAGGCCGCTGTTAGGGCTCCTGAACTGTTCGAAAGGAGCAGAGAAGACGGTGTTGTCATCAGGGCTGTTTGTGATCATCCAGACGCTGTAAGCGATCGCTACCGCATCATTCCATGAGCAGATGCTGCGCTGTCCGCCGACGAAGTAGGTGCATTCATCATAATGGCGCTCAAAGTGAAATTCGACTATGCCATGAGCCGGATTGCTGGCTGCGTCTTCGAAGTAAGGCAGAGTAAAATCATTATTGAGGTATTCGAAAGAATACATCGAGACCTGTCTTCTGTCGTTATCGGGAATGTCTTCTATGTATTCGCAGATGATAAATACCGACCTGTAATCGCCGAAGTCCTTCTCGAACCAGTTGGAGTGGCCTATCTTGGTCTGGTCAGGATCCGCTTCGTTAGCGGCGGTCAGGTCATCGTAGGTGTAAAGGCCTTTCTCGAGCCATCCGAGGTCTGATGTCAGTTTATAAAGCTCGAAAACATCCCCCTCAGCCGTATGTGTGATGTAATCGTCCATGTTGACGTTCATGGTGATCTCCATCTCGTAATCACGGCCTTCATAGATCGTGTATGTATATTCCTTGGTAAAGTCGGGGGCAGGTTCTGTCTCTTCAGTTGTCTCAGTTGTTGTGGGAGTGGTCGTGGCTGACGTGGTGGTCTCAGTGGTCGTTTCGGATGTTTCAGTCACATCAGGCTCCTTGCCGCAGGCAGCAAAAGAAGCGCATATCGAAGCGATAAGCGTTATTCCGATAATCTTTTTGACCGGGCCTGTAGCCATAAGTTAGCCTGCTTTCTTCTGTTTATCACGCAAATAATATCACGAATCCTTGAGTATGTTCATAACCCAATGAACGAATCGGTCATAAGAGCGATGTGGATAATTATGGTAAAATAACAAAAACATATAAGGGGGATAGGTAAGATGGAAGGCATTGAATCAAAGAATCTGACTAAGAAAAGACTGATAGTTTTCGCTCTCGTCGCATACGGAATCTCATTTCTGATGATGATCCCGATGTATATCGGCAAGCAGAACGGCATGGATCTTACCCAGATCGTAAATGCCCAGATGTGTTCTCCTGCGGCAGGCGTAGCTCTGGGATATCTTTTGTTCTACAAGGGTGAGAAGCGTGTCCCGAAGATGTTCATGATCGTTCTGGTCATAAACTATGCAGTCCAGCTGGTGCTCGGACTATTAAGCGTATTTGCCAATCCGTTCACCGCTAATGATGTTCTTAATCTTGCGGAAGCTGCAGGCCCGGCATCTGATGATGTCGCAGCGCTTGCAGGCTCACAGTCGGTATTAAAGCTCCAGCAGCTCTATCTCATGGGCGGTGAGCTTATACTCATCGGCTGTTCGATACTTCTTTGGATAGGATATTTCACGGCAGGCAGGGAGAGACGTAAGTTCGCCGGTATCGCAAGGAACAATGAGGGCAAAGGCGTACTGCTGGTACTGCTTTTCGTAGGCCTCTACTGCCTGAGAATATTCGTGCCTGTTATTGCGGAAGCGATACTTACTGATACAGTACAGTCAACATACAGTTATTATGGAAACGTCCTGACTAACCCACTGTTCTATCTGTCGATATTATCCCTGCCTATTAATTATCCGCTGACGATAATTGCATTCCTAGGCGAGGAATACGGATGGAGACATTTCCTCCAGCCCATTATGCAAAAGAAGTTCGGAATGAAGCTCGGAGTAATCCTCCTCGGTATTATCTGGGGCCTGTGGCACATTCCTGTTGATACGATGTTCTATACAGAAGATTCTGTTCCGCAGATGATAGTAGGCCAGATAATAACATGCATATCTATAGGAATATTCTTCGGATACGTATACCTTAAGACCAATAATATCTGGATCCCGGTATGCATGCACTTCCTGAATAATAACCTCATCCCGATCTTAACGGGTGAGTTTACGGCTGAAGTCTTAGAGGACCAGCATGTACCGTGGGAATATCTCATTGAGATCCTTATAATAGACTTCCTGGTATTCTGTCTGTTCATTTTCGCGAAGGAATACAAAGAAAAGAAAAAGACCAAAGAGGCATTAAATGCGTGATTTTATAGTAACCAGATCACAAGACGGGCTTCATGTCGTAAAGGCGTGCCAGGAGGCTTATCCGCAGCTTAAGTCTGCCGACCTTTTCCACGCGCTCAAACGCCGTGATATAAGGATCGACGGCAAGAAGATCAATAAGGATATCGCTGTTAAGGAAGGCAATTCGGTTGAGATCTGGCTCCCGGACGATCTTTTTGACAGCTCGAAAAAGTCTTCTGCCAAAGAAAAGCCCCTCGAGAAGATGTTCGAGATCATAGCTGAGACCAAGGGTCTTCTTATCGTAAACAAATCACAGGGCATCGCAGTCCACTCCGGAAAGAGTGACATCGAAGACACGCTGATAGACCAGATCCGCGAGACGACAAAGTTCAAGGATGCTGAGCTCTGCCATAGGATCGATATGAATACGGGAGGGCTCGTGCTTATCGCAAAGAATAAGCAGGCCCTTGCAGACTGCGTCGAGCTCTTTAAGAAGGATCTTGTGGTCAAGAGATACAGGGCGCTTGTCCTGGGTGAGCCTGATGCCGGTGAACCTGCGGTAGGCGAGGATGGAACCATCTATAAAGAAGTTAAGGGATACCTTGAGAAGACCCGCCAGGGCAAGGTCTATATCCATGACGAGAAGCAGCCTGGTGACCTGGATATTGCCACGAAATACAGGATCCTCAAGGTTTTTGAGGACGCCGGGCCTGACGGCGAGAGCGTATCAGATCTTGAATTGGAGCTCGTTACGGGCAGGACTCACCAGATCAGGGCGCAGTTCGCGCACCTTGGCCATCCTGTCATCGGAGACGGCAATTACGGCAGGAACAAGGTAAATCTGCATTTCGAGACCAAGGACGGCAAAAAGGTCAGATACCAGCAGCTGTTCAGCTGCCAGATCATGTTCGGAAGGGTCCCGAAGAATAACATGCACGTTGACGTGTCGGGCAAAACCTTTAAAATAGGACCAGACTATAACGTTCGCCTTAAATAAGGAAGAAGGATATAAATGACTGATAACAGACCGATCGGAGTTTTCGATTCAGGTATCGGAGGGCTTACGGTTCTCCGTGAGATTTGGCAGGTAGCGCCCGGAGAGAGCACTATTTATTTCGGCGACAATTCAAGGGCCCCTTACGGTACTAAGTCGAGGAGCACCATTATCCGCTATTCGTTACAGAACATGAAGTTCCTTGAGAGCAAAGACGTCAAGATGATCGTAATCGCCTGCAATACAGCAAGCGCTTACGCATATGAAGAACTTAAAAAGAGGGCCAATGTCCCTGTCGTTGAAGTGGTAACACCGGGTGCCGACAAGGCCTGCCGCACTACAAAGAACGGCAAGATCGGCATTATAGCGACCAAAGGTACTATATCGACAGGCGTTTATAAGCAGGCAGTCGAGAGAAGGGCAGAAGAGTTAGGACTTAGAGATATCGAGATCTTCGAGCAGGCCTGCCCCTTGTTCGTTTCCCTTGCCGAAGAGGGCTGGTGGGATACCGAAGTCACGAGGCTTACTGCCGAAGAGTACTTAAAGCCCCTGAAGGAAGCGGGTGTCGATACTCTTGTCATGGCATGCACGCATTATCCGCTGCTGTCTAAGGTTATAGGTGAAGTAATGGGCGAAGGCGTTACGCTGGTCAATACCGGTGAAGCTACGGCACAGGTCGTAAAGGATCTCCTTGATTCTGAATCGGGAAGCAGCAGGCCCGTTAGAGAGTTCTATACGAGCGATGAGCCGGATCTTTTCGAAAAGGTAGCAGCACCGTTCTTAGGCGAAGGCCTGCCTTCCGGAACAAAACATTTTAATACTGACCGCTATGAGGTAACTGTCTGATGGAAGAAAAATGCCTGTTGGAGATCAGGTCCGGAATGTACGGCGAGCCCCTTAAGTCCATTGGTACGGTGACCACAGAGGGCGCCAGGACAGTATATGAATGGACAGAAAAGCACAATGATAATGAAAAAGAGACTCATTTTGTAATGACTCTTATTAAAGAAGAAGCAAAGGCGATCGTCGTAAGGAACGGCGATGTCACGTCCAGAATGGTCTTTGAGACCGGAAATAAGACGACAAGCGCTATGAATACGGCTTTTGGCGTTATTGACGTAGTAATCGATACGGATTATATTAACTTCCCGGGAGGCCTTATAGACGGCGCAGAGATCAGTTATACGCTCGATCCTGACAGCGGTGAACCGATAAGGAATATCTTTTCGATAAAAAGGCTCTTGCAAAACGAAGAAATATAATGTATTATCTTCAAGCATTTGTGTAAAGAAAGAGGTGAAGATGAATGGCACATCCGAAGCGTAAATGGTCGAAGGCAAGGACAGCTCGTCACAGAAGCGCATGGAAACTTAACATGCCGGGTCTCGTTGAATGTCCCCAGTGTCATGCTAAGATGCTTCGCCGCACGGTCTGCAAGAACTGCGGTTACCTGGATGGAAAACAGGTTATCAAAGTCGACGAAGAGATCTGAGATAATTAACGAAGTATTACTTAACGAGGCAGTGTTATGGAATTAAGGCACTGCCTCTTATTTTTGCAAAGGAAGGATTAACGAGGGCATGAGCAAACCGGTAGTGGCAATAGTAGGAAGGCCTAATGTAGGCAAATCCTCTCTGTTCAACACCATCTATGGTGAGCGTATCTCCATCGTGCATGATACCCCCGGTGTCACGCGCGACCGTATCTATGCCGAGACTTCCTGGTGCGGAAGAGACTTCATTATGATCGACACGGGCGGTATCGAGCCCGACACAGGAGATGACATTATATTGCAGCAGATGCGTGTCCAGGCGGAGATCGCGATCGAGACTGCAGATGTCATCCTTTTTATGTGTGATCTTAAGAGCGGACTTACGGCAGCTGACGAAGAGATCGCGATAATGTTGCGCAAAGCGGCACGTCCGGTCGTTGTATGCGTCAACAAATCCGACTATGTCGGTGATCCGCCGCCGGAATTCTATGAATTCTATAATTTAGGCTTAGAGGACGTCTGCGCCATATCTGCTGCCCACAAGCTGGGCTTAGGCGAGATGCTCGATATGGTCGTATCCAAGTTCCCGCCGTCTGACGAATCAGAAGGCAAGGATGAGACCATCAGGGTCGCCATTATCGGCCGGCCTAATGCAGGCAAGTCCTCATTGTCCAACAGACTTTCAGGTACCGAGAGAAGTATCGTTTCCGATATCGCAGGTACCACAAGAGATACCATTGACTCCCTGATCGAGAACGAATACGGTTCTTTCACGATCGTTGATACTGCCGGTATGCGCAAGAAGGGCAAGATCGAAGACGTCATCGAGCGTTATTCGATGGTAAGAGCCGTTGCCGCAGTCGACAGGGCAGATGTATGCGTTATCCTCATCGATGCCGAGGCAGGCGTAACAGAGCAGGATACGAGGATCGCGGGTATGGCCCACGATTCAGGCAAGGCATCCGTAATCGTAATCAACAAGTGGGATCTTATCGACAAACAGACAGGCACTTTAGAGCAGATGGAAAAGATCGTAAAAGACCGTCTGCCGTTTATGGATTATGCGCCTGTGCTCTTTATTTCAGCCAAGACCGGCCAGCGTGTAGATAAGCTTTTCGCGCTGATCAAGACAGTATACGAGAACTCTCAGAAACGCCTTACTACAAGCGTTCTTAACCGCATGATCTCGGAAGCTGTAACACAGGTTCCGACTCCTCAGGACAAGGGCAGACACCTCCGTATCTATTACGGCACCCAGGTTTCTGTACAGCCGCCTACGTTCGTGCTTTTCGTAAACGACAAGGAATTGTCGCATTTCTCATATGAGAGATATCTCGAGAATCAGCTTCGGAGAAACTTCGGCTTCGAGGGCGTTCCAATACGTCTCCTTTTGCGTAATAAGAATGGCGAAGAAGACTGATATTTTGTGAAATATCACAGTCACAAAACCTGTTGGTTCAGTAGCAAAATATTACTCGTTTAAATTAATAATTATTAGAGTTATCGGCTTGGGGTCATAGCCCCATCTATTTTACGGAGAAATCATTTATGGCAGTCAAGACTATCGAGAATTTAAGAAACATCGCAATCATCGCTCACGTTGACCACGGTAAGACAACGATCGTAGATTCCATGCTCAAGCAGGCAGGCGTTTACCGTGAGAACGAGACAGTCGTTGAACAGGTTATGGACTCTAACGACTTAGAGCGAGAGAGAGGCATTACGATCCTTGCAAAGAACACAGCCATTGACTACAAGGGCATCCGCATCAACGTCGTAGATACTCCCGGCCACGCTGACTTCGGCGGTGAGGTTGAGCGTGTACTCAAGATGGTTGACTCCGTTCTCCTCGTAGTTGATGCCTTTGACGGACCGATGCCCCAGACAAGATTCGTTCTTCACAAGGCACTCGAGTTAGGTCTTAAGCCTATCGTCTGCATCAACAAGATCGACCGTCCTGATGCAAGACCTCTTGAAGTAGTAGACATGGTCCTCGATCTCTTCATCGAGCTCGGCGCAGATGACGACCAGCTTGAATTCCCCGTAGTTTATACATCCGGCAAGACATGCATCGCAACGTTAGATCTCAAGGAATATGAAGAAGGCAAAGAATTAGACTTCACACCTCTCCTTGATACAGTCGTTGAATATACTCCTTGCCCGGTAGGCGACCCTGAAGGTCCCATGCAGCTCCTCGTATCCAACATCGATTCAGATCCTTATATCGGAAGGATCGGCGTAGGAAGAGTCGAGAGAGGCACAATCAAGCAGGGTGAGAACGTTGCGCTCGTAACATATGGTGAAGACGGCAAGCGTAATGCAAGAGTCGTTAAGCTCATGAGATTCCACAATCTTGGCCGTGAGGAAGTCTCCGAAGCTTCCATCGGTGAGATCGTATGCGTAGCAGGTATTGCTGACATCAACATCGGTGACACGCTCTGCGATGCCCTCAATCCCGAGCCGCTCCCGTTCGTTAAGATCGACGAGCCTACCATTGCGATGACATTCTCCGTTAACGACAGCCCTTTTGCCGGCCAGGAAGGTAAGTTCGTTACATCACGTCACTTAAGAGACAGACTTTTCAAGGAGATCGAGACTAACGTTTCCATGAGAGTCGAAGAGACAGATACCACAGAAGCATTCATCGTAAAGGGCAGAGGTGAGCTCCATCTCTCCATCCTCATCGAGACAATGCGCCGTGAAGGATATGAGTTCCAGGTAAGTAAGCCGCAGGTCATCATGAAGGAGATAGACGGCGTCCTCTCAGAGCCTGTAGAAGAGCTCGTTATCGACGTTCCTGAGGAATTCGTCGGTCCTGTCATGGAGAAGATCGGCAAGCGTAAGGGTGAGCTCCTCAACATGCTCCCTCCGACCAAGGGATATACACGTCTTGAGTTTAAGATCCCTTCCAGAGGACTCCTCGGATACCGCACCGAGTTTTTGACCGACACTAAGGGCAATGGTATAATGAACTCCGTTATCTCGGGCTTTGAACCCTTCGCAGGTGACATCGAGACGAGAGGTCAGGGAGTGCTCGTAGCATTCGAGACCGGAACGGCTGTAACCTACGGATTGTACAATGCCCAGGACAGAGGTGCACTCTTCATTGGAGCAGGCACACCGGTATATGAAGGCATGATCGTAGGTATCAATCCTAAGCCTGATGATATTACCGTTAATGTCTGCAAAAAGAAGCATGTAACCAACATGCGTTCTGCAGGTGCCGACGACGCAATGCGTCTTACGCCGCCTTTGACTTTCTCCCTTGAGCAGTGCCTGGAATTTGTCGAAGATGATGAGCTTTGTGAGGTAACTCCCCAGAGCATCAGACTTCGCAAGAAGATACTTAATAATGACTTGCGCGCCAAGACAGTAGCTAAACAGAAGAATAAGGACGCGTAAAAACTATAGACATTCGGGGGTGAATCTTTAACTTATGTTATCTAACAAAGTCAGAGTCGCTCTTAGAATATTGATCATCCTGACACTGTTATTCGGATTTGCAGTAG
>JAFRST010000034.1 GCA_017427465.1 Clostridiales bacterium | reverse complement strand
CGTTGTGCGGAACCGGTGTTACGTCCTTGATCATTGTGACTCTGAGGCCTGCTGTCTCAAGGGCTCTTACTGCGGACTCACGTCCGGATCCGGGTCCCTTAACATAAACATCAACAGTCTTCATGCCGTGATCACAAGCTGCCTTTGCAGCCTTCTCGGAAGCAACCTGAGCTGCATAGCTCGTGCCCTTACGTGAACCCTTGGCGTCCATGCCGGCAGAAGCCCAGGAAATTGTGTTTCCCTGCTTGTCGGTAATAGTAATAATTGTGTTGTTGAATGTAGCATGAATATGAGCCTGACCGTCTACGACGTTCTTACGCTCACTTCTTCTGGGTCTTAAGCTTTTCTTCTGTGCCATTTTGACTCACCTCACCTTACTTCTTCTTACCAGCAACTGTATGCTTCGGACCCTTACGTGTACGAGCATTAGTTTTTGTACGCTGGCCTCTTACAGGGAGTCCCAGTCTGTGGCGACGTCCGCGAAGGCAACCGATATCAGTAAGTCTCTTGATGTTGGACTGTACTTCTCTCTTAAGGTCACCTTCAACCTTGTAATTGTTCTCGATCTGGTCACGGATCTTCGCAACCTCATCCTCTGTCAAATCCTTAACGCGTGTGTCAGGATTAATGCCTGTGTCGACAATAATCTTGCTTGCACTAGTTCTTCCGATTCCGTAAATGTACGTAAGAGCAATCTCGATTCTCTTATCATTCGGTAAATCTACGCCGGCTATACGAGCCATTTAATGTACCTCCGTATTGGATAAAGTGGTATTAATCTCTATTTGACACGCGTAAGTCAAGGAACTCCGGGTTAGGGAGCAGCCGCCCTTTCGGTACGGGATATCTAATATGATTATTTATTCTTATAAATGTTCTTGCGGGAAAGGAGCTAATATCCCGCGGCCTTCGCTATCACTAGAGTACGGGGCTAATTCCGTACATACGAAAGCCCGTCAAATGCATCAACCCTGTCTCTGCTTATGCTTAGGGTCGGAGCAAATGACCATAACCTTACCGTTGCGACGAATGATCTTGCACTTCTCGCACATCGGCTTTACTGACGGTCGTACTTTCATCTTAGTACCTCCTGTTGCTGTTATTTTTCCACAACAAATACAGGCGCCTTTTGAGCGCATGCTGAACTATTATAGCAGAATCTATATGGTTTTCAACAAGAAATTTAAGCTGATGCCAATATATTATCGGCGATTGATATGCGGGGCATTTTTTGAGGCTTCACCTTCAAATACACCCTCAAAAATAAAAAACAAATGGATGCCTTCCGAAAAAGACATCCAGACCGGACAAATTATGCCTTCGGCTTCTTCTCGCCTCTCCAGGTGATTCTGCCGCGGGAAAGATCATAAGGCGAGATCTCCATTGTTACCTTATCGCCCGGAAGAATCTTGATGTAATTCTGTCTAAGCTTGCCGGATAAATGAGCGAGCACAATGTGGCCGCTGTCGAGCTTTACCTTGAACATTGCATTGGGCAATGCTTCATCAACTACTCCCAGTACTTCAATAACATCTTCCTTCGCCATTAATAACCCTCCTCGTAATCATAAGTTGTAAGATACGGACCCTCATCCGTAATTAATATCGTATTCTCATAATGGCTGGCAGGTTTGCCGTCCTGTGTGACGATAGTCCAGCCGTCCCCCATAAGCTCAATCTCACGTGTACCCAATGTTATCATCGGTTCGATGCAGATTGCCATACCTTTTTTGAGCTTAAAGCCGTGACCCGGTCTTCCGTAGTTCGGAACATCAGGATCCTGGTGCATAGTTGTGCCGATGCCGTGGCCTGTGAGTTCTCTTACTACGCCGTAGCCTAAGCCTTCGCAGTATTCCTGAACGGCATGTCCGATATCACCGGTCCTCATGCCGACCTTGGCAAATTCCAAACCCTTCCAGAAAGACTTTTCGGTATGTTCGACAAGAGCCCTGACCTCGGGAGCTACCTCACCGACCATGTATGTTCTGCATGCATCAGACTGGTAACCGTCAAGAATGGCGCCTACATCAACAGAGATGATATCACCTTCTTTAAGGATCCTCGACTTTCTCGGAATTCCGTGAACGACTTCATCATTGACTGAAGCGCAGATCGTTCCGGGGAACGGAGGCTGGCCGTAGTTCAGGAATGACGGGATGGCATCGTAGCTTCTGATGATGTCATAACAGATCTTGTCGACATCGTGTGTGGAGATACCGGGCTTGATCTCGTCTCTGCATGCCTTGAAGACATGCTGCAGGATCTTGCCTGCCGCCTTCATCTTCTCAAATTCTTCATTGGTAAGGATTTCTACCATTTATAATACCTTTTTCTAATTAGAGTCCTAAGTTCTTAAGGCCTGCTTCGATGGAAGCAATGCATGTCTCTGAATCGACATTGTTATTGCCCTCAACGATGATTCCTCTCTCGTTGTAGAAATCGATGAGGGGCTGTGTGTTTACCCTGTATGTCTCAAGTCTCTTAGCTACTGTCTCCGGATTGTCGTCAGATCTCTGGATGACATTGCCGCCGCATACATCGCAAATGCCTTCAACTTTTGTGGGCATATACTTAACGTTGAAGCTTGCGCCGCACTTCTCGCATACACGTCTTGTAGTAACTCTGTCCATGATGATCTCGTCATCACACTTAACATATACTACTGCGTCGATCTTTGAGCCCTTGGCTTCGAGCATCTTATCAAGCGCCTCTGCCTGAGCGATGTTTCTCGGGAAACCATCGAGGATGTAACCCTTCTCGCAGTCGGGGTTGCTTAAACGGTCTTCTACCATTCTGATAGTAACGTCATCGGGAACAAGCGCTCCCTTGTCGATATATGACTTAGCTTCGATTCCAAGGGGAGTATTCTCCTTGATGTTGTATCTGAAAAGATCTCCCGTGGAGATGTGAGCAAGAGCAAACTTCTCTCTTAAAACGGTTGCTGATGTTCCTTTGCCGGATCCGGGTGCTCCCAAAATAATCAGATTCATAAGTTGCCTCCCTTACTTCTTGTTGTAATTCTTACGCTTCTTGTCTTTGCCTGCAGCCTTGGCCTTCTCCTGTTCGGTCTTAATGCTGTTATCGAGAATGGCCTTCATCTCAATGAAGCCGCCGCCTACGAGAACGAGACCGATACCGCCCAGGCATACGCCTCTGAATGCAGGGAAAAAATTAAGTATCATCGGAACGATGCAGACTACGATAAGGTAAACGCAGTCAACGATGTTCAGATTTCTGTATACGTTCATAAGATACTGCGCGGTGGGCTTGCCGGGACGCAGACCCTGGATGTATCCGCCGTTTTCTTTGATCTGCTTGGAAATATCGAAAGGATTGAACTGCAAGAGTGAGAAAAGGTTAGTAAACAGTACGAGGAATACGATGAACAGGGGCAGGAATGCTACCTTTTCGACGAAATCCTTGAACCACTGTGCAACAGCGCTCTCAGTTCCGGGTACTACCATTGCAATGATGGCAGAAGGGATAAGGAGAATTACCATTGTGTAGATAACAGGTGTCGTTCCGGCCTGTGTAACCTTGAAAGGCAGCACCTGGTTCTGCATGCCATACTGCTTCATACCGACTGTTCTCTTAGAGAAGATAATGCGGAGCTTCTTCTCACCCATGTTCAAAAGGATGATCAGGAAAAGCATTCCGAGGCAGAAAAGGCAGCCCATTCCTACGAGGAAAATCGCGGGAAGTCTTCCGAGTACAGTTGACTGATGATAGAGTCCGTAGATCTCTTCGGGGATGCTTCTTACTACACCGGCAACAATGATTATCGTAAGTCCGTTGCCTAAGCCCTTGTTGTTGAGGAGCTCAACACACCATCCGCACAAAGCGCTTCCGATAGCAACAGATACGCCGCAGAGAACGATTCCTATCCAGAAATTCATCTTTGTCGTAACAGCGCCTCTCATGCCTACGCAGAAAAGAACTGCATATACACCAGCAGCTGCGAGAGCTGCGATCCTGTTGATCTTAGTAACAAACTTTGTTCCTTCATCACCCATCTGTGAAAGAGAACGGAGCTTCGGAACGATCAATACTACGAACTGCATTACGATGGAAGCTACGAGGAACGGATATATTCCGAGGCTGATTATCGAGGCATTCGCGAGAGCCCTTCCTGAGAGGATATTAATGATTCTGCCCATATCACCCCAGTCAGCGATCTTTGCTACTGCAACCGCATGATTAAGGCCGGGGATCGGAACGATCGTGAGCAGACTGAGAACGGATAAAATGAGGAAGGTGAACAGTAACTTCTTCTTTATCTCCGGTGTCTTAAAGCTATCACTCAAAGTGCCCATTAATTGACAATCTCCTTAATATATAAATAAAGCGTAAGTATTATAGCGCATCTTAATTGATTTTTCACCGACAATATCAACAACTTAGAAGGGGCCTGATTGGTCAGCCTCCGACATAAAGCCGTCTGACACGCTTTCCGACATCGCAGGTGATCTCGTAATTGATCGTTCCGAGCCGTTCTGCGAGCTCGTCAGCAGATCTCACGCTTCCGAAGACCGTGACCTTGTCGCCTACTTTAGGTCTTACTTCGAGATCAGTCGTATCAACCATGCACATATCCATGCAGATATTGCCGATGATAGGACATCTCTTGCCTCCGATGATGAGCTCGAACCCGTTCGAGAGCCTTCTGGACAGACCGTCAGCATATCCGATGCCGACAGTAGTAACTTCCGTGGGCTTTTCAGCCGTAAAGTGTCTTCCGTAACTGATTGTGGCTCCGGCAGGAACGGTCTTAACGTGTATGACCTTCGCATACCAGTTCATTACGGGCTTGAGATCAATGTCGACGGCAGGCTTAGGGCATCCTGGCGGCATAAGGCCGTAAAGGATGATTCCTGCTCTGACCATATCAAGATGCATAGCGGGGAATCTTAAGATGCCCGCACTGTTGCAGATATGTCTCTTGGTAAATGTGATGCCTCTGTCCTTCAGCTCTTCGATCTGCTTCATGAACTGGTCGAACTGATAATTCGTGTACTCGTCATCATCTGTGTCAGCTGCGGCAAAGTGCGAGAAAACTCCATAGGGTTCTATGCCCGGCAGCATGCAGGACTTGACTATCTCGTCAGTCTCAGTGCCGTCGGTCTTAAAGCCGATCCTTCCCATGCCGGTATCGAGCTTGATGTGAATCTTGCATTTCTTGCCGGCTTTGACCGCTTCACCTGACAAAGCTTTGGCTATTTCATATGAATAGACTGCCTGCTCGACATCGTATCTGACAGCGTCCCTGAATCTGGAAGGATCAGTAAATCCCAGTGTCATCATGGGCACGTCGATGCCGTGCTTTCTGAGCTCGACCGCCTCATCGATAGTGGCAAGGCAGAGACCTGCAGCGCCTGAATCGATCAAGGTCTTGGCAGTCTCTAGCGCTCCGTGTCCGTAAGCATCTGCTTTTACTACAGCAAGTATCCCCGTTCCGGGAGTCGTGGCTTTTTTGATCTCCTCGAAATTATGCTTCAAAGCATCGAGATCGATCTCCACGCAGGAACGGTCAAAATAACTGTTCATGTCATTATTCTCAATCATCATCTAAACCCCATCCGGCATCCAGGTAAGCTCCGGGCAGATATACCGCAAGATCAGACGGAAGCATCGATCTTGTGCCCACTTCGCAGGCTGCCGCTTCACCTGCCTTTGAATGAATATAAACTGCAGAGCAGGCTGCCTTATAAGGCTCCATGCCCTGTGCCAGGAAACCTGCGATAAGTCCTGCCAAAACATCGCCCGAACCGCCCTTGGCAAGTCCGCTGTTGGCAAGATCGTTCACATAGAGCTGTCCGTCAGGCGTGGCAATAACCGTCTTTGCACTCTTAAGGACCGTTACACAGTTGTTTTCTGATGCAAACTTAACCGCAAGTTCTTCAGCATTTTCAGTTACCTCAGACTTATCAATCCCGGTAAGCCTTGCAAACTCACCGATATGCGGAGTTATAACTGCTGGGACTTCCCTTTCCTTAAGCTTTTCCTTGATCCTGGATAATGCGTCAGGCTTATATGTCAGGGCTCCTGCATCAAGAATGACGGCCTTAGCCTTTTCGAGGAAACGCGTTACAAGAGCCTCAAGATCCTTGTAGTCTGAAGGGATCCCGCAGCCGATAAGGACTGAATCCGAAGTCTTGCAAAGCTCAGATGCTTTTCGCAATAAAGCGGAAGTGGTGTCAGGTCTTGCCGCTAAAAGAGCGCAGGGTTCCGTCACTCTTACCGTATCAAGAGTCTTATCTTCGGAGAAGACCTTAACGAGACCCGCGCCGGACCTCAAGGCAGCGCCTGTGGCCATAACGGCTGCGCCTGTCATGAATTCGGAGCCTGCGCAGATAAGCGCGGTACCGAATGTGTTTTTATGTCCGTCTTCAGGTCTTTGGGGCTCAAATCCTGATATCAGTTCTTTGTTAAGCAAGATAGTATCAGCCATTTTTCTCCAAATCTCTGTTAGGCTCCAAGTCTTCGTTGCGGATGCTCTTGATGAGGTTGATGTCGAACGGAGTCTCCTGATATACGTAGTAGTTGAGCCAGTTCGTATACATTAATGTCGCGGAAGACCTCCACCTGAGCAAAGGTCCCTTAGAAGGATCGTCATCGACATAGTAATTCTTTGGAAGATCGACATCACCTAAACCGGCTGCCATATCTCTTTTGTACTCCCTGTCCAGAGTATCCTTGTCGTACTCGGAGTGGCCTGTGATAAAGAACTGTCTGCCGTGCAGGTCGGAAATGGCATAGATGCCGCATTCTTCAGACTCGGATAAGATCCTTAAGTCGCTCCTCTTCTCAACATCCTCGCGTCTTACTTCCGTATAACGGGAATGGGGAACGTAGAAGATATCGTCAAATCCTCTGAAGAGTTTAACTGGCCTCGACCATGTCATCGAGTGCTCGAAAACACCGAAGACCTTCTTGTCCAGAACGATCTTCGGAATGCCGTAGTGGTAATAAAGACCTGCGAATGCGCCCCAGCAGAGATGAAGCGTAGAGTAGACATGCGTCTTGCTCCACTCCATTATCTCGACTAATTCGGGCCAGTAATCGACCTCTTCAAAAGGAAGCTTTTCGATGGGAGCGCCCGTGATGATCATGCCGTCGAAATACTCTTCGCTGATCTCATCGAAGGTCTTATAGAACTTCAGAAGATGCTCAGCCGGAGTGTTCTTGGACTGGTGTGTCTTTGTAAAAAGGAGCTCAACATCAACCTGGATAGGCGAATTGGACAGCGCTCTTAAGAGCTGCGTCTCCGTCGTAGACTTATCCGGCATGAGATTGAGTATCAGGATCCTGATGGGACGGATGTCCTGGGACAGGGCCCTGTGCTCCTCCATAACGAATATTCTTTCCTGCTCAAGGATGTGCCTTGCCGGAAGATTGTTAGCTATTCTGATAGGCATTATATGCCTCCTTATCTGTTCGAAATTACGCTCCGATGAATTCGTTAAGTATCGATTCAGCCGGAACCTGTTCAGGGCTTATGACCGGGATCTTGCCTAAGTGTCCCAAAAGCTTGTTTGCTTTAACGAGAGCAGCAGAAAGATCCGCAAAAGATTTTCCTGAAGGTGACCTCTCCATGAAGACGGAGGGTTCGATCGAGCCCTTGAGCGCTTTTTCCATCGCCTCTTTGATATCACCCATTGCCATGGGAGCGATGATAAGGCTCTCATATGCGAGGAATGAGTTGACGTGATAGTCAGCGCTCGTTAAGTATTCCTCATAATATTTCTCTTCAGATTTCTGGATCATAGGCCAGTAATCGATCGTGGAAAGCGCGTGTGCGCTCCTGTGACGGTAGTCTCTTACTATCCTTCTAAGAAGCCTTATCTCGTTGCTGTCCATCAGCTTGGAATCGCAGTAAACATTGCCGTAGGGCATGATGAATACTTTCGAGCACTTTTCTGCGGGACACTCGCCTGAGATCCTGGGGGACAATCCGTGAAGTCCCTCTACAACGAGGACACCGTCGTCTCCGACATAAACAGCGTTATCGGGATTGCCTTCCATCTGCTGTCTGATATTGAAATCAAAGAACGGAGGTACAACCACCTTGCCGTCTAACAGATCCTTGATGTCCTTCTGGATCCTCTCGACATCTAATGCGTCGATGGTCTCGAAGTCAGGCCTTCCGTCCTTGTCGCACTTAAGCTCCTTGATGTTGTAATAGTCATCAAGGGACAAATGGATGGCTTTTCTGCCGCGCTCATTGATCTTCTTGGAAAGCCTCAGAGTGAAAGTCGTCTTGCCTGACGATGTAGGTCCTGATACGAATACCGCTCTCTTGTTGGGATCTGAGACTATCTCATCGCAGATCGCATCGATCCTTGCGACAAAACTGTTCTCAGAATCACTGATGAAGCGCGGAAGCCTTACGGCGCCGAGGGATTCCTCGAGCTCTTCAACCGTTATATCGATCTTGTCTCTAAGCTCTGCCATATGGTTCCTCTAAGCCTCCTTATTTTCTCTGAGGGAAAAACCTCTTGATAATGAACATGTTTACGATCCAATCCCAGACATACTGGACAAGCTTGATAACCAGATATATGAGGCTGGGGATCACGATCGCAGCCAATGCGAAAAGCAATACGGTTCCTACAACGTGGACGCCGCCCGCAAGTACTCCCAATACAGTCGAGAACGAACCTGCGCTTGCCTGGAATTTCTCAGTGTATTTCTCAAGTGTGGAATTGAGATAACTGATGAGATAATCCTGAAGATCATCTACTCTTACCGACAGTCTCGGAAGAAGGAGACTGACCGTATAGCTGATGATCAGGTAACATTTGGAAATCTTTACCAATAATATTAATATCTTGCCCCACAAGGGCATTCGGTAATATCTGAAGCAAATAAAAGGATTTGCCAGGAAAAGCAAAACAAAGATGGCAATGTGGATAGGTCCGATGTTACCGAATCCTATAAGTCCTCTGCTTAATATGTATTCATAAAGGACTATGGCATCTACAAAGAGTCCATAAAGAATAAACAGGCCGAAATGCTTACGGTTCTCATAATCCGTATCACTCCAGAGTTTGCCCAGTAACAATCCTTCCAGATAATCCAAAACTTGCTTCTCCTATCTTAATACGCCCGTATATATTATAGGGCATATTGATAAATTCTATCACATTCAGTCAAATGAGACTACAAAGACAAATAAAGCAGGCCAATTGCCTGCCTACACACTATCTAAATACCGCGCAAACCGCTTATCTAAGGATAAAACTGCAACCCGTTGTCTCTTCGATCAAAGTCTTGAGGTTCTTCCACTTCTTCGGGAAATGCTGCTCGGCTCCTGACTTCAGTCTTGTCTTATCCTTGAATTCGACTTCGATCTTCCACTCGCCCGGAATAGATGTCTTGTCTCCGTACTCTTCTGTCAGACCCATATTGTAGCCTGTCATCCACTCAAGCATTCCGGACTTCGGTAGCTTATCCTTGATCAGCGCGAGATTATTATCGTTAATGGATCTGGTGAAATTATTATTCCACATATAATTGTCACGCCAGGAGATGACCTTGCGTCCGAAATCATACTTCACTGCATATCCCTCGTTTGCAAAGGTCCTGATCTCGACCTCCAAAACAGCTATAGCTCCGTATGCCTTACCAAAGTCCATTACCGCTCCTTATTCTATCGCGACGCCGAAAATACTTCCGGATGTTGTTCCAACGATAAGCATGCCTTCGTATACGATCGGAGAAGCTTCTATACAGATTCCCGAAGCGGTCTCGTTTGACTTGCCGAGATTCCTCTTGGTCTGGATATAAGTAATTCTCCTGTCCTTCTCAGACAGATTCGGATCAGAATCCGCACTGATCATATGGATCTGTCCGATCGAGTCGCAAATTACGATATATGCATTCTCCTGCGCATCATAGAAATCAACAGGGGAACTGTACGAATAGATGTTCATATTATATTCCCAAACCTGCGTACCTAAGTTCTTGTCGAATGCAACAACTTTATTACCGCTCGCAAGGCCTTTAGTCATACTAAATGAGAAAATAACAAGATTCGAGATCTTACCCTTGCCGATGATGGGATTTCCGAAGCATCCGCCGCTCTGATCCGAGTCAGAGACTTCGGCATTATAGGTGTAGCAGGATACAGAATTCTGCCATACCTCTTCACCGGTCAGACCGTTGATCTTATAAACATAGGCAGCGCCGCAGTACTCGCCTGTTCCGCCCTGGTTATCAACTTCCGTACCGATATAGATATAAGGTATTCCGTTCTCTTCACTGACTACGGGAGTAATGTCGGAGTCATCTCCCAGTACCTTTGTCCAGACCATCTTCATTGTATTGAGGTCAAGACAGCAAAGATTTCTGGTGTTATCCATGAAGTAACCGTAGTTGCCGTATACCGCGATCGAGCTCTCGACTCCCATGTGTGAGCCTACATTGTCCTCGAAAATATACTTGTAACCCGTTACCTGCGGAGCGACCGTAACGGTGCCTGCCTGGGGATTGTAATTGGAATTAAGGTCAAACGTGTAGATATAGCCGTTCTCGCAAGGCCAGATAAGCGTATCCGTAGCGCCGTCGATGATCGGTGATGAATCGAATGCGTTCCAGTTGCTTCTGTATGCACCGTCATCAGAACCGTCATAGGAATAAAGGAGCGAACCGTCTAACAGCGAATAGATGTACATGCCGAAGACCTTGCCGCCATTGTTATCTGTCTGACCTACATAAAGAAGCGGATAGCCTCTGGGGTCAAGAGCAGGCGTGCCCTTGATAGATACTCCGACATTGATCGGGTCTCTTGTCTGGGCGCCGTTCTGGAGATTGAAGAAATAGATCTTACCGTCCAAAGCCGCAATGATGACCTCGGTAAGGCCCTGCTGCTGTCTGGCAAAATCGTACATGTTCATGTGCTGGCGGACTTCCACGGGCCACTCTACTGCAAGAGGCTGGCCTGTCCACCTTACGCCTGACCATTCGAAGTTCATGGTAGATGACAAGAGCTTGCCTATACCGTTGAACTCCCATCTCTCGGTCAAAGCGCCTCTGTAGATATTCGTATATCCGTAGGAAGCACTGTTCCTGAAATTATTTCCTCTGTATGTGAAGATGCCCGGAAGATCACCATAAAACAGCGGGTCTGTCATGTAAATAGGCTTCTCTCTGACATAGTCGCCTTCTACGAGTTCGCCGTTCACCATTACAGACTCGTTGATCTTGCGCTTAATGGGATTGCATTCATCTACTACGACAGCTTCAGGATTAATGATAACTGATGCGCTGGCAGGATACAGAATAGGATTCTGGTAATCGGCCAAAGGAAGCATCGGTGTCGGCGTAGGTGAAGCGACGGAGATAAAACCTGACTGGTCCGTGGTATCGATATTAGCGATAGTTTCTTTGGTATTTACTTTCTTAAAATAGACAGCGGCAAGCACGCCCGTAAGGCATACGAACAACAGCGTGATAATGACCACAAGGGTCATCGTACCTTCGTTAGGATCCCTCGAAGGCTTATAAAACCTGTTATCCGGCTCGATGTATTGATCGCCGCGCATCAATAATTCCCCTCTACTTTGTTCCTTTTGCAAAAAGTTAACGCATATTGTAACACGGACGTAATATTATCTCAAATTTTATGGGGTTGCAGGGCTCTGAAGTCCATATAAAATAAGGGATTTTTGAGAATTTACTGCAGACTTTTAGCGAATTCGGCTATCTTATCAAGGCGGTGTCTCATGCCTGATTTGCCGATCGGCGGGTCCATCATGGCGCCGAGTTCTGCAAGTGAAGCACCCGGGTTCTCCATGTGTGCTCTTGCGGCTTCCCTTAACTCCGGAGCGAGCTTATTTGCTTTGCCTGACGTCATGACCTTGGCGATCAGTTCATTCCTTGCGGCAGCGGCTTCGGCCTGGCGCTTGGTGTTGCCTTCATCGCAGTTGACGGCTCTCGTCACCTTGCTGTTGACGTCTTTTCCCGCACGGATATTCTCGAATTCCATCATCGCGGACGGACTCCCGATGTAGCTTAAAAAATCAGACACGTCATCGCCGTTCTTAAAGTAAACGGCAAAAGAATCCTTACGTTCCGCGCGGATATGCCTGATCGAGAGGCTGTTTAAAGCAGAAGAAATAATGTCAGACGCTTTCTTATCCTGGACGATAAACTCGATGCGGTAGCTCTTAACCGGGTCCGAACAATAGCCCGAGCTCCAGAATGCGCCTCTTAAAAGGCGTCTTGCGTCTTCGACAGACAGAGAATCAATGCCTGATAAAAGTTCTTTGCATCTGGCCCAGAGAGCTGAAGAAGTAATGTCTCCTAATGTGATCTTTCCTTTGGAATAACTGCAGTCTATTCCCTCCGCTTCAAAGAGGTGGACTATAAGATCCGAAAGCCTTCCGGGGATCTTCAGTTCTTTGGCGGGAACAGACATATCACCGCGGGTTCCGCTCAAGACAAGACCGCTTAATGCAGTCTGACGCTGTACCGGCTTTTTTACGGCATTGGTCGCAGTCTCGATCTTAACCCTTACGGAGAAACTGTCTTCCATCAGGTTTCTTCCGCCTTCTTGGTATATCTGTGAGGCTCTTTATCCACATCCCTGTGATTAGTAATGCACTTAATGCCGCGCTCAGCAAGCATCTTCGCGATAGTCTCGGCACAATATACTGATCTGTGTCTTCCGCCTGTGCAGCCGATACCGATGTGGACACTGCCCTTTCCTTCTTTCTGATAATAAGGAATTACATAAGCCAAGAGTTCCGTTACCATGTAATTAAATTCAGCTGTCTCGCTGAAGCTCTCAAGATACTTTTCGATCTCTTCATCTTTACCGGTCAGGTTACGGAGCGGGAGCAGATAGAAAGGGTTCGGAAGGAATCTTACGTCAAAAACATAATCGCAATCTACAGGCAGTCCGTACTTGAATCCGAATGACTCCACGACTACGAGAATGCTCTGGGTCTCCTCGCTCTTGATGATCTCTCCGATGGCATTACAAAGCTCGGAATCGGTCATGAGGGATGTGTCAATAACGACAGTCGCGATGCCTCTTATGTTCTCGAGCATCTTGCGCTCTTCAGAAAGCGCCTGAGTAAGAGAGCCCTTCTTTTTTGCAAGCGGATGCTTTCTTCTTGTCTGCTGGTATCTGCTGATAAGGACCGGATCAGATGCTTCAAGGAATAAGACCTTATAAGGGCATCCCACTTCTTCATCGATCTCGGCAAGCGCCTCATCAAAGCCGTCTAAGTATTCCTGTGATCTGACATCGACAACGAACGCCAGCTTGGGCGTAGAGAATCCTTCACCGCTTCTTCCCCTGTAAAAGCTCTTTACAAGGTCAGGAAGAACATAAGGCGGAACATTGTCCATGCAGAAATATCCGCAATCTTCCAAATACCTGACCGCGGCACTTTTTCCTGCGCCGCTCATTCCCGTCAGAAATAAAATTTCCATAACTATCCTCCGAAGCTACCCACCAGCCGTACTTCTTTTTCGAGCTTTACACCAGAGCTCTCATATACTTTTTCCACCACGTAATCTATAAGTCTCATGACATCGGAAGCCTTTGCCCTGCCTCCGTTATTTACTACAAAACCCGCATGCTTCGGCGATACCTGGGCGCCCGAATCGTCAAGGGCAAAACCCTTAAGTCCTGCTTCCTCGATGAGCTTTGCCGCGAAATACCCTTCCGGTCTCTTGAACGTAGAGCCTGCTGAAGGAACATCCAGCGGCTGGCTCGCGGTCCTTCTCGCGCGGAGATCATCTGTCAGCGCCACTATATCTTCCTTATTACCTTTAGAAAGTATAGCCTGCATCTCCAAGATAACAGCAGTCTTGCCTGCCGAATTAAGCTTCTCAAAAAGGCTCGTCCTGTAGCCGAACTCACATTGACTGCCGTCTATGGTAATGATCTGTTCACCGTTCCAATAAGTTACCTTGGAAATAAAGTCTTTGGTCTCGCCGCCGTACGCGCCTGCATTCATGAAAACAGCGCCGCCGCATGAACCGGGAATTCCGCATGCGAACTCGGCACCGGTAAGCGACTGCTCAACACAGTAATTTCCGAACCTTGCGTAAGAAAGCCCCGCACCGGCTGTGACCAATACCCTGCCGTCTTCCGGCTCTTCTGAGGTGAGCTTGCTCATGTTCTTGCCGATCCTTATTACAAGACCGTCAAAGCCTTCATCGGAAATCAGGCAATTAGAGCCGTTGCCCAGGACAAATACATTTACGTTCTTATCTTTGGCCCAGTCAAAGAGCCATGCTACTTCATAACCGTCAGAAGGCTCTGCAAAAAATCTGGCAGGGCCGCCGCATCTGAAGGTTGAATATCCCGCAAGCGGAACATTTTGCTGAATGCCGTTATCAGACATCTAAAGACTTCCCGGGGAAGACTCTTGATACGAGATCCTGGGCCGCATTGTAGCCCATCTTCTTGACTCTGTAGTTGATAGCTGCAGCCTCGACGATTATCGCGAGGTTACGTCCGGGTCCTACAGGGATGGTAACAGAAGGAACCTGGATACCTAAGATATCAGTGGTCTCTTCGGTAAGGCCTAATCTGTCGTATGTCTTCTTCTCGTCCCAGAGCTCCAGATTAATAACGAAGTCGATATTCTCCTGCTGCTTAACGGCGGATACACCGTAGAGCTCCTTAACGTCAAGGATACCGATACCGCGTATCTCGATGAGGTGCTTGATAACATCGGGAGCTCTGCCCAAGAGCGTCGTCTCAGATACCTTACGGATCTCGATCTGGTCATCGGCAATGAGTCTGTGGCCTCTTTTTACGATCTCCAAAGCGGTCTCTGATTTGCCTACGCCGGACTCGCCTAAGATCAGGATACCTTCACCGTTAACTTCGACAAGAACACCGTGCATCGATACACGGGGAGCGAGCTCCATCTTGAGGTACTTAACGAGCTCTGACGAGAAATCAGATGTTGCCTGAGACGTTCTTAATACAGGCGTCTGGTACTTTCTGGCGCTGTCTAAGATCTCCTTGTGGACCTTGTGGTCACGGGTAACGATGAGCGCCGGAATATTCTTTTCGAAAAGCGCGGAAACAGATCTGGCCCTCTCTTCGGGAGAGAGGTTGTCCAGATATGCATGCTCCATGTTGCCGATCACCTGGATACGGTCGGGACCGAAGTGATCGTAATATCCTGCAAGCTGCAGGCCGGGTCTCGTAACGTCAGCTACGCATATTCTGCGCGACTCGATATCGCCTGAATCGTAAACGACTTCGAGGTTATACTGCTTTACGATCTCCGATAAAAAAACGCTCGAAAAAGGCATTTGATTCTTCTCCTCCTTATATCCCCAAAAAGGTCAGAAACAGACCTCAACCTCATGTGTCTTGCCGTCAGCTGCGACAGGAAGGAGCGTGCCTTCTACTGCCTGGCCGTCGAGTTTGACCTTGATGCCTTCCTTGGAACGGCTGAATCCTTCAGGCTTCTTGATGTGGATATCGTAGCTCGTACCGGAGATGGATACCTTAACATCAAGCTTGGTCTCATTCTTTCTGAGAACAGGCTCTACTCTCAATCCTTCGCTCGTGAACTCAACGCCGAAGCACTGGAAGAGCGATAAGAGAAGCCATGTGGAAGTACCGGACAATGTAGGTCCGATGTTCTCGCCTGATTCGCTGTTGTTGTACTGTGTGCACCATCTCGGGTTACCGCAAGTAACGAAAGGTGACTTCAGTGTTGTATAAGGAAGGATCTTGTCGATGATCCAGTAAGCTGTGTCAGAAAGTCTTGCAGCGAGCTCCTTATCGTTGACGCTCTTGGCTGCCTTGAGCATAGCAGAGCAAGCCATCATGTTGGCGTGCTTAAATACGCCGCCGTTCTCACGGTCGCCCGGATAGTAGAGGGCAACGTCGATCTTAGGAGCGATCTTCGGATAATCAACTGTCGAGCAGAGTCTGAAGCCGTAAGGAGTCTTCAGGTATTTATCGAGAGAATCGAGCATCTTGGAGATCTCTTCTTCTGAAGCAACACCTGCAAGAAGTGACCATGAGAAGCTGTTGAGGAAGTATGCGCCGGGATGTCCTGCCTCTACTGCAAGTCCGTCGCCCGAAGCTCCGAGATACTTGATCTCGGGCTTGTTGCTTCTGTTAAAGAGAACTCTGCAGTAGAAGTCATCCTTCCAGCAGTTCTCGCGGAGAGTTACTGCGAGATTGTCAGACATAGCCTTCATCTCGTCTGCGGAAGCAGCATCTCCGATGTTCTTGAACATGGTCTCAGCGCAGTCAACGGCAACCTTAAGAAGGAATCCGTTCATGACTGACTCGGAATATTCCGAATCGAAAGGCTCTTCGCCGTATGCCTTGCCGTCTGATGCGAGCTGCTCTTTGTACTTAGCGATCTTATCCTTACCTGAGATACAGTCAGGATCGACTCTTAAGCAGTCGTTCCAGTCAGCTCTGTCGATAAGAGGTATTCCGTGCTTACCTACAGAGATCTTGCCGCTGTATGTGATGATGGCCTTGATCGTATCCTTAAGCTTTCTCTTAATACCTGCATCGGTCTTCTTTTCCTTGGTGCCTGCCATAACG
This sequence comes from Clostridiales bacterium, assembly GCA_017427465.1. GTDB lineage: Bacteria > Bacillota > Clostridia > Saccharofermentanales > Saccharofermentanaceae > Saccharofermentans. Next base: position 19,663 of record JAFRST010000034.1, on the reverse strand, counting down.
AACTTCTCATCGAGGAATGCGTAATCGCCGGTAAGGCCAAGGTATCTGTCGAGAGCCTGGAGGAGCCAGAGTCCGTCATCGGACCACCAGCCGGGCTCTTTGCCGATCCAGTAGAAATTATGGTTTGTATAGCCGTCTTCGTAAACGTTCTCGATCCAGCCTGCGAGCATCTCCTTTACGAAGTCTGTTCTTCCCATGCCTGCGAAATAGTACATGGAAGCGAAGATGTCCTGGATCTCCCTGAATCCGATCTCACGATAACCCTTCTGTGTCCAGTCCAGAGATCTTGAAACGAATGTCTGGTAGAAGACCTGGAAAGGAAGGTTATTGTTGACGTATGCTTCGAAGTCCTTATCCTCGTGGATGATCTTCATGTAGCCTGCATACTTCTCCGTAAAGCTGATCACATCCTGAAGATCCCTTTCGAGATTGGAGCGGTCCTTGATGTAGTCTGCAACTGCTTCAACTTCCTTTGCGGGAGTTACGTCAGGTACGAATTCCTTGTTAACGCAGTCAGAAGAAAGACATGTTACGCTGTCTGCTCTTACGGATGCGCCTGCCTTAACAGCGAAAGGTGTTGATGTGGCAAAGAAGCCGGGGCCCTTTCTCGAAGGCTTTGATGAGAGAGGATAGATGAACTCCGGCTTTTCGAGGCTTCCGGAGCCGACGAAATCGCTGTATCTAGCGCTGTACTGATCAGGGAAGAAATCGCCGTCATCGGTGTGTACGACTGTCGCATTGAACCTGATCTCATTCTTTGTCCACTTGGGGTTCGGGTCAAAGCTGATCGCGCGGATCTCGTTGTCCTCATTGAAGAAGACATTGGACTCTGCAACTACTGTTGAGAAGATAACGTCCTCTGACAGAGCGTGTGTCTCATGTGTTCCGAACATGCCAGTTACGACAAGTCTCAAGTCCTTATCTTCAGCTGAAGTGTTCTCGATATCGATGAGCTGTGCCTCAGCAGCGACAGGGAGACCTTCTCTCTGGGGAACGATGAAGATAGTTCTCTTGATCTTGAGTCCGCACTCGAGTTCATAGTTGATGATGGTCCTGTTCTGTGAGTGGATCGTGAAGACCTTCTTGAGGCCGTCGGCAATAGCAGCTCCTGACCAGAAGATCTGCTTGCCGTTCTCTACGAGGTAGAACTGACGGTTTGCAGGGAATCCGTTCTCTTCAGGCAGATAGTCCCATCTTGTAGCGAGGACCTGTGTGTCTGCGTGGGATCTGAAAGAGCCGCCGCCCAAACGGTCGACCGCACTCTTAGGTGTGGACTGCAAAGGATAGTCAAAGCCGATCCTGTTACCGATCAGCATGTTTGTGTAGTAGTGAGGTCCGGGTGAAGGAGTGGAAGGATCACACATAAGCTCGCCGTTCGTGGCAAGCTTTCCGCCCCATGAATCCGTACCGTTGATAAGCTCGGCACATCTGTCGAGGATGGCTGCACTGAAGCCTGCGTCCTTAACAAGACCGTCCTTCTCGACGAGGTCCTTGACGCCGTCATCGCACTTGACAAGAAGGATGCTGTATCCCTCGTTGATGGTCTTCGTGAACTGCTCGAAAATGATATCATCAGAAGCGAGAAGATTTACTGCCATGCTGTCGAATCTTAAGCCTGATACGCCGATAACAACAGGTGCTTTTCCGAAGCGCACATACTGTGCGGATATGCCTCCGTTAACGATAGTGTCGCCGAACTTGTCGATTAAAAGTTCCTTTGCCGGAAGTCTTTCACCTCTTGCTTTTTCACCGATGTAACCCATGTTGATCCTCCATGAGAATTATATTTTTTTACTGTCTTTATTTCAGCAAGGAACCCCGGGGGTTCAAAAAACACACGGGGTCTTGCAAAACTTACTTAAATAACCTGTCCAGATTAGAACTCAGCCTAACAGCACCTCAACCTTGTGAGTATTGCCGTCGCCAGCTACAGGAACGATGCAGCCTTCAACTTCAGCGCCGTCAACAGTAAGCTTCTTGACACCCTTGTTAACGTGATCGGGATTCTTGATCGTGATCTCGTATGTGTCACCTCTGAACTGACGTGTAGCCGTGAAGCCGTCCCAAGCTGCAGGGATGGAAGGATCTACTCTCAAGCCGTCGAACTCAGGCTTAACGCCTAAGATGTACTGGGAGATGGCTACCATGTTCCAAGCAGCTGTACCTGTGAGCCAGGAGTTCTTGCCCTGACCGAAGTTTTTAGCATCCTTACCGCCGATCATCTGACCGTAAACGTAAGGCTCTGTCTTATGGATATCTGATGTCTCTTCCGTGAAAGCAGGAGCGATCTTTGAGTAGTACTCGAAAGCCTTCTCGCCTCTGCCTGCATAAGCCTCAGCGCAGATGATCCATGCGTTGTTGTGTGTGAAGATACCTGCGTTCTCCTTGTATCCTCCCGGATATGTGGAGATCTCACCGTACTGAATATAGTACTTGGTAAATGCAGGATTGTTGAGAACCAAGCCGTACTCGCAGTTGAGATACTTGTCGATAGAGTTGAGAGTCTTGATGTCAGCTCCCTCTTCCTTACCGATCTCAGACATGACTGCGAAGCCCTGGGGTTCGATGAAGATCTTACCTTCTTCGCATTCCTTGGAGCCCATCTTCTCGCCGTTAGCGTCATAAGCTCTGAGGAACCACTCGCCGTCGAATGCGGACTCCATGGTATTCTTCTTCATCTTGTCGATCTCAGCCTGAGCCTTGGCAGCCTCATCAGCCTTTCCGAGGTGCTCAAGGATACCGACATAAGCAGGACCTGTGTAAGTGAAGAGTGCTGCAACGAATACAGACTCAGCGATCTTGGAGTAGCCGCCCTCTGCCTTAAACTTTGGGTTGGTGTATGTCTGGAAAGACTCACCGGGTGTGTCTGAGAAGCATGACAGGTTGATGCAGTCATTCCAGTCAGCACGCATAGCGAGAGGCAGTCCGTGAGGTCCCAGGTTATTAACGATGTGGTAGAAAGAAACATCCAGGTGCTCGAGCATTGTGTGCTTGCCTTCCGGATCGTCATCGAAAGGAACGTTGGCATCGAGGATGGACCAGTCGCCTGTCTCCTTGATGTAAGCAGCAACTGAAAGGATCATCCAGAGCGGGTCATCGGAGAAGTCTCCGCCGATATCAGCATTACCTTTCTTTGTGAGAGGCTGGTATTGGTGATAGCATCCGCCGTCAGAAAGCTGTGTGGAAGCGATATCGATAAGTCTTTCTCTTGCACGCTCAGGGATCTGGTGAACGAAGCCCAGGATATCCTGGTTGGAATCTCTGAAGCCCATGCCTCTGCCGATTCCGGATTCGAAGTAGGAAGCAGAACGTGAGAGGTTAAATGTAACCATGCACTGATACTGGTTCCAGATGTTGACCATACGGTTGACCTTGTCGTCAGGTGTGTCAACCTTGAAGATCGACAGGAGCTTATCCCATGTTGACTTAAGCTCGGCAAGACCTGCAGCAACCTTCTCAGGTGTGTTGTACTTGTCGATCATTGCGTAAGCCTTCTCCTTGTTGAGGACCCACTTTTCTCTTGTAAGGAGGCCCTCAGGCTTCTCGGAAGCGAACTTCTTGTCCTGCGGATTCTCGGCATAACCTAAGATGAAGATCAATGTCTTGGACTCGCCGGGTGCGAGTGTGATCTTCTTGTAGTGGGAAGCAACGGGTGACCAGCCGTCAGCAAATGAGTTGGAAGCCTTGCCTGCCTTAACGGTCTCCGGGTTGTCCCAGCCGTTGTAGATGCTTCCCAGGAAAGCGTCACGGTCTGTATCATAACCGTCGATCTCGTCGTTTACTGTATAGAAAGCGTAGTGATTACGTCTGTCTCTGTATTCTGTTACGTGATAGATCGTAGAACCTTCGATCTCAACACGTCCTGTGGAGAAATTTCTCTGGAAGTTTGTGCAGTCATCCTGAGCGTCCCAGAGGCACCATTCGGCGATGGAGAAGAAGGAAAATTCCTTAGCCTCAGAACTGTCATTTGTAAGAACTACCTGCTGGACTTCGCCGTCGTAGTTCTGGGGAACGAAGAATGTAACTTCGGCTGTAAGACCGTTCTTCTTACCCTTGATGATGGTGTAGCCCATACCGTGGCGGCACTCATACTCATCGAGGTCTGTCTTAACAGGAGACCATCCGGGATTCCAGATCGTACCGTTGTCATTGATGTAGAAATAGCGGCCGCCCATATCCAACGGAACGTTGTTGTAACGATAACGTGTGATTCTTCTGAGCCTTGCATCCATGTAGAAGCTGTAGCCGCCTGCCGTGTTGGAGATCAAGGAGAAAAAGCCCTGATTGCCCAGATAGTTGATCCAGGGATAAGGTGTCCTGGGAGTGTTAATGACGTATTCTTTTCTTGAGTCATCGAAATGCCCGAATTTCATGTGTTATGCCTCCGTGAGAAAAATATTTAAAGACCCAAATATTATAAACTGTGCCAAAAGTATTTTAAACAAAGTAAATATGAACATTCTATGTTTTATGTCGTAAATTTGAGGCACAAAATAGTTTTTAGGCATTTGATACCCCAAATGCTAAAAAGGACCACCTCTTACGAGATGGTCCTTAGTGCTTTTAGTTGTACCTGAAAACTATATCAGGCCCTTCTCGCTCAGCTGGTCCTCAAAGGCATCCAGAGCATCTTGAATCTCCTCGAAAGAGCCCTCGCTGTATGCGCCTATAACCGCCATGAAAGCCTTGCTGTATTCGGCTTCATCAACGACAACTATCGAAGAATCGGCATTCTTGGCAGAATCGAGCAATACGGGGTAAGGATTCTGACCGCCAAGCCATTCAAGGCAGAACTTGTCGTCTGCTGCAGCTGAAGTCATGAGCTTGCTGTTGTTAACGAACTCTCCGTTGTTGACCATATCCTTGAGGTTGTCCTCGTTGATGCAGACAGCTCTGATGATGTCTGCGGATGTAGCCTTCTTATCGCAGTACTTGGATGCCATAACCCAGGAACCGCCGCTGTAATAACTTACGGGAGCTGTAGTGATTCCCCAGTCACCTGACGTAGGATTGACTGTTGTTCCCTCTCCGGGATTAAGAGCCAGCTCGTACTTAGCGAACTGGAGTGATCCCCAGTAAGAGACAACTGACTTGTTGGACATCTTGTCCTCCCAAGATCCGGACCAGCGCTCTGCACCGAATGTGAGATCTTCCTGATAAAGTGTTTTCGCAAAATCGAAGAAGTCTTCGAGATTTGTATCAACATTGACTGTACCGTCCATGATCCAGCCTGTCTCACGTGTGCTGAGGTAAGCGTCAAATGTCTCCGTGTAACCTGCAATAAGCTTAACGCTGCCTTCGGATGCTTCGTTAACCGTTCTTGCGGAATCAAGAACTGCATCCCAGGTGGCAAAAGAAGCCGCGAGCTGGTTAGGATCCTGCGTGCCGAGATACTCTTCAGCAAGAGATCTCTCATAGAAAACTCCCGTAGGGCAAGCCTTCCAGGCAAGTCCCTTGATAACACTGTCATCGTCAGCAGCAAATCTTAACGTGTAGTCGAACATGTTTGTAAGTTCGGCATAATCAATTCCAAGATCATTAAGCGCGATCGTGTTGTCGGAAGCTAAGTACTTTCTTGCGTATGCTTCATCGCAAGTGAAGATGTCGGGTGCATCAACGCCGTCAGAGAAAACAGCATCGAGCTTCTCCTGATAAGAAACCGAATCTGTAGTCTCAATGAAATCGTAGTCGTTGGTCGTGATGCCGGCATACTTCTCGGCAAGTGCTGAGAACTCGGCGTTGTAACCGTAGATCATGATCTTGCCGTTGTCTTCGTCCGTTACGTCAGCTACTGTTCTTTCCACGTAGCCCGGAAGGTCATCCGGAACAGCGGTCGTATCTGTTGCTGAAGTACCGGTCTGTTCGCTTGAAGGTGTGGAATCACTTGAATCTGAAGGATTCTGACCTGACTTGTCGCAGGCCGTAACACTTCCGATGATCATGACTGTCGACACCAACAAAGCAAGAACTTTATTTGTCTTCATCATTCTTTTCCTCTCGCATAAAAATTCTTTTATTTCCCCATATGCGTTTTACAACGCAAGCATTTTATACCACAATCATAGGAAGTTCAATCGCGCCCTTATGCAACTGTGTTAAGTTGCGGGCGCGATTTTTATGCAAAAGTTATAGATTTTATCTGTTTTCGGTTATCCGAGGAAAACAGAAGCTCCGTAGCGGTTAAAGAAATCAGCATATGCATCCATCTCGATCACGCTGCTGTAGATCTGTCCGTCAGCAATGCCGTAGACCATCGCATAAGAATGATTCTGTGTCTCAACGGATGTCGGTCCGACGAAGATCCTCTCGAATTCATCAGCTGCAGGAGTAACGGCTTCAGGCTCTGTAGATTCATTCTCTTCTTCGTTCTGGACAGGTCTGCTCTTGATGGCGTTCTCGAGCTCGATCCTGAGAGAGTTCTCGAAGTTAACAGGATAATATGTGATCACAGCAGGCGTGATGTACTGGCCGGTCAGCATGTCGAAGCTTGCGAAGTCAACGACCATCGTCTCATCCTCTGCTCTTCCCTCTACCGTGTAGCTCATAAGGACTGAGAATGTGCGTCCGTTGGTCATATATTCGAAATCAACGTTTACCGCATAAGGTTCTTCGATGACACCATTAAGGGTCAGCTCGGCCTTTGCCTTATCTGCCATTCTCTTGTATGCGCCTTCAGCTTCCTTGTAGAATCCGTCAACGATGAGGTTGATCGCATCTCTGATATTGTCGCTTCCTGCCGAGGTAACCACCATCCTTGTTCCTGCGAATGTCGCGAAAAGCACCTCGTCATCTTCTTCAGAGTGAGAGCTCTCTTCGAACTCCTCGGTCGTTACCTCGAAGTTCTCGGAGAATGAAAGGATATCTACTGAATAATCCGAGAAATCCACACGATCAGCTGCAGGGACCGGAGTAGGTGTAGGCGTTGCTGAAGGAGTTGCGGTTCCTGTCGGAACCGGAGTTGTCTCTTCTGTCACTGACTCTTCTGTTGTAGATATCGGGGCACTGGTATCTGCCTCGGAAACCGTAGCGGATGTCGCTACCGTGCTGTTGCCGTCGATGGCCTTTCCAAGATCGTTTATTCCTTTGTTGAGCTTTTCATAATCAACGGTACATGCGGCAAGAACCACTGTTACCATTGCTGCAGAAAGCAGTACGGCTACGAGCTTATTCCCTTCGATCTTTTTCATGTTATTGCCTCCATACTTAAGATGAAAACTGTAAATATCCTGTTTGTAATCATTTACTTTTCGTGCGGTATAAACCTTATACGGCCATTATATCCTAATTCGGTCTTATTCCGGCAAAATGATATCGTTTCTGTCTATTGCGACCGACAATACAAGTCCCTTGGCTGAAGTCGATCTTCTTATAACGATACCGCCTGCCGAGCTCGCAAGAAACGCCAGGGCAGTTGCGGTATCATTCTTCTTCTCCGGATTAAAGGTCATCGACATGGGTGCGTTGGCCTTTGCGAGCTTGTCAGCTTCGTAAGAGATGACCTCCGAATCAAGTTCATCCGCAATACCCTTTATGATCTCGCTGTCCCTGGCAGAATACGTTGCGGCAACTCTTGCGACAGCCTTGGGATTCAAGAGATGATTTATAAGAGACTTTCTGATCGCCGGGCAGCAATATCCAGGATCCGTCTTGACTTTGATCTCGATTCCGAGGCTTAAGAGCTTGGGGACGAGAATCAGATCCTTGCAGTCATTATCGTCACCTAAATAAGTGCATGTGATAAATACGGCAGGCGCAGTATCCTTCGCCTTTGAAGCCTTGTACTGCCGTATAAAATCGTCCCTTAAGTCGTAAGGGTAATTGTGCAGCGAATAGGTCATCGGATCGATAACCGGATCAGCGAAAACAACCGGCAGATCGGTATAAACATCGACCTTCTCGCCCGCATTGATCCTGGCATTAACAGCCTCAAGGATCTTGTCGTCATTGACCGACATATTGTACCTGGCAATGAGGCTTGTAAGGTCTGCCGTGACAGCGGTCATGCCTTCGAAGCCCGAGAAGCAGAAAGGTCCCAAAGCCTTTACCACAGCATTATAGACCGCATCAGTTCCCTTCTCGTAGGTCTTGCCACCTCTCCTGATCACCGCAGCATATCTGCCCTCGGGAGATACTGCGATAACGGGAAGGTCACGGGTCTTATCGGTAACTGTCTCTTCCATCGACTTGATCGCAGCTTCCAATGGCAGGATCATAACGATGGCGCTGCTCGTCTCACCTTCAGCTACAACAAAACTGCCGGTAATAAGCTCCGTTCCCGTGACAGATCTTCCGCCGATATCTTTTATGAGCTTCTGGCCAACCTCCAATGCCTTGGGGGATTTGCCGTAACAGATGACATACATAAGATAAGACCGCCTTCGTGTTATTCTGATATAACATTACCACAATTACTGCTAAAATCAGTTCAAAATAAGTTTGGAGGAATATACATGAAGATAGTTATTCTGGACGGCTCAGCAGCCAATCCCGGCGACATCACCTGGGGCAGACTGGAAGACCTGGGAGAAGTCATCGCATACGACACCACGACCAAGGACCAGCTCATAGAAAGAATGCAGGGAGCTGAGTGCGCGATTACGAATAAAGCAGTATTCGACAAGGATGTTTTCGATAAGCTCCCAGATCTCAAATACATCGGCGTACTCGCCACGGGTTATAACGTTGTCGACTTGGAAGCTGCAAGTCAGCACGGTGTCACGGTTACGAACGTTCCAGAATACGCGACATTTGCAACGGCCCAGATGACCATGGCCCTTCTTCTTGAACTTACCAATCTGGTCGGCCTCCACACCGCTTCCGTTATGAACGGCGACTGGTGCAGGAGCAAGCAGTTCTGCTATTTCAAGGCCCCTCTTACAGAGCTTGCCGGCAAGACGCTTCATATCATTGGCCTGGGCAAGATCGGCAGGAGAGTCGCTCAGATGGCCTCCACATTCGGCATGAAGATCACAGCAACTCCGCACGACACATCACTTATCGGTACGTCTGTTGATGTTAACGGAACACCCGTATCTTGTCTGCCTCTTGAAGAAGGCATCAAAACTGCTGACGTTGTATCTCTTCACTGCCCGCTGACAGAAGATACCCGAGAGATAATCAACAGGAATTCATTGGCATTATTCAAGAAGGGCGCGCTTCTCATCAACTGCGCAAGAGGCCCCGTCGTCAATGAAGCTGATGTAAGAGAAGCTTTGGACAGCGGCCTTCTCGGCGGTTACGGTACAGACGTCGTATGTGTTGAACCGATGCGCGAAGATAACCCGCTGCTCGGCGCGCCCAACTGCGTGATCACTCCCCATATCGCCTGGACTCCCGTTGAGACCAGGATCCGCCTGATCGACATGGCGGCTGATAACCTGGAAGCGTTCCTGGCAGGAAAGCCGGTCAACAAGGTCAACTAAGTTTTTGTATTTATTCTCTGAAAATCATTTGCAAAAATACAGAAAATCGCGGTTTTCTGTATTTTTTTACTCATTTTCGGAACAATAAATACAGAATCTGCTCAAAAAATCCCCCATAACACGCCGAGGGCTTCCCGTTAAATCGGAAAGCCCTCGACATGGAATAAGGGATAGATTAAGAAAATTGTCTTAAGTTAGTTCGTATACGTTATTCCCCTATACGTATACAGCCTGATTTTAACAAGTGGAAGGTCATTGGTCAAACTATTTTTTTGAGGTTTTTAACTGAATCAGGAAACCTGCGGTACAAAAGATGGCCAGGACCAGCACTCTTATCAGAGTATAGTTGATCTCAACGTCTCCTCCGAGTATCTGATGCTCGATTATGCCGGCATAATCTCCGGACAGGATTCCAGACCAAAGGACCGGCGCAAGAACACCCGAGATCACCCTGGCACCGATGAATGCCGTAAGCAGTGAGATGGTCCATTTCTGCGCATAATAGACTACCACGCCGATAACCGCGCCTACCACGAGTCCTGATAAACATGTCAGGACAAAGCGGGCTCCGCTGTGATCGATCTTCGAGAATAAAAATCCGAAGTCATCGTAGAACCAGAATGCGCAAACTATCGTAGTAATGGCGATAAGAGCCTTCATATAAAGCTTGAACGCGAGGATCCCGCATCCGATCGCAAAGAGCGCTAACACCACAAATTTTCCTGTAGTGCTCCAAGGGAATCCGTTGTTTGCCGTAAGGCCTATCAAAAGTTTGCCAAGGACGAAGCCGGCAACTCCTCCGGCGATTCCGAGGCTCAATCTGAACAGTTTGTAGCCTTCGAAGCACATGAGGCATCCGGCCAAAACTGCTATTACGGTTATTACAATGTCAGACAATACCTAAAATCTCCTTTATCTCTTCTATCCCCGTCGCGCTGCAAAGCTTCACCTTGGCCTGAGCGCTTCCCGTAAGGCCTTTGATATAAAAAGGCATTACGCTTCTAAACTCCCTTACTGCCACTTCTTCCGGCAGATATTTCATTCTGCCCTCGAGCTCTCTGATCAGCATGAGCTTCCTGTCGTCCGCATCAGGATACTTCGGCTCTTCGCTTCCTGCAAGTCCTGCTATGACCTGTTCGAAAACCCAGGGGTTGCCCCTGGCAGCCCTGCCGATCATGATGCCGTCGCAACCTGTCTCTTCTATTATCCTCTTTGCGGATGCCGTATCACAAATATCTCCGTTCGCGAAGAACGGGATCTTGTAATCTCTTACCGCTTCTCTCATCACAGCGATTGCCTGATTGGAGCTCTCACCGTGATACATCTGGGGCCTGGTCCTGCCGTGAACGCACAGCATATCGCAGCCCGCATCAGCTAATGCCTTGGCAAAATCAGGCTTCCCTTTGTCTTCGGCATTATAACCCGTCCTTGTCTTAACAGTCACGGGAATCCTGGGGCAAACGCTTTCCAAAGTCCTCTTGCAGGCCTTCACGATCCCGGCTGCCCTTGCCGGATCCTCCATCAGGGCACTGCCTGAACCTGTCTTTATGACCTTGGGCACGGGACATCCCATGTTGATGTCAATAATGGAGACCTCCTTTAATACCGGCGTATCCAGAATGGTCTCTATCGCAGCCTTGAAATCGTCCGGTTCGCTTCCGAAAAGCTGGATTGCGGTGATTCCCTCCTCTTCAGGAGATATTCTCATATATCTGAGGCTCTTCCCGACGCCGTTGTATCTTATTGACCTCGCGCTGACGAGCTCTGTCGGGCTGTATCCGGCACCCATCTCGTTGCAGATGATCCTGAACGGAAGGCTGCTTATTCCCGCCATCGGGCTGAGAGCTACCGGGTTCTTTATTTTTATGTCACCGATCTTTACCGAATTCATCAAAACTCCCAAATTTTGAAATGTTTATATTTGATTTTATATCTTTTCTTGCTTGAAATAATAACAAATCAGGGACAAAATATTATCTGTTAAAGAGGTGCACTATTTATGGATGATTGTCTTGTATACTTTTTCACCGGTTTTCTGGACAGCGGTAAGACTTCCGTTATCTGTTCATGGATCGGCGGCGAGAACTTCAAAAACCGCAAGGTCGTCGTAATCAACACCGAGGAAGGTGAAGAAGAATATATCCCCGCAAATTACGAAGGTGCTGACCCCGTAATCATTAACTGCGATACCGATGATGTCGACAAGGACATGACCTTCGATATCGAAGCTAAATACAAGCCCGGCGTCGTTTTCATCGAGTGGAACGGCTCCGTATCGCCTGCCGAGTTTTTCGAGAAGGTCGACGTGCCTGAGAGATGGGCACTTGCTGCTGCAGTCGTAGTCATCGATGCTTCGACATACGGCAATTATTTCAGGAATATGCAGACGCTGTTCGCCGACTATTTCAGATACGGCGATACGGTCATCTTCAACAGAGTAGACGAAGAGAACGATAATCTCCCCAAGCTCAGAGGCTCGGTCAAGGCCGTCAATCCCGGCATGAGCATCAACTTCCTCGGCGAGGACAACAAGATCATCAGGATCGAAGACCATCTTCCCTTCGATCTCAACCAGAACCCCTGCCACATCGCAGCAGAGGACTTCGGTCTTTTCTACACTGACGCGATGGACAACATGAACCGCTATAACGGCAAGAGGATCAGCTTGATCGGCCAGGCAGTGGTATTGAGAGAATTCCAGGGACGCGCGTTCGTTCTTCAGAGACAGGCATACACATGCTGTGCCGCTGACATACAGATGATGGGCGTCCTCTGTTTTTACGAATACAAGTCGAATTTCCCTGTAGGCCAGTGGCTCAAGGTCACAGGCCAGGTCAGGTATTTTGAAGACGATGACGGTCAGGGCGGCAAGATCAATGTTCCTTGCCTTACGGTCGAGGACTATGCCATAACCAGCAAGCCCGATAACGAAGTTATTTATTTCAATTGACAATATAGAAAAGAGGCATTTTTAATGACAAAAGTAGACATCTTCTCAGGATTTCTGGGAGCAGGCAAAACAACACTTATCAAGAAGCTTATCTCCGACGGATACAACGGAGCCAAGCTCGTCCTGATCGAAAATGAGTTCGGCCAGATCGGAATCGACGGCGGATTCCTCAAGGAGTCAGGCATCAACATCACTGAGATGAATTCAGGCTGCATCTGCTGCAGTCTCGTAGGAGACTTCGGAACGGCACTTAAGGACGTTATCGACCAGTTCGCACCCGACAGGATATTGATCGAACCCTCCGGCGTAGGCAAGCTCTCCGATGTAGTAGCTGCAGTTAAGCGCGTTGAAGGCACTGAGATCTGCGGAACTGTTACTGTTATCGACGCTTCCAAGTGCAGGATATATCTTAAGAACTTCAAGGAGTTCTATGAGAACCAGATCAAGTACGCAGGCACGATCATCTTGAGCCGCACGGGCAACATCTCCCAGGAGAAGCTCGACCAGGCTATCTCCCTCATCCGCGAGATCAACGATCACTCACAGATCATCACAACACCTTGGGACGAACTTTCCGGAGTACAGATTCTCAAGGCTATCGAAGAGCCTCTTACCGCAGCCGATATGGCAGCAGCTCTTCTTGAGGCAGAGCAGCACGAATTAGAGCACGCTCACCATCACCACGAGCACGGTGAGGACTGTGACTGCGAAGAATGCAGACATCACCACCATCACGATGATGATGACGACGATGACGACGATGAAGATGAGCATGAGCATCATCACCACCATGATCACGATCATGACCACGATCATGACCACGATGAGCATGAACACCACCACCACCACGACCATCACGCTGACGAGATTTTCGATTCCGTCGGATTCGAGACATCCAAGCGTTTCACAAAAACACAGATTGAAGATGCCCTCAAGGCATTGAATGACACCGAGAAGTACGGTATGATCCTCCGTTCGAAGGGTATCGTAGCAGGCGAAGACGGAACATGGATCCACTTCGACTTCGTACCTGAGGAAGCTGAGGTAAGAACAGGCTCATCCGATGTTACGGGTAAGATCGTAGTTATCGGTTCAGAGGTTAAAAAGGACGCTGTCAAAGAGTTATTCGGAATATGATTTCTTTAGGTAAAAGAGGATTAAAGATCATCGTCGTCGGTGCCGGTAAAGTCGGCGACACCCTGGTTAACAGGCTTTCCGAAGAGGGCCACGATCTGGTAATTATCGATAAGAACGTCGACCGCCTGACCGAGCTCGCAAATCTTTGCGACTGCATGGGCGTCATAGGTAACGGCGCGAGCCACGAAGTGCTCGAGGAAGCAGGAGTATCTTCTGCAGATCTTTTCATCGCCGTTACGGAATCAGACGAGCTCAATCTCCTTTGCTGCACTATAGCCAAGCAGTTCAACAAGAACCTTGCAACGATCGCGCGTGTAAGGAATCCTGACTACGGTAAGGAGATCCCTTATCTCAGATCAAAGCTCAGTCTAGAGATGATCATCAATCCGGAATACGAAGCCGCAGTGGAAGCAGCGCGCCTTCTGTATCTGCCTGCCGCCATCCTGATCAATTCGTTTGCGCACGGCAGCGCGGAGATCGTTAAGATAAAGATCCCCGAAGGCAGCGTTCTTGACGGCAAGACCGTTGCTTATCTCGGCAGCAACTATACCAATGACCTGCTTATCGTAGGCGTCGAGCGCGGCGATGAAGTCACCATTCCTAATGGTTCTTTTGAACTTGCTGCAGGCGATATCATTTCATTTGTCGCTACCAGAAAAGTATGCCATTCGTTCCTTAAATCGATCGGATTCAAGACTAATTCCGTCAAGAGCACGATCATAATAGGCGGCGGCAAATCCGCTTACTATCTTGCAGACCAGCTGATCAAGACAGGTATTGACGTTAAGATCATCGAGAAGGACGCGCAGCGCTGCGACGAGTTAAGCGAACTCCTGCCCAAGGCAACGATAATCAACGGCGACGGCATCAACGAAGCCCTCCTCGAGGAGACAGGCATCAGAGATGTCGACTCCGTAGTGGCACTTACGGGAATCGATGAAGAGAACATAATGCTCTCTTTGTTCGCAAGACAGATCTCAAAGGGCATCAAGTCCGTAACCAAGATCAACAAGATCAGCTTCACTGATGTAATCAACCGTCTTGACTTAGGAAGCGTTATCTACCCTAAGCAGATCACGGCTGAGGCGATCATCACATATGCACGTGCCAAGAGGGCTTCTATCGGAAGCAATATCGAAGTCATTTATCACCTTTTCGATGAGAGAGCTGAAGCGATCGAATTCAAGGTCATGGAAAAATCAGCACTCACAGATAAAAAGCTCAAGGATCTCAAGCTCAAGCCTAATACCCTGGTGTCCTGCATCAACCGTTTCGGCAAGATCATAATCCCTACGGGTAACGACTTCATCGAAGTCGGCGACAGCGTCATGATCGTAACCAAGAACAAGGGCTTTTCCGATTTGACAGATATCTTAAGATGAACATAAAGATGCTTGTTTACATCCTGGGCAAAGTCCTCCTTATCGAAGGCGTTCTTATGCTTTTGCCTGTTGTATGCGGTGCCATATACGGCGAGAAGGAATTCTTTGTCTACCTGATCCTCGCAGCCGCATATATGGCTTTAGGCTTCCTTATCTCCCTTAAAAAGCCGAAGAACATGACGGTCTTTCTTAAGGACGGATGCGTAGCTACTGCACTTTCATGGCTCGTATTAAGTATCTGCGGATGTATCCCTTTCATGATCACTAAAGAGATCCCGAGCTTCACGGATGCGATGTTCGAGACTGCATCCGGCTTTACCACAACCGGTGCGAGTATCCTTACTAATGTCGAAGCTTTATCCCATACTTCACTCCTCTGGCGTTCACTGACACACTGGATCGGCGGAATGGGCGTTCTCGTATTCCTTCTTGCCGTAGTACCCATGACGGGCGGCTCCAACATGAACCTCATGAGAGCAGAAAGCCCCGGGCCTTCTGTCGGCAAGATCGTCCCCAGAGTAAGATCCACGGCCAAGATGCTCTACTACATCTATCTGGCTCTCACGGTAACGGAGATCATTATCCTTGCCGTCTGCGGCATGCCTTTCTTCGACAGCGTATGCTCGGCATTCGGCACGGCCGGTACAGGCGGCTTCGGCATCAGGAATGACAGCTTCGCATCCTACGCTCCGCATATACAGTGGATCGTCGCGATTTTCATGCTCATGTTCGGCGCGAACTTCAACTTCTATTATTACATCGTGGTCAGACAGGGCTCAAAGGCATTCAAGATGAGCGAGACAAAAGTCTATATCGCTGTCGCCGCAGTTGCGACCGGTATCGTTTGTTTCTCTGTTTACGGTATATACGGCAATCTCGGTGATTCCTTAAGGCATTCGCTTTTCCAGGTTGCTACAACAATGACTACCACCGGTTTTGCAACGACTGACTTTGACCTCTGGCCTTCCCTTGCCAAGTTCGTTCTCGTCGCGCTCATGTTTATCGGCGCCTGCGCAAGCTCCACGGGCGGCGGTATCAAGATCTCGAGATTCCAGATCATGTTCAAGGCATTCAAGCGTGAGATCAGCTCTTATATTCATCCGAGAACAGTAAAGAAGATCCGCTTGGACGGTAAGAGCATCGATACTGATATCGAGCGTTCAGTTGCTCTTTATTTCTTTATTTATCTCATTGTATTTTTCGTATCCATGCTCGTTGTCGCATTCGAAGGACATGACCTTGTTACGATCTTCACTTCTGTCACCGCAACTCTCAATAACATAGGCCCGGGTCTGTCACTTGTCGGCCCTACCCAGAACTACAGCTTCTTCTCTGATCTGTCCAAGTGGGTACTGATCTTCGACATGATCGCCGGAAGACTCGAGCTCATCCCGATACTCGTATTTCTTAACCCGTTTACCTATAAGGGAATCATTAAAAAAGCCCCGAAGATTCAGGGCTGATCTCATCTCGAAAATAATTAGCTTTACGCTTCGTACGGTGCGGGGTCTACTTTGGTATACCTTATTATCTCTTCCATTCTGGGACGGTCTAAATATGCTACCAGTGAGAATGCTTTGCCTGACTTGCCGGCGCGGGCGGTACGTCCTATCCTGTGCAGATAGAGCTCGTTCTCCTTAGGAATATCGTAATTGAATATTGCCTCGATATCGTCTACATCGATACCTCTGGCCACAACATCGGTTGCTACGAGCACATCGAACTTGCCTGCCCTGTACTGGTCCATAACCTTGTTGCGGACGCTCTGGCTGATATCACCGTGAAGAACTCTGGCAGATACGCCTGCTGCCGTCAGGAGCTCACCGACCTTGGATGTGGTGACCTTCGTATTGCAGAACACGATTACTTTAGTTAGATCCTCTTTAGCCATCACCTTGATGATCGTCTTGAGCTTATCTTTTTCCGGACACTCGATTATGTACTGGTCTATATCGGGGTGATCTTCTGCCTTTGGCATGACATCTATCTCAGCAGCTTCTCTCATGAACTGCCATGTGATGTCCTGAATCTCTCTTGGCATCGTAGCAGAGAAAAGAGCGATCTGCTTATCCTTCGGAGTAATAGCCATTATCTTTCTGATATCGTTGATAAAGCCCATCTTGAGCATCTCGTCTGCCTCGTCGAGAACGAGAGTATAGATCTGTGAGATATCCACCATCTTGCGTTCGACCATATCCAGAAGACGTCCGGGCGTAGCTACGATAACCTGCGGTCTCTTCTGGATCTTCTCTGCCTGGAGGCGCATGCTCTGGCCGCCGATAAGTGCAGCCGCCTTAAAGCCCTGGATGTACTTGGCAAGACCTTTCAGCTCTGTAGTGATCTGAAGAGCAAGCTCTCTTGTAGGGCACAGGATAAGCGCCTGGATGAGTTTGGAATCCAGGTTGAGATATTCAAGTATCGGAATACCGAATGCAAAAGTCTTCCCCGTTCCCGTAGGAGCCTTAGCTATTACGCTGATGTTGTCCATCATGAGGGGGATTGCTTTTTGCTGTATGGTCGTGGGCCTCTTAACGCCCATCTTCTTTAACGCGTTAATGACCTCAGGTGAGAGGTCCAAGTCTGCAAATGTCTTTATCTCTTCCATTGGATTCCTTTATCTTTTCGCTTTTCCGCCAAACTATATCACAGATAGATTGTTATTTGTGCGTTGAGATGATGGGCAGAAACCACATATTCGAAGTTTGTTTTATAATAAGAACATACTATTTTACTTAACGGCATCTCACATATTAAGGAGTTTATTCATATGGCAAAGCGTGTATTTCTTATAGTTGCAGACAGCTTCGGCATCGGCGGAGCACCTGATGCGGATAAGTTCGGAGATGAGGGCAGCAACACACTGGCTGCTGTTCTTTCATACTCGAATGACCCTTTTCCGAACCTTGCGAAAATGGGGCTTCTCGCTATCGGCGGCGAAGACGATCCGAGGATAAAAGCCTATAAGAACGCGCAGGAATCCATCCCCTCACCTATCGGTTCTTACGCCAGAGTAAGGGAGATCTCAGCCGGCAAGGATTCGACGATCGGCCACTGGGAGATCGCAGGGATCATCTCCGATAAAGCTCAGCCTACTTACCCGGACGGCTTTCCTGACGATGTTATGAAGAATCTTGAGAAGGCTACCGGCAAGGAATTCCTTTGCAACAAGCCTTACAGCGGAACAGATGTCATCAGAGACTACGGTGAAGAACACATGAAGACCGGCAAGCCCATCATCTACACTTCCGCTGACAGCGTTCTGCAGATTGCAGCACACGAAGAGATCGTCCCTTTAGAAGAACTGTACGATATCTGTGCCAAGGCAAGAGAAGTAATGACCGGTGATCACGCAGTCGGCAGAGTGATCGCGAGACCTTTTGTCGGCGAGCCCGGTAACTTTACAAGAACTGCAGGCAGACATGATTTCTCACTTACAGCGCCGTCTTCCACCATGCTGGATCTCCTCAAGGCAGAAGGTTTTGACGTTATCTCCGTAGGCAAGATCTATGATCTTTTTGCAGGCAAGGGCCTAACAGAATCCAATCCCACCAAGAGCAACACAGACGGCATCGCCAAGACGATCGAATTCATGGACCGTGACTTCAACGGCCTTTGCTTCGTTAATCTGGTTGACTTTGACATGAAGTACGGCCACCGCAATGATATCGAAGGTTACGCGGCGGCAATGCACGAATTAGATGACGCGCTCGGCATCATCTTAAGCAAACTCAGGGAAGATGACCTCCTCTTGATCACCGCGGATCACGGCTGCGATCCTTCCACGCCTTCGACCGATCACTCAAGAGAGTGCGTCCCGCTCCTTATCTACGGTGACGGCTACAGGACACCCTGCAACATGGGTGAACTTACAGGCTTTAATAACATCTCAGGCATCGTCCTCACTTCTCTTATGGCGAGAAATTATAAGATTGACTTCGCTCCTGAAGCCGATACCAACAAGCCTGACCCGGACAACATCATGAGCTATGTGGATCTTACGAATCTTAAGACCACGGCAACAGATGAAGATATCAGGGAGCTTATTGAGAAGGCGGCTTCCATGAAGACTGCTTCAGTATGTGTCCAGCCCTGCTTTGTAAAGGATGCCGTCAGATTCTCCAAGGGCCGTGTTGCCGTATGTACTGTCATAGGATTCCCGAACGGGTATTCCACAACAGGGACCAAGGTATATGAAGCAAAAGAAGCCTGCGACAACGGCGCTTCAGAGATAGACATGGTCATAAACATTAATTTCGTTAAGTCAGGAAGATATGACGAGGTCTATGAAGAGATAAGGCTCATATCTGAGGCTGTCCATGCCAAAGGCGCCCTTCTTAAGGTCATCATCGAGACCTGCTCTCTTACAGAAGAAGAGAAGATCCGCCTCTGCAAGATCGTGACCGATGCCAAGGCAGATTTTATTAAGACATCCACCGGCTTTGGTACTGCAGGCGCAACTGTAGAAGACATAATCCTCATGAAGAATTATGTCGGTCCGGATGTAAGGATCAAGGCCGCAGGCGGCATCAGGACTGTCTCATCCGCCAGGGAAATGATAGAAAACGGCGCTATAAGGATCGGTGCATCCAAGCTCGGTGAGTAAAAACAAATAAATTTTTGTTCGTTTTTACAGTTACTATTCACAGTCCCCAGAACTCAGGACCTCATCAAGTGAATAAGGATTTCCGGCCATAAGTCTTGAGAGCGCGTCAAAAGGGCTTATGCCGTTGCGGGAACAAGTCTCTGTGTAAGTTCTTATATCGGCAAAGTAT
>JAFRST010000033.1 GCA_017427465.1 Clostridiales bacterium | reverse complement strand
TTTAGCCAAAGTCAATAGGATTGACTGGATTATAGCACGATTTGAGGGAAATATGCCTCAAAAAATCGCTCAGAAATGGTCCTAATTTACATTTGTGTTATTTTGTGAGGAAGAAGTATTAGATTAGTTTTTCATTCAAGGAACTCAGAGAACAAAATATCCATAAAGAGTGCGCGAGAGACAAGCTCTGTGACCGCACAGCAACCTGCAGGAATGTAAGGTGCTAAAGCTTGAACGATGGGTAAAGTTAAGAATTAAAGCCTGTCGTTAGCGACAGGCTTTCTTAGCCTAACGGAGGGAAGATTAATGAGAGAAGAGTGGAATAAGATCTATGCAAAGAACGGCAAGTTAATGTACGAAGGATTTACTAAGGACGGCAAGCCTTTCGGATCTGGTACATCCTATTATTCAAACGGTAAGAAGTGCCAGGAAGGCTTATTTGATGATAAAGGTCTTGTGTACGGCAGAGAATACTACCGTAACGGAAAGATAAGATTTGAAGGATCCTACAAGATCAATACCGGATATGGTCCTAACTATCCTGTGTTCGGAACTTGTTACGATGAAGAGGGCAACGAGATCTTCTATGGCGAACTGAAGATAATTAAAAGCGGACTGGGTTGGCCTACGATAGTAAAACCCGAGTGTTTCGGATTAACAGTTCCCAAAGGAAAGCCGGATTTCAGCAAACTGATCTGGGAGAGAGCAAGGAAAAAGCCGAGTGGTTATTACTATGTAGATGTAAGGGGTAAGAAGGAAAGACTTGGCTTCATTGTCTTTCTGGAGAAGAATGGGTTCACATGTGATGATTCTGCAACTGTCAGCAGAGACAGCACCATAGCTTCCAGGTTCCCGATCACAGTAGATATTGGTCGCAAGAAATATGGCCACATGGGTAATACTACCTGCGCAGCAGCTGCTGCGACTTCGAAGGTGATTATCTCGCCTGAAGTTTTCTTTATTCAGTATGAGATTTTGAGCGGGGTGGTGATAGTATAGATTGTATTTGGCAAAGAATAAAAATATCTTTGTAAACTTGTCAATTAGTTTGGTCGGAGTATAATGAATACATAAGAGGTGTAACCCACCAGACGGTTACCTCAGAAAACTATAAGGTACAATGACCGCAGCTTTGCCAGAGGGGCGGTCATTTTTTTATGTACTCAATAAGAATACTGACAATAATCGCTATCACGGTAAAAACCACGATAAGTATTTCATAGTCTCTCATTTGTACCACCCCCTTTCTCTCAAAAGAGAATGGAGGTAACCGCCTATGTCATGTGGGTAACACCCGTCTGTATTTTCGCATAATCGGAATGGCAATAAATGTACTTATCTGCCGAATCCCGATTCAAAACATTTCACTATCAGAAAATAGTCCGCAAAACATGATGCGACAATTTACGAACATGCCGCCTCCTATAATCAGGGCATACTCCAAGATGGAAGGCGCCTTACTGCGCAGCGTCCTTCTGACCGTATTTCTCCAGATAATCCTCTTTCTCCTTAACGAGATCGCGCATTTTCGCATCGACCTTCGGTCTCTCTTCTCTGGCAAAGTTTATGCCGTTTATCTCCTCATTCCGCTCTTTGACGCGCGAACGAATTGCCGGTAAAAAATAAGCCGAGAATGACACAATGAGCAAAAGCACTACTAGGATGACTTCCCACGCACTTTCCGGAGGTGTGAAGCCGTTAAGAGCAAGCCGGATAATGATATATACAAGATCGATCACGAACATTAAAATGGCATACTTGTATTTCATAAAGAACTGCTTTGCCTTTGAAGAACCGGACTCATAATAGCCGTCATATTCATTCAGGCGGGCATAGTCTTCTTTGAGTTTCTTTTCCTGTTCGAGAAGCTCGGTCCACTTCGGGTGCTGCGCCTGCAACTCCCTGACGGTGTTTACCCATATTTCGCAGGACGGACACTTCTGTCCGTGCTTCTCAATATCTACATTAACTGTGGTTCCGCACTTGTTGCATTTTACCGGTAGTGTAGCCATGTTATCCCCTTGAAGTGAACGCAGTATGTTTTTTCAAAAACCCTTGAATAAATTCATTATATCAGGTTTTCTGCTTAATTATCCCCGCTACCGGGCCTTAGTTTTTCTTACACATTACAACCGATAAATGAAAGCATTTATGCGCTTCCGGCGTTATTATAGAAATATCTAAAGGAGGAGGCTACACATCATGAAGATAGCTTTTTTCGATGCCAAGGAATACGACAAGAATTCGTTTATAAAGTCCAACAGTGACGGGAAATATGAGATCGCATTTTATGAGACGCGCCTTACGAAGGATACATGCCGCCTGGCTGAAGGCTGCGATGCGGTGTGTGTTTTCGTAAATGACGACGTAAACCGCGAGGTCATAGACGAGCTCGTTAAGATGAATATCCGCCTGATCGCGCTTAGGTGCGCGGGCTACAACAACGTTGACATCGAGTATGCGTATGGCAAGATCCACGTTGTGCGAGTGCCGGCGTACTCGCCGTATGCTGTCGCAGAGCACGCGATGGCGCTGCTCCTGACGTCTATAAGAAGGATCCATAAGGCATACATCAGGACGAAAGATTTTAACTTCAGCTTGAACGGCCTTACGGGCTTTGACCTGCACGGCAAGACCGTCGGCGTTGTGGGCACGGGTAAGATCGGCCGCATCTTCATCGATATCTGCAGGGGCTTTGGCATGAACGTCATCGCGTACGATAAGTTCCCGGCTGCTGGCAGCGGCATCGAGTATGTCCCGCTCGAAGAGCTGTGGGGCAGGGCAGACATCATCTCGTTCCATTGCCCTCTGACCGATGAGAACAGGCACATGGTCAACGCTGAGACCATCGCGCAGATGAAGAAGGGAGTTGTCCTCATCAACACTTCAAGAGGCGCGCTGATCGACGCTGAGGCGCTTGTAGAAGGCATCAAGGCACGCCAGGTCGGCGCCGCATGCCTTGACGTATACGAGGAGGAATCGAATGTATTCTTCCACGACTATTCCGGCCACATCGTTGACGACGACATCCTCGCAAGGCTTATCTCGATGCCGAATGTCATCGTCACATCGCACCAGGCATTCCTCACTGAAGAGGCGCTGTCGAATATCGCAGACACCACGCTGAAGAACGTCGAGGAGTTCTTTGAGAACGAATACTCGGTCAACGAAGTGTGCTACAAGTGCCCGCAGCTTAAAGACTGCAAGCAGGAGCATAACAAGAAGTGCTTTTAAGGGGCGGGGGAGCGTGCCGCGATTGCCCGGAAATGACACGTTTTGAGCCTGAAACGTGTCATATCTCGTCACTATCTGAATAATTGCCAAAAAGTGACACGAATCGGGTCCGAAACGTGTCACTTCGCGTCACTGTGCATGCGGGCAGCCGCCGGGTTTTCGCTGTGGCCAGCCCTTAAGATGCTTATAGATTCTTTTACGCGGTCTTTACATCATTTCCCCAGTTAAAGTGCATGTAGCAGCAATAGTCATCGCTTGGACTGATATCAGGATCGCTTGGAAATGAAGAACTCAGGCGCTCCTTTTTTTATTGCATTCGAACCGCTCCTTTCCAACCAAACGGTTTACAAAAGCATATACATTGCATATAATTAATATATGCGAGGTGATTGCTATGGCTAAGACAGTAAATATGTGTGTACGTGTAGATCCCGAATTGAAGGCACAGGCCGAGATTATTCTTGAGCAGCTGGGCATGAATATGAATGGAACGATCAATATGTTTTTGAATCAGATCGTTCGTGAGAAGAAGGTTCCATTAAATCTGTCTCTTAACAAAGAACAAGATGTTTTACCGGATATCGTTGTTTCAAAGCAGGAAAGAGAAGGTGGAATCGAAGGGATAGATGCAAGAAAGCTTCTGGAAGAAATGAAGAAGATCGTGTCTGATGCTGAAACCCGTAAAGAAAACTCAGATAGCAAGGCGGCCGGTTAATGGCAAAATACAAGGTAATAGTTTCTAATCATGTAGCCGGTAATCTTCTTGAATATGTTGAGTTTATTTCGAACGTCAGCATTGAAGCTGCCCGGCAATTTGTTTCTGATTATGAGGCTATTCTGATTCGCCTTGAAGAGAACCCTTTGCAATTCCAAATCGAAACAACATTTGATAATCCTGACGGCTATAGGAGAGCAATATTTTCAAAATGGTATAAATGCTTGTTTGTTATAGACGGTTCGATAGTGTATATAGATTCAGTTGTTGATTGCAGACAGGACAATAACTAAACCGTTATCAAGCAGATATTCTGTTGACCTCATTTTTGTAGACTTGTAGAATCGGAATAATTAAAGTCTTAAACACGACACTGCACGGAGGAATTATCATGGCAGACGAACTCGACATCACTAAGATCTTTAACGATACAGTCAAGGCAGTAACGAAGGCTACGCAGCCTGCGAAGAAGACTACAGCGAAAAAGACGACCGCTAAAAAGACCACTGCTGCAGCTAAGAAGCCCGCTGCCAAGAAGACTACGACAGCCAAGAAAACTACTGCGGCTAAGAAGACGACTGCAGCTAAAAAGACGACCGCGAAGAAAACCACTTCCACAGCTAAGAAAACAACTGCTAAGAAGACTACGACTGCTAAAAAGACTACCGCAAAGAAGACTACTGCGAGCAAGGTCAGCAAGATCATGCTCGAGATCAGCGGAAGACAGATCGACTTCAAGGTTATCGCCAAGAAGGCTGAGAAGCTCGGCGGCGAGATCTATGTCGTTGTTAATGAGAAGAAAATCTACAACCAGGACGGAAAATCAGTCAACCTGTTCTAAACTGTCCCATTATTGGCACTTGCACCCATATATAATGTAACCGGGTAGAGACGGTTGATTTATATCGGAGGTGCCATATGTGTATCTTACTATCTTTGCTATTCGGCTCCGGTTCTTCCAAGGAAGAGAAGAGGCGCGAGCAGGACAGGCGTCAGCGCCGGGAAGATCTCGAGGAAGAGTATGACGAGATAGACGGCATAGAGGACGCGGATTACTGAGACTGATTCTTTCTAAACTCCTTTTTAAGTTATTGTGCAAAACAGCCCGGCAGATGCCGGGCCATTTTGTCTTGGCGTTAGATTTTAATCCCGGTCATACACATCGCTCCGGTGTGCGATCGAGATAGCCACAATGATCAATTCTTCATCCCGTATCTCCACAAGTAAACGATAGTCACCGATGCGGTAGCGCCAGTAGCCTTTCAGATTTGCGGACAGGGCTTTGCCGGCAGCTCTGGGATCTTCACAGTTCTCAAGATGCTTGCGGATCCATTTGACGACGATCGTCTGAACGGACCGGTCGAGCTTGCGGAACTGCTTTTCAAAATCTTCTGTCAGTACCAGGGCGTATCTCACAGATCCAACTCCGCCCACAATTCACTTGCAGGTTTTGTCTTGAGAGTGCCGTCCGCCTTTTTGTGCTCGTACTCCTCTATCTTGTGCAGATCGTATTCATCCTCGAGCTTCTCGAAAACAAGTCTCTTCATAAGGGAAGATACACCGCAGCCATATATGGAAGCAGCCTTGTTGAGCAACTCTTGCTCTGAATCGCTCACTCTGACACTTATTACAGCGCTCATATCCTTACCTCCTATTGTCATACATTTGTCATACACATATTAACACCTCCGGTGGTTAAGCACAATTGTCAGCAACTAGTCTTTTGGAGTTTAAACCGGTGTAAGCACTCTTTGGGGGTGAATTCACTCAAATTGAATTTTATGGGCTCTATTTGAGACTTTTGGGCGAAAATTGAGACTAGTCTCAATATTACGGGGAGCGCCCGCTGCCTCTCAATTTCCTGCTATAATATCTCCTGACTAAGGGGACAGGCGGATAATATATGACTCCAAAGATGATCAATGTTTTAAGGCTTCTGGTCGTTTGCGCGGCCGTTGCTGTTATTTCCGGTTTTACTTGCAAATGTTTTCTCTCGGACTATTGTACTGACGAGATCCCGGACACGGATTCCATCTTTGTTTACACAGTCGACAAGAGAGTGGACACGCTTAACAGGACTTATCTGAACGGCAAGAATATAAGGCCCGCTGATGAGAGCCGCTACATTTTGTATGAGGATATTCCCGCTATCAGTCAGATGGAAGGTGTCGGGAATATCTACGTTTTCGATGATGCGCTGACAGAGCAGTTTTCTGAAGATCTGCATTCCGGCAAAGCTTCTGAAGCATATGTTGCAGTACCAAGCGATGTCATGAAGTACTATGGCGACCCTTCGGGGATGCATTACATGTTCAGGCTCGATGCTTCTGATGTGAGCTTTAACGGTGAGTACGCGTACATCAGATGCGCGGACGGCGATACGGAGTGGGCAATGGAGCCTCAGGCTGATCCTTACATGCTCTACTATAAGTACGATGAGGCTACCTGGGATGACTTCATGGCAAGGCTCGATGCTTATCTTGTAGAGAACGATGCGATCAGCGATGTGTTCATGCTGGTTACGACGGCTTCAGATTCTGATTTGGATGCTGCGGAGCTTCAGGACCGCCTCATGGAAGAGTATCCGGGTTCGAACTATTTGTCGGCTGAATTTGCGAGAGTTTTCCGTCATGAGACGAATAAGACGGTGTGGGTGAAAGTGATAGTTTTCGCGCTTTTGGTAACAATAGTGGCTGCTGCGATAGTATTCTTACTGGGCTTTGCGGCCGGGAAAAAGAAGTCCGCAAAACAGTAAAGACTTTCTTAAGTTTTTCTTAAACCTGCGCAAACCTCTACTAAAATTGATATTTTATTGTATACTATAGTCACTTAGGCAGTTTTCGCACTGCCATACTTTAATGGGGAAATATAGGAAAGGAGATATTTTTTTCAATGAACAAATTAACCTCAAAGCTGGTGGCCGGCATGCTGGCCGCTTCAATCATGCTGGTGCCACTGACATCTTGTAAGAAGAAGGGAGGAAGTGACAAGAGCCACAGCGGTGATAAGATCACAAGCGATACACCCTGGTTCGACTCCAAGGTCATTGACATCTCACCTGAGATCGATCAGAGCAAGAAGCTCCAGTATGCCTATTCTCAGCTTGCCGGCACTGATGATAAATACATCGCAGTTTATACAAGCGGCAGCTATGAATACCCTACAGGCAACATTGACTGGGAGACCTTCGATTATACAGAGTACCAGTTCGAGACCCTGACAGTAATCGACAGGAATACCGGCGAAATAGTCAATACCATGGATATGGAATCTTTCATGAAAGATGGTGAATACGTCAATGGTGCCACGTACGTTGACGGAAAACTTACGATCAATTCAACCACCTGGGATGATACGACATACGAGATGATGAATGCCGAGCACGTTATCGATCCTATGACAGGAGAAGAGATCGAGTATAGCGAGATCGAAGGCGACGGTTCTATCTACGCTTCATTCAAGGTCGGTGATTACCGTGTTGATTTATCCTCCGTATGGGATGACGCGACCAGTATGTCTTCTGTCCAGGTAATCGTTCATAAGCCGGACGGCACGGTAACACCTGTTGACATTAAGGAACCCGGCAAGGATATCTACAGTTCTTCTGCAATATTCCCGATCAGCGAAAACAAGATAATGGTACCTGCTGACACGAATAACGGCACCAACTACTACGAGATAGACCTTGAGACATGCGAGCTTACTAAGACCAAGGACGAGGAATACAACTGGCTTAATTCGTTATCCATCTACAATGCAACTATCGGATCTGACGGTTATGTATATACTACAACACCTGTCGGTATTTCAAAGATCGACATGCAGAAAAAGACCACAGAAGAGCTCTTCAATTTCAGCTGGTGCGGAGTAAGCAGAAATATTTTGACAAACATGCAGATAGCTTCTGTTGAAGAGGATTCATTCCTCCTCTGCGGTTCCGTTTACCACAATGAAGGTTTCTCGAATATCTATTCTTCCGGCGAGGAGTTCAAGGTAATCCTTTTCTCAAAGGCAGACAAGAACCCTCATGCAGGCAAGACGATCCTTGAGCTCTATGCTTCTTACGGTTATGTTGAAGAGACAGTCGGCGACGCTATCATGAAGTTCAATGAAACGAACGGTAAGTACTTCATCGAAGTTACTGACCGCTACACAGTTGAAATCGGCAACGCTTACAATGATATCAACAGTGATGACGAGCTTTCCACGATCTCTGACAAGTACTCTGCCGACATGAGCAACCAGCTTGCCATGGATATCATTAACGGTGACGGACCTGACATCTTCATGGACGTCAGCTACTATGGTCAGCTCAACAACGATAACTACCTGGCAGATCTTTCACCTTATGTAAAGGATCTCGATTCTGACAAGTATTTCACTAACGTTTTCGAGTGCTCCAAGGTCGACGGCAAGCTCTATAACATTCCGATCAGCTTCACCATTGAGGGTATCCAGACTGATGCCAAGTATGCAGGTAAGAGCGGCGTAGGATTTACTACCGAGGAATATGTGGATTTCTTAGACACTGCATTGAATGGTGAGGACATCATCACTTCAGGCCAGGCACACTACTTCACACAGCTTTTCGGCGCGATGAGCGACCAGTTCATTAAGAACGGCAAGGCTGATTTCTCCGGTGAAGATTTTGCGGCCCTCGCGAAATACGTTAAGGACAACGTCCGCGAATCCAGCTTATCCTGGGATGAGCAGGACGGCGGCGGCATGATCGTAACCTACGATCCGATGAATATGAATTCTGAGCCCCAGACAGCTATCAATTCAAGCGTCTACGGCTTCTATGGATACTTCTCCAACATTAATGAGCTGAACGGTGCTAACGCCATTCTCGGACTTCCTTCTTCAGACGGCCGCGGACCTATGCTCGGCGCTTATACTTCCGTAGCGATTTCCGCTCAGGCTTACGATGTTGATGCTTGTGCAGAGTTCGTAAAGATGCTCCTTTCTGACGAAGTTCAGGAAGAACTCGGCAAATCAGGTTCTTTCACTCTCAACCGCGAGGTCTTTGAAGAAGTCGGCCACGAAGCAGTCGATTACTTCAACGAGAACCCCATCGACGGCATGTACTACTACGGTTACCCTGAAGCTCCTCAGAACAGAGTTGAGTTCACTTACGAACAGGTAGAAGATCTCGAGAGAACTATCGAGAGCTGCTCCAAGATGAACACTCAGGATGCTTCGATCAACGTAGTCCTCGTTGAGGAGATGCCTGCTTACTTCTCCGGCCAGAAGGAACTGGACGAAGTAGTTAAGATCGCTCAGGACAGAGTCCAGAAGGTCTTGGACGAGAGAAAGTAATAGATTGCTGTCTTGGATCCGCTAATTCCTATTGACTTAGTAGGAATTAGAGAGTATACTTCAGGCATGCCATAAAAACTTATCTTTTGAGACCTTTGTAGCAAAAGTAATAAGAGCCCGGGGTGTTGAGGCCCCGGGCTTTTTTATGGGTGAAATTGCAGTTAATCCGCCCCCGCGCTCACGCGAACATTTTCGCGAAACGCTCAGGATCGATCTGATAGAGCTCCTCGCCCAGAGCATCAGCGACTTCGATCAGCATGCGCTCGTAGGTGCACTGGAGAGGTGAGACCTTGTTCTCGTCGCCTGTGTTCATCCTGTTGGAGCACCCGCACGAATTTGTGCAGCGCTTGACGAGATCGCAGCCGACGCAGGTCTCGGGTGTGGAAGACTTCTTTGCCAGTTCAACGACCTTCTTATCGTCGATGCCGTCGTAGACGTTACCCAAAAGATACTTCTCGTCGCCGATAAATGACGTGCACGGATAGAGCTTGCCGTCAGGCGTGACGGGCATCTGACGGACGCCCAGGTGGCAGCGCTCGGCTGAGTTCATGCCTCTTATGCAGTCGGTGATCTTGACGCACATGGGTGAGACGAAATATCTTTCCTTATTAATGAAAAGCTCCTTGATGTAAGCAGCTGTCATTTCGAGCTGGCCGCGAAGGATATCCAGGTCGTGGTCCGTCCAATTGACCTTCCTGCCGTACGCGATGACGAATGAAACCCTCTTAAATCCCAGGTCGTGAAGGTATTTTACTGACTCGGCATAGTAGGGAACAGCCTGGGGCGCGATCGTCGCAAGGGCAGTCGAATCAGGCATCAGCTGTAAGAGCATCTTTGCTTTCTCTTCAACGACATTCGAAGTCGGTTCACCGCCTTTGAAGATCCTGCAGATGTCCTGGGCTTTGCCGTCGAAAGACAGACCGATGCCCATTTTCGCTTTCTTGGCGCGCTCGATAAACTTCTCATCGAGCAGGGTGCCGTTGGTGGTCATCTTGCATTCGAACTTTTTGCCTGTCTTTTTGGACAACTCTTCACAATAATCGAGGGCCTTATAGATAAGGTCCTTCTTAAGAAGCGGCTCGCCTCCGAAGAAACACAGGCCTGCCTGCTGGCCCTTGGAGAAAGCGAGGTCGCATGCTTTATAAAGCACTTCCTCGCTCATATCCTTGGGGCATTTCTCGCGGATGCAGTAGCTGCAGTCCATGTTGCAATTGTCAGTAAGATGCAGTGTCAGATTCATAAGTAAATATCCGTATGTAAAGTTATAATGCGGGAGATTATTCGAAAACTATGGAGACAATGCCGGCCGTAATAGAATCCTGAACGACTTTAATATTCTCTTCATCGACCGAGATCTCAGCTGTCCCTCCGGTCTTGAGCTTGTCCGGATCAGTGCAGCCCGTCAGCGACGCTGCCATTATGGCGGCAGCCAGACCGGCGGCATAGAGCGGTTTCTTATAGTTTTTAGGCTGCGATAACTTCATTGCCTTATCTCCTTGATTACGTGCGTTAGCGGTTAAGTGCGTTTGCAGTTGCGTGCGTTTACGGTCACGGCATTGCACCGGTGCGCGTTTGAAGAATGGAGAGCCTATTGCTCAGATTATACTTTTCGGGAAGTACCAGCTCAAGTCTCGTCCGTTGAGACCGTGCCGTCACCCAGGCTCTGACCGCCGAGGGAGTTGGTGTCATCCGTTAGGTCGTCTTCAACAGTGTAGTCGGGGCAGATCTGAACGCCGCCATCCAGCTTGAGATCGTCGTCAGTGGGATCGGTCCAAACCTCCGTCTCGCCTGCGAGCTGCAGGTCATCAGTCGTGGGAGGCACTTCAATACTTATGTCACCGGCGTAATCGATATCGGTCTCAACCGTCTGTGCTTCACCGGCAAGCTGGACCTCAGTATTCTTAGTCCTGTGGCTGTGCCTTCTGGTCTTGACCTTGCTGTCAGGGTCAGTGCAGCCTGTTACTGCTACTGCCATAATCGCTGTTGCCAGGCCTAAAGCATAGAGCGGTTTCTTATAATCCTTAGCGGGTGTGATCTTCATTTTTGTGCCCTCCTTTGGTGTTCCTTTGCCCTATATACAGATAAAGATGGGGAAATGTTGCAGGGGGGGATTGGTTTTTTGGAATAAGCGAAAAGTAACACAAAAAGATGCCAAAGCGTGTCACTTGGCGGCAATAATTCCCGGAACAGAGTTCCCCCAAAAAACATGTTTTTATCTATTCTGGGGGTAAGTTTAATGCATTTTCGAGCTTTTTGAGTTCGAATGACCCCCTGTTCTTGAAATCTGCTTTCTTCTGGGGGTATATATCCACGCTGCAGCCACGTTTAGTACCATAGAAAGTGTAATTGTTAGAGAGTAATTAACTCCGACAGTTGCACTTTTCTTATAATACGGGGAGTAATTGGCCTGACGTCAGCCCCTTTGGATCAAGCATCCGCCATAAAAACTGTCAGCCAATCCCCTT
>JAFRST010000032.1 GCA_017427465.1 Clostridiales bacterium | reverse complement strand
ATCTCGGCTTGAACACCTCGATTATAGGGAAAGGTGACTTCTTTGTATAACTTCTGTCGCGCACCCGCATAGCGGGTGGTTTATTGTCTCGCACGCTTCGCTCCTCGCGTACTCGACGGAGTCACGTCTCCAAGAAATCAAAAAGCCCCGCAAACGCATTGTTTACGGGGCTTTTCTTTATGGAGCCATTTGTGGGACTCGAACCCACGACCTGCTGATTACAAATCAGCTGCTCTACCAACTGAGCTAAGATGGCATCCTTAGCACGCAAGATTATAACTAATCGTTTATTTAATGTCAAACCTTAATTAAGAAAAAATGCAACTTTTGCAAATTTTCGCGTTTTGAGAGCAAATACTATTGGGGTATAATTATCATATCAGTTCCTTTTGGGGGTATTTATGGCGGTTATCACTATCTCAAGGCAGAATGGAAGTCTTGGCGATGAGATTGCAGATGCCCTCGCTTCACGTCTCGGAACTACCGTTATTTCCAGAAAATACGCGCTCGATAATTTCTTCGGAGAGATCAATCCCGGTACTTTAGACAGACTTAACGAGAGCGCGAAGTTTTTTGAGACTCCTCTTCCCGGCAGCACCAGAACTTATGCGGACATTCTAGTAGAGCGCATCAGGGCGCTTGCTTCGGAATCCAAGGACAAGGACTTGATAATCCTGGGCATGGGCGGAAGCGTTCTGCTTTCAGGTTTCCCGGGTGCTCTTCACGTAAGAGTCACCGCCAGTGAGACCACCAGGCTCAATACCATCGCCCGCAAATATCACATTACGACTGACGAAGCTTCTGAAGTACTCACTATCGCTGACCGCAAGCACAGGAAATTCGTCCGCACCGTTTACGGCAAGGACATCACTTCGCCTGAACAGTTTGACCTGATCCTTAATACCGACAGGCTCAGCGTTGACGAATGCGTAGATGCCATCGTTGAACTTGCAAGAAAGCATGATCTCCGAGTCAGGCTCTCCGAATCCAATGAGAACACAGGCACTATAGACCATCAGACACGCAACACGGCATTTAAGAATGAGACCGAAGAAGAGTTCGCGCGTATCCTCAGCATGTATAACATCGAGTGGCTCTACGAACCTAAGACTTTCCCTGTCGAATGGGATGCAGAAGGCAATGTCACAATGGCGATATCACCTGACTTCTACCTGCCGAGATTCAATCTCTATCTTGAACTCACCACGATGGATCAGCGCTACGTAACCAAGAAAAACAAAAAGATGCGTCTTGTCAGAGAGCTTTATCCCGGCACGAATATCCGCATCGTTTACAAGAAGGACTTCAACGAACTGGTTGACCGCCTCAAGATGTTCGGCGGCCTTTCCGATAACAACCGGGAGGAAAACTAATTGGCTATTCTCGAAGAAGAACTTAAGACTGAACGCATAGTCTACAGTGAAGAAACCATCCAGGCCAGAGTCAAAGAACTCGGCCGCCAGATAACCGAAGATTTTAAGGGCAAAGAGCTCATCGTCATCGGAGTCATAAAAGGCTCTCTGTATTTCCTGTCGGATCTTACCAGAGCCATTGATCTTCCCATCAAGATCGACATGGTCGGGTTTTCTAATATTCCCGATACCACCTCGAAAACAGGTATCGTGAGGATCATCAAAGACATCGACATCGATATCACCGATAAGCACGTCCTGGTGGTAGAAGACGTTATCAGGACTGGCCTTACCACAGCTTATATCATCCAGAATCTCGAGATGAAAAAGCCAAAAGACATCACGCTTTGCTCGATGCTCTTAAATCCTGACAGACTTCTCATGACGATTCCCGTAAAGTATTACGGATTTGAGATCAACGACCAGTGGCTTGCTGGGTACGGCCTTGACCGCAACGAGATCGGAAGGAATCTTCCTTATATCGCCCAGATACCAAAACAGAAGTAATCACTTAATATTTTTCCCAAAAGAAAAATCCCGGTGACCTGAATCACCGGGATCTTATTTTGCTCCAACGAACCAAATTTGATTCACTTCCGAAAGATTACGCATTCACGTCTATCTCTCCTTCGTACTTCCTTCCTACCAAAAGGCCCTTTCTAAACCTACCCGAGCTTTCTGTGATATCGTTACAACTAATCGACCTGCTGCAACACTCAATCACACCGTGCAACTCATGTTTCCATTCACCGAACGCTTCGCTATTCGACCCAGGCCTGCTACCTTCATCACCTTGCGGCTTTGATCTTCACAGTTCGATAGCCTTATCGGCTACTCGGTTTGCACGAACCGGTGTAACATCCGCCGCGGCATCGGTTCTTTCCTGTCGATGGTGACATCTCACCTACTCGCGGTTCCAATACCGAATCAACTAATTGTTACAACCTGTGGCTTGCATGTCTGAGACACCTTCAACCACTCGCTCGTCACTCCCTTAGCTTCTAACCTTAGACTTCGTATCAACCTTTGATTGTTGTCTCCGGCTTCGTTTCTTCGGCTTCGCCATGAGCTTTTTACCACTCTGGTTCTTCCCTGCGCCTGTTCGATCTTTGCTTCGGGCGGCCTTTCTCGGATGTGGAAGTTATCGCTTCCGTATTCCTTGGAGCTAGCTTAATCATAATAGCTGGCCCCGCTCTTAGCAATATCGCAGAAGATACCAAATGAAAATCATTTGATTGTGCAAGTTGCACAATACTTTGCATATCAAAGCGTTGCCTTTTTATGAATAATCGCTCAAAAGGCCTTAGACATATGTGTTTTAGGTTACATTAAGCGGACAAATTAATGAAAGAGCGTATCGATGAGATCGCCGATGGAATTGATGCCGACACTGCCCAAATAGCTGATAAGGAGCATGATCAAACCGGCCATAACTACGCCGATCATAACAGCGATCGAACTCTTCTTCTTATCAAGATCGAGCATTGATGCGGCAAGCGTTCCGGTCCAGGCACCGGTACCGGGGAGCGGGATACCTACGAAAAGCATGAGCGCGATAAAAGGGCCGTAGTTATTGGCGCTTTTTGTCAGCTTTTTGCCTGCCTTTTCACCCTTGTTAAGCACCCACTTGAAGAACTTGCTTCCGTGCTTTAAGTTGCTTCCCCATATAAGGATCTTGCGTCCGAACAGATAGATAAAAGGTACGGGAATAAGATTGCCGATTACGCAGATTATCAACGTAGGCAGATAGTCGAGACCAAAGGTCAGTGTACCGATTGGCACTGCACCACGCAGCTCTACGATCGGGACCATTGAGATAAAGAAAACTAATATATATTTAACGAATACCGGCATATGCTTCCTCCATACAAGGAAACATTATATCAAAATATCCGGGAAATAACCGAGAATTAAATGACCTTATCTTTGACGAGGAAATCTCTTATCTCATCTCTCATGTGATACATCTGCTGCACGCTGTTCTCGAGGAAGTAATAATGCATGACATATCCTATCGTAAGTCCAAGGAAAAGGCATACGAGAAGTATGCCGGCAACAATAAAGTCGGTCGGCATGATGAACAATGTAAATATCTCAAAAAGAAGGAATATGGCGAATGCCAGCGTAACCATAAGATGGATGAGTCTTTCATGCTGGAAATAAGAGATCTTCGTCTCAAACTCTGCTAAGACTTCTCTTGTCTTCTCTTCCGGAGCATTCTTCATCTCTTCATCGATGTACTTACGAACGGCATCCATTACCTGCTTAACATATTTCTTCATAAGCCGAACCTCCGGTTGATGTAATTGACGACCTGTCTCTTGTTCTTTGTCCATTCGGGAGCAAGAAGTATCTTCTTGGGACCGTCTCCCGTAAATCTGTGAACAACTGCGTCTTCGGGCAAAAGCCCTGCCGCTTCTTCTACAATATCAAAATACTCTTCCATCTCAAGTATCTCAACTTTGTTTTCTCTCCAGAGTTTTTCGAGAATGGTGTTTTCCAATACATAGAGGCACGTGAATTTAAATCCGTCGCTGCCCGCGCTGATACTTGTTCTGACGGTATCCATCATCATGTCCTTTGTCTCTCCGGGAAGCCCGAAGATAATATGTGTGATCACATTCGCGCCTATTGCTTTCAGATCCTTAACAGCTTCAATATATTCTTCCGTCTTATAACAACGGTTAATGAATTCCGCTGTCACGTCACTTGAAGTCTGAAGCCCGAGCTCAACAAACAAAGGCATTCTCTCAGCCTGCTTTTTCAGCACTTCAAGTATCTCATGGCCAAGACAGTCAGGCCTTGTAGCTACCGATACAGCCTCGATGCCGTCACAGGAAGACGCTTCCAAGAGAACATTTTCGAGATAACGGGCGCTGCAGTATGTGCTCGTAAAACTCTGAAAATACGCGATGTACCCGGCATCCTTCCCGGCCTTATCCTTAACCTGGTCTATCGCTTTTTTGATCTGTTCTGTTACCGTTTTTTCTCCGCGCGCAGCGAACTCGCCCGAGCCGCCTTCCGAACAGAAAATGCATCCGCCCGTGCCCTTGCTGCCGTCCCTGTTAGGGCACGACACATCGATGGCTATCGATGCTTTGTACATCTTATGTCCGAATGTGTCACGGAAATATCTATTCGCGGTGATCATCTAAAAAACGTCCTCCGGATGGAAAGGATCCGTTACTATATTCGCAGCTTTATTCTGCTTTGTGAAGACTTCCGCTTCAGCCGCGCTTTTTATAACGCTCGAACCGTATCTTCTGTTGATGTCATCGATCGCTTTATTAAGTCTGTCATCTCTTTCCGAAGCCTTGACTTCATTAAAGATCGAGAGCTGCTCACCGCTGTCGGCCCTTACTAATTTGGTACATCTTACGCCAATGCTTCTTACACCTTTTTCCCAATCATAAGACTCTTTAAAAAGGTCTCTTGCAGCTGCGTAAATTACCTTCGCATCATCAGTCGGCTTATAGATTATCTTCTGCTTCTCATAGATACTAAGATCCCTGTCGCGCACCGTTATCTGGACAACAGTTCCTTTAAGGGTGTGCTTTCTGAGGCGCTCGGCTACGCTCTCCGACAGCATATGAAGCGTTCGTTCTATCTGTCTGTCAGATGTCATATCTTCTGCTGTCGTAGTCGAATTGCCGACTGACTTCGGGATGCGCTTATAACCTGATTCCGCGACGGGAGCATCGTCAAGACCATTCGCATATTCCCACAGCATCTCGCCGGCCTTGCCCAGATACCGGCTTATGAATTCGCCGTCCGTATTGGCAAGGTCGCCTATCGTTTTAACGTTTATCTTAAGGAGCTTTTCCGCAGTATGCCTTCCGACAAAAAGGAGATCGGTCACAGGCAGCGGCCATATCTTCTCCTTCCAGTTCTCATCAGAAAAAACAGTCGTCGCGTCAGGCTTTTTATAATCACTTCCGAGCTTGGCGAAAACCTTGTTAAAGCTGATGCCGACAGAGCAAGTCAGTTTAAACTCTTCCTTTACCCTGTTCCTTATCTCAAGCGCCGTCTCTTCAGCCTCAGCATAATCACTCACGATCCCAGTCATATCGAGCCAGCATTCATCGAGACCGAAAGGCTCGACCTTGTCCGTGTACTCTGAATACATCGCGCGGATCTTCTTGGAATAGAATTCATACTTCTCATGATGAGCATCCACCAGGACCAGTTCAGGGCACTTCGCCTTAGCCTGCCAGATAGCTTCGGCTGTCTTAATGCCGTATTTCTTGGCAGGTTCATTCTTAGCCAGGATAATGCCGTGTCTGACGGAAGCATCACCTGCGACTGCCATCGGAACATTACGGAGCTCCGGTCTTGAGATCATCTCCACCGAAGCAAAATAACAGTTCTGGTCTATGTGAAAAATAATGCGTTTCATGGCAAAATACTACCACAAAACGAACATATTTTCTACTTTTAAGGCTTGGGGAAGGCCGGATTGGCCTTTGAGAAAATAAATATTCTTTAAAAAAACTATATAAATTTACTTTTAGATGATGTATACTAACTGGGTGAGAAAATCAAAAAAATACAATTTTGTAAAACGCACATCCGAGGCATTCGGATAGCAGCTGATTAAAATGAAGAATTAACCACGGGAGGTATTTTAATGGCTAAGCAAAAAGTATTTCTTGTAGATGATGACAGCGATATCTTAGTTCTCAATCGTGATTTTCTTGAGAGTGAAGGATATGACGTAGTAACTGCAGCTTCTTGCGCCGAAGCGCTCGAGAAGATCAAGCTCCACAGCTTTTCCTGCATCGTTTTGGACGTAATGCTTCCTGACGGCAGCGCATTTGATCTCGCTCCGAAGATTAAGGAATACACAGATTGTCCTATCATCTTCCTTACTGCTAAGGATCAGCAGGATGACGTTATCAACGGATTCAAGGTCGGCGCAGACGACTACATCACAAAGCCTTATTCACTGCCTGAGTTGAGCCTTCGTATCAACGTTCACATCAAGCGCAGCATGAAGAGTGAAGGATTCCTCGTAGAGTATCCGCCGCTCAGGATCAACATCAAGACACGTGAGGTTACTCTCAAGGAGAAGCCTCTGCATCTTACAAACCGTGAGTTCGATATCCTCTGCCTCCTTGCTGAGACACCTAACGTTATCGTTCCTTTCACAAGGATCTATTCTCACGTTTGGGGTGACGACTCACCGTGCGATAACCATCTCGTAATGGTTAACATCTCTTACCTCAGAAAGAAGATGGAGAAGATCGCACCTGAGATCACTTTCGTTAAGACCGAGTGGGGTATCGGATATTCATTCGCTTATCCGCCGGTAAAGAACAGCATGAACACACAGTTCTAAGCTGACAAATACGTAGTCAATTAACGCGGGGCTTTTTAAGTCCCGCTTAATCATTTAAGGGGAATATGACACAGTACAGACACAGCAGATTATTTAATCTCAAGCGCTCGGTCTCTGACGATCACGGCAGAACCTTCGGCGGTACTATGCTCATGTTCATTTTCGCGTTGCTCTTAACGCTCGTACTGGCAGGAATAATCTCCATCAGTGCCACATTCGAGAAAAAGTCTCCTGAACTGATAGCTGACAGCGGAGCGATCATATTAAGCGACGAGCTTGCTACAGGCGGTCTGTACAGCGATCACATCTCAAGCGGCTGGACATTCGTACCTAACGTCTCACCTGAGGTCGTTCAGACAAGCCTTTCTAAGAATGCGGATTACAATTTGGACGGACCTGTCGACCAGTGGCCTTCCACAATTCTCCTTAACCACAGAGCCTATCTGGAAGGTGTAAATACTGCAGACTTCTGGCGCGGCTGGTTCGACTACAACAAATCGCCAGACTGGGTAAACACCAAAGACGGTGTCGAATACCAAAACGTTGCGATCGATAACACAGATTGCTACTGCGCAGCTTACATCGGGCACTTCGAGTGCGATCCCGACATCAGATCGCTCACGCTGATGTTCCACAGATTTAACGGTGTTGCCTGGGTTTACTGCAACGGCAATCTTATGGAGCGTATCGGCGCAAACTGGCCGTTCTTCAATCTCAATGCTTTTGCGGATTACTGCACGCTCATTCCCGAAGACGGCAAGATCGATCTGGTAATCGTTATAGCGTGCGATTCGGACGTTACCAATCCCGGTATCCTGTCTGATCCTATCATCGCGACCAACGCAGCAAACGATGCGCACACAGCCATCACAAGCGGACACTTCGCGATCGTTATCGTTCTGTCCATCCTGGCTATCGCATTCGTATCACACATCATCCTCAACTCCACAAGGAATAAATGGTTGTTCATCTTCTTCCTTTTGAGCTTTGCGGCAATCCTTTTCTACTATTTGGACGATGCGAGGTTCTTATCGGTCAACAGCCATACGAGAGCTGACTTGAGGTTCATATTCATTATCGTATCCTGTGCTGCGAGCTTCCTGGAGAACTCACAGTTCTTTGCAGGAACCAAGACAAGAGAAAAACAGTTCTTCCTCAGAAAAGGTCACTGGCTGATCTTCGGAATCTGCTTATCATGCATAGGCACCTACTACTTGTTAAGCATTTTCTTCGGAATTCTTACACCGGAATTCGTTGCCCTGATGATCGCACTTACCATAGCCACGATCTCGATCTTCATCGATTTGTTCTTCTATCACGGAGAGAATCAGAGATCACTCCTTTTTGCGCTTTTGTACAGCCTCATGTTCTTCGTCCTTTATTTGGCGATCCTCTTAGACAACATGATCGCTTCTATGATTCCTATGTACAGTAATATCTTCGCGATCTTCGCGCTATTAGCAGAGATCTTGCTCGTATCTTCATACGTAAACCAGCAGCGTGAGATCAAGAGAAATGCAGCTGTGCTTAAGAGACAGGTAAGAGAAAAGACAGTATTCATCTCAGAGATCAACCGCGACCTGGTACTCACGAACAAGAAGCTTCTTGAAGGTGAAGCCGCGCGTAAGAATGTCTTGAGCAACGTATCGCACGACTTAAGAACACCTATCACTGCTATCAGGGGATACGCAGAGCTGATGCTCTCAGCGCAGGACAACCTGAGCCTCGAGCAGCGCAATTCATATCTGTCAAACATCGTCCGCCGTTCTGAGCAGATGGAGAGGATCGTTGCCGACATCATGGAGCTCACCAGAATGGAATCCAGCGAAGCCGAATTCAGGTTCACATCCGTCTCGATCTCAGAGATGCTCGATGAACTTGTAATGATGTATTCGATGGATCTTGAAGACAGCAACAAGCATCTGTCTTTGGATGTCCCCGCGCGTGATTCGCTGATCGCCAAGGCTGACCCTGCCAAGCTCTCACGTGTATTCGAGAACCTCATTTCTAACGCCATCAACTACACCGGACCCGACGCTCAGATCACCATAAAGGCGTGGAGGACCGGAGAGACAGCTCACATCGCCACGCAAAAGATCCACATCACTGTCACGGATAACGGTATCGGCATCCCCGAACAGGATATCCCGAGGATCTTTGACCGCTTCTACAGAGCTCACAATTCCGGTGTTAACATCAAGGGAACCGGCTTGGGACTTGCCATTGTCAAGCTCATCATAGACAAGCACGATGCGGAGATCACCGTCAGAAGCAAACTCGGTGAAGGCACGACCTTCGAAGTAATCCTGGCAGCCGCATATTAAATCTTTAGACAAAAAAAAACAGAGGTCACCTTACTTACTTAAGATGACCTCTTTTGATTTAATAACAGTTATATCAGCAGATCGCTATCTATCAGCCCTGGGCCTGGAAATAGTTGTTAAGCTCTTCTATGAGGGCGTCGCAATCCATACCGTGAACTATGCAAGCTTCCTCGATCGTCTCTCCTGAAGCAAGTGCACAGCCGAGGCAATGAAGTCCTGAAGCCATAAGGATAGGTGCAACACCTTCATCCTGCATTACGACATCACCGATAATTGTATCTTTTGTAACTATCATCTCGTTACCTCCGATTGTTATTT
This sequence comes from Clostridiales bacterium, assembly GCA_017427465.1. GTDB lineage: Bacteria > Bacillota > Clostridia > Saccharofermentanales > Saccharofermentanaceae > Saccharofermentans. The sequence goes on along the minus strand of JAFRST010000032.1, from coordinate 10,112 downwards.
TGCATTACAAGCATACACTATCGGAACGAATAAATCTTGTGATAAAAAGACATAAATATCATTTGCCTGTCTATCGCCTCATCGCAATTCCTACAAACAGAGTCGGTATTCCCCTTCCAAAGTGTGAAAAAGCCTCGAAAATACAACATTTTCTCGAATTATTGCCCAAAAACATCTTGACAGAAATATAAAGGAATTTGATAATGAAATTACTATAAATCAAGCCTTTTCAGCGGCTAATACAGGAGGAAACCACATGAACAAGTCACAGCTTATTGACAAGATCGCAGCTGATGCCGGCCTCAGCAAGAAGGATGCAGAAGCAGCTCTCAAGGCTACCCTCGGTGCTATTGAAGGTGCTCTCGTAAAGAATGACAAGGTCGTTCTCGTTGGATTCGGTACATTCAAGACAAAGAAGCTCGCTGCAAGAAGCGGCCACAACCCTGCTACAGGCGACAAGATCAAGATCGCAGCTTCTACTGTTCCTACATTCAAGGCAGGCAAGTCCCTCAAGGATAAGGTTAACGCTAAGAAGGGCAAGAAGAAGTAATTCACATCTTTAACTTGTTTTTTAGAGGCTCCGCAAAAGCGGAGCCTTTTTTTATTATTTTTCCAACGGATCCCTAAAGCCCATTCTTCTTTCTATCCTGGACAGGATGCACCTTACAGCCGCGCGGCTCCTCATATTCTTTAAGCTGCTCCTGACGATCGCGTATCTGACATCACGTTCGGACTGCTGATAGGATAATCCGTACTCACCGCCCGACTCAACATACAAACCCTTCATGGTAGAAGGTAATGGTATGCCTCTCCTGAACGAAGAATAGATAGCGTTGTAAATCAAGTTGGAACCGATAAGAGACATGTCGAATCCATACTCTCTCAAAACAGTCTTTATGCACACTTCGAGAAACGCCTCTTCTTTATTCTGGTCAGATGTCGTTGATTTCCGCGAACTGATGGCGGTTACTTTACCTGCTGCTTCTTTCCTGTTATTACGTCCGTCAACAATGTAATGCAGAATGCCGTAATCATCTTCGACAGCGATAACACCGTTCTCGCGAAGTAAAGTATTGATGTTCTCGAGAAGACTTAAGTCACTGCACACTACAGACATCTCCACCGAGCCTCTCTTTAAAACCCTGTTCTCCACTGGTCGTTCACCTCCTTTGTTTGTTGGAAGCTTCCATGGAAAAAGTTTACATTCCAAAATGCAGCTTGTGTCTGTAACTTGCTGCAAAATGAAAAAACGGGGCCTTATTTGAGACTTTTTGGAGAAAATTGAGACTGGTCTCAATTTTCAAGAGCAAAGAAAATAATAATCAGGACTCATTCTCGGATGCTGAACCGCTATTCTCCATCTCCGCATCCGTAACGAGCGTCCAGTCAACCGTGAATCCGGAATACTGGGTATGCTTGACCCTTACGATATCACCTTCGTTTAAGGTGTTGTGCAGGGGATTTACATAGTAATAAACACCATCAATTACAAAATAGTTCTTGAGGAAACTTATCCTCTCTACTGTTCCGGTGTTGTAATAATAATTGCTGCTGACAAGGCTGTTGATATCCAGAAGTCTCGGTGCAGCGCAGAAAACGATATCAAGAACGGCCACAAGCGCGAAGACGATCGGGAAAAAATAAGTTACGATGTGCTTTGTCTTTTTCCTCTTATTGCGACCGGCACATATGCAGGCAAGGACGATAAATGTCGCCGTCAACAGGATATGCACTGCCAGATTCACAATAAAATAACGCATAAAAAGATCTTCACTCCGCGTATTCTTCTTCAGGTATCACCGCAATAAAATCAGCGCTGATATCGTGGCCTTCAGACGGCACATCAGAACAGATCTGGAACTCATAACAGATGCCCAAAAGATATGGTCTGTCAGGACCTGACCCTGAGATGAAGCGGTCATAAAAACCGCCGCCCATTCCAAGCCTTGTGCCTTCTTCATTATATGCAACCGCAGGCAGCACTACAACATCAATGTCCTTAGGATCAACAGGAGTCTTACCGTCCTCCGGCTCTTTGATACCGAGAGAAGACTCTTCAAATTCATCTTTGCCAAGGCTTATGCAGTCATAGAAAACGATGCCGTCATTCTCTACTCTGGGGAAGCAGCATTTAATGCCCTTTGTCATAAGAGTCTTTGCAAGACCGTCAACAGGAACTTCACCTTTGAAAGATCTGTAGAGCGCCACTCTTTTTGCGTTCTTAAGTTCCTTCCTAAGTTCGCTGTCATCTATCGCAGCGATAAAATCCGGAAGTTCTTTTTCTATCTTAGCGAGCACTTCAGAAGAGAGTTCATTGCGTCTCCTCTTTATCTCTTTCCTGATCTTGGATTTCTCTTCTTCGATATTCATGGATCAGCCCTTATCTATCATCTCTTTAAGTTCTTCAAGGCTTATTATCGGAACTCCGAGCTCTCTCGCCTTACGCTCCTTTGAGCCCGCATCGGCACCCATAAGAAGATAAGATGTCTTCTTGGATACTGACGATACTATTTTGCCGCCGTTGCTCTCGATTAGGGTTTCCGCTTCGCTTCTGGACATTCCTTCAAGAGTTCCTGTGATGCAGAAAGTAAGTCCTGCCAAAGATGATCCTGCCGCTTCACTCTCTTCTCTTGCGAAGTTCAGTCCGAGATTCTTAAGGCGCAACAGAAGTTCCTTGTTGCCTTCATCGCGGAAGAAATTATAGATTGCTTCGGCAGATATCTCGCCGATATCCTGAACAGCAACGAGTGCATCCTTTTCTGCTTCTGCAATAGCATCGACCGAACCGAACGTTCTCATGAGTTCCTTTGCCGTAGCCTTACCTACTCCGGGGATTCCGAGGCCTGCCAGGACCTTATCAGCCGAAGTCTCATTTTTCGCTGTCTCGATAGCTGCAAGGACCTTGTCCGTATTCTTCTCAAGGCCTAAGAGTTTGCCCTCGATAAGAGCCTCTCTCTTGTCCTTGAGCTCGAAAACATCGGCAATATCCTTGATGTACTTTTCTTCAGTGAGCTTTCTTATATATTCAGGACCAAAGCCTTTAATATCCATGCAGTCGCGCGAAACGAAGTTAACTATCCTGTTAACGAGCGTTCCGGGACACATGAGATTCATGCACTTTAGATCAACGCCGCCCTCATCTCTTACGAGCTTGTGGCCGCACACAGGACAGCTGTCAGGCATCTTGTAGGGCTGCCAGTCAGCAGGTCTTTTGTCCTTATTAACATCCTTGACTTTAGGAATGATCTCGCCTGATTTATAAACTAGGATCGTATCGCCTATACCGAGGCCTAACTGGTCGATAAAATCCTGATTGTGCAAAGTTGCGCGGGACACCATCGTGCCGCAGAGGCTGATGGGCTCGAAAACCGCGACGGGAGTAACTCTTCCCGTTCTGCCTGTATTTACTTCAACATCGAGAAGTCTCGTCTCCTTAACTTCAGGCGGATACTTATAAGCGATCGCCCATCTAGGGAACTTGATCGTATTTCCGAGCTTGCTTCGCTCGGAAAGATTATTGAGCTTAACTACCGCGCCGTCGATATCGTATTCGAGTTCGCCTCTCATATCGCCTATCTTCGTGATCGCGTCCCAGACCTCATCAGCGGTCTTACATTTATAGCATTTCTCGATTACCTTCACGCCGTTGCGCTTGAGGTATTCGTATCCTTCAAGATGAGTATTGAACGTAATACCTCTTGTCTCCTGAACATTGAAGATAAAAAGAGACAATCCTCTCTCCTTAGTGATTCTCGTATCGATCTGGCGGAGAGTACCTGCAGCGCAGTTCCTGGGATTTGCGAAAGTCTTCTTACCCTCTTCTTCAGCCTTCGCATTAACACTTTCAAAGGCCTTCCTGGTCATGTAGACTTCGCCTCGGATCTCGATGTAAGGAACAGGCTCTTTCATCTGTCTTACAACGTCAGGGATCTGGCGGGCATTCATGGTGACATCCTCGCCCTCGGTGATTCCGTCGCCTCTTGTGACAGCGAGCTTCAGTTCGCCTTCTTCGTAACGCAGAGCCATAGACAGACCGTCGATCTTGGTCTCAACCAGGAACTCGGCTTCCTCGCCGAATTCTTCTATCATCGATTCTACGAATTCATATACCTCTTCTTTTGAGAAAACGTCCTGCAGGGAAAGCATGGGTACATTGTGCTTTACGAGCACGCCCTTTTCAGCCTTCCAGCCAACTCTCTGCGTCGGAGATTCGGGAACGATCCAGTCAGGATGTTCCTTCTCAAGCTCTTTAAGCCTGTTGTTCATTGTGTCGTATTCGTAGTCAGATATCTCAGGCTCATCCTGGGAATAGTAAAGCTCGGCAAAATGATTGAGCTTTTTTACGAGCTCAAGGTATTCATTGCGCTCCTGGTCTTCATTTGCCATGGCGGAGAAGAGATCTATCTGTTCCATATCATTTCCTCCTGCCTGAAGTAGCAAGATAGATTATCGGGAATACGACAAAAGCCGTAAGGAAGAATCCCCAGACGAGCTCAGGGATCCCCGCAAGTCCCGCAAAACTGCCGGTAATATGCAGATCGTTGTATTTAGTGATGTATAAGATCTTTGCGACTGTTGTGTTCAGTTTTGCGATCGGTACGAAAAGAAGCGCATTCAGAAGTGCTATTGCCAGGGAATATGTGTAGATATCAGTGATCCACTTAAGTCCCCTCTCCTTCTTGAGCAGGTACAAAGCGACACAGCAGACTGCAGGAATCGCAAGACAGATGGCATCGCTTACGTCAACTGACGCCTTGACGATGCTCTTAAATACGAGCAACACGATCAGGACAGTAGATATCACGCATGGAATATAGATGCCGAACTTGGTCTTGCTGATCTTCTGCATCAGGACGATCACCAAAGTAACAACAAGATATAAAGCCAGCGACAATACTATGCCGCCGGCTCCCAGACCTTTTAATGCATATGTAACGCCGGATGCAATATATCGCGCAAAAATATGGAAGGGCTCTGCAATCAGAGTCCCCCATAAAAACAGCATTACGATTGAAATAATACCGGCCCGTTCTTCGCTTCTCATACCGAATCACGACGCTTTATACAGCGCCTTCTTGTATTCAGGATAATTCAAAAAATTAAAGCGGACGATATTATTCGTCGAGAGAAGTAAAGTCGCCATCCTCAAGATAAGCCTTGAGTGTGTTGTATTCTTCGAAATCAAGAGAAATACCCTTACCTACCTTCTCATGGTTCGGGCCCCAATCACGGATGTCGAGCTTCGGCTTACCGTTATTCCACTTAACGATATTAAGCTCACGCTGCCAACCGGACTTGTTCTCCTTAAGAACACCGATCTGCTGGACGATCTCGTATGTGATTTCTGTCTTAGGCATCCTAAATTCCTCCTGCAAAATCATATTTCGTTGTTAGAATTATAGCACACGATTGCCAACTGTATATTATATAATTAAGAAAAAAGGAGAACTGTCCGAATAATGGATGTAATCTATGTCATTTTAACGGTCTTTGCAGGGCTTGCTTTGCTCTATATTCTATGGTGTCTCGCAGAACCGTTCTTTCTTGACATGGATAAGGCAACACTTAAAAAGTCACCCCGCAAAGATCCTGATAGTAATAATATAGTAGTTAAAAAGCAGCCAATGACATCTAAAGATAACGGCTTAACTCCTGATCTTAAGTTCTTTTTCTTCTCTGACACACATGCCGAATGGTGTCCCGTAAACGCAAAGCGCATCTGCAGCGCTATCAGGGACTCTCACAAGGCCTCTGCTCTAGACGGCGTCATATTCGGAGGCGACATAATCACCTACCCCAGGAACGCCGCAAGAGGCTTCAGATACATAAACGAGGTCTCCTCTTGCTGCAAGGAGCTCGGTATTCCTTTCTACGGAATAACAGGCAACCACGATGTAAATATCACGGATTTTGCGGCAAAAGCAGGCTTTACGCTTATCGATAACCTTGCCTTGCCTCTTACGTCCAAAACATCAGGCAAAAAGGCATTCCTGGCAGGAGTTCCGGATTCAGGCACAAGAAAGCTCGCCTGGCCCGAGATGCCTTCCTGCGAAGGCGGCGATCCGGTCATTCTTATCGCACACGATCCTGATACCCTGATCCATATAGCACCTGAAAAACGCCCTGACTTTATGCTCTCAGGTCACCTTCACGGCGGACAGATGAAGTTCCCTTTCAAGATCGAGTTCCGCGTCTTGAGGAAAAAGGACAAGCTTCCCAATATGGGTGCCGTGCAGGGTGTTTTCGATATCAGCGGAACTACCGTCTTCATCTCAAGAGGATTAGGCTGCGGCATCATGCCGTTCAGGTTCTTGTCCATGCCGGAAGCCACGGTAGTCGGAATCTGCCTGTAACAGTTCACCTGCCGACATATATTTTCTTCAATTTTGAGTTTTTAGTATGCAGGTTTTCGCGAAAACTGAGCCTCGTATCACAAAACCTGCATATTATTTTGCGGAAACATCAATTCTCGTATGCAGGTTCGGGCAAAATCACTTCACCCGGAAAACAAAAAAGGCTGCCTCATGCGAGACAGCCTTTGGTATTTGTACTGTAAGTCAACTATTAGCCGAGCTCTGCGAAGTACTTGATTGTTCTTACCATCTGAGATGTGTAAGAATTCTCGTTGTCGTACCAAGCAACAACCTGAACGAGTGAGTTACCGTCATCCATCTTGGAAACCATTGTCTGGTTAGCATCGAAGAGTGAACCGAATCTCATACCAACGATATCAGAAGAAACGAGCTTCTCTTCTGTGTAGCCGAAAGACTCGTTTGTAGCAGCCTTCATAGCAGCGTTGATACCGTCAACAGAAACTTCACCCTTAACAACAGCGTGAAGGATTGTTGTAGAACCTGTGAATGTAGGAACTCTCTGAGCAGCACCGATGAGCTTGCCGTTGAGCTCAGGGATAACAAGGCCGATAGCCTTAGCAGCGCCTGTAGAGTTAGGTACGATGTTAGCAGCACCAGCTCTTGCTCTCTGGAGGTCACCCTTTCTCTGAGGACCGTCAAGGATCATCTGATCGCCTGTGTAAGCGTGAACTGTTGTCATGATACCGCTCTGGATAGCTGCATAATCATTGAGAGCCTTTGTCATAGGAGCAAGGCAGTTTGTTGTGCAGGAAGCTGCAGAGATGATCTTGTCATCAGCTGTGAGTGTTGTGTGGTTAACGTTGTAAACGATTGTAGGGAGATCGTTTCCTGCAGGAGCAGAGATAACAACCTTCTTAGCACCAGCGTTGATGTGAGCCTGTGCCTTTTCCTTAGATGTGTAGAAACCTGAGCACTCGAGAACTACGTCAACACCGAGCTCGCCCCAAGGACAATTGTTTGCATCGGGTTCCTTGTAGATCTTAAGCAACTTGCCGTCTACTGTGATTGTGTTAGCTTCGTCGTCAGAAGTTACTGTGTGCTTATTCTCACCGAATACACCAGCATATCCGCCCTGAGCTGTATCATACTTGAGAAGGTGAGCGAGCATAGAAGGCTTTGTAAGATCGTTGATAGCTACAATCTCATAACCCTCAGCACCGAACATCTGTCTGAAAGCAAGACGACCGATACGACCGAAACCGTTAATCGCAACTTTTACTGCCATATTGAATTCCTCCTAAATTCCCTGACCGGGATTATTAAACTTTTATAGTGCCTAATGGTCTGCACCGTAAGAATTCTACTCCACTAAAAAGGGGTTTGCCATATTATTTTTGACATATAAATGTAAATTTAAATAAAAAAAGGGCATATTGCCCCTTTTTTCCCTCAAACGATTTTTGTTTGATTTTCAAAGGGCATTTTTGCCCTCGAAAAACCGGTCCGGTATGATCATTTTATCGTATCAGTCAGTCTGATCTTCGGTCTGTCCGGCTTCTGCTCAAAGGCGAGCATAACGATAAGCGCTGCAACGGAACCCATGAGATCATAGTGGGAATTGAACGATCCGATGTTGTGGGCGTATTTCTCACCGAGCTTTAAGTCAGGAAGTCCTACTGAATATCCGAAATTGATATAAGGGATCGCTGTGTGCATGATCTCCTTATGAGCCTTCTTCTCAATAAAAAACGTGCGCTTTGTCGTAACGAGAGTCCCTGTCTTTCCGTGGACAAAGATACCGTCATCGTTGTAGATGATGACTCTTTCTCCGGGAAGAAAGCTTCCTGAAAAGCGCTGGATGATCCCCTTCATCTTGTCTTCGCGGATACCCATGGCTGAAGCTTCGTCGAAATTCATGAGGTATTCCCTGATATACTTCTCGAGATCTCCGGAAGCCTCATATTCGTTGAGACCTCTGATGAATGATGAAACGACCGTTTTGCAGGCAGGATTTTCCATGAGCTTTTCATAGTTCCAGTCATAGATGAACCAGTCGTTGTTCACGGGCTGGCCGCCTATCTCCTGCTTTGTTACCTCGTCGAGAGGAAATTCACTGCCACAATAAGAACAGATAAGTCTTTTTCTATTGGGCGCGAGCTCCAGCTTGCCGGAGCAGTTGGGACATTTATTAAGTTCCATCAGAAAACCACCTCTCCTTACAGATTGGCTACTACTCTCTTGATCGTTATGCCCTGGTCAGCAAACTTCTGCTCAAACTCTGTGCGGATATTCTCTTCATTCCATTCACTGTTATGAAGATCTCGTGTCACCTGTGTCAGAGTAAAGCCTGTCTGCTCGAATTCTCCCAGAGAGAAATCGAAAAGATCATCGTTATCGGTCTTGAATTCGACAGCTCCGCCCTGCTTCATCATCACCTTGTACTTAGCGAGGAAATCCCTGTAAGTAAGGCGTCTTTTAGGCTTATTCTGTCTTGTCCAGGGGTCTGAGAAGTTAAGGAAAATGCGGTCTACCTCGTCTTCAGCAAAATAATTCTCGATGATCCCCGCATCACCCCTGATGAAGAAGAGATTCGGGATCTCTAATTCGTGAGCTTTCTCTATAGCTGCAAGAGTTACTGAAGCATCCCTTTCCATTGCGATATAAAGGACTTCCGGATGTCTTAAGGCCATCTCGGCACAGAATTTGCCCTTGCCGCAGCCAATCTCAAGCCAGAGAGGAGTATCTTCGGATACGCCGCAGGCTTCTCTCCACTTGCCGCGGTTAAGCATGGGCGCATCAAACCAGCGCTCATGACATTTTTCCATGCGCGCAGGAATATTGCGCTTAGTTCTCATTCTAGCCATAGGATCAGATAAGCTTCTCCGTAAGTGATGTTCCGCCGATCACATGGAAGTGAACGTGCATAACAGTCTGGCCCGCACCTTCGCCGCAGTTGTTGATCGTTCTGTAAGCATCGCTTACGCCTGTGATCTTTGCGACCTCGGCGATGGCCTTAGTGATCTCAGCGGAGTAAACAGCGCCCTCGGGATTTGTTGCCAGCTCGTTGATATTATCGAAATGCTTTTTCGGAACAACAAGAACATGAACGGGTGCAACGGGATTAATATCGTCGAAGCAAAGAACATAATCGTTCTCATATACTTTCTTTGAAGGGATCTTGCCCTCAACTATATCGCAAAAAATGCACATGGTCTTTCTCCTTTATGCGTTAACCTGTGAAGCCAGAACTTCCTCTGCCTTAGCAAGCGCGTCAGCAAGCTTGCTTACGTCCTTACCGCCTGCCTGAGCCATGTCGGGACGTCCGCCGCCGCCACCGCCTGCAACCTTAGCAGCTTCCTTGATGATGTTGCCGCAGTGAGCACCCTTCTCGTTAGCTGACTTTGTAGCCATAGCCGTGAAGAGGAGCTTGTCGCCGCCGTTTGCAGCAAGGAATACAACGCCGCACTCGAGCTTGTCACGGATCTTGTCAGCCGTATCTCTCAAAGCTGCTGCGTCAGCTGCATCGCAAGCTGCGATGACTGCCTTAACGCCGCCGATATCCTTAGCGCCTGATACTGCGCTGTCGGCGAATGAACCTGCCTTAGCCTTCTCGATCTCAGCGAGTTCCTTTTCGAGCGACTTAACTTCTGCGTGAAGAGCGTCAATTCTCTCAACGATCTTATCCTTAGGGGTCTTAAGTGCAGCTGCTGCCTCATCGATAAGGGCTCTGTCTGCCTTGCTCATCTCATAGCATCTCTCACCTGTTACAGCTTCGATTCTTCTGATGCCTGCTGCGAT
>JAFRST010000031.1 GCA_017427465.1 Clostridiales bacterium | reverse complement strand
GAAGTCAAGTGTTTTGTGAAGAAAAAGTCTTATTTTTCAAGGCTTTCGAGGTTTTTTGCACTCACAAGAAATCGTCACGTGTTTTGCTGATAAATGGTATAATTTGTTTGTGATACCTTTGAAACTGTGAATAGTAACAATAAATTACACAGTTTCTGATCGCTAATGAAACTAATTGTATTTATAATAAAGTAGTTGAATCTGTCTGGAGCGAATATGGATAAGGCAATTCGAAAAATAGGAGCCATAGTCCTGATAACATCGATGGTGTTGTCTGCAGTCTCATGCACAAATAACGATGCTGACGATTCCAAAAAGATAGCTAAGGATGCTCCGTGGTTCGAAGCTAATATCTATGATGTTGATTCCGGTGTAAACCACGATAAAGAACTCCAGGATCTGCAGCAGGATTTTGCTGGTGCCGACGACAAATATATGGTCATCTATACGCATGGCGCATATCTCCAGTCAGTGCGTTCTACAAGTTTTGACGGCGTTTTCTACGGATATGTCCTGACGGTCGATAAGGCAACCGGTGAAGTGTTAAATAAGATCGATGTTGAGAATTCTTCTTATAAGTCTTCTGATGATAATGTCAGAAGCGTAATTTACTCTAACGGGATCATTACCATAAGAACGGAATCTAAAGAACAGGATCACGACCCCGTGACCGGTGAAGTACTTGCAATGCGTTCGATCAAGAGAACTAATCAGTATCCTTCCGATTCGATCAAGGCTGGCGATTACATGGTCTATGTCAGCTATAACTGGGACAACGGCTCCTGCAATCTCGAGATAAGTTCTCCCGGCGGCGATAGTGTTGCTACAGAAATAGCAGAACCTGACAATACCATTAACAATGTCTTTGATATTATCCCGACAGGTGAGGATAATGCGCTTGTTTTCGCATCCACGCAAAAGGGAAGAAGGTATTATGAACTCGGCCTGTCATCAGGGAAAATTATTAAAGCTGATTCCAAAGAGTACGAATGGCTCAATCCCGAAAGACTGGAAGATATCATTACCGGAACGGACGGCAAAATTTACTGTAGAACGGCCAGCGGATTATCACAAATAGATTTTAGCGCGAAGACTGTTGAAGAAGTGTTCAACTACAACTGGTGTGATGTGAATCTGGGTTATATTTCTGACTGGCAAGTGGAAGTTGTTGACTGCACTGGTGACTCCCTGATCTTCGTAGGACAGATCAGAAACATTTCCTATTATGAAGCTGCTCAAAAGGATTTCCAGGTTATTGAACTGACACGTTCTAACAAGAATCCCCATGCAGGCAAGACCGTTTTAGAGCTCTACGCTCCCTCAATGGATATCAGTATCGGAGCGGCGGTTTTGGATTACAATGCAAACAATCAGAAGTACCGCATCGAGGCAATATACAGGTATAACGAACAGGATTACTATTCCACAGAAGATGTCTACAATGCGAGAAACACAGATGAGGACAAGCTCTTAAGGCTCAGCATCAATTCGAACATGAGCAATGCCCTGATTACTGACATCGTTGCAGGCAAGGGTCCCGATATCCTGATAAGCAGCGAGAGTTACGGACAGCTCAACAATCCCGATTATCTTGCAGACCTCACGCCTTATGTAAAGGACTTGGATCCCAATCTGTATTTTACGAATATTATCGAGGGCTCGAAAACCGGTACCGCCCTGTATCAGCTGCCGGTAGGATTCTTTATCCACGGCATCTATACAGATATGAGTGTAGCGGGAAGTTCCGGAACGGGCTTTACTCTTGAAGAATATAAAGCGTTCTTAAGCGGAACTTTGAACGGAACGGACATTATCTCTTTGGGACAGGCAGCTTATTTTTCCGAGCTGGTTAATTACATGGATGATCTGTTTATCACAGACGGCAAAGTCGATTTTGATACGCCCGAATTTGCAGAGCTTGCTTTGTATGTGAAGGACAATGTCCCTGAGAAAGGAATGTCTTTTGATAATGTGCCTGAAGCATATTATGAGAATTTCCAGTATGCCGACTGCGGCCAGATTCAGGGAATAGCAGATTTCCTGCCGAAGAAGAATTATTCATCATTTATTAGCGAGCCAACGGTCCTTGGAATGCCTTCTGTTGACGGAAGAGGCCCAATGTTTGAATCTGTCTGTTCGGTTGCGATCTCATCTCAGGCAACGGACATTGATGCCTGCGGTGAATTTATCAGCTGCCTGCTATCTGAAGACGTTCAAAAGGGCCTTGCCATGAGAAGTAACTTTGTCCTTAACCGCAGTGCTTTCAGAAGTGCAGGTGAAGCCCTGACCGATTATTTTAATTATGGTGACAGATCAGGCAACGAGTTAAGCGACGATGAGAAGTATACTTCTGCAGACATCGATAACATAGAGAGGATCATCTTGAGTTGTTCTTCCATGAACAGCGAGAATTCAGACATGAGCATGATTCTCATTGAAGAGATGCCGGCATATTTCCTTGGCCAGAAGGATCTTGATTCGGTAATTGTTATTATTCAGGACAGGGTTCAGAAAGTTCTTGATGAACGTAAGCAATAACAACCTGAATTATTCTGCAAGATGATAATGAAAATAATCTTGTAGCAGAAAGCGCTGATAATGAAGTTTGTTAAGGAAGCCTATTATATGGCGTGTTTTGACGAAAGAAGAGAATCGGATTCTCGTCATTAGCGAATATGGGCTTGATACGATGCGTGTTAAAGAAGGTGTATCCGTCATTATTTTTCTTTTGAAACACTTTGTTTTAAATATATTTTCTTGACCATATGTCAATAGAGGTTGATAATTTAAAGCGTAAGATATCCCGGGGGCGGAATGTGTGCTGTGTTTGAGCCCCCCCGTGGCGCATATAAATCGACTTAAATACTATTGGTTAACGAATGCTGGATTATTTGATAGAACATCAGGAAAATTTCATGAGCGTCATGGCCGGCGTGTGCGGCGTTATTGCCGTGTTCGTGCTGTTCATGAAGTCTTTGCCCCGCAGCAGACGCCGTGCACTTCTTGCTGTCGAGCTTTGCTCAATGGTCATCATGATTGCCGATTGTTTTGCTTATGCATATAGAGGCATTCCGTCTGAAGCCGGATACTGGATCGTCAGGATAAGTAATTTTGTCGTTTTCATGATGAATATCGGCGTTTTATATGCTTTCAATGCTTATCTCATCAATCTTTACGAGGATTCTCGCAGCGGTAATGGGTTTACGAGACTTAAAGTCGTTAATTTCTTAGGCCTTGCCGGTGCAGTAATGCTCGTCGTATCCCAGTTCACGGGACTCTATTACACATTCGATGCTTCGAATACGTATCAGCGGGGCCCGGGATTTTTCATTTGCTACCTGATTCCTGCAGTCATGCTTTTGCTCCAGATATCGGTAATTATCCAGAACTATAAGAAACTTACACCGGTCATAAGTTTATCGTTGTTGCTGTTCTCTTTGTTCCCGCTGGTTGCTTCTGTGGTTCAGGCACTGCTTTATGGTCTGTCTCTCATTAACACTTCAATAGCTGCAATGGCGCTTTTGCTCTACCTTTTCGCATTAAAGGATATGAACGAGACGTATGCCCATGCAAACGATCTGAGGATCGAATATTTGACTGCAGAGCAGCAGAGCATGAAGAGACTTTTCGAACAGACGGCGGAAGCTCTCGCGAGCGCAATCGATGCCAAGGATAAGTATACGCACGGTCACTCTTCAAGAGTTGCAAGCTATTCCAGGACTATCGCCAAGATGGCAGGCAAGGATGAGAAGGAATGCGATGAGATCTATTTCGCAGCGCTCCTTCACGATATAGGTAAGATCGGTGTTGCTGATGAGATCATCAACAAGAAGGGTAAGCTTACGCCTGAGGAATATGAGAAGATCAAGGAACACACGACGATTGGAAAGGATATCCTGTCGAGTATCGTTGAGTTCCCTTACTTAAGTATCGGTGCCCATCATCACCATGAGCGGTTTGACGGCAGAGGTTATCCGGATAAGCTAAAGGGAAGCGATATTCCTGAGCTAGCAAGGATCATTGCCGTAGCTGATGCTTACGATGCCATGACCTCGAAAAGAAGTTACAGAGATCCTCTCCCGCAGGCTACGGTAAGACAGATATTCATTGAGGAGATGGGCGCACAGTTTGATCCGCTCTTTGCGACTCAGATGATCCACATGATAGACCAGGATCAGGAATACCTGATGCGTGAGAAGGAAGATGTCAAAGAGTTTAACGGTAACGATGAATTTAGCTTTGAAGCTTACCGCGCGGTTCATACTGAAGGCATCCTGGCTATCCCCGGTCACACTGTCAAACTCCATATTAAGATCAAGCCGCTTGAAGGGCATAATGAGGAAGATTGCCGGCCTGTAATGGTCGTTTTCGATGCTTTGGACGGAAGAGTACACGAACCCGGCAAACTGGCAGAAGAACTGCTTTATTCAGAATATGTCGAATTAGGATTCGACGGAACATTCAAGACCGGTGAAGCAAGAGCTGTAAGGCCTAATATCATGAACATGAAGTCGTCTTCTTCGACTCATGTTGCAAACCGCAGTCTCTGCGGAGAATACGAGATCGAAGCCGTCAGACAAAAAGACCATATGCAGATCAAGATAATCGGCGATGATAAGCTGGTCGAATATGTTATCGCACTTACTGACAGTACCAGATTCAGCTATATCAGTTTATCGGGCGCGAATTACCATCTTAACGTCATGTCCATTAAGCGTTCTGAAGAAGAGATTACAGATAATTACATTCCGCGTATCGCTGATCTTGTCTCCTACATTGACGGTGAGGAAGGCGACGTTCCCAATATCCAGGTCGATAACTACAGGACAGATTCTACGGACGGTGTTCTCCTTAAGAATACAATGGAGATCGATTTCCATGCCAAGAGCCTTCCTACAGCAAGGCTTATCTGGCATTGTCCGTTCATTTGTGTTTTTAATTCTTCAAACGGTAAGGTTACTGACGAAGATTACCGTGAGTTTGCGCTTGTAAGACTTGATGGCGAAGTCTGGGAGACAGGCGATTTTGCTTCCAATGAGGTAATAATCAGCAAAAACGATAAGTTTGATGGTTGGGACCAGTGGAAGAAGATCAACCGAGAAGGATTTGACTGTCATGTGACTATCAAGCGTGAGGGCAAAACAGTTACTGTTATCACTGAAAACGGCGGTATTTTCCTTAAAGCGGTCACGAAGATCAAGACCGAAGATGAAAATATCTATGTGGCTCTTACAGGCGACCAGTGTGCGCTTACCAAGATCTACTTCAAAACGAATGACTGATTCTTCCCAAAAAGCACAAAAATCGGATATAAGTCGTACATTAAAATACCTATATGTTACTTTGTATTTCAAAGTATAGGTTATAATACATCTGTAATAAAAAGGATCTTTGAATCCGGAGGTGCAAATATGAAGAAGTTTTTGAAAGGATTTTTCAAGGCAATACTTGTCATTTTGATCATCCTGATCGTCTTGATGGGTGCTCTTTTGATCTGGCTCTCAGCTGTTGAGTATAAGCCTGAAGATCAGGAGAATGTTAATGTCGAAGCTTTGGGCGGCGAAGCTAAGCAGCTTGCTGCAGGCGATTCGATCAACATCGTTGCCTGGAATATCGGTTACGGCGCTTTGGGTGACAATGCCGATTTCTTTATGGACGGCGGTAAGATGGTTTACTCTGCTGATGAAGCAAGAGTTAAGACAAACATGGATGCTATCGTAAGTGAAGTATCTTCCAAGAATCCTGACATCATCATGTTCCAGGAGATCGATCTTAACAGCAGCAGAAGCTATCACATCGACCAGACAGCTTATTTTGACGGCATGGGCTACAACAACATGGCATTTGCCAATAACTTTAAGGTAGCTTATTTCCCGTTCCCGATCCCGCCTTACGGCAAGATCGATTCGGGTATCGCCACATATTCCAAGTATGCTACAAGTTCTGCCACAAGAGTTCAGCTTCCTTGCCCGTTCTCCTGGCCGGTAAGAACGATCAATCTCAAGAGATGTCTTCTTATCACAAGAATTCCTGTCGAAGGCGGTAAGGAACTCGTAATCGTAAATCTCCACTTAGAGGCATATGATGACGGTGAGGGTAAGGCAGCTCAGGCACAGATGCTCATGGATATCCTGAACAAAGAGGTAGCAAAGGGCAATTATGTTATCGCAGGCGGTGACTTCAACCAGAGCTTCTCCAATGTCCAGAATCCTTATAAGGTTTTCCCTGAACAGTGGCAGCCTGCAGCAATGGATGTAAGCCCCTTTGAGAATGACTGGCAGTTCGTAATGGCTAATGATGTTCCTACCTGCAGATCGCTCTATGCTCCTTTGGCAGGCAACGATCCGGATTCTCTGCAGTACTACATGATCGATGGTTTTATCCTCTCGAAAAATATCACGATCAATTCTTACTCAATAGAAGATCTCGGATTTGTAAACAGCGATCACAATCCTCAGGTGCTTAACATTACTCTTAACTGATGATTCATCTGCCTTAAAAAGGCAGTGATTGCATAGAAATGAAGACCAACAAAAAGCCTCCCTAACAGATAGGGAGGCTTTTTGCGTGCTTCACTTTATGGATAAGAGGTTTATGATGTCTGATCACCCTTAAGACAGGCCCATAATTCTCTAATCTATTAAGTTGTCCGTTCCGGATCAGCTGAGCTGTGAATCAACTTCAGCGTTAAGGAACTCTATAGAGCTGTTGTGCTGTGTAACGGAGTATGAGGCATTCCTAGCTTTGTTAAGATAAGTGCCGATGCCGATTACAAGTACACCTGCAAGAATTACGATGATCGCAAGAACGAGTACCATCTCAACGAGTGTAAATCCTCTGCGTGTCTTTCCAATTTTTCTCATAATGCTGCCTCCCCGAATTTGATTAGCATCTTATGAAACAAATATATCATAATCTGTTCACAATGTGTTCATATTTTTCATAATTTCTTCCATTTTGTGCTTGTAAACAATAGACCCCTCCGGTTTTTGTGCATGTTGTAGTAAAAATGCTCAAATCCGCTTGCTTTAGGGCTTGTATAGTGATTATGATAAACTTCGGGGAGGTTCTAATCTGCATGAATCAAATAAAATAACAATGAATCTATAATGAACGGAAATGCGAATTCCGTTTACAAATTGTTAATAAATGTTAACGCAGGCCTTCATAAAGTACAGATTGTCAAAGACGATAAAACAATGTATACTTTCAAAGTTCAATTACGGATGCTTAGCTCAGCTGGCTAGAGTACCTGCTTGACGTGCAGGGGGTCACAGGTTCGAGTCCTGTAGCATCCACCACATAAAGTCCGGTGTTTCCAGCATCGGACTTTTTTTGTTAATCCAAAGTGCAGAAACTAAAGATATAATAGATTCATAATATAATTTATTTGAACTGTTTTTTAAGAAGGATTTATTTACCGGTTGTTGTAATACGTAACAGCAAGGAGCGCTCTGTGGAATTAAAGACTAAAAGCAAAAGACCAAATATGAACTGCTCAATTGATGTTTTCTTTGAGAAGAAAAATGGCTTTTCCGAGTATCTGAATGACAGGTCAACTTATAAGATCGTGCTCGTCAAATCCGGTTCTTTTGTTGTCGAAGAGAATGGGGAATACAGAGTGGTTACTGCTCCTGTGGGAATAGGCATAAATGAGAAAGCTGATTTTAAGGTCGTGTCTGAGAATGATGTTGTTACCAGCACGATTTATTTCAAGCCGACTTTTATCCGTGAGGAATTCACCTTTGAAGCTATCGATTCCGGAAAATACAATAAGTTATTCTGCGATTTAAAAGAAGGAGAGAATCATATTAAGGCAATCGAAGGTGACGTTCAATTGGACGAGGGTTTCGCCGGGTCCGTATATCAGGAATATTTATATCTTACAGACGCATACTGCCGTGGAAGAGATACGGTTTATTACTCCATGACACAGCAGGAACTTGATTCGGTTAACCGCCTTGTTGAAAGTGTCAGATACGATCTGTTTGAGCAGCCGGACAATTTGTGGATACTTCGCGTAAGGTATTTTCTGCTGTCGATACTGTTTGTTCCTACAGCAGATTTCTATATTAACTGGAGACAATACGAACTGTATAGCGACCAGCTCGTCGCTAAAGTGGCAAGTTATTTTTGGAACCACCTGGGCGATGAGATAACATTAGACAGCATCCTCAAGCGTTTCTCGGTAAACAAGAATACGTTGAACGAAGCGTTTAACAAAGAATTCTCCATGTCATGCATGGCTTATCTTGAGAAGCAGAGAATTGATCAGGCCAAGAAGCTGTTACAGTTCGGTGATGAATCAGTCAGCGAGATAAGCCAGTTCTGCGGATACAGTGAGACCGGTTATTTCTCCAAAGTATTCAAGAAACATACCGGACAATCCCCGTCCGAATACCGCAGGCAGATGCAGAGTTTGTGCTGATATTACCTGAAATTGTGCTGATATTACCTTCGCAAATGCTTTGAAAAATATAACATAAAACTACAAAGCATTTGGAGGAACAAGGCATGAAAAAGCTATTGAGACATACAGCGATCATATTTGCAGCCGCATTTCTTTTGAGCGGATGTAACGCAGGAAACACTGCATTTGAACCCCGGCATAAAACAGAGACGGAAACTGTAAATGTAACTGAAGGAATATTTCCGCAGGTGATCGAGAAGAGCACGACCTATGTTCAGAAAGAGAGCGAAGGCGCATGGGAAGAAGAGTCTTCTGAAATCACCAATTGGGACATAGCTGATGGTTTTGACGTACAGGAAACTATATGGGTCATTACGACCAACGACGCTACTACTTTAGGCAGCATCCTGGATGAAACATATAAGGGGTTGTCAGCTGCTTTGTATATCCGTTTCGGTTCTGATCTGAATGATATACAGAAGACGGTAACCAAGATCGATGACACGACTTCCAGGCTCGATCTTACGCTCAACATGACAGGCGATATAGTATTCAACTGCAGCGGAAATACTTTTAATTTCTATGACGTTCCGATCAAGAGTGCCGGTGTTACAGCAGACGGCACGACTGCTTTGACAGTTGATTTAGGTAATGGCATGGCAGGCGATATAATCATTCCTGCAAGTGTTCAGAAATGTGATCCTTTTAAGTTTATGACCGAGCAGTCAGCATCATATTTTGATGCATCTTTTGACGGAGTTTCTACCTTCGAAGTAACGTCATCCACTCTGAATAGTTGCGTATGGGATTCCAAGATATCCAACACAAGCTATGGAGAAAATATCTCTCCTGAACTTACATGGTCACCTGTTGAAGGCGCTGCGAGTTATGCGGTCTTCATGATAGACAGCAACTGGCTGCACATGGATGTTTTCACGACAGAGACTTCGCTTGCTGAAGGCGCTGTCGGAAAAGGTGACAGAGGAGCACAGTTTGTGGGACCGTATCCTCCAAAGGGTACTACACATACATACTCTGTTTTTGTTTTCGCCTTAAAGGATGAGCCGGGTCAGATACCGTTCGTATTCGATGGCGGCGGCAACAGTATCTTCAAGATCTTTGATGCTCTTGATACTGATGCGAACGGTAATGAAGGAAACGTTCTGGCATACGGAAGGTTAGACGGAAACTTCACGATGAAGTGATCAGACAGTTAAAGAAAAAATCTTTGAAGAGGTTGTCTCATGACTTAATGAGGCAGCCTTTTTTATACTATAATGAATTAACTGTTGAAGGGAGAAAAAAGTTATGCAATACGATAGTACAAATCTGCCGCAGGCAGTAAAAGATTTTCTTGAAGAGATATTCGGTAACGAGGAATTGTGCGACGCGTTTTATGATTGTGATATAGAGATATATGATGGGGAATGGGTAAAGGATATTGAAGAAGATGAAGCCTGGCTTGAAGATTTGATGGGCCCCGGCGAATCGACTTATGAGGACCTTAAGCCTTTTGCCCGCGACGGTACAGGTGCTTTGTGGGTAGTTATTAATGATGAGCTTATCGGCTATATCGGTACTGAAGGTGAGTGCGGAATCGTCGCGAAAAACATCAATGAATTCTTTAATATCGTAGCGGTATACAGAGGCTGCTTAGCTGATATCTGGAGTGTAGATGTTCTTGAAAGTGAAGAAGCATTTTTGGAAGCAGCAGGCGAGCCTGAAGAGAACGAAGTGTTTGATGACTTCATCAAAAAACACGGCTTTACCAAAGACCTGAAAGACGTTTATAAAATGATCATTTCGGGCATGACCACTGAGCCGTTCTTCATCCACAAGGCAACAGATGATGATTACGTTGATTCATATTCTTTAGTCGGTAGTGATGACGGACAGGAAGCCTTGGAAGATCTTATAAGCAGACTGTCTAAATGATGTTCTGATGATATAATTATTTTGTCAGGCTTTGATGCCGTTATGCTTTTCCATCGGGAGGTTCTATATGGCTTTAATCGAGAAAACTTTCAGCAGCGGTGAGATCATTATCAATGAGGGTGATATGGGAAGCAGCTTTTTCCGTATCCTGGATGGAAGAGCATATGTTTTTTCTAATTATGGCAAGAAGGATCAGTTCCAGTTAGCTGTCCTTGATGCCGGCGAGTATGTCGGCGAGATGGCTATCCTTGAAGAATATCCCAGAAGCGCAACGATCGTAGCCAGCGGTCATACACGTGTTGTTGAGATCCCTGCTGATGATATGGGCAGTTATTTCGAGGAGAATCCCGATCAGATCCTTGAGCTCATGAAGCATCTCGGCGGCAGGATCCAGGCAATGAACAAAGACTATAACGATGCACAGGCTTTGCTCAAGGAACTCCGTGAGTCAGATCAGAACAAGAATAAAAAATCATTATTCTCGAAGATCAAGAAGCACATGGATATTTATCAGAACAATAAAGATAAGATCACTGCGCCTAATGCGGATGCTCTCCGCACCACGCTGGAAGGCACTTCTGATGACGGCTTCGGTAAGATCGAATCTTATGAGCCCGGAACGGTCATCTTCAATGAAGGCGACACCGGAAACAGCATGTACATATTGCATATCGGCACTGTCGGTCTGTATCAAAATTACGGTGAGAGCAATGAGGTTAAGATCGCCGAGTTAGGTGACAATTCTTTCTTCGGCGAGATGGGAATGCTCACGGATGAAAGAAGAACTGCTACGGCCGTTACCGAATCAGATGATACATATGTAGAGATCATTTGTCCGGAAGATCTGGAAGCTATTTTCCGTTCCTGTCCGCTCAAGATAATCATGATCCTCAGATATCTGTCGTACAGAGTAAGACGTCTTAATGCGGATTTCCTTTATGCCTGTAAGGAGATCACCGAGACATACGGTGCGAAGTAATATAAATTGTTTTTCCGGCGCTCCCTTTTTTGAGGGAGCGCTTTTTTATGTTTTGTTTACGTCAGACGATCAAGCATTACTCACAATTTATTCATATTTTGATTATAGGAATATTCATTTTTATCTGTGAAAATATAGATAACAGATAAAGCAAGAATTCTATTTGAGCCGGGAAAAACAAAATGGATGCTACTGCTGACAACAAGAAAATTGAAAAGAGCAATGCGATCACTTTAAAGACCGTAATGCGCTTCCTGGTCAATAACGCTCCGGAATTTACCGTTGCCGTTATGGCTTTTGTTCATGCGGTATTGCTGATATTATTCCTCATCGCTGATGTAACACCTTTGGCAGTGTTTAATGTGGTAAGCGTCATCATCTATGCATTTTGCATGGCATTGTGCAGATTCGGTCACAACCTGCCGGTATATGCATGCATCATCCTTGAAGTAAATATCTATACCGTCGTCTCGACTTACTATGTCGGACTTTGCTGCGGAACATATTGTTTCCTGTTCTCGATCGTGCCGATCATGATCTACTTCGGAAGCAAGCTTTTCCAGGGAATGAGAAGACTGAGCATGGTCCTGATGCTTGTCCTGAACTTCGTAACGTTCGTTGTCGTTTATTCTGTGTTCTACAGCATTCCGCCGGTCTACAGCGTATCTTCCGGAATGACGCTGATGCTGGTTATCTTCTCCGCTTTCGCCATGGTTTTCTCGGTCATCTTCTATAACATGATCTACATCTTCTCGAGCGAAGATGTTGTGGTCGATCTTGAAGAGAAAAATAAGCAGCTGTCGGCAGACGCACACGAAGACGCACTCACGAATCTTCTGAACCGCAGAGGATTCCTGCCGCTCGTAAAGTCTCTAATGAACGGCAATTACGCGCAGTTCTGTATCGCGTTCTGCGATCTGGATGATTTTAAGCGCGTTAACGATTCTTACGGTCACGATGCAGGTGACGAAGTCCTTAAGCACACGACAACGATAATAAAGGAAGAGCTTCCCGGTTGTGATGTATGCAGATGGGGTGGTGAAGAATTCGTAATTCTCATGAAAGACATGAATCTTGTTGCCGCTAAGGGAAAAGTCGAAAGACTCAGAAAGACCGTTGAATCCAATCCGACATCTTTCTTCGGAAAGCAGATCTTCGTAACGCTTACCATAGGTCTTGAAGAATACAAGGAGGCATACAGCGAACCTGAAGAAGTGATCAAGAAGGCTGACGAGCGTATGTACTACGGCAAACAGCACGGCAAGAACATCCTGGTATTTGAAGATAGCAGTGATGAGATCTAGGCTGAAAACAGAATGATTGCACAAGCCGCTTCTTCATAAGAGGCGGCTTCTTTATTGGAAATAATATTTCTTATGTGGTAACTTTGTATAACTATGGCAATAGACAAGAGCAAGACAGATCTCATAAAAGCAAAGTATGAAGAACTGACCGGAACCTTAAGCGATCCGGCGGTAGCTTCGCGCCCCGAGGAATATACGAAGTATTCCAAAGAACTCGCTGCGCTTAATCCCCAGGTCGAAGCGATCAGGAATTACGAGGCGTGCGAGAATGAGATCGAAGGCATAATCACTCTCCTTGAGAGCGGTGATCTGGGCGGAGACGATGAGATGCGGAGTCTTGCCAATGCTGAACTTGCCGATGCCAAGGACAGGCTTGCCGGCCTTGAGAAAGAACTCATGATCTATCTGACGCCGGGAGATCCGAGAGATTCGAGATCTGTAATCCTTGAGATAAGGGCAGGCGCGGGCGGCGAGGAATCCGCACTCTTTGCCGGAGACCTTTTCAAGATGTATAGGGGCTATGCGGCTCTGAAAGGCTTTGATGTCAGTATCGTTGACGAGAGTCCCACAGAGCTCGGCGGCTATAAGGAGATCGTTGCTGAGATTGACGGTCCGAGAGTCTATTCGAGAATGAAATTCGAGAGCGGAGTTCACAGAGTCCAAAGAGTTCCTGTTACCGAATCAGGCGGCAGGATCCATACTTCCACTGCAACAGTCGCAGTTCTTCCTAAGGCAGAGCCGACAGATGTAGAGATAAATCCGAACGATCTTAAGATCGACAGATTCAGGGCTTCAGGTGCGGGCGGCCAGCACATCAACAAGACATCTTCCGCGATCAGGATCACGCATCTTCCGACCGGCATGGTCGTTACCTGCCAGGACGAGAGATCACAGATTCAGAACAAGGAGAAGGCTATGGCAGTTTTGCAGAGCCGTCTTTGGGAGATCGCGCACCAGGCTGATGTTGACAGAAATAACAATGAGAGAAAATCCCAGGTAGGTACCGGCGACAGATCCGAGAGGATCCGCACGTACAATTATCACCAGGGCAGAGTGACCGACCACAGGATCGGCCTGACGCTTTATAAGCTTGACCAGGTCCTTGCAGGAGATCTGGACGAGATCGTCGATGCTTTGACCCTGGCCCAGGCTGCAGATAACGCAAGTAATACTGAAGAGTGATCTTTAAGAGGTATATATGGAACGCGCGAAAATATATAAAAAAACATTACTTATAGACTCAAGTGACAGCAAGGCTTTGAAGGATGCCGCAGAACATTTGAGAAACGGCGAGGTTATCGGATTCCCGACAGAGACTGTTTACGGTCTTGGCTGTGATGCAAGAAACGGCGAAGCTGTAAAGAAGGTGTTCGAAGCCAAGGGACGCCCTGCTGACAATCCGCTCATTTGCCACATCGGCAACAAGGATCAGATCAAAGATATCGTTTCCGATATCACGCCTCTTGCTCAAAAGCTTATAGACGCTTTTATGCCCGGACCGATTACTATCGTAATGAAGAAAGCGGATTCTATATCAGATCAGACAACTGCCGGTCTTGATACCGTAGGTGTCAGAATGCCTTCCAACCCTGTCGCAAACAAGTTCCTTAAGGCTTGCGGCATTCCGGTTGCAGCGCCTTCGGCAAACCTTTCCGGAAGACCTTCTCCCACTAGCTCAAGGTCTGTCCTTGAAGATATGGACGGATATATCTATGCGATTATCGACGGCGGTGATTCTGAGTACGGACTCGAATCTACTGTTGTTGACTGCACAGGAACAGAGCCTGTCATCTTAAGACCCGGCGCTGTCACCAAGGCAGATATCGATACTGTTTTGGGAGGAGAAGAGACTGTAATGTCCGGCAACCTTGCTGATAAGGAGACTCCTAAGGCTCCCGGCATGAAGTACCGTCATTATGCGCCTTATGCGCAGGTCGAGATAATGAAGATGCCTGAAGGTACAGAGATTACGGGTGACAGCGCTATAGGTACTGACGGCAAGATCGACAAGTCAGCTTCTGAACCTGTTGACCTCAAGAAACTCACTGATGACGAAGCAAAAGCCCTTGTTAACATTGCGGCTCCGTTTATCCTGCGTTCGCGCGAGATCCTTGCGAAAAATCCTTTCGCAAGAATCGGTCTTTACTGTGGCAGCGAGATTAAAGCCATGTATGACAAGATGAACGATAAACTCTTAAATGCACATACCGAGTTCTGCGTTTACGGCAGGACTATAGATGTATCAAGTGCTTCACACGGGCTTTTCGAAGGCTTGAGATTCCTTGATGTCCAGGAAGTCGACGTGATCCTTGCACAGGGTTTTGACGGCGAAGGATTATCTGTCGCTTACATGAACAGACTCGGCAAGGCTTCGGGCAAGAAGGAAGAACTTACTCCCGGCATGCCTGCTCCCGCAAGGCCTGCGAGAATGCCTCTGCCTATCGATGCGTTTAAGGATACTTACACAGCTTCCGTTCTCTTCGTTGACGACAACAACACTTCTCTGTCTGCCTGCTGCGAATCGCTGATGAGACGTCTTATAGAGAAGAATGAACCTTATATCTCCAATAGTCAGAGCGATGCCGGATTCGAGATCTATTGCGAATCTGCAGGTCTTACTGCCATGTCCGGTCTTGATCCCGATTCGCTGATGGAAAAGGCCGTAAAAGAGATCACGGGAATAGGTCTGGGCTCCATCGAATCCAGAAGGGCAGACCCCGCCATATATGATGACAATGACCTTATCCTGACGGTAAGGGACGAACAGGCCTTCGCGATAATCAAGGCATTCCCCCAGATCAAGGATAAAGTATTCTCGCTTTCTACATTTGCCGCAGCCAACGGACTTGTCATGAAGGACTCCTCCGGAAGAGTAATGTCCATATCTGTTCCTGATCCTTCAGGCGAGAACTACGAGACATATCTTCATACCGCAAAGGCCCTTGGCGCCTGGCTCGAAATACTGTTCCCGTACATCCTCAAAGAACTTGGCGCATCCAGGATCTGACGGTTAATAGGACAAAAATCTTTTAAGACTAGTCTCAAATGGCCTCCTGTAGTCTCAATCTGCTCTCAAAGGGTAGATTTTGATATCTCGGGTTGTTAGAATCACATCAGTAAGAATTTAGGCAGGGCATGAGCGACGAGAACGGCCTTTAGGCTCAGTAAATGCTTGACTTTGGTTCTCTTGCTGTGTTATTCTTCTCGATGCCGCTTATATATGGGCGGTATCCTTGCCCGGCTCGTCCGGGCCGCAAAGTCCAGAAGGAGGTGAATGACATGGCAAACCAATATCGTTTGATCACAATCCTTTCCATCGCTAATGGTGAAGAGGGTATTGCTTCTCTTACTGACACAATTAAAGCTAAGATCGAATCAGGTGCTACGATTGACACATTTGATGCAATCGGAACACGTGAGCTCGCTTACGAGATTGACGGTCAGAAGAACGGCTACTATGTTCAGACAGTATTTACTGCCGAGAGCGATTTCCCCAGGGAACTTGAGCGTGTTCTCAAGATCACTGATGGCGTAATCCGTTATCTCATTGTTCGTGTCGGTGAGTAATCACTTAAGACAGGAAGGTAACAGTAAATGAACAAAGTAGAATTAGTCGGAAGACTTACCAAGGACCCGGAAGTTAAGCTTACTTCCAACCAGACCCAGTTTTGCAACTTCACAGTAGCAGTCGACAGACGCTTTAAGGATGCAAACGGCCAGAGACAGGCTGATTTTATCAACTGTGTCGCATGGCGCCAGACGGCCGTCTTTATTCAGAAGTATTTCCATAAGGGCAACCGCATCGGTTTGGTAGGAAGCATTCAGACCAGAAGCTATGATGATCAGCAGAGCGGTCAGAAGAGATTCATTACAGAAGTTGTTGTCGATGAGGCAGAATTCGTTGAATCTTCAGGCGGAGCATCCGGAGACGGTTATCGCCAAGAGCCTTCAGCACCTACGCAGTCCTTTAATACGCCTATGGCAGATTCAGTTGCTGCAAGTGCGCCTACAGCCCCCAACATGCAGATCGATGCACCTGTCGGAGGTTTTGACGAAGGTCAGTCCGGTGAGCTTCCCTTTGAGATTTAATTACAAGGAGAATACTCAAAATGGCAGAGAACAGAGCACCCAGAGCCGGTGGTAGAGAGTTTGCCGGTGGTATGAGACAGAGAAGAACACGCAGAAAGGTCTGCAACTTCTGTGCTAATAAGGTTGAGACAATCGACTTTATGGATGATGTCACACTCAAGAAGTATATTTCCGAGAACGGAAAGATCCTTCCCAAGAGAATGACAGGCACATGCGCTATCCACCAGCGTGAGCTTACAACAGCTATCAAGCGCGCACGTCAGGTAGCACTTTTGCCCTACACGGTTCAGTAATCCGTTTTTTAGGACAATAGTGTCCGTGATCAACAAAAATCACGGTTGCTACGCTATAATTTAAAAATGTAATAACAATCGGGCTATCGCAGGGCATATAATATGTTCTTAGGAGATCGCCCGATTGTTTTAATAAATCAGATATTCGGGTAATAGCGGAGGTTTTTATGAAGGTAATTCTTCTTTCAGATGTAAAGAATGTAGGTAAGGCCAATGAAGTCGTCAACGTAAGCGACGGTTATGCGAGGAATTTCCTCTTTAAGAAGGGACTTGCCAAGGAAGTAACTTCCGCCAATCTTAACGAAGTAAAGCTCCAGACAGGCGCTAAGGCTGAGCACGAGCGCAGGGCATTGGCTGCGGCTCAGGAGAATAAGAAGATCCTCGACGGCAAATTCTTCAGAGTAGTTGCCAGAGGCGGAGCAGACGGAAGACTTTACGGTGCCGTCACAGCCCAGGACATTTCCGACAGCCTCAAGAAGGAAGGCTTTGAAGTCGACAAGAAGAAGGTAGTCATCTCAAGCCCGATCAAGAACACAGGAATATTTAAGGTGAGAGTCAAGCTTCACCCCCAGGTATCCGCAGATATCAATGTTGAAGTAGTTACCGGTGCCTGATAAGGATTAAGCAAAGCATGGCAGACGATCTGGATTATCTTAACAACCTCATAGATCAAGGAACTGATACTAACGGCGAAGTGGAAGTAGAGATGGCTCTGCTTGCGCTTTGCATGCGTAAGAATACAGCGATCCTTAAGGTTGTTGAGAATAAGATCGAAGACCGGGACTTCTCTGATGAACGCAACAAGACCATTTTCAGCGTCATCACCGATATGTTCCTTGATAATGCCCAGATCGACAGGATCACAGTTTTCTCAGAGTTAGAGAGAAGAGGTCTCGCCGATAAAGCCGGCGGACAGAGATATGTATACAGAGTAGGTGACAAGACAGCGGTCCAGACCGCGCTTGACAGCTACATTGAAGCCATCAGGGAGAGAAGTGACAGGACTAAGCTCATCAGAACCATAGATGATGTTAGGAAGAAGGCCCTAGGCGGCGATATGCGCGCGGCTGAGACCGTAGATTACGCGATCAGCAAGATTTCCGATCTCAGGACAGCCGGAGAGACCAAAGGCTTTGAGGGTATGAAGGATATCCTCAAGTCGACCATGAAGGAGATCTCAGATGAACTTAAAGATGAGCACAGCGGCGGCAAGATCAAGCTCGGTTTCCCCAGACTGGACTCTATGCTTGGCGGCTTAAGACCGGGTTCGCTCAATATCCTTGCGGCTCGCCCGAGTATGGGTAAATCCGCTCTTGCTATCAACATGGCGGCTAATGTAGCAGCCAATCAGAATCCTGTTGCTATTTTCTCTTTGGAGATGAGTAAGCAGGAGATCGCTTCGAGACTTATGTCTTCTTCTATGAGCAAGCCCGTAAGCGAGATCATTTATTCGCATAAGATGAGTGACGGCGACAGACAGCAGCTTGACAGAGCGTTGAGACTTTTATCTGATTTCCCGATCTATATTGATGACAACTCGGATACAAATCCGGTTACCATGAAGTCCAAGCTCACGCAGCTTTTTGCGGATCCTGTGAAGGCTCCGAAGCTCGTAGTCATCGACTACCTGCAGCTCATGACTATGCCGGGCGGCGGCGGAAAATCCCGTAATGAAGAAGTTACGGCTATCTCAAGATCTTTGAAGATCCTTGCCAAAGATTTTAATATCCCGATCATTGCTCTTTCACAGCTCTCCAGAGGAGCTGCTCAGAGAGATGACCATACACCTCAGCTTTCTGACTTGAGAGATTCAGGTGCTATCGAGCAGGATGCCGATACGGTAATGTTCATTGACAGACCTGACTACTATAAGAAGAAGGATGAAGAGGGCGGTGCTCCCGAGGGCGAGGAAGCGCCTCAGACAGTTAATTTCAAGGATAATAACGATGCTAAGCCGGCTTACATCTATCTGTCCAAGAACCGTCACGGCAAGACCGGACGCGATTCTGTCTGGTGGGTTCCCAGAAAGACGATGTTCATTGAATACAACGAGAGGGATCCCCAGGATGATTCCGGTAGTCCCTACACCAGGACTGTGGACGGCGATGCCGCTGCGCAGAATTATAATTTCGATAAGATAACGACGGATGAGGGTCCGATCCCGGAGCCTCCGATGCCTGACAATGATGATATTCCGCCCGAGAATATCGATGGCGGCGATGACTTCTTTGCCGGTGCGCATGACGATTTCCCGAACGGGTTCTGATTTTGAAAGAAGATAAGACCAAGCTTACGACAGATTTGATCCCGGACAGAGTCCTTGAATTCTCCAAGAGCAAAGGACTGTTTGATTGTGGCGTCATTATCGTAGGTCTGTCCGGAGGTCCCGATTCGGTCTCTTTGCTTTATATCCTGAAGAATCTCAAAGACCGCGGGCTGATCAGTTCCGATATCCGTGCTTTCCATTGCAATCATCACTTAAGACCCGTAGTCTGCGACGAGGAAGCCGCGATGGTAAAAGACCTTTGTGCAAAGCTTGGCGTTGAGCTGAAGGTCCTTGATTTTGACTGCTCCGGTTTTGCCGATCTCAACCACATTTCCGAAGAAACTGCCGGAAGAGTCTTGAGATATGAGGCTTTCGAACAGTATGCCCGGTCGATCGAGGATGCTTCAGGCAAGAGTGTCAGGATTGCTGTAGCGCATCACAGGGACGATTTGGCCGAGACCATGATGATGAATCTTTTCAGAGGATCCGGCCTTGAAGGTCTCGTATCTCCGAAAAGCATTTCAGGAAGGCTTATCAGGCCGCTCCTGTGTATGAAGAAGAGTGAACTGGTGAGTTTCCTGGACGATAACGGCATCACTTATGCTACTGACCTTACGAATCTGGAGCCGGTCGGTACCCGCAATGTCTGGAGGAACGTCATTTTCCCGAAGATAGGTGAGCTTTATAATGAAGAACCCGCAGAGCCGCTTTCCAGGACGTATAAACTGTTAAGTGATGATCTGGACTTTATCAGCAGTTTTACGGCTGACCGTTATATTTCAGCCCGCAGGGTCCTTTCCGGACACCCGGTCCTTTCTGTCTCAGTCATTAAGAACCTGCACCGTGCCGTAAAGTCGCGTCTCGTAAGGCTTTTGTGGCAGGAGACATTCGATAATCTCGTAGACTTCGAAGAAGGCAATCTCAGTGACTGCTTCTCTCTTATTGAGAGCGATACTCAAGGTGAGACCACTCTTGATATGCCTTTTGGCCGGAAAGCATACAGGCATGGGGATGTTTTCGCGTTTGCGGCAGCAGACGGAGTTAAAGAAATAGCATCTGCCATAGCAGCAGATATGGGGTTTGCGGTATCTGAGGGACCGGTCAGCTTCATTTGCGATATTGCGGATGTTCCCCGAGGCGGTGAATACCGTGAAGAAATCCCCAATTCTGCCTTAATATTAAAAATAAGAATAATTGAGAATAAAGAAGAGTTAGAGTATAATAATTTATTGTGGCTTTGCCCTATAAATGCGTTAAGCGGGGGCAGGATTATGCTAGGCAACACGGACGGGACCGGATCATCTTTTAGGATGAGAAGGGCCGGATCTGCAGGCAGCAAAGAGCTTAACCGCCTTATGACTGACCTTAAGATCCCTGAATCTGCAAGAGGGAATATCCTCTTTATGGCAAATGACGGAGACGTTTTGTGGTTGCCCGGCTTCGGACACGGCGCAGGATTCACCAATGCCGTAAGTCGCGAGAAATACATCGCAAACAGAGTGAGCGTAGACGAAGAGTCAGAAGCTTTGGTTATGTTTACGATAGAAAGGCAGTAAGAAGCGATGGCTATCAATACTGATAAAGTTTTAGTCACTCATGCCGAGATCGAGGAGATGCTCGATCGTATAAGCGCCGAGCTCAATCGCGATTACAAGGATACACCGCTCGTAGTAGTCGGCATCCTTACCGGTGCTTTTATCTTTACTGCCGATCTCGTAAGACGTCTTGAGATGCCTGTCATCATTGACTTTATGCAGGTCTCATCATACGTTGGCGAGTTCTCGACGGGAGAACTCAAGATCAAAAAGGACATGTCCTGCGATATCAAAGGCATGGACGTTCTGATCGTTGAAGACATCATCGACACGGGCAGGACGCTGAAGCTTTTGAAGGAGCAGTTGCTTACAAGAGGCCCTAAGTCTCTTAAGATATGTACGGCTTTTGACAAGCCGAGCAGAAGAGTAAATGATCTGGTGCCGGACTACAACGGTATTACGGTACCTGATGAATTCATTGTCGGATATGGTCTTGACCTAGACGGCAAATATAGAGATTTTGACGATATCAGGATCGTCAGAAAGGAATAAGAGAAAGTGTCTGATAAGAACGAGAAAAATTCAAGACCGGTGGGCGGCGGATTATTCTTCTATGTTTTGATGATCGTCATCCTGATCGTTTTCTCAACGATCATGTTCGGAGGCAATTACGGACAGAAGGATAAGCACACGCTGTCTGACATCATGGCCATCATTGACGATGAGAGCAATGAGGTCAGCTTAGTAGAGATCAAGGGAACGGTCGTTAATGTTACTTACAAGAATGAGGAAGGTCTTATGGCTGAGATCAGCCAGGATGTTCCTTACGAGTTCGTTGATGACCTCATTTTGAAGCTTGATAAGGCAAAGGCAGCGGGCAAGATCGAAGGCTATAACTATTCTGAGCCTTTCGATTGGTCCCTGATCGTAAACGTAGTAATGTTCGGTGCATCGCTCGTTATCGTCGTAGTCCTTTTCCTCAGCATCACAAGACAGAGCAGAGACGGCAACAGTGTATTCAGCTTCGGTAACAACCGCGCAAGAGTATCCGATCCCAATAAGGATAAGGTCAAGTTCTCTGATGTTGCAGGCTCTGTTGAAGAGAAGGAAGAACTTCAGGAGATCGTTGATTTCTTGAAGAACCCCAAGAAGTACCAGCAGCTTGGAGCTAAGATCCCTAAGGGTGTTCTCCTCTACGGCGCGCCCGGTACAGGTAAGACATTGCTTGCCAGAGCCGTTGCAGGTGAAGCAGGCGTTAAGTTCTTCTACATCTCCGGTTCTGACTTCGTAGAAATGCTCGTCGGTGTAGGTGCTTCACGTGTAAGATCACTTTTCGCTGATGCTAAGAAAGAAGCTCCTTCCGTAGTATTCATCGATGAGATCGATGCAGTTGGCCGTAAAAGAGGCGCAGGTCTTGGCGGCGGTCAGGATGAGCGTGAGCAGACATTGAACCAGATCTTAGTTGAGATGGACGGCTTCGATGTTAACTCTAACGTTATCGTTATGGCAGCTACGAACCGTGTCGACGTACTCGACCCCGCACTTCTCCGTCCGGGAAGATTTGACAGACGTATCATGGTCAATATGCCTGATGCAGATGAGCGTGAGGCAATCCTTCATATCCATGCGCGCAAGAAGCCTCTTGGCAAAGACGTTGACCTCCACGAAGTTGCTCTTTCAACAGTAGGATTCACCGGTGCTGATCTGGAGAACCTTCTTAACGAAGCTGCTCTTATGTCAGCACGTCACAATAAGAAAGAGATCACAATGCAGGAGATCACTGATGCTACATTCAGAGTTCAGATGGGTCCCCAGAAGAATTCCAAGAAGCTCAGTGAGAAGGTTAAGCGCCTTACCGCATTCCACGAAGCAGGCCACGCTGTCGTACTCCGTGCAACATCAGAGTTCGAGAAGGTCGACCGTGTAACGATTATTCCTGCAGGCAGAGCAGGCGGATTTACTGCTTATAAGCCGATCGAGGATACTGATTTCTATACAGAGAAGATGCTCCTTGATACCATCAAGATGGCTTTGGGCGGACGTGCCGCAGAAGAGATCTTCCTTGGTGAAGTTTCCACAGGTGCTTCATCTGACCTCCAGCAGTGCAACAACATCGCGAAAAACATGATCAAGCGTTACGGTCTTTCAAAGAAATTCCGCAACATGGTATTCGGCGATGAGAACGAGGAAGTATTCCTCGGATATTCAATGGGTCAGGTACAGAGCTATTCTGATCAGACCGCTGCCGAGATCGACGAAGAGATCAAGTCCATCATCGACAGCTGCTATGCTGAGACAAAGAGGATCCTCATCGAGAAGCGCAATATTGTTGAAGGTCTTGCTAAGAGACTTATCACAAAGCTTACTGTTGACGGTCCTGACTTTGAGAAGATCTATCTTGCTGACGGTGATTTAAGCTCCGTTTATCCGCAGGATTATTCAGGAATCGATACAGAGTCTTCAGTAATTGAGAATTATTCTGAGAGCAAAGAGCCTGCTGCAGAAGAAGCAAAGTCTGAGCCTGCCGCAGCACCGGCTCCTGTCGAGACTAAGCCTGAACCAGCATCAGTAATTGATCCTGACGATTCCAACGATCCCGGTCCGTCAGACTGATATTTTCAAAAGTCCAAGCAAAAACAGAGGCTGTCTCGTGGTGAGGCAGCCTCTTTATTTCTATGTTCTCATCGAGAAGTAAAGGTTTGTGAAGATCAATTCGACCGCGCTTTTTAAGCGCGGGAGAGATCTGAACAAAGCTTTACTTCGAATTGATATTCTCGAATGTAAGCTTAAACTTCTCGTTGTGGTCGATCGCCCAGTCGACTGCCCATTCGGACTCGAAAAGAACAACCGGCTCGTCGTCTCTGTCGAGAACGAGGAGTGAAGTGGAAGTAAGAGTCATCTCCTTGGCGTCAAACCCTTCGACATCGGATTTTGCCCAGCGTGCGAGACGGTAGGGCAGAGCTGTCCTTACGATATCAACGTTATATTCGGACTTAAGTCTGTACTCAAGAACGTCAAACTGAAGGATACCGACAACGCCCATGACGTATGTCTCGGTACCGATGTTCGGCTGCTTGTAAAGCTGGACTGCGCCTTCCTGTGAGAGCTGCTCGATGCCTTTTAAGAACTGCTTTCTCTTCATTGAATCCTTAGGCTCAACGCGTGCGAAGTTCTCCGGAGCGAATACCGGGATAGGATCAAATTCGAATTTCCTGTTAGTGGATATGATCGTATCGCCGATCCTGAAGTTGCCGGGATCGAAGATACCGATGATGTCGCCTGCATAAGCCTCTTCAGTGATGGCTCTGTCCTGTGCCATGAACTGCTGGGGCTGGGCAAGTGTGATCTTCTTGCCTGTGCGCATGAGGTTAACTGTCATGTTCTTCTCATACTGGCCGGAGCAGATACGGATGAATGCCATACGGTCTCTGTGTGAAGGGTCCATGTTTGCCTGGATCTTGAATACGAACCCGGAGAACATCGTATCCTCAGGTTCTACAACACCGTCAGTGGTGTTGTGCGGAGCAGGTCCCGGGCTCATCTTAAGGAAGTGCTGCAGGAAGGGCTCCACGCCGAAGTTGGTGATAGCCGAACCGAAGAATACGGGCGTTAATTCACCCTTTAAGACCTTGTCCATGTCGAGCTCGTCGCCTGCCATGTCCAAAAGTTCGATGTCATTTCGAAGTGTCTCGAGGTGGCCTGTCATGAGCATCTCGTCGAGCTTGGGATCGTCGATACCGGAGACGCTCTGTGTGACCATGGATGCGCCGTGGTCATTGTTTTCGCGGTCGAAAAGAAGGACGTTGCGGGTCTGTCTCTCATAAACGCCTTCAAAGTCGCCGTCTGTGCCGATGGGCCAGTTGATGGGGACGGATCTGATGCCCA
This sequence comes from Clostridiales bacterium, assembly GCA_017427465.1. GTDB lineage: Bacteria > Bacillota > Clostridia > Saccharofermentanales > Saccharofermentanaceae > Saccharofermentans. The sequence goes on along the minus strand of JAFRST010000031.1, from coordinate 19,123 downwards.
AGACCTTCTCGAGCTCGTCCATGAGATCGAAAGGATTCTTAGCGGCACGGTCCATCTTGTTGATGAACGTGAAGATCGGGATGCCTCTTCTTCTACATACTTGGAAAAGCTTTATTGTCTGGGTCTCTACACCCTTTGCGCCGTCAAGGACCATTACCGCAGAGTCAGCTGCACAGAGTGTTCTGTAGGTGTCCTCTGAGAAGTCCTGGTGTCCGGGGGTATCAAGGATATTGATGTGGCAGCCGTCGTATTCGAACTGCATTACAGATGAAGTTACTGAGATACCACGCTTTTTCTCGATCTCCATCCAGTCTGAAGTTGCGTGGCGTGCTGCCTTACGCGCTTTGACAGATCCTGCCTGATGGATGGCGCCTCCGTAAAGAAGGAGCTTCTCGGTGATGGTTGTCTTACCTGCGTCCGGATGCGAGATGATCGCAAAGGTGCGGCGTCTTTTAATTTCATCAACTGAATTCATTTTGCCCTCAATAAATGTATAATATTCAAATAGTCTGATACTTATCTGTTCTTAAAGACAAGTAATTATATATAAGAAAGAAGGGAATTACAAATCATGAGACGAGGTGGAGGCGTTCTTATGCATATCAGTTCACTTCCCGGGCCTTTCGGCACGGGCGTGATAGGACAGGAGGCAATTGAATTTGCTAAGCAATTGGCTTCTCAGGGAATGAAATACTGGCAGGTGCTGCCCTTCTCATATCCCGGTATGGGTAATTCTCCTTATCAGAGTTTCTCGGCATTCGCAGGCAACTGGCTTTTTATCGATCCCAGAAGACTTGAGCAGCGGGGCCTTCTTACACCCGCTGAAGTCCAGCAGGCAGAGTACACCCAGAACAAGTGGAGGATCGATTTTGATTTCTTAAGGACCAACAGGGACGAGCTCTTGAGGAAAGCATTCGAGAGAGCTGACAAGGATCTTCTCGCAAAAGCCGATAAGTTCATCAAGGACAACAAGTGGGTCCAGGATGTGGCAGCATACCAGACAGTTAAGGATGCTGATTTCGGCAAGCCCTGGTGGGAATGGTCTGATGCAAGACTCAGAAATTACGACAAGGCTGCAGTCTCTGAATTGAAGAATAATCCGAATTACAGATATCACGGCTTCGTCCAGTATCTTTTCTTCGATGAATGGTCAAAGATCAAGCAGGAGATCAACGCGCTCGGGATCGCTCTTATCGGTGATATCCCGTTCTATGTTTCAGGTGATTCTGCTGACGTCTGGGCCAGCAGGGATCTGTTCAAGATGGCTTCTGCCACCAGAGTCAACAAGGTCCTCAAGGATTATGAGAAGGCTTTGGATAAGTACAAGAAAGACATTGAGAGCGGCAAAGAAGAAGACAAGGATGGCGAGCCTTTGAAGGAGCCCAGAAAGCCCAAGCAGGAAGCCCTTATTTTCGAGTGCGTCGCAGGAGTACCACCGGATTATTTCTCTGCTGACGGACAGCTCTGGGGCAACCCCATCTATGACTGGAAGAAGATGAAAGAAGACCACTATTCATGGTGGATGAGCAGACTTGAAGATAACTTCAAGCTCTTCGACTATTTGAGGATTGACCACTTCCGCGCATTCTCTTCTTACTGCGAGATCGACGCCAATGCCGAGAACGCAAGAGACGGCAAGTGGATCAAGGGACCGGGTCTTGATTTCTTTGAAGAATACGACAAGAAGTTCAAAGACAGATCACGCCTCATAGCTGAAGACCTCGGCGAAGTCACTCCTGATCTTGCCGAGTTCATGGGCAAGGTCGGGATCCCCGGAATGCGCGTTATGGAGTTCGCATTCTATCCGGGTGACAACAGCTCATTCCTGCCTCATAACTTCAACAGTAATTGCGTAGCTTATACAGGCACACACGATAACAACACTCTTCTCGGATGGCTTTGGGACAGCCCTGAAGAAGTGCGCAAGACCTGCCTTGAATACTGTGGTTTTACAGGTGATAACTGGGGAGACGGCGGCAGTCACAGTGGTTCGTGCAGAGCTATCATCAAGACTCTCTGGATGAGCCATGCGAACGTCGCGATAATCCCGATCCAGGATATGCTGGGCTACGGCGGAGATACAAGGATGAATGTTCCCGGAACTCCTACCGGCAACTGGGAAGTCAGATTTACAAAAGAAGATTTTGATTCGATAGATAACGACTGGTACAGGAACCTCAACAGGATCTACTTCAGATAAGGAGACAGGCTCATGAAATACATTCTTTGCGTCGATCAGGGAACCACTTCAACCAAGGCATTCCTTCTTGACGGGGAAGGTAATCTGTCACAGGGAACACATGTCCCTTTTAAGCAGTATTATCCCCAGCCCGGATGGGTGAGCCACGATGCAGAGGAGATATATGTTTCCGTCCTCAAAGCCTGCGCGATGATCCTTAAAGAGCACCCTGAAGCCAAGGGGAATATCGAAGCGATGGGCATCACTAACCAGCGTGAGACGACGATTGCTTTCTCGCCTTCCGGCAAGCCTTTTACACAGGCCATCGTATGGCAGTGCAGAAGAACATCTGACATCTGCAGACGCCCTGAGATAAGAGAACAGAGCAGAAGGATCACAGAGATCACAGGTCTTAAGATCGACCCGTATTTTTCTGCTACCAAGATGCTCTGGCTCTTGGAAAACGTCAGGAGCTTAAGACAGAGATGCGCAGCCGGAGAAGCTTATCTTTCAACGATCGACGGCTTTTTGGTCTACAGGCTCACGGGCGGCAGATCTTATGCTTCGGATTATTCTAACTGTTCAAGAACGATGCTCTTTGACATCGCCCGAAAAGAATACGATCCCGAATTCTTAGACCTCTTCGGAATTCCTGAAGGATGTCTTGCAAAGCCTGTTGAATCATGCGCAGATTACGGCATGATCGACCTCAAGGAAGAATATTTAAAAGACAACGGATTCGAAGAAGAAGATATCAATAATCTTCTCTCGATAAACGGCGTTCACATCACAGGCGTCTTAGGAGACCAGCCTGCTGCCCTGCTCGGACAGAATGCAATACACAAGGGCGAAGCCAAGACCACATACGGTACGGGAAGCTTTACTCTCATGAACCTCGGTACCGCGCCTGTTTTTTCCAAGAACGGACTTCTTACATCCTGCGCATGGTCTATAAAAGGTGAGACGAGCTATGCCCTTGAAGGAAGCATCTTCCAGGCAGGCTCCGTTATCAGCTGGCTCAAGGATGAGCTCGGATTTATCAGCGATCCTTCAGAGTGCGACGGCTTCTGCAATTCAATAGAAGACTGCGGGGGAGTTTATCTCGTGCCTGCATTTACGGGCCTTGGTGCTCCTTATTGGAAACCTGATGCAAGAGGCATCTTGACCGGCCTTACGAGAGGTACCGGCAGAGCCCAGATAATAAGAGCGGGCGTTGAATCCATTGCATACCAGGTAACGGAACTTGTTAACCTCATGACTGATGATACAGGTATCAAGGCAGGACAGATGAAGGTAGACGGCGGAGTGTGCGCGAGCAGCTTCCTCATGCAACTTCAGTCTGACCTTCTTGGCGTTACGTTAACGAGAGCGTTAAGCGATGAGATGACCGCGATGGGTGCCGGACTTGCTGCCGGAATACAGGCGGGTATTTACGAGTCGATCGAAGCGACAAGCAAGTTCTATAAGGCGGGAGCTTCATATGAGCCCAAGATGTCTGCGTTTGAAGTATCCGAGAAGATGGAGGGTTATCGTTCTGCCGTAAGAGCAACGCTTCTTTCCGGCAACGACTGATCAAATGATCCAGGTATATATTGTTTTTTTCAAGATATTCGTGTTCCTTGCCCTGGGTTTTGTCCTGAACAAGACCAAAGTCATAGGCAGCAGCGGTGAAAGGGCATTGTCGGATATCCTGCTAAAAGCAGTGCTTCCGTTCATGATCTTAAGCTCGAGCCAGCACGATTATTCGTCGGACGCGATGAACGGCATGATCACATGCGCGGCTGTCACGGCAGGTTATTATGCCATTACTCTGATCGCTATGAGACTGTCTTTGCGCAAGATGAAGATCCTTGAAGATGAGAAGAGGATAATGGTCACGTGTACCGTTTTCGCGAATACGGGCTTCGTCGGATTCCCATTGATGGAAGCATTATTCGGAAGCTACGGACTTCTTCTGGCTGCAGTCTATAATCTTTGCTACAACGTATTTTTCTACACATATGCGGTATACCTGTTCTCGAGAAAACCGAAGTTCGCGCTCCTCGACATGTTCAAGAGTTCGGTATCGCTTGCTTCTATCCTTGCGATCGTGCTGTTCATAATACCGTGGAGGATGCCGGATTTTGTCGCTGAGACTTTCAAGATGATCGGTGACATGACAGTCCCGATGTCCATGATCGTCATGGGCTCGATGCTCGCAGGAGTAAACGTCAGGAAGCTCCTGACAGACAAGAAGGCATACGTTGTATCAGCACTGAGACTGATGGTTATTCCGGCTGTCGTCATGGGAGTTCTTTTAGTTCTCTCAAGATGGATCACAATGCTTCCCGAGACCATGAGCGTAATCGTACTGATGTGCGCTTTGCCTTGCGGCTCGATGAATGTTATATTTGCCGAGAACTACGAAGTGGCGCCGCATTTTTCGGCGCGCACCGTATCTCTGTCCATGATATTTATGCTCGTAACGCTTATGTTCTGGGCGTGGGCAGTAAAAACAGTATTCTGATAATAAGGGGAATGGAAAATGAGTGAGAATTCAAACAAGATCGAGAGGATCGAGAACGAGAAACTGGTTGAACTGATGGACAAGATCCGTCAGGACCCTTCCGAAGAGAACATGATCGCCGTCCTTAAAGAGGCTGCTGTTGCCAAATTCCTGGTTCCTGTTGACGGTACTGAAGGCAGTTACAGCTTCCACGCGATGAGTGATTCAAAGGGCCTTAAATATATGGTCGTTTATAGTGATTCCGACAGCTTCGAAGTCGCTTTTGAAGATAAAAAAGAGCCCCAGAATGGCGTGATCGCAGGTTTTGCGGATCTCATCGATGTTGTCATGGCTCCGAAAATGGATCTCTCGGGATTCGTTATCAATCCGGGCTCTGAGCAGGTATTGTTCGGCAAGGACATGCTTAAAATGATCGCTGCCCAGATGGGTATCGGAGGAGACGGCACCGCGAAGGTCGGAGAGCCCGATAAATATCCGCCTGAACTAAAGAAAGCACTTGAAGGTTTTCTCCAGATCGAACCCACGGTCTCCAATATCTGGGTCAGACTTATGAGAGAGAATGGTACGGACCGTCTTATCTGGCTTATCGTGGCTGATGCCGAAGGTGAAGGCGAGCCTTTGAAATACACGCTTGATAACCTGAGAAAATATTGTCTTCCTTATCTCGATAACATGGATGCCATGGTCGTATCAGACAGGGAAGACTTCGCCGGGAAAGTGATCGCCGGCGTTAAGCCTTTTGTATCGAGGAATGACGGCTGATCATGAGCAGGGGCAAGACCGGTCTTATCGTACTTACTGTAATCGCGATGATGTTCTTTCTGTTCATCGCGATCCTTTTCGGATCCAGTACGAAGAGACAGCAGGCCATCGACAGGAAGGCTGAGCTTGATGCCGGGATCGATGCAATAATCGCGGCAGATACCACTATTTACTGGATCGGCGATCCTCCGCCGGAAGAACTCGAGCATCTTATGCCTGTGGTTAATGTGATAGCGCCCGAGACTGCTTCAAAGGATAATCTCCCTATTAAAAGCCCTGCTTTCCACACGCAGGTGCATGACACGTTCGGAAGGCTCGTTTCAGAAGAGGTCCCGATAGATTATACGGACAATCTGGTGATCGTTATTTCAGGAAATCCCAATCTCACTCAGGCCGGTAAAGATGCACTTCTTGACAGTATTGCCCAAAACGGAGTGCCGGTCTTAGCGATCGGCAATGATGCTTCGGAGGCATTGGGGAGCATTTTGTCATACAGAAGGATTAAAACGGGTCCGGACAGCTCCCTTTATTACTGTCTCGGAGCAGGTTATACGGAAAATCCCTTGTCCGAAGACGCTGTTAAGGCGGGCGGCATGGATCTGGCCGAAGCAGTTACCGGTCAGATAACAATTGCTTTGTCTGATTACATACCTGAAGAATTCCGCAATTAAAGACTTTCATAGTCAAAAATGTGCAAAAAGTAGACCTCTTTGAGTTTGACACATATTTGTAATAATTATAATATTAGTACGTGGTCAAAGTCCTTTTGGGGAGGTGATTTTTATCCGCGAGTTAGAGCAAAGGATCCTTGAAGAAGGACAGATCCTGCCGGGCGAAGTGCTCAAGGTAGGAAGTTTTCTCAACCAGCAGATCGATACCAAACTCCTCAAGGCTATGGGAGAAGAAATCGCAAGACTTTTCGAAGGTAACAATGTTACAAAGGTTTTAACCATTGAGTCTTCGGGCATTGCGATTGCTTTTGCCGCAGGACTCGAGATGGGGCTTCCGGTGGTCTTCGCCAAGAAGCATTCGTCCTTAAATGTCTCCGGCAACATCCTCACATCCAAGGTTTTCTCATACACACATCAGCAGACATATGACGTCGTGGTATCAGGTGATTACATCACCAAGGATGACACGGTGCTTATCGTCGATGACTTCCTTGCCAAGGGCAATGCTCTGGCAGGACTGATCGATATCGTTGAGCAGGCAGGTGCCAAGCTCGCCGGCTGCGCGATCGCGATCGAGAAGGGTTTCCAGGGCGGCGGTGACGCACTCCGTGCCAAGGGGATCAGGGTAGAGTCTCTTGCGATCATCGACAAGATGACGGATGACTCACTCGAATTCAGGTCATAAGACCTGGCTTTTAATCTTTGATATGCATTTGCTTTGCATATATATTTTTGAAGGAGGCAGTTTATGAAGAAACTGATTTCTATGTTAGTAACTGTAGCGCTTGCGGTTACTTCAGTTTTCGCACTGGCAGGCTGTAACAAAGCTGACGACGGATTCAAGGTTGGCGCTATCTACATCAACAGCCAGAACGACACTTCGGGTTACACTTATGCGCATCACAAGGGCATTACTGAGGGTATGAAGAAAGCCGGACTTGATCCTGCCAAGGATCTTTTCATTGTTGACAACGTACCTGAGGATAAGGAGAAGGTAAAGCAGGCTATCGACCAGCTTGCAGGAAACGGCTGCGATATCATCTTCGGTATCAGCTTCGGTTACATCGATGCTTTCGAAGAGAAGGCTGCTGAGTATCCGGACATCATCTTCTCACACGCAACAGGTTATAAGTCCAACGATAAGAACTTTAATAACTATTTTGGAAGGATCTATCAGGCACGTTACCTCGCAGGTATCGCTGCAGGATATAAGTCTCTTGCTCTCGGCAATAACAATATCGGTTATGTATCCGCCTGGGGTACAGAGTACGCTGAGACATGCTCCGGTATCAATGCATTCGCTATGGGATGCATGGCTGTTAACCCTGATGCACAGATCAGCGTATACGAGATCTACACATGGGGTGATCAGGAGAAGGAGAGAATGGCTGCTGAGACTCTTATCGATACATACGGATGCGGCGTTATCGCTCAGCACTGCGACTCCGCTCAGCCTCAGATCGTTGCCAACGAGAAGGGTGCTTTCGGCTGCGGATACAATTCTGACATGACAAACGAAGCTCCTGATGCTCATCTCACAGCTCCTATCTGGAACTGGGATGCTTATTATGCAACAGCTATCAAGGCTGCTATGGAGAACCCTGCTACATTCATGAATACAGTAGGCAACTACTATGAAGGTCTTAATGCAGGTCTCGTTGATGTATCAGCTCTTTCAAAGAACTGCGAGCCTAACACACAGACATCCATCGATGCAGCAAAGAAGCTTATGAAAGACGGTGAGTGGGATGTATTCTCAGGCACAAAGCTTGTTTTCGATCCTGCCAGCGGCAGCTTCACAAAGGTTGAAGAACCTCTTAAGACAAACGACGGTACTGAGATCGTAGGCGCAGGCGGTGCTTCTGTTGATGACGGTGTTATCCAGGGTACAATGAACTACTATGTTGAAGGCGTTACGCAGGTCAACAATTAACGTCTGAATGAATCTGAGGGGTGTTTTATGGAATATGCCATAGAGCTAAAAGGAATAACTAAAAGCTTCGGCCCTGTGGCGGCCAATAAAAACATCAATCTGGCTCTTGCCAAGGGCGAGATCCTTGCCCTGCTTGGTGAGAACGGTTCAGGTAAAACGACACTTATGAACATGCTGTCGGGCATCTATATGCCCGACAGCGGTTCTATTTTTATCGATGGTAAAAAAGTCGAGATCAATTCACCGGAAGATTCCGGCAAGCTGGGGATAGGAATGGTGCACCAGCACTTTAAGCTGGTAGAGCGTTTTACGGCGCTCGAGAATATTCAGATCGGAATGAGGGATGATGGGCGTTTTGTTCACGGCAAGGATGTCCGCAAAAAGATTGAAGATACAGCCGCTAAGTTCGGCTTTGATATAGATCTGGACAAGGTAGTCGCCAATATGGCGGTATCTGAGAAACAGACATTAGAGATCCTTAAGGTTCTTTGTTACGGCGCGAAAATAATCATACTGGATGAACCTACCGCCGTATTGACAGTACAGGAGATAGACAAGCTTTTCGCTGTTCTTCGCAAGATGAGAGACGAGGGACACTCGATAATAATCATCACGCATAAGCTCAATGAAGTTATGGCGATCTCAGACAGAGTAACCATCTTAAGACATGGTGAATATATTGATACAGTCGTAACCAAAGAGACGAATGAGAAGACTCTTACGGAACTCATGGTAGGCCGTAAGATTACGCTTAATATCGACAGACCTTTGATAGAGAAGACGCATCCGTTACTCGAGATAAGAGATCTGACGATCAAAAATGACGAAGGCGCAGTCGCAATAGATCACATTAATTTCTACATCAGAGGCGGCGAGTTATTAGGCGTAGCAGGCATTGCGGGTTCCGGACAGAAGGAACTCTGTGAAGCCATAGCAGGACTTCGTAAGATCGAATCAGGACAGATGATACATGAAGGCGAGAGTATCGTCGGCATGTCGCCAAAGAAGATCCTTGAGCATGGTATCTCCATGAGCTTTATTCCTGAGGATCGTTTGGGCATGGGTCTTGCGCCTTCGCTGTCCATCACGGACAACATGATCCTCAAGAATTATAACGAGGCTACGGGTCCTTTTGTCGACCGCAAATCTGCCAGGGAAGAAGCGCAAAAAGTAATCGACAAGCTCGAAGTTGTTACGCCTTCCACGGAGACACCCGTAAGACGTCTGTCAGGCGGCAACGTTCAGAAGGTATTGCTCGGCCGTGAGATCAAGTCAGGTCCTAACGTGCTTATTACCGCATATCCCGTAAGAGGTCTTGATATAAATTCTTCTTATACGATCTACAACATTCTGAATGAAGAAAAAAAGAAGGGAACAGGCATACTCTTTGTCGGTGAAGACTTAGATGTTATGCTCGCTCTCTGTGACAAGATAATGGTCATCTGCCACGGCAGGCTTCAGGGTGTCGTAAACAGTGATCATACGACCAAAGAAGAGATCGGTCTTATGATGACCGGTACTCTTAACATCGTAAACAAAGAAGGTAAGACTGATGGTATTGCAAAGGATTCAGCCATTACAGATGAGGAGGGCAAAGCCTGATGAGAAAATATCATCTTGTAAGAAGAGCTGATGCAAAGCTTAAAAGGACTCTGCTTTACTATGCCATCGGCATCCTCGCATCGCTTCTGATAGGTGCGGTAATACTGGCAGTCTTAGGCGTTAATCCGTTGGAATACTTCGGAAAGATGTTTACGATCGGTCTTGTCGGAAACAAGTACGGATACAGACAGATCGAGGGCCTCCTTAAAAATTTCGTTCCGCTCCTTATCACTTCAGTCGCGTTAAGTTTGTCGTTCAAGATGCGTTTCTGGAATATCGGCGGTGAGGGAGAGTTCCTTGCAGGTGCAATAGCTGCGTCGATAGTTGCATTCCAGGTTACAGGTCTTCCGAATTTTGTCACCGTGCTTCTGATGTGTCTTGCCGCTATGATATCGAGCGGTCTGATCGGTGTTGCCGTAGCAGCATTGAAGGTAAAGTTCAATACTAATGAGACCTTGATGACGCTCATGATCAACTACATCATGCTCTATGTCATCAAGTATATCGGCGAGACGAAAGCCGATTGGAATTTCTTCCTGCAGGAAGAATCGGACAGACCAATATTCGGCACTTTCCCGCAATCAGCTTTTATGGGCAGCATCCCTATAGGAAAGTTCAGCCTTTTGTGGTCTGTAATAATTGCGGTCGCACTGACGGTGATCATTTATGTTTATCTCAAATACACAAAACACGGATATGAGATCTCTGTCGTCGGCGACAGCAGTGCCACGGCAAAATATGCCGGAATGAGCGTAGGCAAGATCGTTTTGCGCACCATGTTCATATCATCTGCCTTGATCGGTCTTGCGGCTGCTCTTGCAGTATCTTCTGCAGGAACGATCTCTGATTCGATTACTAACGATGTAGGCTGGACGGGAATCATAGTAGCTTGGCTCAGTAAGCTCAACATTCCGGCAGTCTTTGTTACATCATTCCTTATTGAAGTTTTACAGTACGGCTGCCAGATTGCCGCTTCACAGTATCCGGCTATTGACAGCAACTATGCAAATCTCCTTCAGGGAATAATCTTATTCTCTGTCCTTGTTGCTGACTTTGTCGCAAACTTCAGAGTAGTAAGAAAGGAGGATGCTAAGAATGCTTGATATACTTACGCTATTCCTCTTTAACATAATCGTTTATAACATCCCGCTGCTTTACGGTACGACGGGTGAGATCATGATCGAGAAATCCGGTTCATTGAACCTGGGTGTTGAAGGTACTATGGCGATAGGCGCTGTTGTAGGTTATCTGGCCGGAGCCAGGACGGGAAGTCTTCTGGCTGCTTGTCTTGTAGCCTTTATCGCATCAGGTGTTGTTGGCCTTTTGTTTGCGTTTCTGACAGTTACTCTTCAGGCTAACCAGAATGTTACCGGCCTTACGATAACAACGTTCGGTGTTGCTTTCTATTACTTCATCGGTAACGCAGTAGCCAACAGTGCGGCAGGATGGCCTTCTTTGATCGATACTAAGCTGGGTAGCAAAACACAGGCAATAGAGATCCCGCTGTTATCGAAGATCCCGTTCATCGGCAAGATATTGTTCTCACACATGATCCTTGTATATGTCGGTATCATTATCGCGGTATTAATGTGGTTTTACTTCAAGAAGACGGTTCCGGGATTAAAGCTCCGCGCGATCGGTGAGAATCCGGCTGCCGCTGATTCTCTTGGTGTAAATGTCGCATTATACAAGTATGTTCATATAATTATCGGCTCCGGCATAATGGGTATCGGCGGCCTTTATATGGGTCTTAACTTAGGCGGTACTTATGAAGGTTCCAACTGCTGGATCAACGGTTACGGATGGATCTCGATCGCTCTCGTTATTTTCGCCAACTGGAGCCCTGCAAAAGCTATACTCGGTACTGTCGTATTCGGGTTCTTTAACACTTTAACTGTTAAGTATGCTGATCTTGCTTATGCTTTTCCTTCCGCACTCGGCTGGCTCAACAAGATCCCTTCGCACTTCTTCTCGGCACTGCCGTTTATCATTACTCTTATCGTCCTCATAGCAAGCTCTTTGTCCAAGAAGAAAAAGAGCGGCGAGCCTCAGGCCATAGGACGCAATTACTATCGTGAAGACCGATAAATGAAATGGAGATATTATGTACAACGTTCGAAAACTGACAGATGACCTGACATGGATCGGAGTAAGTGACCGCAAGATCACGAAGTTCGAGAATGTCTATAAGCTCAATTCGGGAATGAATTACAATTCGTATTTCCTGGACTCGGGTGCCTGCATCCTTATCGATACTGTAGATAAGGCTATGGAGGATGTTTTCTATGAGAATCTTGCTCATTGTCTTAACGGAAGATCTCTTGATTACATAATCGTTCAGCACATGGAGCCGGACCATTCCGCAACTCTTGCTACAGTGCTTGATGCCAACGATCAGGCTAAGATAATTCTGAATGCCAAGACGCTGCAGTTCATATCCCAGTTCTTCCCGGGCAAGGATTATTCTTCAAGAGCTGTCATCGTCAAAGACGGTGATGAGTTAGAGCTCGGGAGTCACAAGTTCAAGTTCCTTTTTGCACCCATGGTTCACTGGCCTGAAGTAATGTTCAGCTTCGATATGACGGAAGGAACTTTATTCAGTGCAGATGCTTTCGGAAGCTACGGCGCTACCAACGGTTCGATCTTTGCTGACGATAAGGATTTCGAGTCTGAGCTTCTTAACGAGGCGCGCCGCTACTACACGAACATCGTAGGTAAGTACGGAATGCAGACCATAGGTGCCATCAAGAAGGCATCCGCTCTTGATATTAAGATGATCTGCCCTCTGCATTCTTATGTTTGGCGGAAAGATATCTCAAAGATCATCTCCTGCTATCAGACATGGGGTTCTTATACTCCTGAGAAAAACGGAGTATTCATTCTTCAGGGATCGATCTACGGTCATACCGCAAATGCGTGTGAAGTCCTCATGACAGAGCTTGATAAGAGAGGCATCGAAGCAGTTATTCTTGATGCTTCCGTAACTGATATTTCCGACGTTATCGCGAATTCTTTCAAGTACAGCCACATCGTTATCGCTTCACCTACATATAACAACGGAATTTATTCTCCGGTAGAGCACGCGGTAACAGAACTTGCCTCTCATGGTTTGACAGGCAGAGCGTTCTCTGTTATAGAGAATGGTACGTGGGCACCTGCCAGCGGAAAGGGCCTGATGGCAATCATTGAAGGTCTCAAGAACTGCAGAGTTATCGGACAGACAGTCACTGTTAAGTCTGCAGGCAATGAAGATACAAGAAGTGTCATCTCTGATCTTGCTGATGCGATAAGGGATGATATGGAAAATAGACAATAAGGGAAAAGAGGAAAAGATTAATGCATTGTCCGAATTGTGGAAAAGAACTTAAAGACAACCAGAAATTCTGCGGCGGCTGCGGAACTGACGTTTCGCGCCTGTGGCAGAAACAGGCTGCACCCCAGGCTCCGGCAGCTCCGGTTCCTGTAGCACAGGAACCCATCAGGGTTGCACCGCTCCCTGAGCCCGTACCCGAGCCTGTTAAGCCGTCACCGATCCCTGCACCGGTACCCGAACCCGTTAAGGAATCGCCTATTCCCGCACCTGTTCCGGTTCCTGCAACACCCGGAATGATGACTGCTCCCGTAGTAGTTCCGCCTATGACAACAATGGCTCCTGCAGCAGAGCCCGCATCCGTAAAGCCTGAGCCTGCTCCGGTTAAGATGGCTGCACCTGCACCTGTAGAGCCTGCTCCGGTTGTTCCCGCACCTGTTGAGTCAGCGCCTGAGGCACCTGTTTACGATCCGATCCCTACCGCATTCCAGGCTGCACCTGCGCCCGCACCTGTGGCGCCCGCTCCTGCACCCGCACCGGAACCTGCTCCTATATCTTCGATCTTCAACACGAATATTCCTGAACCCCAGGCTCAGCCTGCTGCGAAAACAGAGAATGCCGAGCCCGCCAAGAAAGGCAAGAAGGGTAAGATCGGTCTTATCATCGGTATCGTTGCCGGAGCAGTTGTTCTGCTTGCCGGTATCGGTGTCGGTATCTGGGCTATTGTCAGCAAGGCCGGCACGCCTGATCCTACCGCTACGGTAGAAACTGATGAGACAGATAACGTTGTAGTAACCGACGGCAATACAAGAACCATCATGGTCTATGCGATCGGCACAGACCTGGAGTCTGAAGGCGCTTGCCTTACGGCTGATGTTAAGGAGATGCTTGCTGCAAATCCCGGTGACGGAGTAAATATCGTTCTCCAGACCGGCGGATGCAATGAGTACCACAACAACTTCGGTATGAAGGGCGGAATTACCCAGCGCTTCTCAATCATCGACGGCAACATCGAAGAACTCGATGATGACGATATCAAGAAAGCAAGCATGGTTGATGCAGGTACTCTTGAAGACTTCATCAAGTTCTCCAAAGAAAATTATCCTGCAGATCATTACATCCTCGTTATGTGGGATCACGGCGGCGGAGTACCGCTTTCATTCGGATTTGACGAGGTACATGACGGCACACTCACTGAGATCGAGATGGCTGATGCTATCGGCAATTGCGATATCGAGTTCGAGTCCATCATCTTCAACGCTTGTCTGATGGGATCTTTGGAAGTTGCAAAAGCACTTGATCCCTATACCGAATACATTGTTGCAGCAGAGAGCCCTACGTGGGGAAGCGCTTATTACGATCTCGGTATCAACTACACGAACTTCCTTAACTATATCGGAGGAGACTTCAAGGGTAATGCCAAGGATTACAGCGAGTTCATCGTAAGAGATTACATGGACGTAGTTGAGGCAGCACAGGCATCTTCAGGATACACTTTCGACACATGCATGTCCGCTATCGATACAGATAATATCGATGAAGTTTTCGAAGCTTACGAGAAGTTCATTGCAGCTTTGGATAAGAGGGTTTTCGAGCAGGACGGATATGCTGAATATGTTCAGATCAGAGAGACCTGCGGAAACTTTGAGACTACCGACTCTGTCGACATAATCACACTTGCAGGAAAGTATATCGACTGTGACGATCAGGAACTCAAGTCTGCCGCAAGTACACTTACAAACGAAGTCGGCAACTGCGTATTTACAGAGAGCAACAACTCTTATACATATGCTCACGGCATGACGGCATATGCTCCGTACAATTATCCTGAATATTACGACTTTGCCAGAGCGACATTTACAACGCTCGGATACAGCGATGCTACTGTCAAGTTCTATGACAAGTTCGTAAGTGCAGAACTCTACTTCCTTAACGCTACTAATTACGCAGGCAGCTGGTATGTACAGCCTGCAGGAAGTCCGAACAACGGTTCCGGTAACGTTTACGATATCTCGGATCTCATAGTCAATATGGGCGATTACGAGGCCATTGCGCTGACCGATGAAGACTGGGATATCATCAAGCTTGTTGAGGTACACCTCGCTTACACATTAGATGATGAGCCTGACAGGATCTACTACATGGGTATCGACCAGCAGTACCGCAAGGACGGAAACGGATATATCATCTTGGAGAACCCTACGAAGTGGGTCTACTTCAAGGACTTCGGATTCGTTACATGCTACTGCATCGACTTTGAGCGCACACCTGACGGTAATTGGACAAAGTATCTCGGTGCAGAGGCATTGGTCAACGGCAAGGAGGCATATGTTGTAATCGCTTCCAGCTCAGCTGATCCGGAAGGAACGATCATCGGTTATTATTATGCCGATATCCTCAATGATACATACGATCCAAACCAGGGTAACAAGTTCAGAGATGATAATTCCGATACGATCGTCTTCGTTGCCGAATACTATGACAGGAATACGGGCGCGCTTAATTACTACGAGCTCGGTGATCCTGTTAACATCGATGCTGCAGTAAGCATGTACGAGTATTCTGCGGTAGATTATTCTGATGTTAATGCGTATATCGGATTCGATATCTTTGACGTTTACAACAACGATTACTACATCGATTTCAGACCCGGTACACCTGCTTACGAGATCAACATTGATGACGAATATGAACAGGGTACTACTGATGTTACAGACATGATCGGTTATGTGGTGATCCTTAAGAATGACACGGTTATCAGCGATGTCGATTGTGACTGGATATCTTCGAACAACAGGATCAAGACAGATTCGGTTTACTATTCCGATACTGATGAACTGTGCCTTGCTTTTGATGTGGATCCGAGTGTTACACAGACGCTTTATTTCTCGTTCTTCTACAGTAGTGATAACATGTTTTCTGATAAGGAATTCTCGAAAGTTATTTATAGTGGTTCCGTTACGCCTGTAGCTAACGGTAGCACATACCAGTATCAGTTCACTCTTCCTAAGTCGGAAGGAATCGAACCCGGTTATTACTACATTGCCATCAGCGAGACTTCCGGCGGCGGCAACATTGTGTATTCTGCATGCCAGGTAGTTTCTTGATCCGCTGCTTTAAGTTAATGAGGTGAATCGAAAATGAAGATGACCGGAGCACAGATACTTGTCGAGACCTTGATAGAACAAGGTGTTGATACCGTGTTCGGTTTTCCGGGCGGAATGGTCGTTGACATCTACGACAAGCTCTACGATAAGCAGGATAAGATCCGTCATATCCTGACTGCCCATGAGGAAGGCGCTGTCCATAGCGCTGACGGTTATGCAAGAGCTACCGGAAAAACAGGTGTCGTAATCGCAACATCCGGACCGGGTGCGACCAATCTTGTTACCGGAATCGCTACAGCATATCTTGATTCGATCCCTCTTGTAGCTATAACGGGAAACGTAAGTAATTCCATGATCGGTAGAGACTCTTTCCAGGAGATCGATATCACGGGCATTACGCTTCCAATTACGAAACACAACTTCTTCGTGCATAAAGTTTCAAAGCTTGCAGATGTTGTCCGCAAAGCCTTTGAACTTGCGAGAGAGGGAAGACCGGGACCTGTCCTGATCGATATCCCCAAGGATGTCCAGGAAGCGGTCTTTGATTATAAGAAAGCACCTGTTGTTAAGCTTGAACCTATACCTTGCTGCAAAGAAGATGATATCAAGAATGCCGTCAAACTTATCAAGGAATCCAAGAGACCTTATATCTATTTCGGCGGCGGCGCGGTAAGAACTTCCATAGGTGAAGACATCGTTAAACTCGCGGATAAATTAGATGCTGTCATCGGCTGCTCCATGATGGGCTTATCCGAGATCCCTACAGATTCCCCGAGGTTCCTGGGAATGCAGGGAATGCACGGACGTTACGCTTCTTCTGTTGCTCTTGCAAAAGCTGATCTCATAATCGCTTTGGGCGTCAGGTTCTCTGACAGGGCGACCGGAAAGACCGAGAAGTTCTCTCTTTCCGCTGCCAAGATCCATGTAGATTGTGACCGTGCGGAGATAGGCAAGAACGTGCCCGTCGATCTCGGTATATGCTGTGACATTAAAGATTTCGTTGAGCGCTTGATCAAGGCGGCTCCGCAGCGCAAAAATACTGAATGGATCAAGAAGGTAGACCAGCTTAAGCAAAGAGAAGCTGATGCTTATGAAGGACTGCCTTTCCTGCCGCGCGATACCATCAATATCATCTCTGATATTATCAAGCCTGACACAAGACTTGTTACCGATGTCGGTCAGCATCAGTGCTGGGCAGCCCAGTTCTTCAAGTTCAGGAACAAGCGCACCTGGATCACTTCAGGCGGCTTGGGCACAATGGGCTTCGGGCTTGGCGCAGCTATCGGAAGCTCGATAGGTACTGATACCAGAAGCGTTCTTATCACAGGTGACGGGAGCTTCGGCATGTGTCTTAATGAGCTCGCTACTGCGGTAACTTATAATGTTCCTGTAACTATCGTTATCTTCAATAACCACGCGCTCGGAATGGTAAGACAGTGGCAGAAGGTGTTTTTCGACGGAAGATATTCGAATACGGATCTTGACCGCAAGACTGATTTTGTAAAGCTCGCCCAGGCATTCGGTGCTAAGGGCTTCAAGGCTACAGACAAGGAGTCTTTCGAAGAAGCATTCAAGAAGGCATATAAGGTAAAAGGTCCTGCGATAATCGATCTGACGATAAAGAAGGACAGCCTCGTTCTTCCTATGCTCAAACCCGGCGGAACGTTTAATAACCTGATCTTGAGAAGGGAGGATATCAGCGATGCTTAAGAATAAGATAATCATTGCGATCTACGTTGATAACCAGTACGGTGTCCTCTCACGTGTAACCGCGATGTTCACGAGAAGAGGTTACAATATCGACTCTCTGACAGTAGGTGAGACTGAGTCGCCTGAGTATTCGCGGATCACGATTACGCTGACTGCTGAGAAGAATGATAAGGATCAGGTAGTATCCCAGCTCCGTAAGCTTTATAACGTAAAAAAAGTAGTTGTCCTCTCGACTGAAGACTGTATCAAAAGAGAGCTCCTTCTCATCAAGGTCAGGAACACCGAACAGCAGCACGCCGATATCGTTGAGGCTACGAATATCTTCCGCACGAAGATCATCGATTTTACGGATGAAGCCATAAGCATTGAAGCCACCGGAGACAGTCAGAAGATCGATGCGTTCATCGAGTATATGAAGAAGTTTGAGATCATCGAAATGTGCCGTACCGGTCTCGTCGCGCTCGACCGCGGCGGAGCTAATATCTGGTCCGAGCACGAAGACTGACTTTACAACCAAATTAATACAAATTTAATCAAAATTACTCCCTACTTCGTTTATAATTAAATCAAAGGTCAAAGCCTTTTGAAACTTCAAACGGAAGGGAGTGATTTTATGAAGATCACTACACAGGGCAACGGAATCCGCATCGGCACAAGACTTGAGGACAAGATCGCTGCTAAGATGTCGAAGTTCGATAAGTTCTTCGGCGATGAAGGCACACTCAACGTCCGCATCAGACCTGAAGGACCCGATATGGTAGTCGAGATTACCATGGAGTTTGGCGGGAAGATCTTAAGAGCTGAAGCATGTGACGAGGATATCCTGACAGCAGTTGACAGAACAGTCGACAAGCTCGAGTCTCAGATCAGAAGACAAAAGACCAAGTTCCTCAAGAAGAAGAAGGAGTACCCGGCAATCGTTAATTATCTTGAGGATGACGGTGGCGCAGATTTTGACATCGTTGACGAACAGGAAGCAAAGATAACAAAGCGTAAGCAGTTTGCTTTAAGACCTATGACATCTGAGGATGCTATCCTGCAGCTCGAGATGTTGGGACACGACTTCTATGTTTATCTCGACAGTGACACAAATTCTGTCTGCGTAGTATATAAGAGATTCGACGGCGGATACGGCTTGCTTGAACCTGAATACTGATAACCTATTACAATTGAATATACGGAGGCTGCCTTAGTGCAGCCTCTTTAGTACCATAGAAAGTGTAATTGTTAGAGAGTAATTAACTCCGACAGTTGCACTTTTCTTATAATACGGGGAGTAATTGGCCTGACGTCAGCCCCTTTGGATCAAGCATCCGCCATAAAAACTGTCAGCCAATCCCCTT
>JAFRST010000030.1 GCA_017427465.1 Clostridiales bacterium | reverse complement strand
ATGACGAGCAACGGCGCTTCTCTTTTCGACGCCCGGGCCAGAAAACAATTCGATTCCATGGATTTTGAGGAATCCAAGATCAGGGAACTCCTGAGATTTCTCATGATAAGGTCAGCTGATGCCACCCTCTATTCTGACGAGGGCATCTTCTTTACGCCGGGTTCGACCAGGAGGGGCTTGGTTAACTCCTATAACGAAGGTCTTGAGACGGAAAAGAAGTCTCCCATGATCGATATCGATATGGATTTTCTCGAAAAGGAGAAGCTCCCGAACTTTAACAAGATCCTTCTGATCAGCGCAGACGAGGAACTCACGGGTCTTCTTTCCGCAGATCCGGAACTTGAGGTCATCTCATCGGCTCCCAACCTTTTCGATGTCATGAGAAAAGGCGCCACCAAGGGCAATGCCCTGTTAAGCCTGGCAGATTACCTGGGGATTCCGAGAGATAATACTTTCGCTATAGGCGACAGCGACAACGACATCTCCATGATCGAGTCTGCCCGCTACGGCATCGCTATGGGCAATGCAACAGACGGCGTAAAGAACGCCGCCTGCCATATCACCGCAAATTATGACAGCCTCGGCTTTGCCAAGGCTGTCTATGAGTACATTATTCCGCTGGTAAATTCTTTTTAGTTAAGCTTTGACTTAACGTATCCTTCTACCTGTCCCTTGATCGTTTCAAAGGACTTCTCGGCGCTTGCCTTGTCAGAATCGTAAACGCCCATGTAGATCTTAAGCTTAGGCTCTGTGCCTGAAGGTCTTGCGCATGCCCAGTCGATGCCCTTGTTGCCGCCGAGCTCATAGAGAAGAACGTTGGACTTGGGCAGAGTGATATCGGATACCTTTACGCCGTCTTCGGTAAAGTCGTAACGCTTGGATTCCTTGTAGTCACGGACAGCGGTAACTGTTGCGCCACCCAGGAGGTTCTTTGCCTCAGCAAGGTTCTTGCATCCGGCAAGCTCATTTCTGAGCTCTACCATGCACTTGCCGATCTTCTCGATACCTTCTTTGCCCTCAAGAGTGCAGCTGATCGTCTGCTCGATGCCGTAGCCGTACTTCTCGTAGAGGTGGTCAAGTCTGTCAGCCAGAGTCTCGCCCTTCTCAAAGGAAGCTGCAGCCATGTTGCAGATGAGCATTGCTGCTACAACCGCATCCTTATCACGGACGTCAACGCCTGCGAGATAACCGTAGCTCTCTTCGAAGCCGAACTGGAAGTGCTTGTCACCGAACTCGTCGTCGAGCTTGATCCTCTCGCCGATGAACTTGAAGCCGGTAAGTGTCTCCTGGAGCTCTACGCCATAGTAGTCGCAGATGCTCTTAACGAGCTTGGAAGAAACGATCGTCGTAACTGCAAAAGACTTGTCAGGAAGCGTGCCGAGTTTCTTCTTCGCGTCAAGGATGTAGTCCAAGAGCATAAGTCCCATCTGGTTGCCGGAAAAGCACTTGTACTTGACTTCGCCGTTCTCGATGACCTTTGCTGCAGCGCCGATACGGTCTGAGTCAGGGTCTGTACCAAATACCAGGGAAGCGTCTGTCTTCTTGGCAAGTTCGATAGCCATTGAGAGAGCCTCAGGGTTCTCGGGGTTAGGAAGGCTTACCGTAGGAAAAGCGCCGTCCGGAAGCTCCTGCTCCTTAACGATGTGGATGTTCTTGAATCCGACTGCCTCAAGGATCCTTCTGACGGGCTTGTTGCCGGAACCGTGCAGAGGTGTGTAAACAATGCTCATGTCAGCCTGTCTGTCGATTGCCTTTTGGTCTACGACGAGCTTTGTAAGCATATTTGTGAAAGCATCATCGATCTCAGGCCCGAATGAAGTTACAAGGCCCTTTGCCTTAGCTTCCTCAAAGTCCATGAGCTTAACGCTTCTGATATCGGAAATCGCTTCGATATTTGCAAGGACTGCATCTGCTGCTTCGGGCGGTACCTGTCCGCCGTCCTCACCGTAAACCTTGTATCCGTTGTACTTTGACGGATTGTGGGAAGCTGTGATCATGACACCTGCAAATGCCTTAAAATATCTTACGGAGTAAGAAAGTACCGGTACAGGTCTCAATTCGTCTGAGAGCCTTGACGGGATACCGTTTGCAGCTAAGACCTGAGCCGTGATCTGTGCGAACTCAGGCGAGAAATGTCTTGAATCATATGAGATTACTACACCTCTCTTAATTGCCTCTTCGCCTTCAGAGAGAATGTATTTAGCAAGTCCCTCGGAAGCCTTTGCTACCGTATAGACATTCATTCTGTTGGTTCCTGCGCCGAGCACGCCTCTTAAGCCTGCCGTACCGAACTCGAGATCTCTGTAGAATCTGTCTTCGATCTCCTTGGTGTCGTCCTTGATCGCGATCAGCTCATTTCTTGTACCTTCATCGAAAAAAGGATCTGTCGACCAAAGTTCATAAGCTTTCATAAAATCCATGATTCAATACCTCCAAGCACTGTTACTGATTTAACTCCGCAATATAAGATACTCAAAACTTCATTGTTTTTCTTTCATTTTCGAGCGCTTTTTATCAACAAATACGAATGCCGCCAAAAGGACAACGCCTACGCAGGATACTGCGGCTCCGCCCTTGAGACCGGGAGCTGTGAATACGAGTTCTGCGGTATGGCTCCCCGATCCTGCATCAAATGCGATGAAAGCATTCTGGTATACCTTGTAATCACAAGGAGTACCGTCGATGTAAAGCTGCCAGCCGTCTTCTGCAGGGATAGTCGTAATTACTGTCTCATTTGCTTCAAGGCCGTTTACGTTGAACTTGACGTAGCCGTCATATGCTTCCGCCATGCTGACCTTTGAAGTGTTTACGGCAGCAAGCTGCTCAGAGAAGGATTGCGCATCAAAGCTTGCGAATCTTATGTTGAGATAAGAGAAGCTCTTCTCCTTTGACAGGAATGTTACCTTAACGTCCTCACCTTCTTCAAAGCTGCCTATCCTGAAGATCTGCGAATAGAAAGCATCAGATTTGAAGCTGCTGATCTTTATGCCGTTAACATAGACGTCTGCTCCGTCAACGATCCTTCCTGCGACAAGAGCACAATAGATCTCATCAGTCGTGGGAGCCTTGAAGTTATACTCGATAACGATCGGTATCTTCTCATTCGTCCTGTAAAGGGTCGTCGTCTCATCTTTGAGCTCGTAGTAAACGTCCTTCTCAAGGCCTAAAGGATCTTCGGTAACAGCACCGTTGCTGCTCTCCGGATCGTTCTTTCTTAAATAATCCTCGTTGGTAAGATAGTCGCCGGAATTAAAGGATACGCCGTTCTTGATCTCGGGCTCGCCCGTTACGCTCTCATCGATATCGATGAAGAAGTCTTCCGTGAAGGCTCCGGGGAACATCGAACGGTACCAGTCGTTCTGCAGAGCGTAGTAGTTCTTATCTGCCGTGTCTTTTTCGAGCCTGTAGAAATCAAAATCCATGGCGCTCTTGTCAGCAGCAAAAGCCAACGGCAGAACGTCATCATTAGCGTAGAACTTCAGGCCTGATCCGTAGGAATCAGAACCTTCATATCGGTAGAACGCGAGATCTCTTTTTGCCGATACCGAACCGATCGAGAAGAAGCAGTCTGCAGAAGGGCTTGTGTAAGAGTGTCCTGTAGAGAAGTAGTTGTAGTTAGTCTGCATTCCGAGCTGCTTAATGAAGCGCTGCATCTGCTTATTCGAATTCGAATTGAAGAAAGACAGTCCGCGGTAATCACCGTAGAATGCTTCGCCCTCGTCGATGTAATACTTGAGCGTATACTCAGGCACGCCCTCGTTCTCGGCTCTGAAAGCTCCCGTGCTTGCTTCACGTGTCTTGGCATAGTCGCCGAACTGGCCTGTCGCCCTGATCGAATCGCTGTATTCTTCAGCGGGGCCTCCGAAAAGAGTCATTGTCTCAATGCCTGACGACAGCATCGGTCCTGCGAATACCAGCTCGAAAACAACGATGAACGACATAAGGGGCGACAACAGTCTCGGCATGTCGTTGAGCTGCTCAGGCCATTTCTCGATAGAGTAACAAGCCATGAATCCGCAATATGTCAAAGTAAGCACGAAGTTATAAATGACAGCTTTGCTCTGGCCCTTAAGAGCGCCGAACGAGCAGTCGATCACTATAAGGGCGAACATGATGAGCATCACCTTGACGATATCCCTGCGCGCTATTTCCTTAAGCCTAAGCAGGACTTTCAATGAGATCATGAGGAACAAAGGCAGGAAAACAAATACATGTCTGTGCCAGAACCAGTTAGGATCATCAAAGACCTGCCATGCCTTGTCGATAAAGTAGACCATTGTCGACAAAAGCACACCGAGCATGCAGAATGCGTGGACCTTCCTCTCTCTTCCCTTGAATACCGGGCTGATGAAATAGATGAGCATCAGTATTGTTACCGGCAGGCAGATGAAGAGGAACGGATAGTTGCTGATCATGGTCTCGCCGAAATCACCTGACTCACCCAGAAGGAACATGTGGATAAGAGTCAGCGGCGAATAAGTAAGAGCATTGTCTCCGCGCGTCAGGATCGTCTGATCCGCATTGCCGATCGTGTCGAGTCCGACGGGCACCAGCATGACCGCCGTAATGAGCGCCGTAAAGCCCGCGGTAAGAATGTATCTTACACAGATGCCTGCAGCTTTCTTAAACTCAGTTTTTTCCACAAACATCCTGATGCACAGATACAGGAAGCATGCGATGCCGACCATGTAAGCGATGTAGTAATTCGTTGCGAAAAGCATCAGCAAAGTAACGATGAGTCCTGAATACTTCTGTTCCTTGATGAACTTCTCCGTGAAGAAAAGGATCAAAGGCAGGAGCATATAGCCGTCGAGCCACATGATGTGGAAGATATATGCCTGTGAATACAGGGAGAATGCGTAAGCGATTCCGAGAAGAACAGGCCAGAAGGACTTTTTATTCTCGATCCTCTTGCCGAGGAAAAGGCTCATAAAGCTTGAAGCCAGGCTGAGCTTCAGGATAACGATCGTAATTACCGCTGCATCGATCTGCGCTTCGTCTACGAAAAGATAGATAAGGTTGAACGGGCTTGCGAGGTAATATCCGAAGGTGCTCATGAAGTTCTTTCCGAGACCTAACTGGAACGAATATGTAAGGTAAGACCATATATGTTCCTTCGGCACGCTGTTAAGGTCAGAAAGCTTGTTCCTCATAAGAGCAAGGAAAGGAGCATACTGTGCCTTTAAGTCACTCTGAAGGAAAGAATACTCACCCAAAGGATACTTGTTGCAAAGGACCATAGCAGCAAGATAAAGGACCAGTGTGATGGCAAATGCAATAAGCGGACGAAGATCGCGTTTGCCGCGCGATTTTAATGCAGGCTTGGCTGCCGGCTTACTTGACGGTTTTCCTGTCGCTTTGCTTGACGATTTCTTTGAGGAACCGCCGTCAAGACTTGAGAGCTCTTTCATTATCAGTCTGCCCTTTCTTCGGCTTTTTATTGTCACGAAACGTACTTTTTGATTATAATACAAACAAGATATTTAATCTATTTTGAGACTGTGTCTCACTTCGTTCGCACAATTGTCGCAAATACAGATTAAATATCTTGTGAGGAACGGTGCACTTTGGTGTTGCCTCAAAACAGTTTACATGCCTTGTAAACTAACGGGAGCACTTTGGTGAGTGCAGAAAAGGAGAGCATGTTGTGCTGATCAGTCTTATAGTTCCCTGCTATAACGAAGAAGGATCCTTACCGATCCTTTATGAAGCGCTGTGCAACGTTCGCAGAGAAGACCCGTCTCCTGAAAGAAGCTACGAGTTTATTTTCGTTAACGACGGAAGCCGCGATAAGACGGCACAGATAATCAAGTCTTTTGCTGAGGAAGACAAATCCGTTAAGTATGTTTTCTTTTCAAGGAATTTCGGCAAGGAAGCAGCAATGTATGCGGGAATGCAGAAGGCTAAGGGCGATTATGTAGCCATCCTCGATGCCGACATGCAGGATCCTCCGTCGCTTATTCCGCAGATGATCAAAGACCTCGATTCAGGTGAATACGACATCATCGCCGCAAGAAGAGTTACGCGCAAAGGCGAGCCCAAGATCAGGAGCTTCTTCGCACGCCGTTTCTATAAAATGATCAACCGCATGTGCGATATCGAGATCGCCGACGGTGCAAGAGACTTCAGGCTTATGAGACGCGAAGTAGTCGATGCCATCTTAAGTCTTACCGAGCGCCAGCGTTTCTCGAAGGGTATTTTCGCCTGGGTAGGATTCAGGACAAAGTGGGTAGAGCATGAGAATGTCGAGCGTGCCGCAGGCGAGACCAAGTGGAGTTTCTGGAAGCTATTCCGCTATGCCATCGACGGTATCGTTTCCTTCACGACCGCGCCTTTGAGACTTGCCACTTATTCGGGATTCTTCTTCGCTTTTGCGGGATTTGCTTATCTCATCTACTATTTCATCCGCGCGATCATCTTGAGGATTTACAACGAGGTTCCGGGTTATCCTTCCCTCTTGTGCTTCATCCTCTTCATCGGCGGCCTTATCCTTATGTGCCTCGGAATCCTTGGCGAGTATATCGGAAGAACTTACATCGAGTCTAAGGGCAGACCTATATACATCCCTTCCGAAGAGTCAAAAGACTGATCTATTTCACGAGATATTTGAAGAAGAACGTATCCTCATATCCTTCGCTCATATAGTTATGAGTGCAGTTCCATAAGTGTTCTTCGTCCCTGATGTTTCCGAACGATACGACACCGTCTGCAGCGATCGGTTCTCCGGTCGCAGTGCATCCTGCGATATAGAAAGACAGATTAAACGCGGGATAGACCATGCCGATAGCAACAAGAACCGTAAGGACCATCTTTAAGATGTCTTTTTTCTTGCGCTTGAGTTTTTTGGAAGAAATGATCTTGTCTGCATCGTAGATATCTTTAAGGAATCTTGCGAAGAGAATGCACAGGATAAATCTCGGTGCCATCGATACTCTCATGCAGAAATCATTTTCAAACGATGCCTTGAAAAGCGGGATGAGACAGAGCTCTATTACCGCAGCCAGGAAGAGCGCGTTCTTTTTCTCGTTCTTATAAAGGAGCAGCGCAAAAGGCAAAACTTCCACTGCGATGAACGCAATATATATCAGGATGCACAAGGCGGGATTTGTTATGTACTTGAAGATAAATCCTTTGTCCGATACGGAAGCGCTATTGCTCATGTAGAGCGCCCCGAACACGAATAGGAGCACGATA
Organism: Clostridiales bacterium; assembly: GCA_017427465.1. Lineage (GTDB taxonomy): Bacteria > Bacillota > Clostridia > Saccharofermentanales > Saccharofermentanaceae > Saccharofermentans. The sequence goes on along the minus strand of JAFRST010000030.1, from coordinate 11,988 downwards.
CAGGAGACAATGTTCTGAAAGGTAAAAAGGTTCTTTAGTAACTGCCTTGTACCGCCTTCGCGCATCTCTTTGCGCAGAGCCGATACGAGAGCTACCGGGACCAGACCGATAATACCCCAGGGAGTGTAAGACAGAATGAGCGCGCCGATGAGTCCTACGGATCTCGTGTTTTTCGATATCATTATCAATGTCACGGCGAGGAATACCGGAACGCACTGGTGGAAGACACTTGTGAGCTCAGCAAAGTTGCTCATGTAAGCAAGCTCAGGCGCCCATCTCTCCATGCCGTTCCACTCGGCATACGGAATGATGTCATGGATGATATTGGGAATAACGTCCAGTCCTCCGAAGCAGAAATAGCAGAACGGTACCGTAAAGCTCGCCCGGCCTATATACTTGCTGACACCAATCAGTGTAAGGAAGATGCCAAGGCCGTTCCAGATAATAAGGGCGATCCTTGCCGCGGTCAGTCCGAAGACCTTTCCGGTGAGAGCTGCGGGCATCCAGTATGTGAAGTAATAGACGAATGCGGCATTGCTGCCCGGTGTCTTGCTGAAGTATTCGATGACCTGAGGATTGGTCTGCGTCGAATAGTCGTAGATAACAGGCCACTTATAGCTGACCAGGTCATTTAATATCGCGAACCTGTAGTGATGGTCGTTGAACGTGACTATGTATTCGCCTACGCCGGAGAACCACGACAGGAATAATGCAAAAATGAGATATCCGATAAAGTATCCCATCGGGATAGTGATGTCCGTCTTCTTACCATCGAGCGGTTTTAAGTCCTGGCCTTTGCATGCGTCTTTTACTGCAAAGATTAAAGCACACAGAATGATAAGCGCCAAAGGAATACCGATATAAGGCTTCAGATAGCAAGCAAGGAAAAGCAGTACCGGAAGTCCTAAAAAACCGGTACATACTGCAAAGAAAGATCTGTAGGAAATCCTTATCTCCTTCTTCATCCGGTCTTACCCCGCAAAATATCTGTAGAAGAAACTGTCTTCGTAATCTTCAGCAAAGAACTGTTCCTGAATGACTTCGGCATAAGACGCGGTGTTGATGTTGCCGAACGAACCGATGTCTTCCTTGTCGCTCTTATCGCCATTGATCATGGAGCCGAAGATGACAAACAGGTTCATGAGCGTCGGGAACATCATGAGGATCACCGTAAGCATGATTGCTGCGGACTTGATCCACCCCTTCTTAGTCTTAGGAGTATTCTTCTCATCCATCACATCAGCGACAAGTCCGCTCATGCCGATGCAGAAAAAGAACAACGCCGGCATCGAGCCTCTCATCGCAAAGTCGTTCATCTCGGTGATCCTGTACAAAGGAATTATGAGAAGAGTTATTGCAGCGGCCCGGAAAAGAGCGTTATCCTTCTCGCGCTTATAGAGCATGATAACGAACGGAAGTGCCTCCACTGCGACAAACACGATATAAGCAGGAATGAATAAAAGCGGTTTGTCGAAGAAACTCCAGGCAGCTCCCCTAAAGCCTACCGCTCCGGAATTCGACATGTAATAACTGCCGAATACTATCAGGAGCAAAATGGCAGATGCGATGTTCGCGGGGCTGAACGCATTGGTCAATGTCGTTGAAAGTTTGCTTGCCCTGTTCTTCTTGCCGAAAAGGAATGCCGCAACCATAGGCAGGATTCCGAATACCGCCCAGGGCGAATATGCGAAAAGTATGCCTGCGGTAAGTCCTGCAGAACGGGTGTTTTTCGACAGGAGCAAAAGGGCGACTATCAGGAAGCAGGGCACCATTTGGTTGTAGACACTTGCGAGTTCCCTGAAGTTGCTTACAAAAGACATTACCGGGACGTAGCCTTCGAACCATCTCCAGCCGTCGTACGGAATGAACGAATAAACAAGATTCGGCAATACATCAAGGCCGGAGAAAAATACGAACATGAACGGAACAGCGGCGGTGAATCTCTTTATCACGGCGCTCGCGGTCATGAAGCACAGGAAGATCCCTATGGCATTCCAGATCAGGAGGACGAAGTTGCCGAACCCGAAGCCGAAAACCTTGCCCGCCAGTGCTGCAGGCATCCAGTAGATGAAATAATACGAGAATGCCCTCTGCCCTGAAGCGATTCCGTAGATGTTTATTACTTCAGGATTAGTCTGTGTCGAATAGTTATAGATAACCGGCCAGTCGTAATCGATGAGGTCCCTTAAGATTGCGCGTCTGAATGCGTGATCCTGGAGCGTAAAGATATACTCGCCGGCACCTGAAATAAATGAGAGCAAAAGCGCCGTGACCGCAAAACCCACAAGATAAGACAGCGGGACCTGAAGATCGTTTTCAGACTTTAAAAGCTTGCGGCCGTTGGCATCATTAAGACAGTCTGAAATGCTGAAAAGCAGTATCACCGCAAAGATCAATGTGAGCGGGATGCCGACTGAAAGGCGCAGATACCCTAAGAAAAACATAAACAGCGGGACCGTCAGGAAAAGGAGTGCTGAAGCGAAAAGCCACGGATAAGGTATCGTGATGATCTTCTTCTCGCGTGAAGACTGTCTCTTATGTCCGGCAGCCTTCTGCTTTGATTTTGATGCATCCCCTATCTGCTTTACTTCCTTCATTATCCTTTCCTTCAGCCCCCGCCGTTAAAATTCCGTTTTGTTGATCCTTTTATCAGAGCTGAACGGTCATGAACTCGATCTGCTGAGGTTCCAAAGGTCTGTCGTTATAGTCAGTTCTGACTGAAGCGATCTTATCGACTACCTCAATGCCTTCGATGAGCTTGCCGAAAGCAGCGTACTGTCCGTCAAGATACGGATAGTCAGCGTGCATGATGAAGAACTGTGAGCCGGCTGAATCAGGGTCGTTGGCACGTGCCATGGAAAGAACGCCTCTTGTGTGCTTCAAGTCGTTCTTAACGCCGTTAGCTCTAAACTCGCCCTTGATGCAGTAACCGGGACCGCCCATGCCTGTGCCCTCCGGGTCACCGCCCTGGATCATGAAATCCGGGATGACTCTGTGGAAGATCAGACCGTTATAGAAGCCCTTTGCTGCCAGGTCTACGAAATTCTTTACTGTGATGGGCGCGATATCCGGGTAGAGCTCTGCCTTCATAACGCCGCCGTCTTTCATCTGGATCGTAACAATCGGATTTGCCATTTTAGTTTCTCCTTATCTTTTTCTGTAAGATCTTAAGATGTCGTCCTTGATCTTCCAGAGCTTAGGTGACAGGTCGACATAGTAGTTGTGAGGATTCTCGAATCTCTTTACGGAATCCCAGAGAGAATCGAGTTCCTTTGTGCAGTAAGCTCTGATCTCGCCGATGGTGGGCTTGTCATAAACGAGCTTGCCGTCCTTGAAGATCTGGACCATGATCTCTCTTGCCGTATAGTTTTCGAGTACCTTGGACTTCCATGTGTTGTCAGGATCAAAGATCTCATAAGGCTCGCCAGAAGGGATCTCTTCGTCTGCAACCATAACGACGTCAGCCAATGCCTTGCCCGTAGCGTTATCATAGAATCTTACGATCTTCTTGCTGCAGGGATTTGTGACTTTGCCGATGGAATCGGAGATCTTCATCTTGGGAATGATCGTGCCGTCGTCTGCTTCAACTGCAGAGATCTTGTATACGCCTCCGAAGACAGGCTCTGCCTTGGAAGTGATAAGTCTCTCGCCTACACCGAAAGAATCGATACATGCGCCCTGGCTGATCAGGTCTCTGATGAGATACTCGTCAAGAGCATTGGATACTGTGATCTTGCAGTCCGTAAGTCCTGCTTCATCGAGCATCTTACGTGCGCTCTGGGTCATGTATGTAAGGTCGCCGGAATCGATCCTGATGCCCTTGAGTCTCTTGCCCATGGGTTCAAGAACTTCCTTGGCACATCTGATCGCATTCGGAATACCCGAGCGGAGAACGTCGTATGTATCAACGAGCAAGAGTGCTCCGTCAGGATATGCGAGAGAGTATGCCTTGAAAGCTTCGAACTCGTTATCGAAAAGCATTACCCAGGAGTGAGCCATGGTGCCGGAGAGCGGGATGTTAAACTGCTGTCCGCAGATCGTGCAGGATGTTCCAGCTGCGCCTGCGATGTAAGCAGCTCTTGCACCAAGAACGGAAGCGTCGAAGCCCTGCGCACGGCGCGCGCCGAACTCCATGACGGGTCTGCCCTCTGCGGCTCTAACGATCCTTGCAGTCTTTGTAGCGATAAGTGTCTGGTGGTTGATCGTGCAAAGGAGCGCGGTCTCAAGGAGCTGGGCCTGGATGATGGGTCCTCTTACCTTAACGAGAGGTTCTTTGGGGAATACGACAGTTCCTTCCGGGATAGCCCAGACATCACATGTAAATTCAAATCCTCTTAAGTAATCGATGAACTCGTCATTGAAGTGATAATTGTCCTTAAGGAAACTAAGATCATCTTCAGAGAACTTGAGGCTGGACAGATAATCAATTACCTGCTCGAGACCTGCCATTACGGCATATCCGCCGTTCTCCGGGATGTTCCTGAAGAACATATCGAAGTAAACGATCTTGTCTCTGTTGCCGCTGTTCAGATAACCGTTAGCCATGGTGAGCTCATAGAAGTCTGTGAGCATACTCATGTTGGTTCTGTCATTCCACATACCGTAATCCATTACATATTCCTCCTAAAGACCTTAGTCATTTATTACGATTTTGCGATCTCTTTGATCGTAGTTGTAAGACCTGCGATGCCCTGCAAATCTGAAGGGATGATGATCTTTGTTGAAGCGCCCTGGCCTACCTTTTCGAGAGCCTCAAGACCCTTGATGGCGATAAGACCATCGTCAGCGCCTACATCCTTGATCATCTGAAGACCCTTAGCCGTAGCTTCCTGTACTGCGAGGATAGCCTGTGCCTGACCTTCTGCTTCCTTGATAGCTGCTTCCTTCTTTGCTTCAGCTCTTAAGATGGCAGCTTCCTTCTCACCTTCTGCAACTCTGATGGCGGATTCCTTCTGACCTTCTGCGATGAGGATCTTTTCTCTCTTCTCACGCTCAGCCTTCATCTGCTTCTCCATCGCAGCCTGGATCTCCTTGGGCGGGATGATGTTCTTGAGCTCAACACGGTTTACCTTGATGCCCCAGGGGTCTGTAGCTTCGTCAAGGATCTCTCTCATTCTTGTGTTGATGATGTCTCTTGATGTGAGTGTCTGGTCGAGTTCCAGATCACCGATGATGTTACGAAGTGTCGTTGCAGACAGATTCTCGATAGCAACGATAGGACGCTCGATACCGTATGTGTAGAGCTTAGGATCTACGATCTGATAGAAAAGGACCGTATCGATCTGCATCGTAACGTTATCCTTTGTGATAACGGCCTGAGGCGCGAAGTCTGCGACCTTCTCCTTGAGTGAGATCTTCTTTGCGACACGGTCAATAAAAGGCACCTTCATATGGAAGCCTGTCTCCCATGTAGTTCTGTATGTACCGAGGCGCTCGATGATGAACGTTGCTGCCTGCGGAACGATCTTGATGTTAGGAACGATAAGGATGAGCAAAACGATAACTGCGATTGCGATTCCGATGATCGTACCTGTTGATACTCCGACTAATGTGATTGACATAATTCTTTCCTCCCCTTTAAGCTATCTCGACTACGAGCTTAACTCCTTCGATTGCTTTGACAGTGACCTTGATACCTTCGGCTATATCCGTATCGGACTTAGCGCTCCAGACCTGGCCGTCTACCTTGACCTGGCCCTTGCACTCGTCCTTGTTCAGAGGCACGATCACTATCCCTTCTCTTCCGATCAGTCTGTCCGCATTTGTCCTCTGGATATTCTTCTTGCGAAGCGTCTCGAGCTTCGGCTTGATCCAGATCATACATAGTACAAAGCAGACCGCAGACACGGCAGCCATTACTATGATCTGCGAAGTGACAGATGTACCGCAAAGGTCCATGATCATAGCAACGATGGCACCGACCGCGAACCAGAGTGTTGCAAGGCCTGTCGTCGCAGCTTCAATGGCCAGCATAATTACAGCTATAACAAGCCATACTATCCACATACTGATGTCAGGCATATACTTAATCCTCCCTATTTTTAATTAATGCGGGTATTCCGGCCCGCATTTAAATAATTATATCACCTTAGGGATATTTTATTAATATAGCGCGCCCGCGATCGGGTGTTCAGGATACGTTCTCAACGTTGCGTATTCAGATAAACACTTCTTCGAGTGTAAGTCCCTTGGCAGGCAGTGTCTTGCCCGCAAGACTTCTGTCACAGCTTGCGATGATGTCCTTTACCGCTTCAGGCTCTATCTTGCCCTGGCCCACATAAAGGAGAGTGCCCGCGATGATCCTTACCATGTTGTAGAGAAATGCCTCACCGGACACCTCGATCCCGATCTGACAAGGGTCATCTCCCTGCGCGAAAACCTTCACTCCGAAGAGCCTCCTGACAGTAGTCTTCTGAGACCCGCCGGTGGCGCAAAAAGCAGCAAAATCATGCTCGCCGGCAAAGAATCCCGCTGCGGCCTTCATCTTTTCGACATCAGGCCTGACGGGACAGTAGTAAGCGTTGCGGTCAAGCAAAGGGCTCCTCGTAGGAGATGAATATATGCGGTAAATGTAGCGCTTGCCCTTGATGTCGAAACGCGCGGAAAAAACATCGCTCACATAGAACGACTTCTTGACGGCGACGTCGTCCGGCAAAAGCGCGTTCATCGCCAAAGGAAATTTATCTTCAGGAATAACAAACGGGACGTCCGCGTGACTTAAGTGACATCTGGCATGTACACCTGCGTCAGTGCGGGAGCACCCCGTAAGTCTGATCTTTGTCTTATAAAGTTCTTCTAAAGCCTTCTCGAGGACATCCTGAACAGCCCTTGCGTTTTCCTGTGACTGGAATCCTGCAAAATCTGTGCCGTCAAACTCGGTGATGAAGGCTATTCTGGGCATGGCCTTATTACTTGCCGTTCTTACCGTCGTCAACGCAGGACTTGCCCATCATGGCAGCACCTACGATGCCGGCGTCATTGCCCATCTGTGCAAGAGCGATACGTGTCTTCGGCACTCCGGGTCCGAAGTAAGGACGTGACATCGTCTTCTCGCGCATGGGGATAAGGAGCGGATCGCCTTCGTTGCAGACGCCGCCGCCTACGATGAGGACTTCAGGCATGAACGCGTTGATAGCGTTAGCAAGACCGTCAGATAAGTAATCTGTGTAGCTGTCAACGACATCAGCAGCTACCTTGTCGCCTTCGCGCATGGCGATGAAAGCGATGCGTGCGTTCCACTCGCCTTCCTGCTCCTTTACCTTGTTAAGGAGTGAATCAGGATTTGCCTCTGCAGCTTCCCTGGTCATTCGTGCAAGAGCTGAAGCGGAAGCATACTGCTCAAAGCAGCCTTTTCTGCCGCAGCCGCACTGAACGCCGCCTGATACGAGAACGGTATGGCCGAACTCGGAGCCTGCCTGGTTAAAACCGGAGAAGATTCTGCCGTTAACGATAACGCCTGCGCCGACTCCTGTTCCCAACGTGATAGTAACGGAATCCTTTGCGCCCTTGCCTGCGCCTGCAACTGCCTCAGCCATGGCTGCGCAGTTAGCGTCGTTGTCGATATATACGGGGAGGTCAACAACTTCCCTGATGAGCTTTCTCATAGGAGCTTTGTTGAAAGGAAGGTTGCTCGAATAAACGAGAAGTCCTTCGTCGTTATCAGGTGTTCCGGGAGAACCGATACCGATACACTCGATATCCTTTACGTCGAGACCTGCATCCTTGATGGCATCAACTGCAAGCTGACCCATATCGTGAATGATCTCTTCCATTGATCTCTCGGCTCTCGTCTTGATAGACAACTTGTTAAGGAGCTTTCCTTCTCCGTCGACGATGCCGGCTTTGATATTAGTTCCGCCCAAGTCGATACCGCAATAATAACCCATTAGCAAACCCAACCTTTCGCTTATAGCTTTATATTAGCAACTAGAATTCTAACACAGCGCGAATCTTATCTCAAAGACAAATCAATAACAACTATGAGCACCGCAAGGAGCGTGAACATGATACCGGCGAGCACATCTCTTGCCGTAAGCTTTAAGGGATTAAGCTTAGTCCTGCCCTTGCCTCCGTGATAGCATCTCGCATCCATAGCGACCGCCAGTTCGTCGGCTCTTCTAAAGCTCGACACGAACAGCGGGATAAGCACCGTAATGTATCCTTTAACCTTGTTGATAAAACTGCCTGTATCGTAGTCCGCACCTCTCGACTGCTGAGCCTTCATGATCTTGTCCGTCTCAGCTGCGAGCGTCGGAATAAATCTCAATGCTATAGACATCATCATTGCCATCTCATGCACCGGGATCTTGATGATCTGCAACGGTTTGAAGATACCCTCCAAAGCATCACTCATCTTAAGTGGAGTCGTGGTCAGAGTCAGCAGGATGCTCGTGGAGATAATGAGCAATAACAGCCTGAATGCCATTATTGAAGCGCGCTCTAAGCCGTAACCCGTGACCCTTATGAACTTCCAGGAGAACAAGACAGTTCCGTCCTTGATGGTGAATATATTGATCAGGAAGATGAACAAAGCAAGCGGAAGGATCGGCTTTACCGTCTTCCACATTATGCCTGGCGTTATCTTGCCCAGGATCATCTGCAGGATGATAATTCCCGTAAGCACCCCAATCGCTATGGGCTGCTTGACCATAAATATCGCGACAAGATAGATGAAGTAAAGAACCGTCTTAACTCTCGGATCTGTCTCGTGAAGGAACGAATGGGCAGGATAGTATCTGCCGAGACTGATGTTATTAAGCACAGGCACCACCCCTTCCGCATACAGCTCTGACTATTGCAGCTGCTTCCTTCTCGGGATTGAAATTAACGCTGTCAAAGGTTATTCCAGGATATTTTTTCTCAAGGCGCGCCCTTAAAAGCCCCGAAAAACTCGTGATCCTAGGGATCTGTATTCCGAGCTCTTCAGCCCTGTTGTTCTCGAAAAGTTCTTCCGGCGTACCGACTGCCTTGATCTTACCTCTGTCAATGACGCAGATCCGGTCGCAGTTTTTCGCTGCCTCATCCATATTGTGGGACACGAGAATGATCGTGGTCCCGCTGTCACGGAGATCTTTTATGATCTTGAACATCTCCTGTCTGCCCTTGGGGTCAAGGCCGCTTGCAGGCTCATCGAGCACGAGTATTCCGGGCTTCATGACAAGTACGCCTGCCATGGCAGCGCGCCTCTTCTGACCGCCGGATAATTCGAACGGGCTGGAGCTGAGTTCTTTATCCGTAAGGCCTACCAGGTAAGCTGCGTCTCTAATGCGGACTGCAGCCTCCTCTTTGGAGACCTTCATTTTCTTAAGGCCGTAACCTATGTCTTTGAATACCGTCTCTTCAAAAAGCTGGTACTCCGGATACTGGAAAACAAGACCGACATTCTGTCTGATCTTCATGGTATCCTTCTTATTTTTGCAGGACAGATCACCGTCCTTTGTGTGGATGATGACATCGCCTTCCTTAGGCCTGAATATCGCGTTCATGTGCGAGATCAATGTGGTCTTTCCGCATCCGCTCTCGCCAACCAGACCGAGCACTTCGCCTTTTCTGATATCGAGATTTATGTTTTCTATCGCTTTTACATCGCTGCCGTCGTATGTGTAGGACAGGTCTTTGACGGACATGATGATCTCAGCCTCATCAAGTCTCTTGTCCTCAAGGGCAGCTTCAGGCGTTTTAATACCGGGTTTTGCCAGCATCTTCTCAATGGCGCTGAGAAGCGCGTCATCGCTGACCAGATCTTCCTTGGTAAGTTCGCTCCCCGTCAGCTTTGCGATCTCAAAAGCGAAATTGAATTTAACAGGTCTTTTAAGGCCGTAATCCCAGAGGTTATCCAACATGAATATCTCTTCGGGAGCGCCCTCAAGTACAGCCTTGCCCTTATCTACGACGATTATCTTATCGCATCTTAAAGCTTCGGTCATGTCATGGGTGATAGTGATGAGCGTAAGTCCTTTATCCATGCGCATCTTCTCAACAAGCGCAAGGAAATCGTCTCTGCTCGAAGGGTCTAACATTGCGGTCGCTTCATCAAGGATAAGAATGTCAGGATGCATCGCAAGAGCGCCGGCGATGGCAAGCTTTTGCTTCTGTCCGCCGGATAATGCTGTCGCCTCTCTGTTTCTTAATTCGTAGAGACCGACATCTTTAAGTGCCTGATCGACACGCTCTCTTAATTCGGGATTTGGGATACCGAGATTCTCGGGACCGAAGGCAACATCCTCTTCGATCATGGTGCCTACGATCTGGTTATCTGGGTTCTGGAAAACCACACAGCAGTGGGACCTGATGTCCCAGAAAAGATCATCGTTGCCCGCGTCCTTGCCGAAAATAACGACTTTGCCGCTGTCAGGCACTTCAAGGATATCAATGATCTTGGCAAGCGTTGATTTGCCAGAGCCGTTGCTTCCCAGGATAGCCGTATAAGAGCCCTTTTCGATGCTGACGTTAATGCCGTCAAGAGCAAGTCTTGGCGCTATGTGTTCATTCTCATCCATTATGTCGTATGAGAAACTGACGTCTTTTACGACTATTCTGTTAGGGTCTTCCGGCAACTGTTTATACCCCGTTTGCTTGTTTTTCAGAACAATTTTAATAAGAACGGGGAAAGTTGTAAACCTTTCCCCGTAACTGATTGACAATTATATTTACTAGCTTAGTTTGTGTATATTACACGAACTCCAAGATAGCCATCTCAGCGCCGTCACCACGTCTTGCGCCCAAACGGATGATTCTTGTGTAACCGCCGTTTCTGCCTGCATATCTGGGTGCGATGTCATCAAAGATCTTGTTAACAGGATTAATGATGTTGCCCTCTGCATCGTGGCTCTTGTTTACCCACTTGATCATGGACTTTCTTGCAGCGAGACGGGAAGCGTTGTCGACCTGAACTGTCTTAGTCTTAACTTCACGGTCAACTACTTCATACTTAGCACCGCTCTTAGCTGTCTTTGTCTTCAAGACCTTCTTGCCCTTACCGTCGAGCTTAGCAGCAGAAACTGTAATCTCCTTTGTTGTGAAGTTGTCCTGCTCCTTAACTGCAGTAGCAACAAGCTTCTCAACAATTGCGCTGATCTCCTTAGCGCGGGCAACGGTTGTCTCTACCTTACCGTTTATAACCAATGTTGTGACCTGATTCTTCAGAATAGCGATGCGCTGGTCTGAAGCACGGCCGAATTTTCTGTTAGGCATTTATATATCCTCCAAATAAGCTTAATCTTCTGCTTCTCTCAGGTGCAGACCCATGTCTTCAAGCTTCTCGATGATTTCCTCGAGGGACTTCTTACCAAGGTTTCTTACCTTGATCATCTCGTCCATGGAACGAGCTACGAGATCACCAACTGTGTTGATCTGTGCTCTCTTGAGACAGTTGTATGTACGTACTGAGAAATCCATATCCTCAATAACACCGGAAAGCTTTGAATCATGCTCGCCGCTCTCTTCGATATTCTTGAAGCTCGGAGCTGAGTCTGTATCAGCAAGAGCTGTAAAGAACTTGAGGTGCTCGATGAGGCAGTTAGCTGCTGAAGAGAGAGCCTCGTCAACATCGATAGTGCCGTCTGTCCAAACCTCGAGTGTAAGGCTGTCATAGTCTGTTCTGGCGCCTACACGTGTGTTCTCAACCTTGTAGTTAGCCTTCTTAACAGGTGTGAAGATGGAATCGATCGGGATTACACCGATAACCTGCTTAGCGGGCTTGTTCTGCTCTGCTGTATTGTATCCTCTACCCTTGCTGAGTGTGAATTCCATGAATACATCGTCGCTGCCGTTGAGGTGTGCGATAACGTGCTCAGGATTCATGATCTCTACTTCAGGTCCGTGAACGATGTCGCCTGCTGTAAGCTCGCCGGTTCTGCCCTTAGCGACGCTGATGCTGACGATGTTGGACTCGTTGTGAAGCTTTGCGCGGATACCCTTGATATTAAGGATAATCTCCGTCATATCCTCGATAATACCCGGAACAGTGGAGAACTCATGCTTAATCTT
>JAFRST010000029.1 GCA_017427465.1 Clostridiales bacterium | reverse complement strand
TGATGACGACGACGATGACGATGACTACGATGATGATGACGATGATGACATCGTCTACACAGTAGATGATGACGACGACATCAATGATACTCTCGTAGATGACAATGATCCGGTATTCGCAAATACCGAGTGGGCTGATGTCTATATCTATGGAGATGATTATGATCTTAAGGCAGAAGTTACTCCCAGAAACGGTATTCCTGATGATTTTGAGATCTATAGCGGCGTAACTTTCGGTCAGATCTGCACAGCACTCGAGAACAACAGTGATTTCCGCGATCCTATCTCCAACGAACCCATTAAGTTTGACAGAGATATGTTTAACAAGGTCTGCACGATGTTCTGGTTCGGCCCTGATGAGTACAAGAACTTCAGCATTTCAAGACAGTCAGTCATGGCTCAGCTTGCATACCTTGCTACATTGTCATTCGAGTTCTCAAGCGATAATTTTGACCCTGATTATGTTGTTTATCACGAGATTGATGATACGTATGAATTCCACGGTGTTCTCGACAGGAACAATATCGGCAGAGCTGTCCTCGTATTTACTGACGCAAACGGCGGAACCGTTAACTTCGAAGACGCTATGTGTGGTGATCAGATCGTTTGGTCATTCAACTTCAACGATCCGTCGACCTACAAGATCGGCCTTGATGAGGCTTCACTCTCCGATTATCCGACAGGCGGATTCCTCAACGTAGCTAACTACTTCGCAGGAATCATCGATCAGACTCTCGGATAATAATTCCTTTTAAGCAACACGCGAAAACAGGGGCTGTGATTACTCGATCACAGCTCCTGTTATTTTGTTTATAAGATACGCACGCTTACGCTCTTGAGAATTTGAGGGTGAACTTGAGGGTGCAGCCGCAAATTCCGCCTCATTTTCGATCCGGCTACATATATTTGAGGGTAAACTTGAGGCTGTAGCCTCAAATTCCGCCTCATTTTCGTTTCGGCTATATAAATTTGAGGGTAAACTTGAGGCTGTAGCCTCAAATTCCGCCGCGAATGCGTTCGATACTGCAGATCCGGCCGAGGTAAAAGGGTTGCTCAAGGATGTTTATAAGACTTTTTTGTATTCAGAAAACGTATCAGGCCATAAATCAGATACTCAACAACAAGTATCGCGGTTACAAGGATCAATAGACCGCACAGATAAAACTTTCCGTCTGTAAGGTTAAATATCCATTCAAGCGGTGAATCCGAAGGCGGGAACATAAGGAACATGTAGTTCACGCCGGCATGCTGATTCAGCAAATATATAGGCGGAACGACAACGAGAAGGAACAGGTATGAATACCAGAAATGCCTGAAAGAAATACGGGCCTTTCTCCTTATAAGAAAAAGCAGTGGGATAAACACGAGAAGCGAATGCGTGAAGAAGCAAAGTAGCGGCAGGTAGGACCAGAAAGGCCTGTAGTTCCAGTCGGGGAACAGAAGTGCTGCGACGGCTCCGGGTATTAAGAGCACGATAGCGACCTCGGCAAAGAAAGACTGAACTCTGCCACGGGTGAACGATGCCGCGAGGTTAACAAAAATACCGAGATTACAAAGGTGCAGAGGCAGAAAATCTATAAGCGAACCGCCGTCTCTTATGAGCAGGATATCCTGAAGTATCTCGCTGCACAACACAACAATCGACAGTATCCGCGCGGCGTACATCGCTTTTCTTTCAGAGACTTTCCGGGCAATAAGAAGACCGGCGGTTATTAAGACCGCTATCGAGATGAGCATCACGATGTGCTCGGGACAGAAGTGCTCGAATTCGTTCATGAATTCATTCTACACCGTCAGGGAGCAAAGCCAACCCCAAAGCCCGGCAACGAGAACGAGACCGCGCTGTTATTTTCGTTCATCCAGAGCCTTTTGCACTCTGTCCTGCACGATCTTAACTACTGAATCGAGATCTTTCTGCCCGGAGAAATAAGCAGGCATCTCTTCGATAAGAATAGCGTTGATAGCAGCATCCGAGTAAATCATGTGTGAGCAGGCTGAGATGAAGATCTCCAGGTTGTCGATGTCCTGCTCAGAGAAAAACAGGCGCTTAGGGTTCGGATCTTCGCCTTCCCAGCCGAACCAGGCCCAATATCCGTCGCCGTTGATATATTCGACTGCTGTCTCTCCCGTTTGTCTGAATATCGTGCGGTTTATAACAAGAGAGTCGTCGGATGCGAGAGCCTGCTGAACATCGTCTGACAGGAGCATCATAGCGAATTGCGTACAGGCTTCTATGTCACAGGCCTTTGCCGAGACTGCGACAGAGAGGCTTGCACCTGCAGAAGGTCCCCGTCCGTCAGTCGAAGGGATACCCAGTATAACTGATGAGCCGGTCATCTCCGCGACCTCGATCATGTAGCTGTAGCAGCCATAACAGGTATACAATTCAGCGTCTCTGTTTTTGGTCACATACGGGTCTTCATATACATCGTCATAGACAGTCCATTGCGCAGAGTCAACCACGACGTTATCTTTGACGAAGTCTGCAAGCTCGGCAAATTCGGGAACGGTGAAATCTGCTTTGCCATCTGATATGAACTTGTCGCTCATATTGTTAAACAGCTTAAGGAAATAGTAGTTCTGTCCGTTGTAGATAACATCTTTGCCGTTGAGTTTGTTGTTAAGGAAATCCTCATACTCGGGGATAGTAAAACCTGTTCCGGTCCTGCCTGCATTTATGCCGTCCGTCAATATCCCTTCAATGTAAAAACTGACTGGCATGTTATAGAGTTTACCGTCGACTTTGGCGGCTTCGATTATGTTGGTGAAGTATTCATCCGGTTCGAGAACACTAAGATAAGGAGTAAGGTCCGTCAAGTATTCAGAGTTGTTTATCTGCCCATACTGACTTGCGTTGATCAGTATGTCGGGACCGTCGCCGTTCATGAGATCCATTGCAAGCTGTGTGCTCATGGAAGAATTGATATCCTGCAGATATGCGGAATAATCATCGGCACTTGTGATGTCAAGATTCATATAGTCGTAATCGTAACGGTCTGTGATCTCGATATAATAATCAGTGCTGGTCTCATTGAATTTTACGATGGCATCACTTACCGCACAGTTCATACTGTAATCGACGCCATAGAGTTCTAAGACTTTTTTGCCTGCATGCGGGTTGGAATCGGCTTTTGTGAATTCGATGATCTCAAAATCAGATCTGTAAGGATCAGTGAAATCATTATGCGACCAGTCTTCTCCCGTGAGGATGAAGGAGTTTTCGCTGATGTCAGCTATCTCAAGAGAAGAAAAAGCGATATAGCCTAATCCGCACCAGGAAAAATCGAAGAACTTTTCTATGGCCTTGTCCTTGAAATTGATAAAAGAGATTCCTTCTCCTGTCTTGAAATAAGTCTTTCCGTCAGTTCCCGTGACGGGGTTACTGATGGGCTGCTCATTGAGCCAGGCATATTCATTGGAATTGCCGGCAGATAAAGTGAGCGTAACAAGGTCGAGCTCGTAATTGGTCCACGTGTTATTTTTCTCAACCGGAATGACTGCTGTATGCTCATCCTTTGCCAGTATTGCGGTTATCGTGATATCTTCATTGTTTTCATCTTTAATATCGATTGATCTCTCCGCACCGTCAGGAGATATTACATTCAGACAGTAGTAACTGCTTAAATAGTCTTCGTTCCAGCGGTTCAATGTCCGGATCAGGTAATCGCCGATCTTACAGTCCGCGAAAGCATAGTCGTCATATCCTGTTTTCCTCGTTGTGCCGGTCTGTTCGCCTGTCACCGGATCATAGTCATTGGTGTAATAGATAAATTCTTCTTCTTCCTCAATGTAAGCTCCATAGTTTGCTTTGATCTTACCGTCAGAATATTCAATGCCGTAAATGGAAGTGTTGCTTGGCAGATCTTTAGTCAGATCCATGATCAGGAAATCGTTTTCAGTAGCGCGGTCGATTACGGTTACGGTCTCGATATCATAGTCGTTGCGGTTGATCTGTTCCCAATCAACGAATTCCGTTTCAGGATATTGGTATTCACCGCTTGTAAGAAGGATCATTTTATCCTCGTCAATGCCCAACAAGCTCTGCTGCACTCTTGCAACCGGTCGGCTGTTATCGATATTAAGATCTGCTTTGATCATTCTTGTGGTAAACCACGGATCATCTGAAGAGATGACCACTCCGCTGCGGCTCTTTACTTCGCCGGATCTTTCCTTGGCGCACGAAGCGCAAGACAACGCCATCGATAAGATAAGTGTGACTGAGAACGCCTTAACAGTAACACGTCGCATATTTGGCTCCTTATTATCCCGAAAATAACTTATACCCGATGATTATTCTAACATCGCGCCCTAGGTTTTTTGCGGTTATTTTGCAACATTTTCGTGTGTTCAGTTGTAATCAAGGCAAAGAGCTTTTCGAGAGGGAAAAGAAAAACGGAGGTCAGTTATGGAACAGGATATCAAGAAGAACAGCAAAATGCCTATGATCATCGGACTTGCAGCCGCAGGTACCGTAGTGATAGCAGCATTAGCCGCAGTGATCATATTGCCCAAACTCTCAACTAAAGAGACGAGAACAAAAAGAAGAGACAGAGAGCCTTCACATAAATATGCGACAGAGTACGATATCGAGACTGATAAGACCGAATACGGGGTCTATAAGTCGTGGAACGTCAAAAAACTCGAGGATGACAATGGAGCGGTCCTTAGTATCTGGAACAGCGGACATAAAGAAACCGAGATCGATTACTTAAGTTTCAATGTCTATGATAATGCAGCTGATGCCGGAAAGGCATATAAGAGGATGCTTGAGTACTATAAGGCTTATTCTGATTCTGAAGTGGAAGAAGGCTTTAACTGGTTTACCGGATGGGAACCCGGAGTGTGCGATGCCGCCATCTATGAGATGGTCTGTCTTCAGGATAATATAATCGTCTATGCCGAACTCGAGGTCGTGAGTTGCTGGGCCGATGATTATTGGGAAGATGAGACTTATGAGACCACAGAACCTTCGGAGACATACTTTGACAGATCAACGCTCCGGGATTACATCCTTGGCAATTCCAAAGATATCCGCGAATACGTATTACACGATATTCTGGATTACTGATCCTTATCAGTCATCTGCTCGTAAGTGATGCCGTACTTGAGCGCGATGTCTCTTGCATAAGAGCTTGAATCAGGCTCTGCGCGCTTGAGTATAAAAGTATTCTTGTCATCCTTACGCTCCATGACGAGACTGACGATGTTGCCCTGGCCATCCCACTTGTTCATCTCCGGGATCACCTTGGCAAGGTCATGGATATGCGTGTTGAATATTACGCTCGCACCCTTTTCCTTAAGGACACGGATGAGGTCTTTTGAAAGATACAAACCGTCTGAAGCTGATGTTGTCGAGAAAGTCTCGTTGAAGAGTATAAGTGTATCTTTCTCTGCTGCCTTAACGATCTCCCTGATGCGCTTTGCTTCTTCGCCGAGTCTGCCGTAATTGATGGTGAGATTCTCATCGATCGGGAAGTGCGTAAGGATATTCATAAAGGGAAGACCTGTGCAGGATGATGCCGTGACAAACATGCCTAGAGACATCATTACTGATATAAGTCCAAGGCCCTGTTCGACTATGGTCTTACCGCCGCGGTTAGGCCCTGTCAGGATGAAGATGTGCTCATCCTTTGTGAAGGCAAAATCATTCTTAACGATATTGTTCTCACCGAAGAAAGCCAGGCGGATGTTATAGAAACCCTTAAGATCGAGCGTACTGTCAGATGCACCGGTGATCTCCGGGAAAGATATCTCATAGTCTTTGCTCTTAAGCTTTCTCCCGAGTTCGGCGCTCCTGATATAGAAGCTGAGGCCTTCATACATCTCAATGAGGAAACGGTTATCGTAATCAACGTACTTGGACAGTGTCCTCTTGATCTCGAAGAAATGCAGTTTAAGGTGCTTTTCCATCTTGGGCGTGATCGCTGCCAGCAAAGGATCCTGGTTCTTGAATTTATTGAAAGGATTGGAAGCCTTGGAAAGAAGCGCAACATCTGCCAGCGTATATTTCGACCTGATGCCGTGCGGAACGAATTCTATAGCCGTAACGTTCTCGATGTCGAGCTCGGGCGTGAAGTTAACGCCGATCACTGCGCCCCTGACGTTAGAGAGATCTTCATGCATCTTCTGGATGTCGCTCTTGGCTACGCTGAATTTCTCGTCAGTGATGACCTTGTGGATATAGTCGCGGAGAGCGATAAGTCCGTCTGATTCGATCTTGTTCTCTGAAAGGAGATTATCCAGTTCTTCGATGACATCAACGTAAACCACGAGTTCTCTTAAAGTCTCGAGCAGAGTGTAGAGGGTAGTGTCCCTGTCACTTGCGGCCTTCTTGATGCCGCCAAAGTGTTTTAGCGTCTTGATATTTTCGAGGACCTGCTTCATGGAATGGCAGAGCTCTTCGTTATCCAGAAGGTCTTTTAAGATCTGCTGTCTGAAGATGATGTCCTTTGGCTCACAAGGGATGGCAGTCATGAGTTTTTTTAAGAATTTACGCTCTTCGGCATCGGTGCTCATATGCTCGATCACTTCGAAAAGAGCAATATCCTTTACTGTCTCATCAGACAGTACCGTGGTCTTCTTTGTAGAGTCTTGCGAAAATAATATCTCCATGAGCGCACCCCCAAAACATTAAAAGTATTACATAAAATCGCTAATAAAAACAGTACGCGGCTAAAGAGCGCCCCTTCGGCTTTGTATCCATATAACATAATGAACAGCTTCCCGCGGTTCTTTTCTTTGTGATTTTGTCGCTTGATACAGCCTGCCTCTATTTTTATAATGCGCGTTGGTAAAAATAGAGGTGAAAATTTAAGAGGAAGAATATGAAAGAGTTTAAGCCCAAGCTGTTCTCGGTAATGAAGAATTATTCAGGTTCCCAGCTCGTAAAGGATATCGTAGCGGGAATCATCGTAGCGATAATCGCGCTCCCGTTATCCATAGCTCTTGCTATCGCTTCCGGCGTTGGTCCTGAAGCAGGTATCTATACCGCGATCGTCGCAGGATTCATCGTATCTTTCCTTGGCGGAAGCCGCGTGCAGATCGCAGGTCCTACGGCAGCCTTCGCAACTATCGTTGCGGGCATCGTCATGAAAGACGGCAAGGAAGGACTCATCATCGCCACCATAATGGCCGGTATCATCCTCATAATCATGGGCTTTTGCAGATTCGGAAGCCTTTTGAAATATATACCCGACCCGATTACGACAGGTTTTACTGCGGGAATCGCAGTAACCCTGTTCATCGGTCAGATCAAGGATTTCACCGGTATCACATACCAGAACGGCGAGAAGCCTATCGAGACAGGCGAGAAGGTAATGGCCCTGGTCAAGAACGCTGCGACTGTCAATTGGCAGGGCGTCCTCATCGGTGCCATCGCGCTCCTGATACTTATCGTATGGCCGATGATCTTCAAGAAACTTCCTATCCCTGCATCTTTCATTGCGGTAATTGTAACAGCAGCAATTGTTGAGATATTCCATTGGGACGTTAATACGATCGGAAAGTCCTTTGCAGATATCAAAGCAGGACTTCCGCCTGTAAGCATAAACGCTTCGATGTTCTCTTTTGCAAATATCAAAGGACAGTTCTCTAACGCTATCACTATTGCATTCCTTGCAGGTGTCGAGTCGCTTCTTTCCGCAGTCGTTGCAGACTCCATGATCGGCTCAAAGCACAGACCTAACGCCGAGCTCGTAGCCCAGGGTGTAGGTAATATCGCTTCCGCATGCTTCGGAGGCATCCCTGCTACAGGCGCCATCGCGAGGACCGCTGCAAACATCAAGAACGGCGGCCGCACACCTATCGCAGGCATGGTACACTCGGTAACGCTTCTCATCGTAGTTGTTTTCCTGATGCCTTATGCAAAGCTGATCCCGATGCCCTGCATTGCCGCTATCCTTTTCCAGGTCGCATACAACATGAGCGGTTGGAGAAGATTCGTTAAGCTCATTAAGAGCTCACCCAAGAGCGATATCATGGTATTGCTTATCACGTTTGTACTTACGGTTGTTTTCGATCTCGTTGTCGCCATCGAAGTAGGCGTGCTCCTTGCAGCTGTTCTCTTCATGAAGAGAATGAGCGATGTCACTCAGGTTGCAGGCTGGAAAGACTTTGACCCCGAGAACGATCCTGACAGCATCGATCTCCGCGTACTTCCTGAGCATACGATCGTCTATGAGATCAACGGACCTATGTTTTTCGCGACTGCGGGAAAGATCCTTCAGATCTCGCCTAAGGAAGACACCAAGGCTCTCGTACTCCGTATGAGAAGCGTTAGCACCATTGATGCTACTGCTCTGCGCAATCTCGAGATCCTTTTCGATGACTGCAAGAACAGAGGCGTAACGCTCGTAATGTCACACGTCAACGAGCAGCCTATGAAGGTCATCCAGAAATCAGGCTTTGACAAGAAGGTCGGAGAAGAAAACTTCTGCCCCCATATCGATAATGCTCTTGCAAGAGCTCAGGAGATCGTTAAGGCTTAAGCCTGCTCAAGTGCCTTGATCTTCTTGATCCTCGACATGATAAGCGAGACTATTACGAGGCATACTCCTGAGAAAAGGATCGTAATGGAAGAGCCTGTTCCGACACCAGTATGGGTGAGCTTGCCTACGGTATCAGCCGTTACTCCGCAGAGCGCGTAAGCGATGACGTAGCCCAATTGCGAGATGAATCCTATGAATCCCCAGGCTCTGCCCTGAAGCTCGTCAGGGATATTGATCCTTACGAGGTAATCGAGGCTGTTATTCGCAAGAGGAATGCATGCGAAAAACATGAAGCCGAAGATGCAGATCACATAAGGATTTTCTGTAGCTGCAAACATTGCCATGCCGAGCCCCGAGAATGCGAGTCCCATCCAAAGTGCCCTGAAGAAGTTCTTCTTAATCCCCTTGATGCCTAAGAGAATGCTTGTGACGAGCATTCCTGAAGCTGCAGTCGTCTCAACGATGCCAAGTGTTTTGGAGTCTGCAAAAGATAATACGAATGATTCACCGAGGACCTGGAAAACACCCATGAATAAAGTAATCAGGGAAGTGATGATGATCAGCAGGAGAATGCCCTTGTTGCCTGAGATCACTTTCCAGCCTTCCTTCATGCTCTTGAAGAAAGGATCGGGATTTTTGGGTGTGCTCGTCTTGATGCCGCGTCTGACGACCGCTGCAACGATTACCGTAAGGAAGAATGTGCAGATGTCGACGATGAGTATCAGCTTGATGTCGCTTACTGCGAGCAGGAAGCCTGCGATGATGGGCGAGAAAAGGTATCTCGAGCTCCCTGCGATCGACACGAGACCGTTTGCCTTAGAGTACTGTTCTTTGGTAAGAAGGTCAGTGATCGTAGCGGTGTAAGAGGGTTCGAGCAGGGCGGAGAATACAGAGCTTATCGTGGTCCCGAGATAGATCTGCCAGAGCGCCGCATCGCCCTGCAGCATGCATATAAGGATGAACAATACGCCAAGACCGGACAGGCCGTCCCCAATCATCATGAGAAGTCTTCTGTCATATCTGTCTGCAAGAACGCCTGCAGGGACTTTGAGTACCAGGCAGGGAAGGAATCCCAACAATGTGAGGAGTGCCATGTCAGCCGCGCTTCCGGTCTTCTGGAAGATATAAAGACCTAAGCCGAAGCTTGTAAGGCCTCCGCCGATAGATGATATGAATTCGCCTGCCCACAGGAGCATGAATTTACCGAAATTGTTCTTAGTCTTTTCCACTTCAATAAATGCCTTTCGCTGTTGTTGAGTTAACTATAACGCAGTCAAAGTCGCAGTTCTTTAGATAACTATTACGCAATTCTTAAATAACTCTTAAATCTGAGCTTGACAGCAAATATGGATGGCAGATTGAAGCGTTTTTATATTGCATAAAAATGCGAGAATGAATTCTATTTGATATTTAGTTAGAAACCTTGAGATCAATAACTCTCCGAACAATAATATTACTAATGTTTAACTTGTAAATGCTTGAGCTTTTAAGAGTTGAGAGGTTATTATGGTCAATAAAAAAGGAAAGAAAGTAAAAATCATAATAATAATCGCAATAGTGCTTATTTTACTCGTATTTCTTTTATTTCCTCGGAAATACCAGTTGCTTGATGGCGGATCGACCGGTTACAGAGGATTCATGTATATTTATTCTATTGAGGATCGTTGCAGTTTTGTTTCCTTGAATGGTGATTACTATTATGAGAAAGGAACAGTTATTACGATACTTGGGATAGAAATATATAATGGAACTGAAGTAGATACATCACAAACAGCAATAGGGCACCACTCCCCTGAAGCAGAAAAGGTAGACGAATTATTAGAATCGTTTTATGAGTCACAAAGATTTGCTCAAGAGTTGACATAAATGAAGATGGATCAAATAATGGGGTCAGACCCCATCAAAATCTGCTTATTATTTAGCAGTTGGAACAATTGATTTTTTACCGGTTCTTAAGGCTGATATTATGAATGATAAAGCTAATAAAAAAAGAGCAATCATTTTTTGTTTGATCGAAGCCGTTATAGTCGCGGCTGTTGTTATTGCATTTGAAATGACGCTTAACAGGGCAGCCAGAGCGCCTGCAATACTTTTGTCTCATGCTGAGCACGAAGCGGTATTTGATCACGATATAACCGGATGCGATGGTACTGTGTATCCTGCAGGAACGGTTTTTAATGTGCGATATATTGATTCATCCGGTGGATTGACACTCTATAACGATGATTGGGTAATGGTCTCTAAAGGAGAGGTTAATATCTCAGAAGCACAAAGCAATCCGGATTTGATCGCATTTGCTGATGAGATAGCTACAGCTGAGAATTACAGGCAAAAGCAGGAAAAAGCATATGATCTGCAAGCTGTTGGGGTTGGGCTTGTTGCAGGAGTGGTAGCTTTTTGGATATTCTTTGCGATTAATTATCCGTTAAGAAATGTATTGAAAGCTGAAGTGATTGTTCTGATAGTTCATGTTGTTATCAGTTCATTTGTTGCGCCCTTCCTGATGACCTATGCTTCAAAGGCTAAAGCTCCGGTAATATATCTTTATCCGCAGGAGGATACTGAGGTCAATGTCAGATTATCATTAAATGGAGAGATAGAAACGACATATCCTCTTTACGACAAGACTATCGGTTGGAATGTAATTGCTTCGCCTAACGGAACACTTACTGATTCATCCGGAAACGAGTATTCATTCCTGTTCTGGGAAGGCGATATAGTGATCAAGCCTGACCTTAGTAAAGGTTTTTGTGTCAAGGGCGAAGATACCGCAGAGTTCCTTGAACAATCCTTAAAACAACTCGGTCTTTCAGATACCGAGCGGGATGCATTCATAATGTTCTGGCTTCCGGAACTTGAAAACAACAAATACAATGTTATTACTTTCCAAACAGAAGCCTATGAAAAAGCAGTGTCAATGAATATTACACCTGAACCAGATACCATCATCCGGGTTAACATGCTCTGGTATCCTTCAACCACGTATGTAGATATGGAACCGCAGGATCTGCCGGTGCTCAACCCTTCGGAAAGAGAAGGATTCACCGTTGTTGAATGGGGCGGCGAGAAATACGAACGAGGTATCTTTAAATGATAGAAGCCAGATCCTTAAGCATGATCTACGGTAACGGCCATCAGGCTGTAGATGACGTTTCTTTTAATATCAAAGCGGGCGAGATAGTCGGTTTTGCAGGCCCGAACGGCGCGGGAAAGACCACGGTCATCAAGATGCTCACGGGCATACTCCAGCCCACAGAAGGCACGGCCGTCATTAACGGATATGATATCGGCAAAGACCCCATCAATGCGAAGAAATCGTTCGCTTATATCGCGGATAATCCTGACATACTGATCCAGCTTACCGGTCTTGAGTACCTGAACTTTATAGCTGACATGTATGAAGTTCCGGAGGACATGAGAAAAGAGAAGATAGATACCCTTTCTGAAAGATTCGGAATGAAGGATGAGCTCGGCACTCAGATGCGCGAATATTCTCACGGCATGAGGCAGAAACTCATGGTCATTTCGGCACTGATCCATAATCCTCCGGCATGGATATTGGATGAGCCCATGACGGGCCTTGATCCGTCTGCGGCTTTTGAATTGAAGCAGATGATGAGAGAGCACGCGAGGGCAGGCAATGCAGTCTTATTCTCCACACATGTTCTCGAAGTCGCGGAGCAGCTCTGTGACAGGATCCTTATCATCAACAACGGCAAGATCGTGACTGAAGGCACGATAGAATTCTTAAGGCTCAATAATCCCGGCATGTCTCTTGAAGAGATTTTCGTAAAACTCACATCCGGACGGAGATAAGAAATGAATAAGACCCGGAGCTTGTACAAGGCATTCAGCTCGAATCTCGAGATGCCCAAGCCGAACGGTGAGAAGAAAGAGAAGCTCTATACCAGATTCGGCATGATAGCATTCATCGGAATAATGATCCCGGTGTCTGTCCTTGTAGGCTATGTCACATACGCTTTGACGAATCTTCTTTATGAGTTCGACGGTGACGCATACGGGCTTTTGTCCGAGCTTGACCTGATCTCGGCTTTTGCCATGATCTTCTGCATGCCGCTGATGTTCAGCGTATTGTTCTTCTCGTCAGATCTTAACTTCCTTACGGCTCTGCCGATCACTCCGGTATCGCTTTATACCGCAAGGTTCTGGCACACCTTCAAGGCTGAGAACGTCATGACGTCCAACGTTTTGTTCGCCATATACATCGGCTATTTTGTATCAGTTGCCGAGAACAACGGGATCGCTGACGCGTTGAATCCTGTGGCGGTCATATCGGCGTTCGTGGGCTTCTTCGGATCACTCCTTCTGCCATTGATCTATTGCTCCATATTAGGGCTTCTCATGATGATGGTGCTTCGCAAGTTCAACAGGGCAAGCATCTACTATAATTCGTCGCTCCTGCTGTTCGTTTTGTTTGCGCTTTTATTCCTGTCATCTTTCAGAAGATACGGGAGCGTGAGCCTTATGAATTACCTTGATTCGCTGGTCGTCGGCAATAACACATTCACGGCTATCTGCAATGTCATGTTCCCGACGAACTATCTGACAACTTTGGCTTTGAAGACACATAATGTGTTGCTGCTTATAGCTTCGGTAGCTATACTCGCTGCTTTATATGCGGTGTCGGTCATTACAGCGCGCCTGACTTATCAGAAGGGCCTTTTCGCGGCGGCCGTGATCAGCAACAAAAAGACATACCGCAAGTCCTCTGTGTCGTTCGGAAAGCGCAGCATGTTCATGTCGCTCCTGATCAAAGAAGTAAGGGTGCTGACGAGGACTATGACATACAGGCTTAACTGTGTCCTTGCAAATCTCATCTGGCCGGTAGTGGCCGTGATCTTTATCACTAAGGCGCCGCAGCACAGTTTCTTTAGGGGTTTCATGGCCAAGCTCGGGGCAGACGATCCTTTCAGCCACGTTCTTTTGTTTGCAATCTTTATTGCCGTGGCATTTATCGCATCAGGCTTGAACTCGATAGCTTCCACGTCCTTTACCCGTGAGGGAGTGCATATCGATATGCTCAATTATCTTCCTGCCCCGCTCGAAAAACAGATCAAGGCCAAGATCCTTACGGCGATCCTTTTTACGTTTATTCCGGTAGCAGTCTCGATAGTGCCTGTTGCTATTTGTCTGGGAATGACCGTGATGATTCCGCTTTATATCGTCACATCTTTTGCAAGTGTTGTGATAGCGACAATGATAGGTGTCGTTATGGATTCGATATCTCCTTATACCGTCTGGTCTGACGAGCTGAGCGCTCTTCGAGGCAACCTCAACTGCTTCTTTAACCTGGCAGCCGAAATCGTTGCGGCACTCATCATAGGTGCCTTATCCTACGGTATTTACCTGCTGCTCGGCAGCCGTTTGATCACGCTGACGGTGATCACGGTGCTGCTTACCGCTTTAGGTGTGATCAGTTATGCTTTGGGTCTGCCAAAGGCTAAGAAGAATATCGGGCAGCTTAAGTGACCTTCTCGCACACGATCGTATCCATGCAGTGATAATGCGGAATGCCGTTGCTATTATCTTCGAAGATCGTCTCATCTATCCTGTGGAACTTCCATTCAGGCAGGTAAGTGAATAACTCACCCGGCTTCCACATCTTTTCTTCCATGTCCCAGTCTGGCGGGAGCTCTAAGAACGGCTTTTCGACAAATACGTTAAAGAACACGATGCCGTTCTTTTTGGTGATGCGGCCGAGTTTATCGAAGAATGCCTTTTTATTCTCCTCGAACAGATACTGAATCGTGCCCGAAGAATATATGATGTCGAACTGCTCATCTGTCCCGAAAGTGTTGATGTCGTCAACATATGCGTTGATCTCAACTCCCCTTTCTTCAGCAAGGCGGACAGTCTTTCTGATACCGTTCTCTGTTACGTCAAATGCGGAAACGGTATATCCCTTTGAGGCCATATATACGGCGTCTTTGCCTTCGCCGCATCCGATGTCCAGTACCTTTTTATCCTTTGAAGGAGGGCAGAGCGTGATCAGTTCGTCTAAGAACCTTGCAGGTTCCGTTCCCCAATAGTAGCCGTCACATTCGTACCATTTCTCGTAATTTGTCCTGATATTGCTCATGCTGTTCCTGCCTTGTTTTTGGATTGTCTCTAGTTATGTTATATTTCTTTATGTGAGCGTGCAACATTTTCTCTTTCAGGACTGTAATAATAGTAACTGAAGTAAAAGAGGTTACTAATATGAAAAAAACATTATCTTTAACACTTATCTTTATGTTCATTATGGTGTCTGCATTTGCTTTGACCGGATGCGGCAAGAAGAAGTGTGCCAAATGCGGAAAGACTGAAGATGAGGTGCAGCTGTTCCTTTTTGACACCAGTACACATCCCGGCGGTGACGGCAAGTATTATTGCAGCGCATGCTATAGACAAGTTTACAGCGAGACGCCGGTCCCTGAAGTAGCCGACGAGATAGCCAAAGTTATTGAGTAAGCCGCCTGAGTGCGGTGATGGGATAATCCCATTGACTAAGTAGGTTAGTGCTGATAAAATTCCACCATAAATAGAAAATCACCCGAATGCCAGATTGAGCCTTCGGGTTTTTTGTTACAATATAAGGATAAGGACCTGAATTAAGAAAGAGGTTACGTATGAGCAAAGATAAAATGCATGAAGAGATCGACGAGATCGTCCAGACAATATTCGAAGACTATAACGGCGGCAAGAATATCGATGCCATCAAGCTTTTCAGCAATCCTGACAAGGATGAGGTAAGAGAGCTTGTAGAGCATTTCTTCAGGATCATCTATCCGGGATATTTCCGCGATCTGACCTATAAGATCTACAATCCGAAGAACAGCTTCGCAGTAACGATCGAAGATGTTTTCTATCACCTCAAGAAGCAGATCTACAGAGCTCTCGATTATTCGCAGAACGATGAACAGATGACAGACGATAAGCGTGAGCAGGAGAGCTACCGCATTACGACTGAGTTCTTTAAGAAGATCCCGATGATCAGGGAATACATTGAGACGGACCTCCTTGCTACGCTCGACGGTGACCCTGCCGCCGCGAACTTTGATGAGGTCATCCTCGCATATCCGGGCCTTATGGCTATTACCGTTTACCGCATTGCGCACGAGCTCTATCTGCTTAAGGTGCCGATCCTTCCCCGTCTTATGACTGAGTACGCTCATTCCGAGACCGGAATCGATATCCACCCAGGCGCCACGATTGGCAAGTATTTCTTCATCGATCACGGTACGGGTATCGTTGTAGGTGAGACTTCCATAATCGGCAACAACGTTAAGATCTATCAGGGTGTTACTATCGGTGCCCTTTCTACCAGAGGCGGTCAGAAGCTCTCAGGCAAGAAGCGTCATCCGACTATCTGCGACAACGTCACGATCTATGCGAACGCATCGATCTTGGGCGGCAACACTGTTATCGGCGAGAACACTGTAATCGGAGGCAACTCGTTCATAACTTCTTCGATCGAACCGAATTCCAAGGTCAGCATGAAGAACCTTGAGAACGAATATAAGACTGCCGGAAACCAGATCAAGAGTGAAGAGGTTAAGCCCGGCGAAGAGTGGTTCTACGTCATCTGAGAATACACGTTTTGGAGAGTCTAAGAGGTCGAAAAAGTCTCCATTTAGTCTTTTTCCGGCGAAAATGACTTTTTGGAGAGTATTTGGAGCTCAAATAGTCTCCAAATTGAATCGTCTTCAAAACGGTCATATTTTCGAAGTCAACCGGATCTCCGGATAATAACAAAAAAGGCTGCCTCACCTCAACCTGAGACAGCCCCTTTATGGAATTACTCATTAGGAGTTCTTAAAGCTTTGTTACCTTGTTTCTGCCGTTGTGCTTGGAAGCGTACATTGCCTTATCAAGTCTGTTGAATGCTTCGGTAAAGTCATCTTCCTTGCTTATCTCGGTGACACCGATGGAGCAGGTGATGTGGTAGATCTCAGGGAACTGGTATTCTTCTACTTTCTTCCTGAATTCCTCAGCCATTGCTAATGCAGCTTCACCATTAACGTCACGGCAGACAATGACGAATTCCTCGCCGCCCCAACGGCCCGCCATGATCTTCTTCTCGGCTGCGAATTCTCTCATCAGATTGGCAAAATGCTTGAGTGTAGTATCGCCGACGGAGTGTCCGTAGTTATCGTTTACCGACTTGAAGTGATCGAGGTCGATCATCATGAAGGAGACTGCGTTGTCGCTCTTCTGGCGGTATGCCAGCGCACTGTTGAGCTGTGTCTCCATCTCGCCGTGGTTGTAGACGTTTGTGAGAGGATCCTTGATGGCCTTCTCTTCGTACTTCTGGAGAGTCGACATAAGCTCCATGGAATTGTCGTTGATATCCTGGACCATGAAGACGAATCTGTAATCATCTTCGCTGAACGTCTTGGCGCGGCTGAAGATGAGCTTGACCCAGATGAACTTGCCTTCAAGGTTACGCATCATGCAGTCATAGGAGGAGGTACGGCCGGGCGTGAAATTTTTTTTCAGGTACTCAGGATCCGTGCGGCGCAGGAACTGCTCCTGGTCTTCCGGCCAGATCATGTTAACGATCATCATTCTCCAGTCGGAGTACTTGAGGTTATAGTTAACGACGTCATCGGAGATCTCGGTGACATTGATGCTGCTTGTAGTATCCGCGACCAGGTCGATATACATCGAGAACAGGTAAGTATTCTGGATGGTGTTGATCTTCTTGGTCGTGAGGGATTCCTGCAATGACTCGTTGTCATTGAATTCGTCCATTACGAAAATATACTTCGATGCATTATCAAACGGATATACGGTCAGCTGTACGAGATGGGATACCTTCTCCTCTTCGAGAACGATCTTGAGTCTGCGGCTGTACTTGTTCTTAAAAACGCCGGTGTTGTCGGCGAAGATCTGATAGTCACCAACGACCTTCTCGTTGGAATCATTGAAATGGAACCACAGATCAAGGATGAGATCGTGATAGATACCGGAATCTTTCAGGAATTTCACGAACATGCCGCGTCGTAAAACGGACTTGTAGGCATCGATCGCCGGGTCAACGATAACGATCGCATCGACGTTGTCTGCGAGTATTGCTGGAACGTCATTGATGGTATAGTCATACAAATTCTTGCTTTCCATAAGCATCCTCTATACTTTGATTCAATTGTTTTCCGGAACGGAAACATGATTTGGCGCATTTACAATTATGATTATAAAACGCGGATAAAAGCATAGTATTAACTAAATGAAAACAAAAACGCAGGGGTTTGTTAACCTGTTGTAAAATGGCTTCACGGTGCAAGAAAGCCTAAAACTGTCGCGCTTGGAATATCAATGGCGGAAGGTTTGTCAGCCGGTCTCAGCGGGCTCGAGATCCAGGACGTCTTTCTTGTCGACGACGGACTTGCCGTACCATTTTTTCTTGTACCAGTAATACATAACGATGAGGCCGCGGATACATTCGTCGGTGGCAGTGCCGGCATAGATGCCTGCGACTCCGACGCCCAAAGCGACTCCGACCGTATAGCCCATTGTAAGGCCCAGTCCCCAGTTGCATATGATACCCATAATAAGAGGGAAGACATATGCTCCGGCGGCTTTGAGACTGCAGATGAACGTCATGTTAAGGCAGCGCCCGATCTCGATGAAGATGTCGACGATCATGATCATCTGACCGAGTGCGATTATGTTCTCGTTGTCGGTAAAGAGTCTCAGTGTAAAACTGCAGATAAGGGCATTTATCGTTGCAAGACCTATTGTAATCGGCATAGATGTCCTGAGCGTCTTGAAAACTCTCTTGTAGGCTTCATCCTGTTTGCCTGCGCCTACCAGGTGACCTGTAATGATCTGCGTTGACATGGCGCATGCATTCGAGAATATCAATGCAAAAGATATGAGCGTGTTGCAGTAAGCCCTTGCGTTGACCGCATCGTTTCCCATTGCATTGACAAATGAAAGGAGCGTTGTCTGATAAAGATTATATGTAAGGTTCTCTCCTGCGGTAGGAAGTCCGATCTTGATCATCTTGCCGAGAAGTCTGCCGGGGAAAGGCCTCAGATATCGCAGAGAGATCTTACCGATCTTTGCTGCATAGAAGAATATGAAAAGCGCGATCACGGCGATAAGTCTTGCGCCGATAGTGGATATGGCAACACCTGCAACTCCCATATTCAGGAACGCCAGAGGGCCATAAAGGAAGAGGTAGTTGCCTATGATATTGATTATGTTGATCGCGAAAGTAACCTTCATGCCGATCTTGGGGTAACCGTTGCACCTTAAGATCTGGAGCATTACATTGAATACCGCCGTAATGAATCCGCCGCCTCCGACGATGTAGATATAGATCATGGAGTAAGGGCGCATCTCGGCAGATACATTGAGGAAATTCATGATCAGGGGATTTGCCGCACAGAAGACACCGCTTAAGATGATGCCTATAACAAGGTTTACCATTATCGCAAGCGTGTAGATCATGTTCATCTTGTCATAGCGCTTTGCACCGAGATACTGGGCGACTACTACGCTCGTTGCCGTTGCTATGACGTTGAAAAGGATGTTCATCATGAACATGATAGTATTGGCATTGCCGACTGCACCGACGGCATTATTGTCGTAGCGGCTCAGCATGAGCATGTCGACATTGTTGAGCATTGTATTAAGGAAAAGCTCAGTGAACATGGGCCCGGCGAGGATAAGCAGGGGCGTCCTCTCATCTATAATGATCGTGCTATCAGGAATATTCCGTCCCATAGTTCTCCTTTGTAATACAGCGCATATTTAGCGACTGCAATCATACTACTAGGCTAAGTCTTAATATATTAAGTTGCCATATAAAAATTAACTAAAACATTTCATAAATTCGGCTTTCCGTATGGTGATGTTTGCCGTAACTGCTCCAGATCGTTATCAGCCGAATTACCCACGTTTTGCCTGTTTTTTGATGCTGAACGGATTTCCCGGAGACTTAAAATCCTTTGTATTCAATCCGAAAATGGGGAAAAGGAGATTAATATATGAAAAGAACTTTAGTCAGATTTATGTCTACAGCGCTGGCCGCTTCCATGGCTTTGACTTTTGCATCGTGTAGCAGGAATGACGCTGCTCCGGAAGGAACATCAAAAACCGTTCTCGACAGCGAGAAGGTAACAGTTGACACGCAGGTTTCTGAATCTTCGGAAGATGCCCCGGATGACGGCAAGGAGGATGAAGGATCATCCGAAGAGGTAACAGTAAAGGAATCATCTAAGATCACCGGCATTTGGCAGACGGCATCAATGGTGACTTATGGTGACGAGATGCACCCTGAATATTATGTACAGTTCTCGGATACGGCAGTCAATTACGGGCAGCTTAAAGAAGAGAACGTCTTCGTTTTTGACCATGCAGACGAGATCACTCTTTTCGAGGAAATATCAGACGGCATATACAGGGTTCAGGCCGAGGATTCAAGCGGAAAGATGTATACATTCCAGACGTCTGATTCAGATAACACCGTAATGGAATATTATGAGACCTGGAATGAGAATGAATTTGCAGACTGCTACAGAGGCGGATCTTCGCTATTTAAATGCACCTGATTATTTGACGAAATACCCGGTGCAGCCGCCTGAAATGCCATATGGTCTTAAGGGTGGTATAATAAAGAGGCGATAGATCAATACTCCGCACCGGGTGTTCCGTCCGCTGAACGGGCTCCCATAAAGCATTTCCTATATCTCGTAAAGGAGTAAAGCCTTATGAGTGACAATAAACAGCAGCAGGTAGATCAGTTATTAAGAGGCATTTACCGCATGTGCGTTAACAGGGACGATTGCAAGGGCTGTCCGTTCTATATTACGAAGTGCACTTTTGAAGAACCTAAGCCGAGCACATGGTTTGATGAGGAGACTATTGAGATCACTCCCGAGCCCGTTGCTGAGACGGCGCCTGCTCCTGAATATGAATTTGTCAAACACACTAAAGAGGTTGAAGCAACTCCCGAACAGCAGGAAGAGAAAGACGATTCCGAGGGTTCCTGGCTTGTCAGTACCGCGATGGGCAGTGTTTTCTCCAAGTATGTATTCATCTGCTCCAAGTGCGGATATAAGAAAGAATCCATTTTCTCGATTGCTCCGATGTCATACTGCCCGGAGTGCTCAAAAAAGAAAGCCGGTAACGCTTAAATCTCCGTAAGCTCTTACGAAGGCGTATAAAGGAACGGCTCGGAATATAAGTAATAG
This sequence comes from Clostridiales bacterium, assembly GCA_017427465.1. Classification (GTDB taxonomy): domain Bacteria; phylum Bacillota; class Clostridia; order Saccharofermentanales; family Saccharofermentanaceae; genus Saccharofermentans. The sequence continues at coordinate 19,669 of JAFRST010000029.1, read as the reverse complement.
TAGCCGTAATTCCGGTTATCTATCACCATTTTGGCTTTGTATCTCCAGACCATAAGGATCTGTCCGTTGCTCATGTATTCAACTGGAAAAGCCTCGGCATTATAAAGCTGCCTTCTCCGGCCATCCTGGGTAATGCCGGTCGGCTTGGCAATATCATCAACAGAAGCCGCTGTAACATCCGATGACTGTATTTCCACTATGAGATCAGATGCCCACCAGGGGTAATTAGTCGTAAGACCTGTATATGATTTAAGATAATCTGCGGCAAAATCTTCCGGGTCTGAATATGTCCACGGCCAGACAGTCAGTCCGCGTCTGCTGGCAGCAAGAATGATCTCTTCATCGTAATAACTCGTATAGTCAGGATTCATCGTGGCATTCCATCTGTCCAAAACGCTGTAGAGTTGTGCTACTGAGGCCTCGGTTCCTGATGATTCTTTGATAGATGTCAGATCCCCGTAATAAGGAACTTTTTCATTGTCACTGTCTTCGGCATAGCCTAAAGCGCCGGCTGACAGTTCGGGATAATCACTGTACATAGCATCAAGGATAACCGTATTGAAGGATATCGTGCTGAACTGGTCATGGCAGTCATTCCAATCGAGCATGTCATTATATAAGCTCAAGATCTCGGGGTTAGTGCTCTTTATCTCTGCTGCATGAACCGCGTTGGTATTCTTGAAGTCATTAATGTATTCACTCAGGAGAGGAACTACATATTCTTTTTTCTCTTCCTGCCCGAAAAGCATTCCGTTTCTTGATTCAGCTGCGGGAACGGCATTAGCATTAATGATCCCGCGGTATTGGTGTTCCCACATGAAGACTCTGCTTCTCAATACTTCGATCGAATATTCTTCTACGCCCTTATTATAACTGAGGCTAAGAAAAGCCCACGGATAGTCGTCGTGATATATGAAGATCGTATTATCAGAACTCAAGTGAAGGTCGCTTTCGATTAAGTCGGCACCCTCTTCGTATGCGCCGCGCGCTGAATCAAGAGTGTTCTCGACATATGTGGAAGGATCGCCTCTGTGACCGATGACGAAAGGTATCCGAAGAAGCGTCGTATCTTTGTCTTGGAATAATTCTTCTGATCTGTAGGCTGCTTCGTAATCGTCTACAACTACACCGTTGATGCCGCGTGTGTACAGAGTTACTAATGACTTTGTATCAGAATCAGACAATGCCCATACAGTGCTTCCCAAAGACTGGAGCTTGCGAATTAAATTGTGGGATGCTATGTCTTCGCTGATTAGGATTACCTTGCCGTGAGCATCATTTGTCGATGCGACCATATCGAGCAAAGTATCCCTGTTAACTGATTTTACTGCCGAGTAATCGAGCATTCCGCGTACGTTCAGGAGGTCAGCGACATCCTTGACGAGTGCACTGTTTAGAGGCGTTGCACATACGAAGCAGTCTCTGAATCCCGTCCTTGAGAGCCAAAGCTTCAGATTCCGGGATGTCTCTTCGTCACTGATATAAAATGCCGGGATAGCCTTTTCCGCAGTCGTGGTAATGTAATCTGAGAGGTTCTCAGCTAATACCCCGCCGTCCCTGTCATAAACTTTAAGGTCTTTGTCGAGCCAAACGAAAACGACCTGCGGCCTTACAATCTGATCAGCGATTCCCATTGCACGGGCATCAGCTTTCCATGCGACAGTCGGCGCCATCGCGATAGAAGTATCAGGTTCGTAAAGCTCGGAGTAAGACATCTCCGACAGGTCGGGATATTTGAGACTGTTGTTAACGATCTCGGTCTGCCAGGGTTCTTTTGTACCGGTTGCCGCGGACGGTCCTTCATTACAGGCAGACAGCGACAAAAACACAAGCGCGCCAAGCGCAAAATAAGCGAGTAAACGCGCGCGTTTATAAAACGGCAGGAAAGCCCGAGATTCCTTTTTCAGATTATTCATTCCTATTTCTCCCATAAGATACGGCAGCATAAGCATCGATTCCCCAATCGTACTTATGGTGAGACACCCTTAGTCCCTTGCCGTTCTCTTTGTATATCATATCAGTAAGAAGAAATTTTGGAAGTAAATAGGAAAACTTTTTTAGTAGCCGCCCATGTTTTCCTTGATCAGATACAGGATCAGCATATGAAGCGGGTAGATTACATAAAATAAGATCTTGAGCACACGCCCTTTGATGAATCCTCTTTTGCCGTTATAGAAAGCGATAGGTATGAATGCCATTCCGGCCTGCCAGCGGCTTGACAGAAAACATGATCCGGTTACTGCCCTGAAGACAGGATATTCTCTTAAAAGCCCCATCAGAAGGATAAATCCGAAGCCCGAACATCCGTAGTCGGCCCGAAGCACGATGGAGATGAGAAGCAGAGCGAGAAGCAAGGCGATCCCCTTGGTCTTTTTCGCAGCGGTCTTCAATTCTTCGATGACACATAAACCCAGGAACCCTAGAAGCAGGGTAAAAAAGACATTCTGGCTGCTGTAGAGGAGTTTGCCGCTGTGTTCGAGATTCCAAGGGATCTCTGATATCAAAGCGAAAACAAGTAAGCGGATGCCGTATTTCTTTCTGTCACTCGTATAGTGGAATCCTTCAGCCAGAAGAAAAGCGAATATCGGGAAAGCGATCCTGCCTATGGTCCGCATTAATGTATATAAGGTAAGCTGATAATCGGCTATTTGAAGAAGGACTACCGGGTTCTCTCTTAAAAGCACGCTTGCCACATGATCGATAAGCATTGTGATAACAGCGATGACCTTAAGGCCGCTGCTGCTTAAGAACCGGTATTTCTCCGGGATCAATCGGTAGTTCTTCATTATTTTTCCCCGCCCTGAGTATTCATGCATCTATTATACTCTTTGCTATAATATTGTACGTGAAGATCTGTCAGGAGCGGCCAATGGAAAGAATATATAACAAACTCGTAAGGGATAATATTCCGGATATCATAAGATCAAAAGGTGAGATGCCTGTAACTAGAGTCCTTAATGATGCAGACTACAAGAAAGCTTTGGAAGATAAGCTTTATGAGGAATATGATGAGGTCATAACATCCGAAGGTTCTGACAGATGTGAAGAGCTTGCGGATATGATCGAAGTCATCAGGTCTTTGGCAAAACTCGAGAACAAGTCGCTTGAAGACATAGTATCTTTGGCCGGTGAGAAGAGGGTCAAGCGTGGAGGATTCGACGACAAGATCTTTCTGGAGAAAGTAAAAGAAGGAATGACTGCCGGTTAAGAGGCATGTGAGGATATGGGAACACAAAGAGAGTTCGAGATCTGGGATAAGAGCGGAAGCGGAGTACTTACAGAGACTCCACTGATTTATAAAGCTTGCAGGGACGGTAAGATCGGGTCTGTCCATTCATATTCTGAAGGCTGTATTTACGATACGGTGTTCACTTATTTATGCGGAAAGCCTGATGAGAAGTTTGTTCAAGAACATTTGGACCTGATCTATGAGTCAAGACTGGTATGCATGACCCCTGAATGGGAAGAATACATAACAGGCCTGCCTGTTATGTTCATTCTCAAAAGAGAAGTTATGGCACCACTCAGTTCTGAGTCTGTAAAAAAGCTAGGGACCCTTCCCGAAGGATACAGCTTAAGCCCCTTTACCCGGGAGATATTCGAAGAACACCCTTTTGATCACGGCCGTAACTACAAAGATTACGATGACTTTGTCAGTAACGGAGCGGGAGCAGCGGTATTGTTTGACGGCAAAGTAGTTTCCGCCTCTTCAAGCTTTATTACTCTTGGGGATAATGTGGAGCTGGATGTGTTCACGGATCCCGGACACAGGCAGAAAGGACTTGCCGATCATTGTGTTTATGAGATGCTAAGACAAAGCTCAAGTAAAAAGCTGACGGTCCATTGGGACGCTCAGAACGTAATGTCTTCTGAAATGGCAAAGAGCCACGGGTTCACGCCTGTGACAGAATACGCGGTCTATTGGTTGGAAAGAGGCTAAAAAAGCACCGGTCATCAATTGTAGTCCTGTAAGAAACGGAATCGCGGTCAGGATAACTGAGATCATTAACTTCTGCAAGACAATTTAACAATCTTTTCTTGCCTTGAACGGCGTCATTGTGCAACAATACTTTTATGCTATTTATGAGACATAAGAGGTGATAACGATGATAAGAAAGATCCGAGAGTGGTTTAGTATCAGACTGGCTAAAAATCCGGGGCAGATCGTGCTCTTGTCGATACTGTTCTTTAATGTCGCTTTCATCTTTCTTTCTGCTTTTATCATCAGCAAAATGTCCTTGAGCGGGACGGAAGGATTAGGTTACTTCGAATCTGCTTTCTATACGATCAGCATGATCCTCGATGCAGGATGCATCTCTTATGTAGTCCAGGAGATAGGCCCTGAGAATGTCGCGATAGCCTTGATCTGTCTTGGAATAGTAATCATCGGCATGATTTCTTTTACCGGTGCGGTAATCGGTTATATCACCAACTATATCTCGAGCTTTATAGAGGCTTCCAATTCAGGCAATCATAAGCTCCTTATGTCAGGTCACTTCGTGATCCTCAACTGGAATTCAAGGGCCCTGGAAATAGTCAATGATCTTCTTTACGGAGACAGTGTTAACAAGGTCGTTGTGCTGGTCGGCTCCGGAAAAGCGGATATCGAGAAGCAGATCGATGAACGGCTTCACGAGACTGTTAAGCGCGAGAATAATAAGGTTTTGGAAGACTGCAGCAATAAGTCATTCTTCGCACGCAAATGGCATTGCATGACTCACAAGTTCAAGAACAAACTGACGATAATCGTCAGGGAAGGGGATGTGTTCTCATCAAAGCAACTCTTTGATATATCTTTGCACCATGCGTCATCGATAGTGATCCTCGGCGAAGAGGTCAGCGATACGGCATGCAAATATGCGGTTAAAGACAGGGCCGAAAAGTATGACAGCGGTAATTCCCTGACCATAAAGACATTGATGCAGGTATCTGATATTACATCTGCTTCTTATTCGGAGGACAACCAGAGGATAATCGTCGAGGTTACCGATGAATGGACATGGAACCTCGTTCAGAAGATCATAAGGAGCAAGCAGGTTGACGGCAAGTGCAATATCGTTCCTGTAAGAGTCAATCAGATACTCGGCAAGATGATGGCTCAGTTCTCGCTGATGCCGGAGCTCAATTCCATCTACAACGAACTGCTATCCAACAAAGGAGCTTCATTCTATTCATCCCCCTGTGAAGAACGCGACGAACTTTCTTATATCAAAGCGTCTCTTGACAGTAACAGTCATGTCATTCCGCTGACCGTACAATCAGAGAAGAATAAGAACTATTGCTATTACATGGCGCTGAATGAGAAAGACGTAAATAAAAAGAGCGATGAAAAGCTTTCAGGAATACCCGTCAGGCTCAATAAGAATTTCTGGCTTGAGAAAAAGAAGATCATTATTCTGGGACACAACAGCAAATGTCATGAGATCATGGACGGCTTCGCATCGTTCTTATCCGAATGGAGCTATAAGGATTCTGACGATCTGCTCCTTAGCATTGTCGTTATCGATGATGAGAAGAGTCTTGAGAAGATGGGTTATTACAAGGAATATCCGTTTGTTATCAAGACTGTTGCGGCAGAACTCTTCGAGAAGGATCTTATCTGTGATTCCATAAATGAGTTCCTTGAGTTGAACGCTGAAGACGTAAGCGTTCTTATCCTTTCAGACGATCTTGTCACAGGTGACGAAGTCGATGCCGGAATGTTCGCTAACCTCGTTTATGTCCAGGATATCATCAGGGACAAAGTTGAGGCTGATCCGGACTTTGATGTAGGAAGTATCGATGTTATCGCCGAGATCAATGATCCTAAGCATCACGACGTTGTAAGCAGCTACAGCGTTAAGAACGTTGTTATCAGTAACAGGTTTATCAGTAAGATGATCACCCAGATCGGTGAGAAAGACGCTATCTTCGATTTTTATCAGGATATTCTGGAATACGATGATGACTCTAAGGACGGTTATGACAGCAAAGAAGTATACGTTAAAAAGGCAAAGGATTTCTTTGCAGGCTTACCTACTGACTGCACTGCTGATAAGCTGATACGAGGAGTTTTCGATGCTTCCTGCGATCCTGAGATCCCTCTCGAAAAGCAGAACGTATCAGTCTTGCTCGGAATCGTTAAACAAAGCGGTGAGATACAGCTCTTCAGCGGAGATCAGACCATGACCGATGTTATGGTGGGCGAGAAGGATAAGGTAATCGTATTCAGTAATCACTGATTCATAGAAAATGGATAAATATGGAATTTGATCAACTAATTAAACGCATAAATGAATTAAGCAGGAAGTCCAAGACTGAGGGTCTTACTCCTGAGGAGAAAGCTGAGCAGACTGAGCTCCGCAATGAATACAGAGCGCTAGTTGTCGGCAATTTATCTTCACAGCTTGACGGTCTTAAAATCAAGCATCCTGACGGTACCATCACTGATGTGAAAAGGAAAGAATGATCAGTCTTAAATAATAATCTAATTTAACAGTTGCGAATCTCCCTCTGCCCGATACGATTTTTCTTGAAACCGCAAAAAATCTCTAATATAATTGATTTGGGATAGGATTTTTTTGTAGGAATAAGGGGGATTAGACTATGAAAAATTCTGTAAATAATAATGTAAAGAACACCAAATTCCGTTTTCTCGGACCGGAGCGTTATTACACAGTTGCCGGACGTCAGCTTGATGAGAGAACAAATGACGGAACGGATAATTTTGTAAACGTTCAGGGCAAGGATGAGAAGACCACGATCGGATCTGTTATTGCAGTAGGTATTGTAGCCGTTACCATTACCGGGCTTATTTGCTTTGCTGTGCGTCCGAGAATTGCTGAAAAGCTTTTTAGCGGTGTTCTTACTTCCGCAGTCTATGATGAAGCAGAGATAATCACAGATGATCAGTCACTTTCTGCAACACTTGATGAGTATTTGGAACTCACAGGTGTTTGTCCTGTTGTATACACAGTTTATGACGAAGAGTGGAAGTCTGAATATACAGATCTTCAGACATACACGCTCCATAAGTATGCAGATAATTTCGATGATATGCAGCACTTCGTTGTTGTATGTTCTATCCCGGAAAACGAAGCAAAGCTGATTGGTCAGGGTGAGACTGTCGATGCTCATTATGAAGTCGCTGCAATCAATGGAACGAGCACGAATCTGTTTATTTCAGAGTATGATCTTAAAAAGATCTGCCGTCTTGTCAGTGATGACCTTAAGAACGGTTCTGAACCTTCCAAAGCTCTGGAAGGCGGATTCAGGTATGCGATCGAAGAAGCAGGGCACAAGATGCATCCCTATACATTTGGTAATATCAGAGGATTAGTTAAATCTTTCCTGCCGATGCTGATAGTACTCTTCATCTTTGTTGTGATTCTGGCTATAGTCTGCATGAAGTTTAAGAAAGATAAAATTGCTCTTAGCGAGTCCCATTCAATGAATAGAAAAGGGAGAATAGCAACGGAGTAACAGCTCTGTTATCCCGGATATTTCTATACAGCTTTTGAATGAGCACCGCCGCAAGGACCTTCTGGAAGAAATGAATTGTACCTGTGGCCTGCCCGTTCTGCTCCGGTTTTATTTCTTGTCTTTTTTCAGCTTCAGGAACTTCTTCTGGCACTGATCGATCATCGCATCAGTGTCTCTGAAACCGCGGACTTTATCGAGTTCTTTCAAGGCGCTTTTGTAAGCCTTATTGTCAAAGAAATGCTTGCCCCTGCAGTAGATCTCAAGCTGTTCAGCTCTTTTCTGACCGTCATTACAGATCTTAACAAGCTCGGGAGAGATCACATCGTTAAACCTGGCGCACTCGGCAGCGGCCTGTCTGAACAGGAGCTTAGCCTCATCCGCAGATGCCAGTACTGTCTTGTTGTTTAAGATCCTGTTAGCTTTGTTAATGGTTTCCATTACACGCGCATACTTAGGATACAGCTCGGCAATAGACCACTTGTTCCCGCAGTTAGCACATCTGCAAGTGACGTTGACATAGTCATAAACAAGGTCTCCGCCGCACACTCTGCAATTAAATGTGACCTTGTCATTTGCGGGATTATCCCGGATAACGGCTGTCTCGCTGCCGGTTAACGTATCTACGGTGACGTCGTAAAAATCTGCGATCCGTACTAACATTTTATATTCCACCGGAAGACGGCCTGCTTCCCACTTATAAACAGCAAGCTCCGGAACGCCCAAGGCCTCTGCCAGGGCCTCCTGGGTGAGTGAATGCTTTTCCCTTATTTTCTTTAAGTTCTCGGCTATTGTAATATCCATTTTAAAATCCCCTATCCGCTGACTTTCAACCTATATGATAGCGGAAACCGGCCTCTATTTGAATAGTCAACTGGTATCGCTATTTGCTGAACCTGACAATGGTATAATAAATGAGACATAGGAGAAGCAAAATGCTCGACAGGACAATTCCGTTTTACAACACGATCTTGAAATGCACGGATTATAGCTATAGAGAAATAGAATTGCCGGAAGGCTTTTCCATTGTTTCTTATCGTTCCGGGCTCGAAAAAGAATGGGCGCAGCTGGAATGCTCTATTGGAGATTTTGATTCTGTAACGGAAGCCGAAAGTTATTTTATTGAGACATATTTACAGGATCCCAAAAAGTTTTCCAATATCCTTTTCGCGATTAACAGGAAGAATGAGGCAGTGGGTTCATGCATAGCCTGGCAGGACTTGAAGGATGCAGATAAGGTCTCTTCTCTTCATTGGCTTGTAGTTCAAGAAAAATACCAGGGGCTGGGTCTCGGAAGAGCTCTTTGTACTGCTGTCATGAACATTTATGCAAAAGAGGAGGCATTCCCTGTCTATATCCACACGCAGCCATGGAGCTGGAAAGCGATAATGCTGTATCTTTCGATGGGATTCAAATTGCAGAAGTCGAATACGTTCTCACACTACGAGAACGAGTTTGAAAAGGCCCTGGCCGAACTGGGGAAAGTCGTAAATGAGGACCAGTATGAATTGCTGCGGAATTCATCAGAAGAGTAAAGAATTGCGGTCAATAACGTTAGCAAGATTTAAAGAGCGTACAAAACAGTCTGTTTGGAGGAATATTATATGAAGGTTTTGATTATTAACGGAAGTCCCAGAGCCGGCGGCAATACGAGCATTGCACTTGATGAGATGGTAAAAGTATTTGAAGCAGAAGGCGTAGAAACAGAAGTTGTCCAGATCGGGAACAAGGCGGTCAGGGGATGCATTGCCTGCAATTCCTGCAGTGAGAAAGGCAAGTGCGTTTTTGATGACGTCGTGAATGAACTGGCTCCTAAGTTCGAGGCTGCAGACGGACTTGTTCTGGCATCACCGGTCTATTATGCATCTGCAAATGCCACGCTCATAGCATGCCTTGACAGGCTTTTTTACAGCACTGGCTTTGACAAGACCATGAAGGTGGGTGCAAGTGTGGTCGTTGCCCGCAGAGGCGGATTAACAGCCACATTCGATGAACTGAATAAGTATTTTACGATCTCCGGAATGCCGGTAGCTTCAAGCCAGTATTGGAATGGTGTTCACGGCCGCGAAAAAGGCGAGGCAGCCGAAGACCTGGAAGGCCTTCAGACAATGCGCACACTAGCAAGGAACATGACTTTCCTCATGAAGAGCATTGCTCTCGGAAAAGAGAAGTATGGCCTGCCCGGGAAGGAAGAGCATCAGTGGACGCACTTCATCAGATAAAATGGAATTCAGAAGGTTCCAAATGAGGACTTAACGATGAGCAGCATAAATATAAATCATCCGAAAGTGTTAGCCTTCATATTGCTGGTGTTAGAACTCGCCCTTATATTGTATAGCACGTTTATAGTTGCCGAGAATCATGCGAGATATTCAGGGAATGATAAAATCGATACGGAGAATATGCAGCTGACTTTCAAAGAGGATGTGTCCTTTGAAGAGAAAACTGAGACGATCGATATCCCCAAAGGTCAGGTTATCAAACCGCAATTCATAAATGGAGACACGGTTGGATTTTATTACTCTGCTACGGGATTAAGTGCAGAAGAATGCAAAAGTGTTGATCCTTCCCAACGTGAGGAAAAAGGCATTTATTATCTTAATGCAAAGCCGGAGAATTTCGAAGAACATGAAGAACTGCAAAGGCTTTGGAACGAACATGTAAAACAGTCTGATGATATAAAGCTTAAAGTATTCCTAAAGCGGTATGTCCCTGTTGTGTGTTTGTGTTTTGTCTGGCTTGTGGTGTGGATCATTCTTTGCCGGAAGCAGAAGACCGGTCTGCTGTATGTGATGGATATAATTTTGATTCCGGTGTTCCTCATTCTCAGTTTATTCCTCTTTACCAATTGATCAAAACAGACTTTGAAAAACTGATCCGTAATCTGACTGAATGCCATGCTTTAGTCGCAACAGGAAGTTGTGTAAGGCAAATCAGGAGGCCGGTGTTGCCTTTAGCCAGATTCAGCAGGTGCTTGAAGAGATGTTATAATGAACTCGTCTGAGGTGATCTTGGACATTTCACCCGGAAACTACGTATCAAGAGATTTAGGAGAATACATGTTTAAATATATAAAACTGCGCGAGATGCCGGAACTGAAGGAGTCTGCGGCTGAATGGTTTCATAGCAAATGGGGTGTACCCATGGAAGCTTATCTGGAATGCATCGAAGATTACCTGGATAATAAGACCGAATACGGTTGGTATATCTGTATGGATAATGAACAGATCGTAGGCGGGCTTGGAGTCATCGAGAACGACTTTCACGACAGAAAGGATCTGTCGCCGAATGTCTGTGCTGTGTATACGGAAGAGTCTTACCGGAAAAAGGGAATAGCCGGCGAATTATTGAACCTGGCGGTGGAGGATCTGCGCTCGAAGGGGATCACACCGGTGTATCTGGTTACCAATCATATAGGATTTTATGAGCGTTACGGATGGGAATACCTTTGCATGGTCCAGGGTGATGATGAACCTGAAATGTCACGCATGTATATTCACAGATAAAAGATATTCCGGGATAAGTCATGACAGCAAATGAACTGTGAAGAAAAGAAAGTCTTTAATGCCCGGCTGAGGACACTCGCGGTGCCGCTCGCTCTGCAGAGCCTTCTGAATGCTCTGGTCGGAGCGTCTGATGCGCTCATGCTCGGAAGACTTAACCAGGATTCCATTGCAGCAGTATCACTGGCAAATCAGGTGTTTTTTGTGATGACACTGTTTACAGGAACGATCACATCTGCTTCCGGAATCCTTATAGCCCAGTATTGGGGAAAGAAAGATTATAAAAACGCGGGACGCTTTCTGGCGATGGCTATAAGATATTCTGTTTTGATAAGTCTTGTGTTTTTTACAGCAGCACTTGTTTTCCCGGAACCGGTGATGCGGGTATTCACCCCGGAAAGCAGTCTGATAGCCATAGGCGCGGGATATTTGCGGATCGTCAGTTTTTCGTACATTTTCTCAGCCTTGGCACAATGCTTTCTGATGAATATGAAGATAGCAGGCGATGCTAAGCTGAGTGTCATTATTTCTACTGTCACAGTCTCGGTAGATATGATCGCAGACTATTTCCTGATATATGGAAAATGCGGGCTGCCGGCGCTCGGAGCAAACGGCTCTGCCTATTCAACAATAGCTGTTGAAGCTTTATCGCTTGTGATAGTTCTTATCTGGGCTAAGAGAAAAGATACTATCCGTTTGTCGTTAAAGAGTCTGACGTACTTTTCCAAGGATTTCGAAAAGGATTATTGGAAGATATTCCCTGCAAACCTGGCCAGCGCTCTCTCGTGGGGTTTAAGCATTTCAGTTCACAACGTGATAATGGGACATTTGGGATCGGATGCGACGGCTTCAGCTTCTGTTACGAGTGTTGCGCAGCAGTTGATAGCCTGCGTGACGTGGGGGATAGCAGGAGGTTCCGGAATCATGATCGGTGAATTGCTTGGAGCAGGAAGACTGGATGAAGCAAAAAAATACGGCGACAGGTTTTATAAAGTTTCTTTTTTTAGTGGATTGATCAACGTTCTGCTTATCGCAGCAACAGGGCCGCTCGTATATGTTTTCTATGCCCTGACGAGTGAGGCCAAAAGGTACCTTTTGTGGATGCTGGTGTTTAGCTGCTTTTATATGTTTGCTTTTGCGTATAATACGATCTTCACCTGCGGAGTGTTTCCTGCAGGAGGAGATGCTAAGTATGATGCGGTCAGTGTTTTCTTTGCCACATGGTGTTTTGCTATTCCGGCATCACTTATTGCCTTCTTTGTGTTTAAATGGCCGGTGCTCGTTGTTTATGTCATAATGTGCCTGGATGAGATTGTTAAACTGCCGTTCCTGAAATGGCATTACAACAAGTATATATGGGTAAAGAATCTGACAAGAGATGTGGCAGATTAGCGAGCTCGCTGACAGAATTTCCGAGATTGACTCTTTCCGGCCGTTTTCGATATGCGTTCGGTTGGCAGCAGTGTATTGAACGGAGGCGCGTACGGCATTGAAGCAAGCGCTGTCACAACTGTTGTCTTGTCCGCTGCCCTTGTCCTTTGCTTACTGTTTTCCCGCAAAATAAGTGCGGCTGCCCATAAAAACGTGCCTGCGTAAGATGTGTTTAAGAAAAAATCAATTAGGCGGAGAATTGCCGCGAATACAAGGATTGAATTTGATATAATACTCGCAGTGCAGAGGGTCACCCACCTCGAATATAATAAGCATAGATGAAGCTCCTTCTCACTCTGCTGATCGAAGGGGCTTGTCTTTTTGGGGAGAATGACATGAACAAATTGCTGCTTAGAATATGTACTGTTTTGATGATCATTGCTGTGGCAGTATCGACTTTGGCATGCAATAAGAAAAATAACGTAGATGAGACTGCCGCATTTTCCGGTGAAGATACGATTTCAGCTGATTTTCCTTGGTTTGAGAACAAGAAGATCAATATCGATTATGGTATAGATGAGAGCAAGCCGGCTGCATTCACAGGAGTATACTTAGCCGGTGCAGATGACAAATATATTGTCGCAGTTGCAACGGCCTACTATGAGCTGCTTGGCGATAATAGTTCTGTAAGTGACAGCGACATGCAGGAGTATGAAGCATCAATTACTCCTATAATATCCGTTTATGACAGAGTTGCGGATCAGACGGTCAACCATATCAATGTCAAAAAGGATATTTATCCTGAAGGTGTTTTTGATTCAATAGAATATGCCGATGGCAGGATTATAGTACCTTCACTAAAATACGATGCTTCTTCTAACAAGACTACTATTATTGAAACAATAATTGATCCGCTGTCAGGAAATGTTCTGGATAACCGAAGTGTCGATGCCGATGAGAAAAACACTATTGTCTGTTCGCGTAATGTCGGTGAGTATAAAACAGAAATAATCATGGATTGGGACTCAGGACTGACTGGGTTTACAGTAAGAGTTTATTCGCCTGATGGTAATTCAAGAGACATTTATGTTGATGGTAAAGGAATTCAGATATTCAGTGCAAATGTTATTCTTCCGGTAACAGATACGACTGCTTTGATCTATGCTGAAACTGAAAAAGGCAGTATGTATTATTCTCTTGATCTTGAACAGTTCTCGGCTGTTTCAACCAATTACGAAGAATACAAATGGCTGGATCCATACATTAACGGCAATTTAACCGCCGGCGCTGACGGAAATACTTACTTTGCCTCTCCTCTTGGTATATCAAGGCTCGATTTAGAAAAGAAAACTGCTGAAACGGTTTTCGATTACAGTTGGTGCAGTATCAACAGACATACACTGAATTTCTTCTATGTAGCCGAATGCAAGGAAGACTCCTTCCTTCTTTGTGGAAATGTTTCGCAACAGGGAAGTTTTATAAAAGATGTGCAGTCGGAATTTGTTATCTATGAATTTAAAAAAGCCAGTCAGAATCCGCATGCGGGCAAGACAGTGCTCGAACTGTATGCTGCCAATGGTGAATTAGATTATACGACTGCTGATGCAGTTATCAGATTTAATGAGGCGAACAGCGGTTACTATATTCAAGTTTCAGACCGGTACAATTTAAATAGTTATATCGACTACAATTTAGGCTTTAACAGTCAGGATGAAGCGGATGAATATAACCTGAGTGCAAAAACAAAAATGAGCAATGCCCTGGCCATAGATATTATCAACGGCAATGGCCCGGATATATTATTGGATACCGCCTCGTTCGGACTTCTGAACAATTCAAATTATCTTGCAGATCTTACTCCATATGTCGGAACGCTTGATCCGGATAAATACTATACAAATGTTATCGATGGTGCGAAGTATGATGGAGCTCTTTATCAGTTGCCGGTTACATTTGCAGTCGACGGCATACACACAAACTCAAAATACGCAGGAAGTTCAGGCAAAGGTTTTACGACTGCAGAGTATGAGGAATTTCTTAAGGGTGCTTTGAACGGTAAAGATGTAATTGGAGCCGGACAAGCTGTATATTTTGCAAAACTGTTCAGTGCTGAAAGCGATCTGTTCATTAAAGACGGTAAGGCAGATTTCACCAGTCCGGAGTTTAAGGAACTTGCAAGGTATGTTATGGATAATGTCCCGCAAAACAGCAGTAATTGGGGAGTGGCCGTTAACGATATTACTATCGCAACCCAAGAGGGAAGATGTGCCATTTACAATTCGTGTGGTCATATAAGCACATATTTTTATGATACAGAAGCATTAAGCGGTGCCACGGCTATTCTTGGTATTCCTTCTTCAGATGGCAGAGGACCGTTGTTTTCTCCAGGCCGGTCTGTTGCTGTTTCCGCTCAAGCAAAGAACATTGATGCCTGCGGCGAATTTGTAAAGTTGTTGCTGTCAGATGATGTTCAGCTGAATTTTGCAATGTGCGATAGATTGGTAGTTAATCGGGAAGCAATAAGACAAGCAGCTAAAACGGCCGTCGATTACTATAACTCCGGCTCATCTGATGTCAGGAAAATGTATTCAGAGGAGACAATTAACGATCTGGATAAGGTTATTCTCAGTTGTTCGAGAATGAATTCAACGGATTCAGCGTTAAGTATCATACTCATTGAGGAGATGCCGGCGTATTTTACCGGTCAGAAAGATTTGGATTCGGTAATATCGATTGCTCAAGACAGAGCCCAGAAGGTTTTGGATGAACGAGGATGATTAATGTCTTACCGATGTTTTAGATAAGATGATTAAATATGTTGAATCTAATCCTTCCAGTGTAGAAAGCACTGCGGTTCAGTCTTATTGATCGAGGTGAATATGCAGTACTTATCACATAATGATATAGAGGATGATATAGTCATGGGAAATGGGTTGAATATGAGTTTTGAAAGAATAGCAAACAATGATTCCAGAATTGAAAGTCTGAATATTAGTGCCGGGAAAGCAGAGATAATTATCAAAACTTGGGATGAGAAGCGCATAAGGATCAGATGTAATGGTTTTTATGGAATAATGAATTATTCAGGACTGGATGAAGATATCGGTGATATCAGAATTGGCAGAGATTCAGATCTGTTTCATGAAATGGCTGTCAGTCAGTTTAATTGTGAGAATAAAGATGTACCGCAAGAAATAAACAGTCTGATAATTTGCAGTGCCTGGGATGATCACGTGATAATGGAAGTAATAGCGAAAGAGTTTTTAGAAGAAACCGTTTAGTTTATCAGTAGGGCAAAGAAAAACCGCGAGAGATTTGTTCTCTCACGGTTTGCTTGGCTAAAACTACAAGATTAAGTGTGTTTACCAGTGAACGGATCCGTCAACGACTTTAAGATGGCCCACACCACAAAAATCTTCTCCGAACTTGTTATCAAGATAATTCCAGACGGCTTCTTCTGTTGCATCTGTTGATTTGCCATATCCTGTAAGTTCACCGTCACAGGTCTCGCCACTTACGGGCATATTTGGAATTTCGATCGGGATATTACTTCCTTTAGAGGCTGAATCGTATGTCGTTTTGATAGTTCCCTTCGCATTCGCCCAACCCCAGACAGGTTTAGGTGTCGGAGTAGGCGTGGGAGTCGAAGCGGGTTCAGAAGTCGGTTCTGGTGTTGAAGTAGCCGTAGGCACAGGACTTGACGTCGGTGTGGGAGTTGATGTAGCGGCAGGAGCAGCTGTCGGAGCGGAAGTTGACGTCACTTGTGCGTGCGCGGAATCTGAATTATTATCTTCCGGGTTGTTGCTTACGTATCCTGGATTACTAGCATCTTGTCGTGTTTGTTCTGTTGGATTTGCAACCTCTTCGTTTCTAGTAACATCCGTATTCTTGTTTTCGATATTACTATTCGGATCTGTTCCATTAGCCTGCAAAGAATTCGAAGAGTCTGATGCATCACTTGGATTTACAACAAGCGAATCTTCAGATTCACTTGCTTCTTGGTTATTTGCTGAGCTAAAAGAAGATGTCTCGGCTATAGAACAACCTCTGCAACTGCTTAATCCCATAGCAATAGCATAAAGCAATGCAATTAATGCCAACTTGATTCCTATGCTGAGTAACAGTTTAACTAAAGACTTCATGATCTTGGTCCCCCCTTGATTAAGAATAACTTGGCTAAAAGTAAAAGAACAGATGCTTTTGCTGATAGCCTGTCAATTTCCTAACCACTTTCCCGAATCTTAATGTATCAAACAAAAACTGAAAAATGTGCGATTTCACTTAGGGTGCTGGCACAACTTTTTTACTTTGAGTTTTCTGCAGCTGTGAGAGGAGAACAGCCAGAGAACCACCCCAAATAACGATCATAAAAGCCTCCTTGCTTTTATTACCAAGAATAGGCTGCAGGAGAGTGGAATACAAATGTGCGATTTAATCCCGGAATAAAAGGGGGTTCCTTTACACGTTTTGTTGCACTTTTGTTGCATTTGGGGTTTTGCAAAAATGAAAAAGCCCCAGAAATAAGGCTTTCCGGGACTTCTTAATCTGTTATGGCGGAGAAGGGGGGCGCAAACCTCTACTAAAGTGACAACTTCCAAATTCTTCCAAAACTCTTTATTTTCAAGGCTTCCCTGATGCTGATTATTCAATAAAGTCCTATAGATGCGAATAACTATAATTGGTTAGTGGCAGTGTTTGGGGCAGTAATAGTGGCAGTACCTACATTGCTTTTGTTAAGTAATCAAGCTGCCCGAAAAATGCTTCGTTATCGTGCCCATTATCTACTTTGCGCTTGCTGTAGTATTGGCATACCTTATAAAGCGTTTAATCCTCGATAAGCTCAAATCCAAAGACAAGGTTGAGACTTGATTCTGCCCATCCTCGGGTGTTGACAGTTTTTGATTCGCTGTATAATATAAACAGGATTATATAATTTTGTTTATGGAAAGTGACTCCTATGGCGCGTAAAACTACTATATCAAGAGAAGTTATTTTGAAAGCAGCGTTGAAGATGCTCATCAGGGACGGCTATGCATCGGTCAATGTTAAGACACTGGCATCTGAGATCGGGTGTTCGACTCAGCCTATTGTATGGCATTTCGAGAACATGACCGGACTAAGGCGGGCCCTCTCTGAATATGCGATGGCTTATGCCGCGAAGAAGGCTGCTTCAAGTTATGAGAACAAACTTGAGAGCTTTGAATTCCTGGGCAGGTCCTATGTGAAGATGGCGCTCAAGGAACCGAATCTTTTTAAGTTCCTTTATCTGGGCGAGAGCCCTATGGGCAGGCCCTATAACCTTAAGGATATTGGCAGGGCTAAAAATAAAGAGATGATCGCCATGATCGCAGAGCAGACCGGACTTAATGAGGAGCAGGTGATCCGTTTTGTGAGGAATACCATCATTTATTCACACGGCATTGCGACGATGCTTGCGACAGGGGTTCTCAAGGGAACTGATAAAGAGATGATGGAAATGATCAATAAAGCTGCTGATGCGTTCATTCTGAATGAAGGCGCCGATCCTGAGAAGATAGCGGGGAAGGGAAAGTAATATGTTATCAACTGTAAGTTCAATAACAGGCGCAGTACTTGAACGGGTGATCAGGGAAATCATCGATAAGCCCTATGGGAATATCGTAAATCTTTGGGAGCTTGCTTTCTGCAAGTTCCTGCTCGTTTTTAAAGAGATCATCGTAAGCCGTGAGGCCTAGGTCTAACTTGGGCTTTTCTCTCAAGGCCGATCACCTCCTTAGCCAATTCTGCATAAGCCGTTGCCACCTTACCATCGGGATCGTGTCCGAATATGCTTTTTCCAACATTCGGACATTCAGTAGCTCTTACAGACCGGGGGATCTCTGTATTAAATACATTAATATTTAGCCCCACAGCCTCACGTAAGGCGTTTGTGATCTCTCTGGCGTTGATGGTTCTGGAATCGACCATTGTCATGAGTACGCCGTCAATCTGAAGTGAAGGGTTAATCTGTCTTTTTATCTTTGCTATTGAATGAAGCAAGAGATCCAAACCCTTAACTGATAGGAAAGACGGTTCACAGGGGATAATGACCGAATCAGCAGCGACTAGAGCGTTGATGGTCATCATTCCAAGTGAGGGCATACAGTCAATCAGGATGATATCGTAACTCTTCCTGAAAGGCTCAATGGTTCTTTTCAGCACTGATTCACGACTCATGCAATTAAATAGAGCTGTTTCTGTACCAGATAAGCTGATGTTGGATGGGATAAGGTCGATGTTCTCGAACTGCTTTATAGCATTATTAATTAATATATAATCCTTATCTTCTCCAGTCATCTCATATGACATAAGCTCTGAAAGAGTTACATCTAGCGAGTCGGGATCGTTGATCTTACAACACCGAGTACAGGAATTCTGCGGATCGGAATCGATGATCAAGACACTTAATCCTCTACGCGCTAATGCGACTCCTAGGTTGACTGCAGTGGTTGTTTTCCCAACGCCGCCTTTTTGGTTGGCGATGGCAATCACTTTGCATTTGTCTTCCAATGCTTTTTCCTCCTTTTTAGTTTTAGAGAAATAGTGTTTATAAAAACCTTAAGGCTCTCGCATTGCTAACTACGAGATCATGGGACTCTCACCCCGGTGGCTTTCTGCCCCGCTGCGCTCATTGGGTGCGACGGCTCACGGGAGGACAAATCCCGCTTCAACGCTCAGCCTGTGACTACGCAGAAGTATCATTATCACTTTGTACCTGTCATCGCCTCCCTCGGGGTGCAATCCCGATTCTGACTTATCCCCGTTATCGCTCTCTTCTGAAGAAGGTCTTCGCGCGGTCGAAGTCAACTTGGCTTGGAATTTTAACTCCGGTACAAGTAACGTTCCTTACGGCTTGGTAATATTCAGTTGTCAAGGTCCGGTGAAGAGTGAAAAAATCTCTCTTCACCTTTACTGAACTGAGAAGCCGTTTTGTCAGGGGTGTTTTTGGCGGAAAATTGAAAATGTAATAAAAAAAGGCCCGATCTGTCCCAAAACGGTTACAGATCGAGCCAGATTTATTGCCCTTTACTAGAAAAACGGAATATTGATGAAAGGGTAATATAATCCCAGTCAACTCAATCCCATTTGAATCCCACGTTGAACCCCATTTGCATTTGCGTTGAGCGCTTAGTCCCATTAATGGAACAAACGTCTTGTTAAAATTCAGATAATCAGAGCTTTGATTGAAAAACTAAAACTGAACTTTGACAACTGAATAACACAAAAAGCTTTAGGTTTACTTTTGCAATGAATGTTTGTTCCAGCCCGATCGCGATCGGGCTGGAACAGCGCGCCGAAGCAAGATATAGTTTAGTGGT